>NZ_JBWDOG010000014.1:0-111664 GCF_056269115.1 Patulibacter ginsengiterrae
CTGATGGAACCGCCAAGACCCCCGCGTCCGCAGCAACCGGGCGGACGCGGGCACCTCCACACGGGACGAATCACGAGGGAAGCAGCGAGGGGCGCGACATCAGTCGCGGCCCTCGTCGTTTCGATGGAGCGGGCGACGGGAATCGAACCCGCCCTAAGAGCTTGGAAGGCTCCTGTGCAACCACAACACCTCGCCCGCCGGTGCTCCTGCAGTTTACCCGGGACCGGCCGATCGCGGTCTGCCCGCGCGCCGAGCCCGGAGCGCACGGGATCCACCGACCCCCGCGGGGTAGGCTCAGCGGATGGCCGACCTGGCGTTCCTCGGACCCGAAGGCACCTTCACCCACCGTGCCGCGCTCGACCTCGCCCGGCCCGGGGAGCAGCTGCGTCCACTCGACCGGGCCGAGGACGTGATCGCCGCGGTCGCCGACGGCACCGCCGAGAGCGCCGTGATCGCGTTCGAGAACAGCCTCGACGGCCCGGTCGCCGCCAACCTCGACCTGCTGCTGGCGACCGAGGACGACATCGTCATCACCGCCGAGCGGGTGCTCGAGGTCTCGTTCACCCTCTGGCGCCGCCCCGGCGACGACTCCCCCCTGCGGGCCGTCGCGTCGCACTCCGTCGGCCTCGCCCAGTGCAAGCGGTTCATCGACGCCCACGGGCTGCTCACGCGGGCGGCCAGCTCCAACGGCGTCGCCTGCCGCGAGATCGCCGAGACCGACGAACCCGGTTGGGGCGCGCTCGCCGGCCCCGACGCCGGCGGTCACTTCGGGCTGGTCGCGATCGAGGAGGGGCTGCGCGACGACGACCGCGCCTCGACCCGCTTCCTCCGCCTCGGCCGCCGCTGCCCCGGCCCGACCGGCCGCGACCGCTCGGCGTTCGTGCTCCACCCGGACCAGGACCGGCCCGGCAGCCTCGTCCAGCTGCTCAGCGAGTTCTCCGGGCGCGGGATCAACATGACCGCGATCAAGTCGCGCCCGACCAAGGAGCTGCTCGGCGAGTACGTCTTCTTCGTCGAGACCCAGGGCCACCTCGACGACCCGCGCGTCCGCGACGCCACCCTCGGCCTGCTGCGGGCCTCGGTCGACGTGCGCTTCCTCGGCAGCTACCCGGAGGACCCGACACGGCCGTCGGGGATCGCCGCCCCGCCCGGCGACCAGGCGCTCCAGGAGCGCCTGCGCGAGATGCTGGCGCGCACGGAGCAGACGTGAGCGGCGCCGGGGAGCGCCCGACGGTCGGGGTCTGCGGCCTCGGCCTGATCGGCGGCTCGGCGCTGCTGGCCCTGCGCGACGCCGGCTTCGACGTTCGCGGCTGCGACGTCTGGCCCGAGCCCCGGACCTGGTGCGAGCAGCAGGGGATTCCCGCCGATGGCTCACCCGAGGCGACCGCCCGCGCCGTCGACGTCCTGCTGCTCTGCGTCCCGCCCCACGCAACCGCACCGGTCGCCGCTGCCGCGCTCGCCGCCAACGAGTCGCTGCTCGTGATCGACGCGGCGTCGGTCAAGCGGCGGGTCGTCGAGGACGTCCGTCTGCGGAGCCCCGAGCACGCCGACCGCTTCCTCCCCGCCCACCCGATGGCCGGCGCCGAGCGCGGCGGCCACGAGTCGGCCCGAGCGGACCTCCTGCGCGGGGCGCCGTGGGCCGTCTGCCCGCCCGCCAGCGACCCCGACGGCGAGTCCGCGACGGTCGACCCGCTGGTGCTCGCCGCTGGCGTGCTGGAGGCGCTGGAGGCGCGGATCGTCGTCTGCACCGCCGACGCCCACGACCGCGCGGTCGCCGCCACCAGCCACGCGCCGCACCTGATCGCCGGGGCGGTCGCCGTCGAGGCGCTGACCACGACCGACGGGCCGCTGCTGGCGGCAGCGCTCTCCGGCGGCAGCCTGCGCGACGCGACCCGGGTCGCGGGCGCCCCGCTCGGGCTCTGGCTGGAGGTCCTCCACGCCAACGCCGACCTGACCGCGGACGCGCTCGACCACGTCGCCGACCGCCTGCGCGAGGCGGCCCGGACCCTGCGCGACGGCGATCACGACCGGCTGGAGGACGCCTGGCGCGACGGCAGCCACGCCCGCCAGCGGATCTTCACCGCCCGCTGGGAGACCCGCGGCTGGGAGCCGTTCACGGTCCCCGCCCGCTGGTCCGCGCTGCTGGCGCTGGGCTCGGCCGGGGTCGCCGTGCGGGCGCTGCGCCTGACCGACGCCGGCCTGCTGGCCGGCGAACGGACCGTGCCGGCCGCGGCGCCGTAGTCCCGCCGCGTCCTCGGTCGCCCCGGTCCGTCGCCCACCGACCGCGTCCTCGGTCGCCCCGGTCCGTTGCCGGCCGGCCTGTCCTCAGTCCCCGCTGACCGCCGGCCGCTCGTGGGCAACCAGCGGCTGCCGGCGCGGCATCACCGTCATCAGCAGCACGAAGGTGATCGCGGCGACCACCGCCAGGCCGACGTAGACGTGGCTGACGGCCGCCGACATCGCCTGCGCCAGGTAGTCGGTGGCCGCCGCGTCGAAGTGCCCCTCCCCCTCCAGCGCCCGGCTGATCCCGTCGATGTCGGCGGGCAGGCGTCCCTGGAGGTCGGCCGGCGCGTCGTTCAGGCGCGCGTGGAGGGTCCCGTTCGCGATCGCCCCGAAGAGCCCGGCCCCGACGCTCTGGCCGAGGAAGCGCATGAACATCGCGGTGCTCGTCACCACCCCGCGGCCCTCCCAGCCGACGGTCGACTGGACGCCGACCACCAGCGGCACCGAGAGCAGGCCGCAGCCGACGCCGAGCACCAGGCTGGTCGCCAGCACCGCGACCATCGACGGCCGCTCGGGCAGCAGCACGAAGGCGATCGTCGCCGCGGTCGCGATCACCGCGCCGGTCATCGCGCTGCGTCGGAAGCCGATCCGCAGGTAGAGGCGGTTGGCGTACGCGGCCGCGATCGGCCAGCTGATGATCATCGTCGCCAGCAGGAAGCCGGACGCGACCGTCCCCAGCCCGAGCACGGTCTGGCCGTAGAGCGGCAGGAACGTCGTCGGACCGATCACCAGGAAGCCGAGGCCGGCCATCCCGAGGTTCGGCCCGACCAGCGAGCGGCGGCTCCACAGCCACGGCGGCATCACCGGGTCCTCGGCCCGTCGCTCGACGAAGAAGGTCGCGATCCCCGCCGCCAGTGCGACCGCGAAGACGCAGATGCTGGCCGTCGACGTCCAGTCCCAGGCGACCCCGCCCTGGAGCAGGCCGAAGACCAGCGCGCCGCCCGCCGTCAGCATCAGCACGGTGCCGGGGACGTCGATCCGGTGCGGCCGGCGGACGACGTCCTCGTGCAGGTGCCGCCACAGCATCCCGGCGGCGACCAACCCGACGGGCAGGTTGATCAGGAAGATCCAGCGCCACGAGAGCGTGTCGACCAGGACCCCGCCGACGAGCGGGCCGAGCACGGCGGAGACGCCCCAGACGCTCGCCAGCTGGGCCTGGATCCGGCCGCGCTGCTGCATCGGATAGAGGTCGCCGGCGACGGTCTGGACGGTCGCCTGGATCGCCCCCGCCCCGATCCCCTGGATCACCCGGAAGGCGATCAGCGCGACCATGCTCCAGGCCGCCGCGGCCAGCCCCGAGCCGACCAGGAAGATCGCGATCCCGATCAGCAGCACCGGCTTGCGCCCGTAGACGTCCGAGAGCTTGCCGTAGACGGGGATCGTGACGGTCTGGGTCAGCAGGTAGGCGGAGAAGACCCAACCGAACAGCGAGAACCCGCCGAGGTCGCCGACCAGCTGCGGGACGGCGGTGGCGACGATCGTGCCCTCGAGCGCGGCGAGCGCGAGGGTCAGCATCAGCGCCGCGACGACCCAGCCGCGGCGCGGATTGGTCGTCGCCTGCGTCCCGCCGGTCGTCATTCCGGGTCGGCCTCGGGCGCCGGATCGGTGTGGACGATCACGTCGGCCAGCCACGGGCAGCGCTCGCGGACCTCGTGCTCGACGCGCCCGGCCCGCCGGTGCGCCTCGCCGACCGAGCGGTCGCCGGGCAGCACGACGGTGGTCAGGACGACGCGGCCCGCCGCGGTGTCACGGAGCTCGATCTCGGCCGGGCCGCGTCCGGTCGCGGCGCAGACGGCCTCCTCGACCACCTCGCGCTCACGACGCCCGTCGTCCTCGGCGACCGCCTCGGCCTCCGCCGGCAGCGCCAGCGGCTCGATGTGGGTCATCACCCGGACCGCCTCCCCGCAGGCGGCGCGGATCTCGTCCTCGACCCGCTCGGCGATCCGGTGCCCCTCGTAGAGCGTCAGCTCGGGCGCGACCTTGACGTGGAGCGTGATCTCCTGCCGGCCGTCGGCCAGCGACAGCACGCCGACGTTGTGGACCTCGTGGACCCGCGGCACCCGCAGCGCAGCGGCGGTCGCCCGCTCGCGGGTTCCGCCCTCGCGCTCGACCGGCTCGACGTGGACGATCACGTCCGCCCCGGGCAGGGCCTCGCCGATCGCCTGCTCGACCTCGTCCGCCCGCGCGTGGGCCAGCTCGAGCCCGGCGTCGGCGCGGACGGCGATCACCACGTCGATGAAGTCCCGCCCGGCGGCGTGGCGGGCCCGCAGCCGCCGCAGGTCCTCGGGCCGGACCATCCCGGCGACCGCCTGCTCGACCGCCGCGACTGCCCGCTGGTCGGCACGGTCCATCAGCACGTCGACCGAGCCGCGGAGCAACCGGATCGCCGCCACGATCACCAGCGCCGCGACCAGCAGCGCGGCGACCGCGTCGGCCTGCGGCCAGCCGAGCGCGACGCCGATCAGGCCGCAGAGGACGGCGAGCGAGCCGGCCAGGTCCCCGGCGAAGTGGAGGGCGTTGGCGGCCAGCGCGGGCGATCCGTAGCGGACCGACGCCCGGTGGGAGGCGAGCATCCGGGTCAGGTCGATCGCGATCACCACGACCAGCACGAGGATCGCCCACCAGGCCGCGTCGATCGTGTGGCCGCCGGGATCGAGCAGCCGGCCGATCGCCTGGGACCCGAGCCAGGCGGACACGAGCAGCAGGAACGCCGACTCGGTCAACGCCGCCAGGTGCTCGGCCTTGCCGTGCCCGAACTGGTGCTCGTGGTCGGCCGGCTTGACGGCGACCGAGACCGCGAAGAGGGTCAGCAGCGCCGCGACCAGGTCGGCGCCGGAGTGCGCGGCCTCGGCCAGCAGGCCGAGCGAGCCGGTGATCAGCCCGGTGACGAGCTTGAGGACGACCAGCACGCAGGCGGCGACGACGCTGAGGACGGCGGTCCGGCGACGACCGGCGTTCGCTTCCTGGTCCGTCTCCTCCCCCGCCGTTGCCGCTCCGTCACGCACCCGGCGATCGTAAGAGGCGGCCGGCGAACGTGAGCGCACGTTGGTGCACGCAGGTGATCTTCGCCGTCTCCCGCGCCGTGCGGCCGATCCCGACGGTGCTCCCCCGGAACGACGAACGGCGCCCGGAGGCGCCGATTCGAGAGGCGGGGGATGGAGGAATCGAACCTCCCGTTACGGTTTTGGAGACCGTCGTGTTACCGATACACTAATCCCCCGGGATCGCGGATAATACCCGGCCCGCGGGGTCCTCTGTCGGCTCGTCCGTCCGACCGCGGCCACCGGGTCCGACGACCGCCGCGGCCCGCCGCCGGAAGGGCGAACGAGCCACGTGGCGCCGTCGCCTGCTCAGCCCGGCAAGTCGCAGCGGCGAACGCTGTCGCTGCCACGGACGGTGATCACCAGCGCGTTGGCGTCGCCGACCTGGCTGTCGTAGGCACCCTGCTGAGCCGCGTCGCACCAGAGCTCGGCGAGTGCGCCGTCGCCGGCGGTCGCGCGAGCGTTGCCGTCGGATCCGATGCTGATCGTCGGCTGATCGCCACCGGCGTCCTTCGGCGTCGTCGCGGCCGGCGTATCCGACGGCGGCGGCGTGCCCCCGCTCGGCTGGGTCGAGGTGGTCGTCGGCGTGGTCGTGGTGCCGGTCGGCGTGGTCGAGGGAGCGGGGTTCGTCGGGGTCGTCGGGGCCGTCGTCGTGCCCGGAGCCGTGGCGACGGGCGCCGTGGTCGTGGCGGGAGCCTCGGTGGACGGCGAGGCCGCCGGCTGCTGGTCGTCGTCGGAGCTGCCGCAGCCGACCATGGCCAGGCTGGCAACGGTCACGACGATCGCGGTCGTGCGGGAGAGGCGCATGCCCTAGGTGATACCGGGCTCGGCCGATCGGCGCGCCCCGTGGGTGTGGGCGCCCAGCCGCGCCGCTCGCCGGACGACGGCGGCCCGTGCGAATGTCGGCGGCCGCAGTGCGAGCGATGACGACCGCAATGCGGACCCGGGCCAGACCCACCCCCCTTCCGTCCGCCGCGGTGCGGCACAAGAGCACGACATCCGTCCAGTTGAACCGTCCCAACTCGTGGACAGCGTCCACATTGGGCGATAGGCCGAAGGTCCAACGACCCCAGGAGCGCACCGTGCGCCGTTCGATCCTCACGCTGGCCTTGCTCGCCGGCACCACCGCCCTCGCCGTCCCCACCGCCTCGACCCTCGCGTCGGTCGCACCAGCCGGCCCGACGAGCCACGCGTCGGTGACGAAGAAGCGCCAGAAGTGCGACAGCAACTACCGCGGTCGCTGCCTCAAGCCGAACGTCTCCGACTACGACTGCGCCGGCGGAAGCGGCAACGGCCCGTACTACGTCAGCGGCCCGTTCCGGGTGGTCGGCAACGACCACTACCGCTTGGACGCCGACCGCGACGGGATCGCCTGCGAGCGATGACGCGACGCCCTCGTCCGGGCTGCCCCGGCAGGGACCGGCCGACGGCATCCGACAGCACGGGCATCGTCGACGAGTGACCGCGCTCAGCCGTTGACGCTCAGGACGTCCTCGTCGGCGACGAGGACGTCCAGCTCGCGGACCCGGCGCGCGCTGTCGTCGTCGGCGGGCGTCATCACCAGCAGCCGGACGTCGCCGCCGCCCTCCCACCAGAGGCTCGCGACCCGGAAGCGCATCAGACCGACCCGCGGGTTGTCGAACTCCTTGACCTGCATGTCGGTGCGGGAGACCTCCTGGCGCGACCAGAGCTCGTCGAACAGCGGCGACGCGTCTCGCAGGCGGGCGACGAGCCCGGTCCACGACGGGTCGTCGAGGTGGTCGACGATCTGGGTCCGCAGACGCGCCACCATCGAGACCGCGACCTCGCGGTGGTCCCGGTAGTAGGCCTCCCAGTCCGGGCTGACGAAGTGCAGGACCATGCAGTTCCGGTCGGCCGGCGGATGACCGTCGACGTCCTCGATCAGGAACCGGTAGGTCCGGTTGTAGGCCAGCAGGTCGAAGCGGCCGTTCTGCACGCAGGCCGGGTACGGCATCAGCTGGGCGACGGTATCCAGCAGCGCGGGGACGATCGCCGTCTCGCTGCGCTCGCCGCTCTTCCGCATCCCGGCGAGCGAGAGCACGTGGTCGCGCTCGTCGTCGTTCAGCCGCAGCACCCGGGCGATCGCCAGCAGCACCTGCTCGGAGGCGTTGATGTCGCGCCCCTGCTCGAGCCACGTGTACCAGGTGAGGCCGACCCCGGCCAGCTGCGCGACCTCCTCGCGCCGAAGACCCGGCGTCCGCCGGCGCTGGCCCTCCGGCAGGCCGACGTCGTCGGGCTGGAGGCGCCCGCGCCGCTCCCGGAGGAAACGGCCCAGCTCCTGTCGGCGGGTCGCGGTCATCCCCCGAGTATGCCCGCCCGGGACGGCCCCACCCTGGTGCTGCTGATACCAGGATCACCAGGGGCCTGGTACCCGGATCCGCGCGGCCCGACCATCACCTCCATGGCCCCGCACCCCGTACCGCTCGACGCCCCCGGCGCCTCCCCCGGCCACACCGAACGCTTGCCCTCGTCCGCCCGCGAGCCCGCGACGCCGGCGACAGCGTCGCCGTCGTGCCCGCCCGGTCCCGCGCCCACGGCCGACCCCCGGCCGGCACCGGACCGGCCCGGCCGGGGCCTGGCCTCGCTGCTGCTCGCGGCCTTCACCGCGACTTACACGATCGGGGCGGTCAACGTGGCCCTGCTGCGGATCGGCGCGGACCTCGATCTCAGCGCCGGTCAGCAGGGACTGGTGCTCAGCGCCTACACGACGATGCTGGCCGCCGTGCTGATCTGCGCCGCCCGGGCCGGGGACCGCTTCGGCCGCCGCCGGCTCTTCGTGCTCGGGGCGTCGGTCTTCACGCTCGCGTCCGTCGTCGCCGGCCTGGCCGACTCCGGCCCCGTCCTGATCGCCGTCCGCGCGCTGCAGGGCATCGCCATGGGCACGCTCAGCCCCCAGATCCTGTCGACGATCCAGACCACGCAGACCGGGTCGTGGAAGGCTCGCGCCGTCGCGCTCTTCGCCACCTGCTCGGGACTCGGGATGGTGGTCGGCCAGATCGCCGGCGGACTGCTCGTCTCCGCCGACATCGGTGGCCTCGGCTGGCGCCCGGTCGTCTGGTCCTCGGGGCTGCTCGCCGTCCTCGTGCTCGCGACCGCGGCCCGGATCCCGCCGACGCGCTCGACCGCCCCGCTCACCCTCGACGCCTCCGGCTCGCTGGGGCTGGCGGCGGCTCTGGTGCTGGTGGTCTACCCGCTGACGGTCGGCTCCGGCACCGGCTGGTCGCCGACCCTCGCCGCGCTCCTGCTGCTCGGGCTGGCCGTCGCGGCGAGCTTCTGGCGGCGCCAGCGGCGGCTCGAGCGACGGGGCCAGACCCCGCTCGTCCCCCCGCGCCTGCTGGGCCTTCCGGCGCTCCGGCTGGGGCTGCTGATGAACCTCCTGTACTTCGTCGGCTTCGGCGCGTTCGTCTACGAGTTCGCGGCGCTGACCCAACGAGGGCTCGGCTACGACGGGCTCGAGTCGGGGCTCGCGTTCGCGCCGTTCGCCGTCGTCTTCGCGCTCGCCTCCAGCATGTTGGGGCGCCTGACCGCGCTCTTCGGGCACCGCACGATGACGGTCGGGGCGTCGGTCCAGCTGCTCTCGCTGGTCGCGATCGGCACGCTCGTGGCGGTCCAGGGCGACGAGGTCGACATGACGCTCGCCCAGGTCCCCCTGGTGGTGCTGGGGTTCTCACAGGCGCTGATGTTCGGCCCCCTGATCAAGACCGTGATGGGGCAGGTCCCGGCCGCGGCCGCCGGGCTCAGCGGCGGCCTCTTCGGCACCGTCCAGCAGCTCGGCTTCTCGTTCGGGGTCGCGCTGCTGGGCGGGCTCTTCGTCGCCGTCTCGCACACCGGCGCCGGCATCACCGGCGCGTTCGGCGTGACGATCGGCGTTCAGGCCGCCCTCGCCGGGGTCTTCGTGCTGTCGTCCCTCCGGCTGACGCGCTCGCGGCGGGCCGCCGCGCTCCCGGACGGGATCGGCCGTTCCCGCCGAAGCTGACGGCGGTCTACGGAGCCGGGGTCTTCTTGCCGTTGGGATCGACCAGCACCAGCTTGCCGTCGGGCAGGCGGTAGACCGTGCCGACCGCCTCGCCGCGGCCCTTGGCCTCGGTCGGGGTGTCGGGCGTGGTCAGGGTCTTCTCCTGGCCGGCGTCCTTCGTCGTCGGCCGCTGCTCGACCTTGCCGGTCTTCGTGTCGACCGAGAGGCCGAGGCCGGCGATCAGGAACGCGACCGCCAGCACCAGGCCGACGTCGAACAGGTTGACCAGGCCGTCGAGCGGATCCCCGGCATCGCTGTCGAGCTGCCCGTGGCGCCCCAGGCCGACGCGCCTCACGCCCCGTGCTCCCCGATCGACTGGGTGATCCGCTGGTGCGGGACGACCGGGGCCGGAGCCGCAGCCACCGGCGTCGCCAGTGCCCCGGGCACGACGACGCTGACCGCCCGCTCGAGCGCCGCCAGGTCCTCGGTGTAGACCCGGGTGCGGATCAGGGTCAGGGTGAAGGCCGCGGTGCCGACGAGAATGCCGATCACGGTCGCGGCGAAGGCGACCTTGAGGTCCCCGGCGAGGGTTGCGAAGTCCCCACGCCCCAGCGCGCCGAGCCCCGGGGCGAGCGGGATCAGGGTGCCCATCAGACCGAGCGCCGGCCCCGCCCGGACCAGCATCCGGGTCCGGTCGAGCCGCCGCTGGACGCCGAGCTCGTAGTCGGCGAGCGCGTGCTCGTAGGCGTCCGGCCGGCCGGTGCTCGCCGCAGCGGCCAGGTCGAGGACCGCGCGCTCGGAGAGCGGACTCGGCGCCAGCCGCGCGAGCCCGGCCCCTTGCGCCGGATCGGTGAGGGCCCGGACGGCGACCTCGTAGAGCCGCACCCGCCGGGGCCGCGCCCGGCGCCAGGTCTCGGTCGCGGACCGCCCCAGCTCCAGCGCGAGCACCAGCAGCAGGACGAGCGCGCCCACGTGCACGGGGATCTCCAGCGCGCTGGCGATGCCCGAGAGGGCGTCGTTGACGAACTCGAGGGCCGCGATTGGCGGGGCGAAGGCGGTCGCGGTCACGTCTAGTTAGGGTGCCAGAACCCGCCCTCCGACGTCGCCGACGGCCGCCAGGCTCAGCCGCCCGCGGGCATGATCAGCAGCGAGCTCGAGCCGCTGGCCAGCAGCTTGCCGGCCCCGTCGCGGACGTCGGCCTCGGCGAACGCCACCCGCCGGCCGGGCTTCGTCACCCAGCCGCGCACGGTCAGCTCCCCGGTCGTGGCGTGGATCGGCCGCAGGTAGCTGACGCTGATGTCGATCGACGTGTAGCCGACCCCGGCCGGCAGCGTGGTGTGGACCGCGCAGCCGAGCGCCGAGTCGAGCATCGTGCAGACGAGGCCGCCGTGGACGAGCCCGATCGGGTTGTAGACCGACTCGTCCGGGGTCCCGACGAAGGTGATCTCACCGTCGCCGATCGTGCCGACCCCGAAGCCCATCAGGGAGGCGATCGGGGACGGCGGCAGCTCCCCGTCCTTCATCGCCTGGAGGTAGTCACGGCCGGCCAGGCCCGCGCCCTTGGCGGCGTTGGCGAACGGGTCGAACCAGGTCACCGTCTTCTGCCGCGGCGTGCCCCAGGAGTCCGGCCCGGAGACGGGCATCCCCCGCTCGTCGCGCTCGATCGTCGGCTCCGTGCTGCTCATGGCGCGAACGCTAGCAGGGCTGAGTTCGGAAAACGAATGGAGAATCTGCGAGACTCGGACGATGCCCACTCCGCGCGTCTGCTCGGTCGCCCGCTCGCTCGAGGTCGTGGGCGAGCGCTGGGCGTTGCTGGTGCTGCGCGAGGTCTTCCTCGGCGTCCGCCGCTTCGAGGCGATCCGCGAGCACACCGGAGCGCCGCGGGCCGTGCTCGCCGAACGGCTCTCGCACCTGGTCGACGCCGGCGTGCTGGAGCGCCGCGACTACCAGGCGCCCGGCACCAGGACCCGCCAGGAGTACCGATTGACCGAGGCCGGGCGGGAGCTCCAACCCGTACTGACCGCGTTGATGCAGTGGGGCGATCGTCACCTCGCCGGCGCCGAGGGTCCGCCGCTGCGGGTCGTCCACGCCGGCTGCGGCGCCCCGGTCCGGGCCGAGCTGGTCTGCGCCCGGGGCCACCGGCTCGCCGACGACGGCCACGAGCTGCGGCCTGCGCTGCCGGCGGGGCCCACCGCACCCACCGCACCCACCGCACCCGTCTGAGCGGCCGGGCCCGCACCCCGCCGGCCCCGCCACAGACACGTGATGCACCGTCCCACCCGGGCCGCCGCCGAAGTTCTGCCCGACCGCGCCCGCCGCGGCTAGGCTCGGGCCGTGTACCGCAACGTCCTCGTCGCCGTCGACCAGGCCGGAACCGCCGTCCGGGCCCTCGAACACGCCACCGAACTGGCCCGCGGCCTGCACGCACGGCTGACGATCCTCTGCGTCGTCTCCGATCCCCCGGCCTCGGTCTACGGGGCCGGGGTCGACGTCGCCGCGCTCGACCGCGACGCCGAGCAGGACGCCGAGGCGCTCGTCCGGACCTCTGCCGCCCAGGCCCCCGACGACCTCTCGGTGACGACCATCGTCCGCCGCGGCAACCCGGGCGAGCAGATCATCGCCCAGTACCGGGAGGGCCAGCACGACCTGATCGTCGTCGGCACCCGCGGGCGCGGGCGCGTGGCCTCGACGATGTTCGGCGGCGTCGGCGCCTACATCCACTTCCACCTGCGGGTGCCGCTGCTCGTCGTCCCGCCGTGCTGCGAGGGCGACGATCCGGTCGAGCCGCAGCGGTAGGCGACGTCCGGCACCGAGCCCGCCGCGAGCGGCGCCCCGAGGCGGCCTCGTGCCTCAGGACGCCGCGACGGCTCGATCGATGCGGGCGGAGGGATTCGAACCCCCACGACTTGCGCCACGGGCACCTAAAGCCCGCGTGTCTACCAATTCCACCACGCCCGCTCGCGTTGCTGGAGCGCACCTGCAGCGTTTTTCCGCCGCAGGTCCTACTGGAGTGTAGGCTGCCGTGCGGTATGGCGAAGAACACGTTGATCGAGTGGCCCAACCGCGAAAAGGCTTCCAGCAAGCTGATGCGGGTCTTGGTCATCGTTGCGCTACTGGTCTCCTCCGTGATGATCGCGATCGTCTCGGTCATGGGCTGGGACCTGATGCAACAAGCGAAGGTCGCGCAGATCGTGTTCATCGCGATCAACCTGATCTTCGTGATCCAGCTCGTGCGCTGGAGCCGCGGGGTGCTGCCGATGGCCGCCGGCCTCGCCGCCCTGATCGCGATCTTCGGCGGCGTCTCGATCTCCAGCTGGTACGAGCGGGACGCCCCCGGCTACCTCGACGCCAGCCTCTCGGCCCAGATCGGCTTCCTCACGATCGTGATCGTGGCGATCCAGTTCGTGGTGGTCGTGCTGACGATCATCGCCTTCACGCAGAACTGGCAGACCGAGGTCGAGCGGCACCACAGCGAGATCGGCGACCCGCCCCCGCGCGCCGGCGGCAGCCGTCCGGGGCGCTCGGTTCCCGCCTGACCGCGGCCGAGCAGCACGGTTCCCCTCGCGCCGCCTACGATGGCGGGGCGAGTCACCTGCCCGGGTGGCGGAACGGTAGACGCGGCGGACTCAAAATCCGCTTCCCGCAAGGGAGTGAGGGTTCGATTCCCTCCCCGGGTACTGACGTGAAAGCCCCGCAAACGCGGGGCTTTCGTCGTTCTGAGTCGATGCTCGGCCTGGTTCCGACAGCCCGGCCGCGCTAACCGAGTGGAAACACGACGGACTGCGACCGCTCGCCGCCGCGCCTCAGGCCGCCTGCGGCCCGACCAGCGCGTACAGCGCGTCGCGGAGCGCCGGCGGCGCGATCAGGACGCCGGGCGAGAGCACGCCGTAGGGCTCCAGCCGCTCGACGCCGAGGCCGACGGCACGGGCGATGACCTCGCCCGCGGCGGTGTCCCACGGCTTCACGCCGTACTCGAAGTAGGCGTCGGCGCGGCCGGCGGCGAGCCAGCAGATGTCGAGCGCCGCGGCCCCCGCCCGCCGCAGGTCGCGGACCTCCGGCAGCAGCCGCGCGACGATCCGCGCCTGCTGCTCGCGGACCGCGCGGTCGTAGCCGAAGCCGGTGCTGACCAGCGCGTGGCCGAGCCCGTCGACCGGCGTCGTGACCGACGCCAACGGAACCCCGTTGAGCGTCGCACGGCCGTCCGCCGCGCCGGCGAAGAGCTCCTCGCGGCTCGGGTCGTAGACCACCCCGACCAGGCCCTCGCAGGCGACGCTGACGCACCACTGCGGCAGCCCGTAGAGGTAGTTGACGGTGCCGTCGAGCGGATCGACGATCCAGCGCCGGCCGGAGCTCCCGAGCACGTCGTCGCCCTCCTCCCCGACGATCCCGTCCTCCGGCACGCGGCGGGCGAGCACGGCGCGGATCGCTCGCTCGGCGGCGAGGTCGGCCTCGCTGACCGGATCGGTCGCCGTCGACTTCGTGTCGATCCGCAGTGCGGCGAGGTCGCCGGCCCGGCTCGTCAGCTCGGCGGCGGCGGCCCGGGCGGCCTCCTCGGCGACGTGCAGCAGCTCGTCGAGGTCGACGGCGTCGGTGGAGGCGAGCGTCGTGTGCATGCCCCCATCGTCGCGCGTCCGGCGACACGGAGAGTTGCGCTCGGGTGACCGCCGCGGTCCGGATGCGGCCGTCGCCGCCCGTGGTCAGCCGAAGCTCGGCGGGCGATCCGCGGCCCACGGACGCTCGTGCTCGAGCTGCCCGGCCAACCCCAACAGCCGACGCTCGCCGTAGGCCGGGCCGATCAGCTGCACGCCCATCGGGAGACCGTCGCCGTCGCGTCCGACCGGCACCGCCGCGACCGGGTAGCCGAGCGCGTTCCAGAGCGGCAGGTGCGGAACCCGCTGCGCCGAGCCGAGCAGGGTCGTGAGCGCGCCGCGCCCGTGGAACCGGCCGATCCGCCAGGGCGGACCGGTCAGGCTCGGCATCAGGATCGCGTCGACCTCGGTGAAGAACGGCAGCATCTGCGCGTGGAGGTCGGACTCCGCCGACCGCGCCCAGGCCAGCGCGCGGTCGGGGACCAGCCGTCCCAGGCGGCGCGACCCGCGGGTCCGCGGCTCCAGCCACTCGGGGTGCGGCAGCTGGTCGACGTCGTCGGCGATCCCGCGCAGGAACCGGAACAGGAACTGCGGGAACGCGCCGGCCCCGATCGGCAGCTCGCGCTCGACGACCTCGTGCCCGAGGCCGCGCAGACGGGCGGCGGTCTCCTCGACCGCCCGCCGCCGCTGGGCCTCGATCGGCACCCGGCCGAGCGGCGCCCGCCAGGCGAGCGCGATCCGCAGCCGGCCAAGCGTGCCGTCGCGGCCGGCCTCGACCGCGGCTCGGTAGGAGCCGGCGGCGTCGCCCCCGTCGGCCCCGCCGACGGGCCGGTCCTCGGCGAGCACGTCGAGCATCGCCGCGGCGTCGGCGACGGTCCGCCCGATCGGCCCGATCCCCGAGAGCCCGTGCCAGCCCTCGACCCGGGGCGCCAGCGAGACCAGGTCGCGGGTCGGCTTGACCCCGAACAGCCCGCAGGCCGCGGACGGGATCCGGATCGACCCGCCGCCGTCGGAACCGGTGCCGGCGCCGACGAGGCCCGCGGCGACCGCCGCCCCGGTTCCGCCGGACGAGCCGCCCGGCGTGCGGTCGAGCGCCCACGGGTTGCGGGTCGCCCCGTAGGTCAGGGTCTCGGTGAACGGCCACTGGCAGCGCTCGGGCACGTGGGTCCGGCCGACGACGACCGCCCCGGCCGCCCGCAGCCGGGCGACGACGGCGCTGTCCGCCTGCGCCGGCGGGCACTGGGCCGGGCCGCCGTAGCCGGTCACGTCGCCGGCGACGTCCTGATCGTCCTTGACGGCGATCGGCACGCCGAGCAGCGGGGTCTCCTCCCCCGCCTCGATCCGGGCCTGGGCGGCGACGGCCTCCGCTCGCGCGGCGTCGGCGTAGACGATCCGGAAGGCGTTGACCCGGGGGCCGACCGCGGCGATCCGGGCCAGCGTCGCCTCGAGCAGCTCGGGGGCCGTCAGCTCGCGTTGGCGCAACGCCCGCGCCTGGGCGTCGGCGCCGGCCCAGAGCAGCTCTTGGAGGTCCATGCCCGCACGCTAGCCGCTCGCCCACTGATAGAACCGACGGCATGCCCGCGCAGCCGTCCGTTCCGCCCACGAGCCGCCCCGTCGCCGTGGTCACCGGCGCCAGCGGGGGGATCGGCGAGGCGAGCGCGCGACGGTTGGCGGCCGATGGCTTCGAGGTCGTGCTCGGCGCCCGCCGGCTCGACCGGCTGGAGGCGATCGCCGCCGAGATCGGCGGTCGCGCGCTGCCGCTCGACGTCACCGACCGCGACTCGGTCGCCGCCTTCGCCGCCGCGGTCCCCGTCTGCAGCGTGCTGGTCAACAACGCCGGCGGCGCGCTCGGGGTCGACCCGGTGCTCGACGCCGACCTCGAGCAGTGGCAGTGGATGTTCGACGCCAACGTGCTCGGCGTGGTCCGCGTGACCCAGGCCCTGACCGCCGCGCTGGAGGCCTCGGGCGACGGCCGGATCGTCACGATCGGGTCGATCGCCGGGTTCGAGATCTACCCCGGCGGTGGCGGCTACATCGCCGCTAAGCACGCGATCTCGGCGGTCCTCAAGACGCTCCGGATCGAGCTGCTCGGCCGCCCGATCCGGGTCACCGAGATCCTGCCGGGCATGGTCGAGACCGACTTCTCGACCGTCCGCTTCGGGGGCGACGAGCAGCGTGCGGCCGCGGTCTACCAGGGGATGACGCCGCTGATCGCCGACGACATCGCCGACATCGTCTCGTTCGCGGCGACCCGTCCCTGGCACGTGAACATCGACCAGGTGGTCGTGCGCCCGCGGGCGCAGGCGACCGCCCGCGACGTCCATCGCGAGCAGGGCTAGTCGACCTACAGCTGCTCGTCCTCGTCGTCGCGCGGGGCGGCCACCAGCACGGGGCGGCGGGGCAACGTGACGGTCGGTGCCTGCTCCAGCCCCGCGGCCTCCTCCGCGTCCGGCGCGATCTCGTGCTCGACCGGCCGCAGCGCGACCACGACCAGGACCACGCCGATCGCCAACAGGATCAGCGGCCAGCCGGTCAGCCCCCGCTCGTCGTGGGCGAGGACCGCGAGCGCGGCCAGCAGCCCGAGCGCCCCGAGCCAGCCCGGCCCACCCTCGCGCAGCGTGGTGCCCAGGCCGACCAGCGCGAAGCCGGAGACGACGAGCAGCACCTGCCAGGCCCAACCGGCGCCGCCGTCCGACCCGGCGGGCAAGCCGAGCGCGGCCGTCGCCCCCGGGAACGCCTCGAGCAGGAAGGTCGCCGCCAGCAGCACGAGCGCGATCGCCAGCACGTCGGCGAGCACCACGGCCTGGCGGTAGCGGCCGTCGATCCGGACCGCGACCCCGAGCGCCAACGCGATCATCGTCCCCAGCAGCACCAGCCGGACACCCCGCAACGGGGAGTCGCCGGGCCACCAGGCGGCGGTCGCCGCGAGCAGCGCGACCACGCCCAGGACCGCCCCGATCCCCAGCACCAGCGTCGCCTGCCGCATCCGCGCCAGCCCCAGGCCGACCGCGGCGCCGACGGCCGCGATCACGGCGACCTCGCCCGCCCCCGGACGCCCGCCGTCGAGCAGGCCGAGCAGCGCGGCCAGGTGCGCCGCCGACGCGGTCACCGCCAGCGCCGCCAACGCCAGCAGCAGCTCCTGGTAGGTCCGCGGGCCGTCGTCGTCGATCGGCGAGCGGAGCGCGCCGAGCCCCGCGAGCACGGCCAGGGCGACGGTCAGCGCCAGCCGTATGCCCAGGCCGGGCCCCGGTCGCAGCTCTGCCTCGACCACGAACGCGGTCAGGACGACGACCCCGGCGGCCAGCGTGTTTCCCCTGTGGGCTCGGACGAACATGTGTCTCCTTGCACCGTCGCACGCCGGCCGTCCGGCCGTCCAGTCGACGCGTGTCACGCGCTTATACTTCCCCGTCGTGTCTTCCCCTGTCGCCATTCTCGGTGGAACCGGTCAACTCGGATTCGGACTCGCGCTGCGGCTCGGTCGCGCCGGCGTCCCGGTCGTGATCGGCTCGCGTGACGCGGGCCGCGCCCAGGAGGCCGCCGAGCGCGCCGCCAAGGTCGTCCCGAGCGCGAGCTTCAGTGGCGCCGACAACGCCGCGGCGACCGCCGCCGCCGGCCAGATCGTGGTCCTCGCGGTGCCGTTCGCCAGCCAGGCGTCGACCCTCAAGGGCCTCGCCGAGGCGCTGCGCGAGGACCAGATCCTGCTCGACGCGACCGTCCCGCTCGGCCCGGCCGTCGGCGGTAAGCCGACCCAGCTGATCGGGGTCTGGCAGGGCTCCGCCGCCCAGCAGGCGCAGTCGCTGGTGCCCAAGGGCGTGCGAGTCGTCTCCGGCCTCCACACCCTCAGCGCCTCGCTGCTCGAGGACCTCGACCACGACCTCGCCCAGGACACCCTGATCTGCGGCGACCGCAAGGCCGACAAGGAGGTCGTCACCGAGCTCCTGAACAAGATCGAGGGCCTCCGCGTCGTCGATGCCGGCCGGCTCGAGCAGAGCCGGATCGTCGAGGGCCTGACCCCGCTGATCATCGGCATCAACATCCGCAACAAGATCCACGCGGGCATTCACATCACGGGGCTCGCGTGACGCCGGAGGGCGCTCCCGGGCCCGTCGTGGTGCTGGCCGGCGGGACGGGCGGGGCCAAGCTGGCCCGCGGTCTCGCCGACCACCTCGGCGAGCAGCTGGTGGTCGTCGCCAACACCGGCGACGACACCGAGATCTACGGCTCCTACGTCAGCCCCGATCCCGACCTGGTGACCTTCTGGCTCGCCGACCGGATCGACGAGCGCGGCTGGGGCCTCGACGGCGACAGCTTCGCCGTGATGGACGGCCTCCGCGAGCTCGGCGACGACGTCTGGTTCAACCTCGGTGACCGCGACCTCGCCGTCTGCGTGCGCCGCGCCCGCCGGCTGGCCGAGGGCGCCCGCCTGACCGAGGTCCTCGCCGAGACGGCGACCGCCTTCGGCGTCACCGCCCGCGTGCTGCCGCCGAGCGACGCCGCGATCCGCACCCGGGTCCGTGCCGACGACCGCTGGTGGCCGTTCCAGGAGTTCATGATCCGCCGCCGCAGCGACGCGCCGATCGAGGACGTCGCCTTCGACGGTGCCGACGAGGCCGCCCCGACCCCGGAGCTGCTGGAGGCCCTGCGGACCGCCCGCGCGATCGTGATCGGCCCCTCGAACCCGGTGATCTCGATCGGCCCGATCCTGGCCGTCCCCGCGATCCGCCGTGCGATCCGCGACGCGACGGCGCCCGTCGTCGCCGTCGCGCCGTTCGTCGCCGGTGAGGTCGTCAAGGGCCCGACCCGCGCCTTCATGGCCTGGGCCGGGGTCGATCCTGACGCCGCCGGCATCGCCCGCTTCTACGACGGCCTGCTCGACGGGCTGGTGAGCGACGAGACCGTCGCGCTGCCCGGCGTCGCCGTCCGTACCACCGACACCCTGCTCGGCGACCCTGCGGCACGCCGCCGGATCGCCGGCGAGATCCTGGACTTCTGCGACGAGCTCGCAGCCGCCCCCACCCAGACCGGAAGCCCCGCGTGAAGACCTACGCGATCGTGCCCGTCAAGCGGTTCGGGCAGGCCAAGCAGCGCCTCGCCGACGCGCTCCCTGCCCGTTCACGCGTGGCCCTGATGCAGGCGATGGTGACCGACGTCCTGATCGCGCTGCGGCGGGCGACGCTGATCGACGGCGTGATCGTCGTGACCGGCGAGCCGATCGCCGAGCAGATCGCGATCAACTACAACGCCGAGGTCCTCGCCGACTCGCGCGACCTCGGCCACAACGAGGCCGCCGCGCTCGGCGTCCAGCTGGCGATCACGCGCGGCGCCGAGCGCGTCGTGCTGGTGCCGGCCGACTGCCCGGCCGTCGACCCCGCCGAGATCGACGGGATGCTGACCAACGTCGCCGACGACGGCCGCGAGGTCACAATCGTCCCCGACCGCCACGGCACCGGCACCAACGCCCTGATCCTGACCCCGCCCGACGTGATGCCCGCATCGTTCGGCGAGGGCAGCCGGGACCGTCACGCCGCCGCGGCCGAGGCCGCCGGAGCCGCCGTCTACCTGGCCGAGCCGGCGACGCTGATGCTCGACGTCGACACCGGCTCCGACCTCGATGCGCTCCAGGTCCGGCTCCAGGAGCACCGCGGAGGCGCGTCGCACACCCGCGGGCTGCTCCCCCGGATCCTCTAGCCGCCGGTCGTGCCCCGCTCGATCGCCGTTCGTGCGCTCTCGGTGCTGCCCGAGGTCCGTCCTGGTGACGACCTCGCGGCGCTGATCGTCGCCGCCAACGACGGCCTGCCGTTCCCGCAGGGGACGGCGGTCGTCGTCTCCCACAAGGTCGTCTCGAAGTCCGAGGGCGCGCTCGTGCGCCTGGCCGACATCACCCCCACGCCGCAGGCCGAGCAGCTCGCCGCGACGCTGGAGAAGGACCCGGCGCTGGTCCAGGTCATCCTCGACCAGTCCGCCGAGGTCGTGCGGGCGCGGCGCGGCGTCCTGATCTGCCGCACCCACCACGGCCTCGTCGCCGCCCACGCGGGCGTCGACCAGTCGAACGTGGCCGACGGCTGGTGCGTGACCCTGCCCGTCGATCCCGACGGCTCCGCCCGCCGGCTGCGGGCGGCGCTGCCGGGCCGCCCGGCGGTGGTGGTCGCCGACAGCTTCGGCCGCGCCTGGCGCCACGGTCAGGCCGAGATCGCGATCGGCTGTGCCGGCCTCCAGGTCGCCGACGACCAGCGCGGAGCCGTCGACCGCGAGGGCCGCGAGCTGCGGGCGACGCTGATCGCGACCGCCGACCACGTCGCGTCGGCGGCGGACCTCGTGCGGTCCAAGACCTCCGGCCAGCCGGCGGTCGTCGTCGAGGGCCTCGACGAGGCGATCACGGCCGACGACGGTCCCGGAGCCGTGGTCCTGCGGCGAGCGGCCGACGAGGACCTGTTCGGCGCCCTCTAGGCACCTGGCGAGGAGCTCGGCGGCGTACACGGGACGTACCCGCGGGGCCGCCCGGCGGCCCGTACCGCGGGCCGCTCGCGACCGGGACGCTCCCGGCCACGGACGGCGCCGCCGGTGACTAGCGGGTGGCGATGCTCTCGACCCGCAGGCTGCGGGCGCCGCGCGGGGTCGTGACCTGGACCACGTCGCCGACGGTCTGGCCGAGGACGGCCTGCGCGACCGGGGACTCGATCGAGATCTTGCCGGCGCTGGCGTCGGCCTCCGCCGCCCCGACCAGCGACCAGGTCTGCTCGCGCCCGGTGTCGGTGTCGACCAGGGTCACGGTCGCCCCGAAGCCGACCACGCTCTGGTTGGTCGAGATCTGGGTCACGACCGCGTTGCGACGGCGCTCGGCGAGGCCGGCGATCCGCGTCTCGAGGTGCGCCTGGTCGTCCTTCGCCTGGTGGTACTCGGCGTTCTCCTTCAGATCCCCGAGCTCGCGCGCCCGCTGGATGCGGGCCGCGATCTCACGCCGGGCCGGACCTTCGAGCTCGTCCAGCTCGGCCTTCAGGGCTTCCAGCCCCTCGGGGGTGATCGACTCGCCAGCGGTATCCATCACGACACCGTAACGGTCGGACGGGACCGGCAGCCGGTTGGCTCCTAGGCCGCTCCGCCCACGAGCAGCGGGTGCTCCCGGCGAACGCCGTACGTGGTGCTGCGCTCCGCGGCGGGGCGTCCGGCCGCGTGGGCGGCGGCGATCAGCTGGGGCGGGTCGAGGCGGACGCCGTGCTGGGCGCCGGCAAGACGCGAGATGTTCTCCTCCATCAGGGTCCCGCCGAGGTCGTTGACGCCCCAGCGGAGCGCCTCCGTGGCGCCCTCGAGGCCCATCTTGACCCACGACGCCTGGAGGTTCTGGATCGTCTTCCCCAGCGCCAGCCGGAAGACGGCGGTGTGGCGGAGGTTGTCCTCGATCGTGATCTCCTCGACCCCGTGGGTGCGGCCGAGGCGGGTCTGGAAGGGGATGAACGAGAGCGGCACGAACTCGGTGATCCCGCCGGTCCGCTCCTGCACCCCGCGCACGACGGCCATGTGGCGGGCCAGCTCCCAAGGCTCCTCGATGTGGCCGAACATCACCGTCGACGTCGAGGGGACCCCGGCGCGGTGCGCGGCCTCGATCACCTCGACCCAGCGGCCGGCCGGCAGCTTGTTCGGCGAGATCCGCTGGCGGACCCCGTCGTCGAGGACCTCGGCGGCCGTCCCCGGCGTCGAACCGAGCCCGGCGTCCTTGAGCCGGGCGAAGAGCTCCTCGAGCGGAAGACCCGAGATCTCGGCCATGTGGTCGATCTCCATCGGGCTGTAGGCGTGCAGGTGCAGCTCGGCCCCGTGCCGCCGGCCCGCGTCCTTCGCGCGCCGCAGCCAGCGCTCGTAGTCCTCCAACGTCCAGTCCGGGTGGATCCCCGACTGGATGCAGAGCTCGGAGGCGCCGAACTCGACCGCCTCCTTGACCCGCTGGTCGAACTCCTCCTCGCCGACGTCGTAGGCGTCGGGCGAGCGCTTCGACTGCCCGAAGCCGCAGAAGGCGCAGCCGACGGTGCAGACGTTCGAGATGTTGATGTTGCGGTTGACGACGAAGGTGACCGTCTCCCCCGCCAGCTCGCGACGGAGCTCGTCGGCGGCGGAGCGGATCTCCTCGACCGCGCCCGGATCGGTCTCGACGAACAGCGCGGTCAGCTCCTGCTCGGAGAGCGCGAGCCCGTCGCGGGCCTTGCCGACCGCCGGCGCGACCAGGTCGCGGTCGATCACGAACGGGGCGTCGCCGCGCCCGCTGGTGCCGCGCGGGATGAAGGTCCAGTACTTGACGGTGATCGTGTCGAGCACCGCCGGATCGATCCACTCCGGATCCATGTACTTGCCGTAGACGCAGAGCCGCTCGGAGAGCGCCACGCCCTGCGGCTTGAGCTGCGCGCGGACCTGGTTCGGCGACGGGAACGGGTGCTCGGGCGAGATGTGGTCGCCGTTGGCGGAGAGGCCACCGAGGTCGGTCGCCCCGGCCGCGACCAGCCGCGGCCACCAGTCGGCGAGGTTCGGCGGGATCTGGATCCCGACGTCGGGCATCAGTCGCCGGGTCGCGACGACCAGCTCCTCCATGTCCTCGACGCTGACCGGGCAGGCCCAGTCGGGCAGC
The DNA here is from genome assembly GCF_056269115.1 of Patulibacter ginsengiterrae. Lineage (NCBI taxonomy): Bacteria > Bacillati > Actinomycetota > Thermoleophilia > Solirubrobacterales > Patulibacteraceae > Patulibacter > Patulibacter ginsengiterrae. The sequence goes on from NZ_JBWDOG010000014.1 coordinate 22,501, forward strand.
TCGAGGTGCGGGGAGCCCTCCCAGCCGACGCCGTCCTCGGCGATCCCGGTCCGCCAGTACTCGCGCGCCGACCGGTCGGCGATCGCGCCGACGTCACGCCCGTAGTAGCGCTCGTGCGGAACGAAGTTCTGGAGGATGATCTCCTGGATGTGGCCGTGCTCGGCCTGGACCTCGGCCAGCGCCTCCAGCGACGCGATCCGCTCCTCCTTCGTCTCCCCGATCCCGACCAGGATCCCCGTCGTGAACGGGATCTTCAGCTCGCCGGCGGCGCGGATCGTGGCCATCCGGCGGGCCGGGTGCTTGGAGGGCGAGCCGGCGTGGACGGTCTCCATCAGCCGCTCGCTGATCGACTCCAGCATCACGCCCTGCGACGCGGTGACCTTGCGCAGCCGGACCAGCGTCTCGCGGTCGACGGCGCCGAGGTTGGTGTGCGGCAGCAGCCCGCGCTCAAGGGCCTTCTCGCTCGCCCAGACGACGTAGGCGACGAAGTCCTCGAAGCCGAGCTCGGCGAGCCGCTCGCGGACGCCGGGGTGCGAGTCGGGCTCCTCGCCGGTCAGGATCAGCAGCTCCTTGGCGCGGCGCTTGACGGCCTCGTCGAGGATCTCCTCGACCTCGTCGGGGGTGTGCAGATGCGGCTTGCGCGTGGCGAACGCGCAGTACTTGCACACGGAGCTACACGTACGCGAGAGCGACAACGTGTGATTGCGGCTGAACGTCACGCGCCGGGTCATTCCCAGAGATACTACGTACCCCGCGGTACGTCTCCACGACGGCGGGCGAACCCGCGATTTCCTACCCGGCGTTCGATCTTCGCACCGGTCCGCGGCGGGACCCCCGGGGTGCCGTCGTCCGCGCGCCGGCAGCACGCCGAGGTCGCGCCCGCCCGTTGGGCGGCGGCACGCCCGGAGGGGCCGTCGTCCGCAACGATCCAGGGATGTCTGGATCGCAGGACCCTCATGGCCCGACCGCCCACGACCACCGCGCCGGGTGGAGGAGCCGCAGGCTCCGGAGGGGGTTGGTGATCCGGCTGGCCGCGCTCTCGTTGGGCGTGGCTGCGCTGGCGGGCTGTGGGGGTTCCGACGGCGCAAGCACCACGACCCCGGGAGCGACCGGCACGACCCGACTCGACCTGACCCTCGACTTCGCCCCCAACGCGGTCCACAGCGGCCTCTACGTGGCCCAGGAGCGCGGTCTGTACCGCGACGGGCGGCTCGACGTCCGGATCCGCGTCCCCGGCAGCGGGGCCGACGGGGCCAAGCTGCTGGCGGCCGGGCGAACCGACCTGGCGGTGATGGACATCCACGATCTCGCCCTCGCCCGGGAGAAGGGCGCCGACCTGGTCGCCGTGGCGGCGCTCGTCCAGCGTCCGCTGGCCGCGGTCCTGGCCGACGCCGACGTCCGCCGTCCCCGCGAGCTCGAGGGCCGCAAGGTCGGCCTGACCGGGCTTCCCAGCGACGTCGCCGCGCTCGACCAGATCGTCCGCGGCGACGGCGGCGATCCGGCCCGGGTCCGCCGGGTGACGATCGGCTTCGAGGCGGTCGCGTCGATGATCAGCGGCCGGGTCGCGGGCACGATCGGCTTCTGGAACGCCGAGGGCGTCGCCCTGAAGGCCCGCCGCCCGACGACCCGGATCTTCCGGCTCGACGAGTTCGGTGCCCCGCGCTACCCGGAGCTGCTGGTGGTCGCGACCCCGAAGCTGCTCCGCGAGCAGCCCGAGGCCGTCTCCCGCTTCGTCCGCGCGAGCGCCGAGGGCTACCGGATCGTGACCCGCTCCCCGACGACCACCGACGGCGAGACCGTCCGTGCCCTGCGCGAGGGCTCGGGCGACCACACGATCGACCCGGCCACGACCTCGGCGCAGCTCGACGCGGTCATCCCCGCCTTCCTCGACGGCCGCGGCCGAACGCTGACCATCGACCGTCCGACCATGCGCCGCTGGGCGGATTGGGAGGCCGAGGTCGGGATCACCGAGCGGCCCCCGAACGTCGACCGGATGATCTGGCCCCAGGCGCCCGGCGCCTGATCCCCCGGGGCGCGGGTCCGGCCGCGGAGGCGGGCGGGCCGGCCGGCGGCCGACGGGCGAACGGCCGACGGACGGACGGCGGAGGCGCGGAAGGTGGCGGTCGTCCACCGTGACGGTGGCAAACACATCGCGAAGCGCCCCGCAGCGAAGCGGTCGACCTCGAGTGCGCTCACCGCACTCAACCTCAACCGCCCGCCCGAACCAGGCCCCGCGCCACCCCGGCCGGGTGGATGCGGGGCACACGCAGGCCGAGCAGGTCGGTTGAGATCGGCCCGCCCACCCCGAGAGCTGTGCGCCAGTCCTGCCGAGGGCAACGGAGCCGCGATCTAGACCTGACCGCGGCAGTTGCGTCTGAGGTGGTCGTGGACCAAGCAGGTCGGGTCGGGTGGTGCGAGAGCTGGCCGCCAGGCCTGCCGAGTGCCACGCGGCCCGAGATGCGCCGCGTCCACGGCCGCCTCAGACCAACCGCCTAGTGGGCGCGGAGGCGCCGGAACTCTTCGCGGGCGGTCTCGCCGCGGCCCCACATCGGCTCGACCTCGGCGCGGCCGACGCGCACGTCGCGGACGGCGATCTCACCCTCGAGCCCGGCCTCGTCGAGCAACGACAGCGCGCTGAGCACGGCGGTCGGCGCCGCGGCGTGCCCGAAGCGGTGGGCGACGAGGATCTTCCAGTGCCAGTCGTTCTTAGAGTACGGCTGGGCGTTGCAGGTCGGCGTCACGTAGGTCGCGGCCTCGACGTAGCGGTCCTCGTCGGCGATCCGCAGATCGAGCGACAGATCGGACCAGTCGTCGGGCAACGAATCCAAGACGCGCTGGAAGGTCTCGGCGAGCGGCATCGCCCTCCACTTTAGCCGGCCCGCCGCTGCTCCACCCCGCCGGTCGCCCCGGTCCGACCGGGCCGGACCGAAACGGTTCCGTCCCGCCGTCCGGCGACGCTCCGCGCCGAGCGGCGCGTCCGTTCGGTCCCCTCGGCCGCACCCGCGCTGAGAACCCGTTCGTCCCACCGTCCCGGCCCGGCCATCGCCCCCGGGGTCGCCCTGTCCCGCCGGGCCCGACATGCTCGGGCGCTACGCTCGATCACGATGCCCGATCAGCCCCAGGAGCCCGCCCCCGTGACGGGCCTCCCGAACGCGACGGACCCCGAAGGGCCGGAGGCCACCGAGCGTGGCTACCGCCAGGCGACGACCGGCGCCGGCCTGCTCGACCGCTCCGCGTCCGGCAAGCTCGCCCTGGTCGGCGCGGAGGCCGCCGCCTTCCTGACCGGCCAGGTGACCGCCGACGTCGAGGCGCTCACCCCGGGCGCCGGCAGCTACGCCGCGCTCCTGACCCCCAAGGGCAAGGTCGTCGTCGACCTGCGGATCCTGGCCGTCGCCGTCGCCGGCGAGGACCAGAGCAAGGACCAGGCCGGGGAGGAACGGCCGGCCGAGCTGCTCCTGCTCTGCGAGCGGAGCGGCCTCCAGGCGCTCTTCGACCACCTCCGCCGGCACCTGATCGGCTACCAGGTCGAGCTGCAGAAGCGGACCGTCCAGCAGGGTCTGCTGAGTCTGCTCGGCCCCCGCGCGGAAGCACTCGTGGGAGAGGCCGCCCGCGCCCTCGATCCGGCCGAGCACGCGCACGTCGCCGCCGTCGTCGACGGCATCGACGTCCGACTGGTTCGGACCGATCAGGGCCTCGACCTGGTCTGCGACGCCGACGACACCGCCCGACTGCGCGCGGCGCTGATCGCCCGCGGGGCCGTCCCGGTCCCGGAGGAGGCGGCCGAGATCGTCCGCGTCGAGAGCGGCCGGCCGCGGCACGGGCACGAGCTCGACGAGACCGTGATGCCGGCCGAGGTCGGGATCGTCGAACGCGCGGTCAGCTTCACCAAGGGCTGCTACGTCGGCCAGGAGACGGTCGCGCGGCTGCACTGGCGCGGTCGCCCGAACCGGCATCTGCGGGGGCTGCTGCTCGATCGCCCCGTCGAGCCCGGCACGGTGATCGTGGAGGACGGTCGCGAGCTCGGCCGGGTCACCTCGTGTGCCCGTTCCCCGCGGCTGGGGCCGATCGCGCTGGCGCTCGTCCGCCGCGAGATCTCGCCCGGTGACACCGTCGTCGCCCGCCCCGCCGACGGCGGGCCGACCACGGCTCAGGTCGTCGAGCTGCCGTTCTCGGCCGACCCCGCGCCGAGCCACCCGACGACGGGCTAGGGCTCGCGCCAACCGCGGCCTGCCCCCCCTATCCGGTCGGCCCGTGCAGCTCGAGCTGGCGGCGGTGCTCGGCGGTGTCGGTCAGCGTGTCCTGCGCGACGATCCGCTCCTCGTAGTCGGTGACGAACGGGCGACCGTCGACGGCGATCCCCTCGCTGTGCTTGCGCAGGGCCAGCGGGGCGTAGGTCTCGGCGTCGACCAGCAGCTCGTCGTGCTCGCCCTTCATCGCCGGGTCCTCGACCCCGGTCACGATCAGGCGGTACGCGGAGCGTCCGTCGACGCTGGCCCTGTCGCCGAGGCGGACCGTGCGGTCGCCGGCCTCCGCCCGCCGCAGCATCGCGTGGGCCTCGGTCACGACCGACGGCACCATCGCTGCACCCGGGTCCTCCCGGACGCGCTTGGTCCTCGGATCGAACGAGCGGACCAGCGACCGGCCGTCGGCGACGGTCATCACGTCGTCGACCCCGGCCACGGCGTCCTCGCCGTCGGCCTCGGTCACGAGCATGCGCATCCCGAGCACCCGGCCGCCCTGGTCCCGGCGTACCCAGGTCGTCCGGCGCTGCGTGAACCGGCCGCGGGACCGCACCTCGACCTCGCTGGTGATCCGCACGATCGTCCCCGGCGGCGGGGCGGACGCACGAGCGGCCTCGGCCACGATCCCGCCGACGCCCGGCACCCCGCCGCGGTCGTCGGTGGGCCCGAACGCCAACGCCGCGGTCACGACGACGACCGTCGTCCCGGCGAGCGCGGCGCGGTTGAGCACCGCGCGACGACGCGCCCGGAGACGCTGTCTGACGGCATCGTGGGGCCCGGCCGGCGCCCCCTCGAGCGCGTTCGCGGGATCGGCGGCCCGCAGGCGCCGGAGCAGGTCGTGGTCACGGGTGGTCGGCATCAGCGGGCCTCCAGATCGGGATGGATGGGGTGCGTCATCGGTTCGGGGGCGCCACGGGGGCCCGGACGGCTCGCGGCGCGATCGACCCGGAGCGCACGGGCCGCCGTCCGCGCCGCCGGCTCCACGGTCGCGTCGGCCGGAGCCTCCAGGGCCGCCCGCAGACGGCTCCGAGCCCGCGAGAGCCGGACCGCGAACGTCGCCGGCGAGCAGCCGGCCGCGCGCGCCGCCGCGGCCTGCTCGAGGCCCTCCCAGGCGACCAGGCGGATCGCCTCGCGCTCGGTCTCGGTCAGGGTCGCGAACGCCCGCGCCAGCGTCGGATCGCCGTGGACCTGCTCGGCCGGATCCGGGGCCGCGGCCTCCGCACGGCGCCCGGTCAGGCGCACAAGCAGCGCCGCCCGGCGAGACGCGCTGCGCCGGTGGCCGTGCACGACCCGGCGGGCCACGCCGTAGAGCCAGGGCAGCGGGTCCCCCTCCCGTGGGAGCCGTCGCCAGGCGATCGCGAACGTCTCGGCGACGATGTCGTCGACGACGTCGCGTTCGACCCGGCGCGCCGCGTAGGCCCGGATCGCCGGCGCGTGACGCTCGAAGACCGCCCAGCGCTCGGCGGACGGTCCTCGCTCACGGGTCGTTCGATCGGGGATCGGGGGAACGGTCGTCACACCATGCTTCTGCCGCCAACGGCCGCGACCTTACGTCCGGCCCCGAGCGACGACATCGGGGAACCGCCTCGTTCCCTCCGCGAGACGACGACCGGAATCGCGTCGGCGGCGGGTCGCCGCGGCGTCGTCGGGTCTACGCCGCGCGCCGCGCCGCGCACGACGTCGTCGAGGACCGGTCGCCGTGCCCACCGGCCCGCGCCGCCACCGGGGCGCCGCTCGCCGCCGTCGAAGCGACGTGTCGAGCGGTCCCGCCCTCACCGGCCGGACCGACGTCCGCCCGGCCGGTGGACACACGTTCGGACCCCGACGGACGGATCCGTCCCAGGTCACGACCCGACCTCGGGTAGGGTTGCGGGCGACTGTCGCCGGCGAGCACCGCGGCGGCGTAACCGGGAGTACGGGGAAGCGATGCACGTGGCGCGTAGATCGATCGTGGTGATGAGCGCGGGCCTGGCCCTCGTCGGCGGGCTGAGCGCCTGCGGCAGGGTCGACGCCGACGACAAGCCGAGCGCGGCCCGCCCACCGGTCGAGATGCTGGTGAGCGCCGCGATCACCGACGACGGCGTCCACCTCTCACCGGCCGCGATCGGCGGCGGCCCGGTCCGGATCGTCGTCAACAACCAGAGTCGGCGAGCGGTCAAGGCCATGCTCGTCCGGGACGACGGCGGATCCGCCCGGACCCAGTACAAGATCGATCCCGGTCAGAACGCCGCGATCCGCACCGAGGTCAAGAGCGGCAGCTACCGCCTGATCGCCGGTGACGAGGCCCAGGGAGCCGAGCTCGCGGTCGGTCCGCGACGCCCGTCCTCAGACGGCCAGCTGCTGCTGCCGTAGCCCGGCCGAACGGCCGCCCTCGCGCCCCGCCACGGACCGTCCGTGCGCGGGCGCACGGGACCGGAGCGTTCCTCCCCCCGATCGGTGGGTAGGCTTCCCTCTGATGTCGGTCGATCTCACACACCTCCACACCGCCAGCACGGCGCCAGGCGAGCTGCCCGCGACGATGGCCGCCTGGGCCATCCGCGAGGATCGCCTCGGCGAACCGAAGGACGCGATCCAGCTCGAGCAGGTCGACGTCCCCCACCCCGGCGCCTTCGAGGTCGTCGTCCGGGTGATGGCCGCGGGCGTCAACTTCAACAACGTCTGGGCGGCGCTCGGTCAACCCGTCTCCGTCTTCAAGTACGGGGACCACCCGGAGACCGGCCACCACATCGGCGGCTCCGATGCCTCCGGGATCGTCTGGAAGGTCGGCGAGGGCGTCACCCGCTGGAAGGTCGGCGACGAGGTCGTCGTCCACTGCAACCAGGCCTCGTACGAGGACGTCGAGGTCCACGGCCTCGACCCGCTCGCCGCGCCGTCGCAGCGGATCTGGGGCTACGAGACGACCTGGGGCTCGTTCGCCGAGTACTGCAAGGTCCAGGCCCAGCAGCTGCTGCCGAAGCCGAAGCACCTCTCGTGGTCCGAGGCCGCCTCGTACGGGCTGACCTACTTCACCGCGTACCGGATGCTCTTCACGCGGGCCGACATCAAGGCCGGCGACAAGGTCCTCGTCTGGGGCGCCGCCGGCGGCCTGGGCGTGTTCGCGATCCAGCTCTGCAAGGCGGCCGGGGCCGAGGCCGTCGGCGTCGTCTCGAGCGACGAGAAGGGCGAGCTGGTCAAGCAGCTCGGCGCGGTCGACTACATCAACCGCAACGACTTCAAGGGCATGATGCGGACGGGCGACGAGACGCCCGAGCAGGAGAAGGAGCGCTTCGGCGTCTCCCGCGCCTTCGCCAAGAAGGTCAAGGAGCTCCTCGGCGACGCCCCGGACATCGTCTTCGAGCACGTCGGCAAGGCCACGTTCCCGACCTCGGTCTTCACGGTCAAGCCGTTCGGCAAGGTCGTCATCTGCGGCGCGACCTCGGGCTACACGCTCGACTTCGACGTCCGCTACCTGTGGATGAAGCAGAAGTCGATCATCGGCTCGCACTTCGCCAACGCCTACGAGTGCATGAAGGCCAACGCCCTGATCGACGAGGGCAAGGTCCAGCCGGTGCTGTGGAAGACGCTCCCGTTCGACGACGTCGCCGAGGCCCACCAGCTCCTGCGCGACAACCAGCACTTCGGCAAGATCGCGATCCTCGTCGGCGCCAAGGACGGCGAGGAAGGACGTTCTGAGGACGGTCCGGGAGCGATTCATGCTGAAGTAGGCGGCTGATATGTCCGGTCTCGCGATTCACCTTCCGTACTACGCCACCGGCCTGCGGGCCGATCAGCTCTCCGACGCGCTCGACGCGCTGACGCCGAAGCTGCTCCAGCTCGGCGCGTTGGAGGTGCGGGTCTACCGCTCCAAGGACGACGCGTACAAGTTCCTCCAGGTGATCGTCGTGGCCGGCAAGTCGGATTGGCCGCTGCTCTGGAACTCGGCGGCGTTCATCGACTTCCGCACGATCAGCAGCCCGCTCTACCAGAAGCCGCTCGCCTACGTGATGCACGAGGTCGTGTCGGCGGGCACCGGGGCGGGCGTCACCAACCCGCTCGCCGACGCCCCCTTCGCGCCGATCCAGGCCGGGGCGCCCTCCGCCCCCGCCGCGAGCTAGCCGCTCCAGCGAACGCAGGCGTCACCGACGGCCCGCCTACCCGGCGGGCCGTTCTGCGTTGCGGGCGCGCCTCGGCGCGCCCGAGCGTCGCTCAGGCCAGCTCGAGCGGGGCCATCGTCAGGCCCGCGTCCCGCAGCTGCTCCCAGTAGTGCTCGGCCAGCTCCTTGTGGCCGGTCCACACGATCGCGAGGCCGGAGCGGTGGATCTCGTCGGCGAGCCGGAAGCCCTTGTCGACGTTGATGCCGGGCAGCACGCGGGCCAGGATCGTGGCCACGCCCTCGAAGGTGTTGTGGTCGTCGTTGCGGACGATCACGTTCCAGGAGCCGCCCAGGCCGGTTCCGGGGCCGGCGGTCCTGCTCTGTTCGATGGTCTGGCTCACGGCGGTGCAGGGTAGCGGTGTCGGCGGCCCGCGGCGTTCCCGACGGGCCTCGAACGAGGGTAGGACGGCCCCGGCCGATCCGCAACCCGAGACAACCGATGTCCGGTTGACCTCGCGAGGACCGGTCCGCACGCCGTCCGACGCCCCGCACGCCAGCCTACGCCGGACTGGGATACGCCCCGCTGGTCCCGGGCCCGCTCGGGGCAGGTCGCGGCGGCCTACGCGCTCGGGGCGGTCTCCCCCGCGGCCTCGCGCTCCGCGACCTGCTTCCAGTAGCGGTCGAGCCCCGCCCACAGGCCCTCGAACGGGCCAGCGGCGTAGTAGGTCGGCAGGCCGGCCTCGCCCGCGCGCTCGAGCACCCAGGCACGGATCCAATCGGCCATCCCGAACGCGTCGGTCGTCCGCGCCGCCTCGGCGAAGAGGTCGAGCGACTCGTGGACGGTGGCGATCTGCTCGGCGACGTCCTCGGTGGTGACCCCGAAGTGCATGTAGGCCAGCGCCCGCGGCTCCCAGGCGGCGACCGTGTCGAGCGACGCGTGCCAGAGCGGCGGGTCGATGTCCGGCGGCGGGGTCGGGGGCAGCGCCGGTCCCCCGTCGATCCGGATCCCGGTCACGTCGCCGGTGAAGGCCACGCGGGTCGGCCGGTGCAGGTAGCTGACGTGGTGCTTGGCGTGACCCGGGGTGTAGGCGACCTCCCAGGGACCCTCCTGCTCGCCGCCCCGGAGCACCCGGACGTTCTTCTCCGGCACCGGGATCACCTTGCCCCAGAGCTCGTCGAAGTAGTCGCCGAAGACCTGGCGGGCGCTCTTGACCAGCCGCGTCGGGTCGATCAGGTGCTTGGCCCCCAGCTCGTGGACCCAGACCTCGACGTCGGGGAACCGCTCGACCAGCGCGCCGGTCCCGCCTGCGTGGTCGAAGTGGATGTGGGTCAGCAGGATCGCGCGCGGGGTCTCGCCGTCGAGCGCCTCGATCACGCGCTCGATCGTCCGCTCGCAGCCGGGGTCGACGATCACGCCGTCGTGGAGGTGCGCTCCCATCGCCTTCGGCTTCCCCATGTGCATGAGGTCGATCGTCCGCGGCAGGTCGGTGCTCACCTACCCGACATTAGGCCCTCGCTCGTTCTGGCGCGGTCCGCGGCAGCCGGGGGCCGCGCGCACCGCCTGCCGGCCGGCCCCGCAGACCGATCGGCGGCGGGTCGCGCCGAGGTCAGTCGCCGGTCCGCGCGTGCAGCACGTGCTCACGGGCGACGTCGAGCAGCGTCCGGACGTGGTCGTCGTCGAGCGCGTAGTAGACGCTGCGTCCGTCCTTGCGGAAGCGGACGACCCGCTCGGCCCGCAGCAGACGGAGGCTGTGCGAGCAGGCCGTCTCGCTGAGGCCGGTGACGGTCGCCAGCTCACCGACCCGCAGCTCGCCCGCGCTGAGCAGGGCGAGGATCAGGCGCACGCGGCCGGGGTCGGAGAGGACCCGGAACGTCTCCGCCAGCCGCTGCGCGTCCTCGGGGCCGGGGATCGCGGCGGCGATCTCCGCCAGCCGCCGGGCCGGGCCCTCCTCCGCGGCGGGAACGCCATCGCTCTCCGTCGCGGGCTCGACCATCGAGCGAGCCTAGCGCGGGCCGGCGGGTTGCACGCGACCCCCGTCGTTGATATCTTCATATCTGTTCAGGTATTCATACATCTGAGACCAGGAACCGTTCCCATGAGCCACGACCACTCGCACGTCTCCGCCGGGGCCCGCCACCGGCGGCCGCTCGCGATCGCGCTCGGCCTGACCGCCACCTACCTCGTGGTCGAGTTCGTGGTCGGGTTCTCGATCGGCTCGCTGGCCCTGATCTCCGACGCCGGCCACATGCTGACCGACACCGCCGGGCTGGCGATGGCGCTGCTGGCGATCACCGCCGCCCAGCGGGCCGCCAGCGACCAGCAGACCTACGGGCGCTTCCGGCTCGAGGCGTTCGCCTCGCTGGCCAACGCGATCCTGCTGTTCGGCGTCGCCGGCTACGTGCTCTACGAGGCGATCGGCCGCTTCCAGGACCCGGCCGAGGTCCCCGGCCTCGGCCTGATGATCGTCGCGTCGATCGGGCTGGTCGTGAACCTGGCGTCGTTCCAGCTGCTGCGCTCCGGGGCGAGCGAGAGCCTGAACGTCAAGGGCGCGTTCCTCGAGGTCACCGCCGACATGCTCGGCTCGGCCGGCGTCCTGCTCGCCGGGCTGGTGACGATCACCACCGGCTGGGCGTACGCCGACCCGATCGTCGGCGTCGCGATCGGCCTCTACGTGCTCCCCCGCGCCTACCGGCTCGGCCGCTCGGCGATCCGGATCCTGATGGAGGGCTCGCCCGAGCACATCGACGTGGCCGACGTCCGGCGCGGACTCGAGACGCTCGACGGCGTCGCCGACGTCCACGACCTCCACGTCTGGACGTTGACCTCCGGGATGGAGCTGGCCACCGCCCACCTGCGACTGGAGGCCGGGGTCGGTGGCGACGACGTCCGCCGCCGTGCGACCGCGCTCCTCCACGACCGATTCGAGCTGCAACACGTGACCATCCAGACCGAAGCCGACGACGACACGGCCGACTGCGAGCCGGTGATCTGAGGTGCGAACCGAGACGATCGACCTGCTCCTCGAGCGCGACGCCGACTGCGACGCCTGCAGCGACCGGATCCGCACGGCGCTGCGCGACCACGAGGGCGTCGACGACGTCCGCTCGGTCCGCGGCGACACGGCCCTGCGGATCACGCTCGACGGCGACCGCTGCGGGCGCGAGTGCCTCCAGGACGCGCTCGAGGACGTCCGCGAGGAGCTCACCGCCCGCTACGCCCACCGCGAGCTCGGCGTCAGCGGGATGGACTGCGCCGACTGCGCGACGCGGATCGAGCGGACCGTCGCGCGGCTGCCCGGGGTCGACGCCGTCTCGGTCAGCGTGACCGGCGCGCGGATGCGGCTGGAGCTGGACGGCACGACCGACCTCGGCGTCGTCCGCGACCGGGTCGTCCAGCTCGGCTACGGGGTCAGCGACCCCACCGGGCTGCTCGGCGCCGCGCCCGCGACCGGCGTCGAGGCGGGGACCGTCCCCACGGCCGCAGCCGCCACGACCGCCGGGACCGGGCGCGGGACGACCTCCCCGGGCCGCGTCCGGGCCGCCGTCGCCGGCTGGCTGCGCGGCTCCGACCGGATCACCGCGGTCGCCTCGCTGCTGCTGCTCGTCGCCGTCCTGGCCGACCTCGTGCTGCCGGTCCCGCAGCCGATCGTGGTCGGCCTCTACCTGCTGCCGGTGCTGCTCGCCGGCCCCTCGATCGCGCGCGCCGGGATCGCCGGCACCGTCGCCACCCGTGCGCCGGACATGAACCTGCTGATGACGATCGCGGTCGTCGGCGCCGCCGCGATCGGCGCCTGGATGGAGGCCGCGCTGGTCGTCGTGCTGTTCTCCGTCGGCGAGCTGCTGGAGCGCCGTGCGGTCGGCCGGGCCCGCCGCGAGCTGGAGGGGCTGGTCTCGCTGACCCCCGAGACCGCCCGCGTCGTCCGCGCCCACACCCACGCCGACGGGGCCGAGCACCGCGAGGAGCACGAGCTGCCCGTCTCCGAGCTGCGGATCGGCGACCTGGTCGTCGTCCGTCCCGGGGAGCGGATCCCCGCCGACGGCACGATCGCCGAGGGCGCCTCCTCGATCGACCAGGCCCCGATCACCGGCGAGTCGACCCCGGTCGACCGCGAGGCCGGCGAGGACGTCTTCGCCGGCACCCTCAACGGTCACGGTCGCCTGCTGCTGCGCACCACCACCGCGCCCGGCGACACGACCCTCGACCGGATCGGCCGGCTGGTCGCCGAGGCCCAGGCCCGCCGCTCGCCGTCGGAGCGCTGGGTCAGCGCCTTCGCCCGCGTCTACACCCCGATCGTGATCGGGCTGGCGCTGCTCGTCACCGTCGTCCCGCCGCTGGTCGGGGCGATGAGCTTCGGCGCCGCCTTCTACGCCGCACTCGCGCTGCTGATCCTCGCCTGCCCGTGCGCGCTGGTGCTCTCGACGCCGGTCTCGATCGTCTCGGCGCTCGGGCGGGCCTCGGCGGCCGGCGTCCTGATCAAGGGCGGGGCGCACCTGGAGCGGGCCGCGGGGATCACCACCGTCGCCTTCGACAAGACCGGAACGCTGACCGCCGGCCGACCGCAGGTGGTCGACGTCGTGGCGCTCGACGGCGACCGCGACGGGCTGCTGCGGATCGCCGCCGCGCTCGAGCAGGGCTCCGAGCACCCGCTGGCGGCGGCGATCGTCGCCGCCGCCCGCGACGCCGGGCTCGCGCTGCCGGAGCCGAACGACGTCCGCGCGCTGGCCGGGCTCGGGGCCGAGGGCCACGTCGACGGCGTCGCCGTGCGGGTCGGGAGCCCGCGGCTGCTGGCCGACGAGCTGCCCGCGGGCGACCCCGGCCTGGCCCTCGCCGCGCGCCTGCGGGACGCCGGACGGACCGTGGTCCTGGTCGAGCGGGCCGGGGCCGTCGTCGGCGCGATCGGCCTCGCCGACCAGCCGCGACCCGAGGCGGCCGAGGCGATCGAGCGGCTGCGCGCGCTCGGGATCACCCGTACAGTGATGCTGACCGGCGACAACCCGCCGACCGCCCGCGCGATCGCCGACCGACTCGGTGTCAGCGAGGTCCGCGCCGACCTGCTGCCGGAGGACAAGGCGACCGCGCTGGCCGGGCTCGGCGACGACGTGGCGATGGTCGGCGACGGCATCAACGACGCCCCGGCGCTGGCCCAGGCCGACCTCGGGGTGGCGATGGGCAGCGCCGGCAGCGACACCGCGATCGAGGTCGCCGACGTCGCCCTGCTCGGCGACGACCCGCGCAAGCTCGCCGACCTGATCGGGCTCGCCCGCTGGACCCGCGCGATCGTCCGCCAGAACATCGCCTTCGCGCTCGGCACCAAGCTGATCGCGGCGGTCTTCCTGCTGTTCGGCGCGCTGCCGCTGTGGGCGGCGGTCGCGGTCGATGTCGGCGCTTCGCTGCTGGTCGTCGCCAACGGGATGCGGCTGATCCGCCAGCGCCCGCGCGGCGCCGCCGGCCGGCTACCGCTGCTCGGGCCGTAGTCCCGCCCGGCCGCCGGCACGGCGCCCCGCCGACCGCTGTCGCACGCCCTGCGTGCGGCAGCACCCCTCGGTCGGGGGGTCGGTTCTACACTTCCGTGGATGAGCAGCCCTCGCCTGCCGAAGCCGGACCGCCCGTGGCTGATGCGGACCTACGCCGGTCACTCGACCGCCAAGGCCTCCAACGAGCTCTACCGCGGCAACCTGGCCAAGGGCCAGACCGGTCTATCGGTCGCCTTCGACCTGCCGACGCAGACCGGCTACGACCCGGACGACGAGCTCGCCCGCGGTGAGGTCGGCAAGGTCGGCGTGCCCGTCTCGCACCTCGGCGACATGCGGACGCTGATGGACGGCATCCCGCTCGAGACGATGAACACGTCGATGACGATCAACGCGGTCGCCGCGTGGATGCTCTCGATGTACATCGTGGCCGCCGAGGAGCAGAGCCCCAGCGAAGACGACGACAGCGTCCAGCTGAAGCTCCAGGGCACGACCCAGAACGACATCATCAAGGAGTTCCTGGCGCGCGGCACCTACGCGTTCCCGCCCGGCCCCTCGATGCGGCTGATCGCGGACATGATCGCCTACACGGTCGAGCACGTCCCGAAGTGGAACCCGATCAACATCTGCAGCTACCACCTGCAGGAGGCCGGCGCGACCCCGGTCCAGGAGATCGCCTACGCGATGTCCAACGCGATCGCGGTGCTCGACGCGGCGGCCGAGAAGGTCGACCCGTCGGTGATGCCGAAGGTCTTCAGCCGGATCAGCTTCTTCGTCAACGCCGGCGTCCGCTTCATCGAGGAGCACGCCAAGCTGCGCGCGATGGGCGTGCTCTGGGAGGAGCTCGGCCGGAGCCGCTACGGGATCACCGACGAGAAGGCCCTGCGCTTCCGCTACGGCGTCCAGGTCAACTCGCTCGGCCTGACCGAGGCCCAGCCGGAGAACAACGTCCAGCGGATCGTGCTCGAGGCGCTGGCCGTCACGCTCGGCCGCAACGCCCGCGCCCGCGCACTCCAGCTGCCGGCCTGGAACGAGGCCCTCGGCCTCCCCCGCGCCTGGGACCAGCAGTGGGCGCTGCGGATCCAGCAGATCCTCGCCTTCGAGACCGACCTGCTCGAGTACCCCGACATCTTCGAGGGCTCGGTCGTGATGGAGGGCCTCGTCGAGGAGCTGCTCGAGGGTGCCCGCGCCGAGATGGCCGTCGTCCAGGAGCACGGCGGCGCGGTCGAGGCCGTCGACTACATGAAGTCGTCGCTGGTCGAGAGCCACCGCGAGCGGATCCAGCGGATCGAGGCCGGCGAGCAGATCGTCGTCGGGATCAACAAGTACACCGAGACCGAGCCCTCGCCCCTGACCGCAGCAGGCGACGGCGGGATCATGACCGTCGACCACGCCGTCGAGCAGCAGGCGATCGACGCGATCAAGCAGTGGCGCTCGGGCCGCGACCAGGCCGCCGTCGACGCCGCGCTGGCCGAGGTCGCCCGCGTCGCCGGGACCGACGAGAACATCATGCCCGCCTCGATCGCCGCCGCCCGCGTCGGCGTCACCACCGGCGAGTGGGCCAAGACCCTGCGCCAGGCGTTCGGCGAGTTCCGCGCCCCGACCGGCGTCGGCGAGGCCGCGGCCACGACCGGCCAGAGCGACGCCGTCGCCGAGGTCCGGGCCGAGGTCGAGCGCGTCAGCGAGGCGCTCGGTCGCCGGATCAAGATCCTGGTCGGCAAGCCGGGCCTCGACGGGCACTCCAACGGCGCCGAGCAGATCGCGGTCCGCGCCCGCGACGTCGGCATGGACGTGGTCTACGAGGGCATCCGTCTGACCCCCGAGCAGATCGCCCACAGCGCCGTCCAGGAGGGCGTGCACGTGATCGGGCTCTCGATCCTCTCCGGCAGCCACCGCGAGCTGATCCCGGCCGTGATCGACGCGCTGCGCGAGAAGGGCGTCGACGTCCCCGTGATCGTCGGCGGGATCATCCCCGACGCCGACGTGGCGCCGCTGAAGGCCGCCGGGGTCGCCGGGGTCTACACGCCGAAGGACTTCGACATCTCGGTGATCATGGGCGATCTCGTCCGAATCGTCGCCGCGGCCGGCGGCGTGCTCGACGAGGCCGGCGTGCCGGAGCCGACCGGCGGCGCGATCAGCGAGCTGTAGGCCTAGCGCCAGCCGCAGCGGGGCCAGGCGTTCGTCGCCCCGCCCCGCGAGCCGCACCGCAGGCCGGGCGTCCGTCGCCCCCGCCCGCGAAGCAGTGCTGCCGTGGGGCGGCGGACCGGTCGTCCGCCGCCCCTCCGTCGTTCAGGCGAGGCGCTCGACCACCATCGAGGCGCCGGCTCCGCTCTGGAGGACCGCCGCACCGAGCAGCCCGTAGGCCTGCAGGCTCAGCGTCGAGCCGGCGGTAAGGGACACGATCGCGTCGCCGTCCCAGCTGACGACCGACGTGCTCGGGGAGTGGACCAGACCCGGGAACGTCGTGCCGTTGATCAGGAGCCGCGTCGACATCAGCAGGCCTGCGGTCGTGCGGACGCGGTACGTGACCCGATAGCGACCGGCCGTCGACACCGTCAGCGTCGTGTTGCTGCCGTTGATCGTGATCCCGGTGCCGAGGTTCTGCGCGTCGGGCAGGGGGATGTCGGTGCCGCCGAGGACCACCGCGATGACCGTGCTGGTGGTGTTGGCGGCGAACGCCGAGCTGCCGGTCGTGCCGCTGCCGGCCGGCCCCTCGGGACCGGTGTCGCCCTGCGGGCCCGCGGGGCCGATCGGCCCCTGCGGCCCGGCCTCGCCGGCCTCGCCCGTGGCTCCGGGCCCGCCGGCCGGGCCGGCCGGGCCGACGTCGCCCTCCGAGCCCGCGGGACCCACGCCGCCCGTCAGGCCGGTCGGCCCGGCGGGACCGACGAGGCCCTGCGGCCCCTGCAGGCCCTGCATCCCGGGCAGGCCGATCGGCCCCATCGGGCCGACGGGTCCCTCCTCGCCCGCGGCACCCCGCGGACCGGCCGCACCGTCCTTGCCGCTGCCGGCCGGACCGGTGTCGCCCTTCGCCCCCGGCGCGCCCGCCTCGCCCCGCGGCAGGTCGCCCTGCTGGAAGTCACGCGCGCGGAGCGAGCCGTCCTTGACCTTGCTGGTCGTGATCGCGTCGGACGCGATCTTGGTTCCCGTGGCGGCGTGGTACCGCAGCTGCTCGCTGCCGACGCTGCCGTTGGGCAGGACGCCGGTCGCGTAGGCGGTGCCGCCGAGGGCAACGAACAGCGCCGTTGCCGACATCACGTTGGCGGGTGAGAGGACGGCCCGGAGGCGCGCCGTCCGCGGGGTCTCGGGGTCGCGGTGATCGAGCGGGGATCCAGCGTCTCGCATCGCTGAGTTCTATAAGCCCGTCTGGGCCCGTACACCGTTCAGAACCAACATTGGACGTATATCCACTACTTCCCGCCCGGCGGGCCCTGTAGAGACACCAGAGCAGAACGGTCCACTCCATACCATGCGGACCCCCACGCGATCAAACGGTGGTCTGATCTTTATGTACAAATGTCCAGTTTTGCGGCCAGTTTATGTCGAGGATCGGTCATCCGGCCAATCCGCGACAGGCCGCTCGACCGTCGCTCGAGATCGGTCGACTTGACGGGTGCTCGGTACGCGAGGAACGCGCACCAGAGAGCCGCTTTTCCTCCCCCACGAAGTGCTCGAGGCCCATGAGCCGTAACACCGTCCGTCCGCGCCAGGACCGTCGTCCAACCTCCGATGAGTTGCTCCGCCGCTGGCGGGCCTACCGATCAACCGGCGACCGGGCCCTCCGCGACGAGCTCGTCTTCCTCCTCACGCCGCTGGTGCGGCACATCGTCGGCCGCAAGGTCCGCCAGCTCCCGGCCTACTGCGAGATGGATGACCTCGCCGCCGCCGGGTTCGAGGCCCTGGTGGTCTCGATCGAACGCTTCGATCCGGTCAAGGGCGCAACCCTCGACCAGTTCGCCTGGACCCGGATCAACGGTGCCGTGCTCGACGAGCTGCGGCGGCGTGACTGGGCGCCGCGCTCGCTGCGGCGGTGGGAGCGCGAGGCCGAGCAGGCCCAGCGCGAGCTGCGGGTCAAGCACGACCGCGAGCCGACGGACATCGAGCTGGCCGCCCGGATGGAGTCGACGCCCGACGAGCTGCGGATGCGGCGCGACCAGCTGGTCCTGGCCGAGGTCGAGTCGCTGTCGGCCAGCGTCGCCGGCACCGACGGGACCGCGATCGACCGGTCGGAGACGATCGCCTCGCGCGATCGCGCCACCAACCCGGAGCGGATGGTCGCCGTCCGCGAGGCCCACGGTCGCCTCGCCGACGCCGTCGCCGCGCTGCCCGAGCGCGAGCGGGCCGTCGCGACCCTGCTCTACGTCGAGGGTCGGCGTCTGCGCGAGGTCGGCGACCTGCTCGGTGTCTCCGAGTCGCGCGTCTGCCAGATCGCCAACACCCTCCGCTCGCGACTGCGCAGCGCGCTCGGCGACCACAGCGAGCTGCTGGTCGGAACGCTCGACTAGCGGTTCCGGCCGTTTGGACCGTCCGGCGCCGATCAGGGCAGCCGGATGTAGCCGATCGCCTCGCCGGCCGGGTGCTCCCGGGCGGCGACGCTGTCGGTGGTGTTGCCCTCGATCGTCTGGACCCGCCCGTCCGGCAGGACCCCGGTCACGATCCCCGTGTGCTGGTTCAGCACGATCACGTCGCCGACCTGGGGCACGACGCCGGGGCCGTTGACGATCCCCCGGCCGCTGCTCTGGGCCCAGGCCCACATCGCGTCGACCGACCCGAAGCCCTGACCGGCGTCGCCGAGCGGCGTGCCGGCCTGCTTGGCCGCCCACGAGACGAAGTACGCGCACCACGGCCCCGGACCCGGCGCGCCCGCTACGGCCTGGCGGTAGGCGGCGATCTCCGGTCCGTCGTTCGAGCCCGGCGGCTGCTCGACGACCCCGGTCTGCGACTGCGCGGCCGCGATCATCGGCGAGGTCCCCGGGGCGGCGGCCTGCGTCGCCGAGCGGAGCGCGGTCGCGAAGGTCCCGTTCGGCGCGCCCTGGACGCTGGTCGCACCGGCCGAGAACCCGGTGGTGCTCGTCGTACGGGCGGTCCGGGCCGCCTCGGCGGCGGCCGCTCGGGCGGCGGCGTGCGGGTCGGCGAGGGCCTGGAGCTCCGCGATCCGTTCGACGGTGGTGGCCAGCGTCATCGTTCAGGTGATCGGCCGGTCCGGTCGCAGCTTGAGTGGCCGGGCCAACCTGCGGCCGCCCGACGACCACAGCCGCCCGGCCCGTACCCGCGGGGTCGGCCGAGGGCGCCCCGGCGCCGGACGCTCAGACCGTCAACCGCTCCGCCTCGGCGGCGAAGCCGACCGCGTCCTCCTCGTGACCGAGCTCCTTGGCGACCTCCGCCAGGCCGCGGAACGCGTCGGCGTCCGGCCCCTGCTCGCGGATCACCGTCATCCACTCCTCGGCAGCCGACTCCAGGAAGCCGCTGCGCAGGTACAGCCGCGCCATCCCCTCGCGCCGCTCGCGCCACGGAAGACCGAGTCGCTCGAAGACCGCCACCAGCCGCTCGAAGGCGTCGAACCGCTCCAACCGGGCGAGGGCGTTGAGCAACGTGGCCGTGTACGGCGCCGCCTCCGGCACCAGCGTGGCCTCACCTCCGGCCCAGGCGACCAGGACCTGGTGCTCGTGGTCGGGCAGCAGCGGGGCGGCCCGGTCGAGGATCGCCGTGGCGGGCGCGCCGAGGGCGATCGTGGCGAAGGCGGCGGTGCTGAGCACCGCCCGTTCGGTCGTCGCGCCGGGCCGGACCAGCAGCCCCTCGGAGGCCGCCTCCTCGAGCCGGTTCTGGAGCAGCAGCGACTCGACCAGGGCGAGCCGCGTCTGGTCGTGGGTCGACGCGGCCTCGAGCGCGAGCAGCTCGCGCAACTCGACCTCCGCCTCCACGATCGCGCCGCGCCCCAGCAGCACCTGGGCGACCTCGAGCCGGATCTTCGGCGAGGCGGTCGGAGCGAGCACCCCGATCCGGTCGAGCACCGCGGCAGCCGGCATCCCGCGCCGCAGCATCACCCGCGCGAGGTCGGCGACCGTCGCCGGCTGCCCCGGGTGCCGGGCGACCGCCTGCTCGAGCAGCTCCTGGGCCTCGTCCTGAGCCTCGCGATCGTCGTTCGCCATCAGGATCTCGGCCAGTGCGCGGGCCGCCTGGTAGCTGCCGGCGCCGACCGTCGGCGAGTAGTGGTTCGGGGCGTCGCCCATCTCGAGGCAGGTACGGAACCCCTGCTCGGCCGTGGCCAGATCGCCCCGATCGCGGGCGATGTAGGCCCGCTCGAGCACGATGTCGGTGAAGTCGGGATACAGCTGCAGGACCTCGACCGCGCACTCGTCGGCCCGCTCGGCGTCGCCCGCGAACCGGAGGCTGTTGACCAGCCGGGCGGCGAGCAGCGGCACGTAGCCGATCATGCCGTGGCCGTTGATCTCCCGGAGGTCCGCCCACGACCGCTCGAAGTGCTCCGCCGCGGCCGCGGGGTTGCCCATCGCCACCTGCTCCGACCCGAGGTTGAAGTAGTGGAAGGGGCTGTCCTCGCCCTCCTCGCTCTGCCGCGCCAGCAGGTCGAGGTTGCGGTGCTGCTTGTCCTTCGCGATCCGGACGGCGTCGAGGTATCCGTAGTGATCGATGCCGACGGTCGAGACCTCGAGCCGCTCGGGCTGGTTCACGGGGAGTCCGCCCATCTGCTCGTGCAGACGGCCGGAGTAGCGGTACTCGGGGCGGTTGCGGTACAGCCGCAGCGCGTCGTGGACGACCGCGGTCTCGTCGTCGAGCGCCCCGGTGTGGTTGGTCTCGACGAGGAAGATCGCCTCCCGCCAGACGTGGCTCAGCAGCTCCCGCAGCTTCGGCGCGTCGCCCTCCGCCAGGACCTCGTCGGCGTCGAGCACGACGAACCAGTCGCAGGTCGAGGCCGCGAAGCCGACGTTGCGGGGGGCGGCGAAGTCGCCGTCCCACTCGCGGTGGAGGACGCGGGCCCCGAACGACTCGGCGATCTCGACCGTGCGGTCGGTCGACCCGGTGTCGACGATCACCATCTCGTCGACCGCGTCGGCGACGGCGGCGAGGCAGCGCTCGAGGATCGCCTCCTCGTTCTTGACGATCATGCAGAGCGAGAGGGTCATCCCCTCCGCCGGCTGGGCGTCCGCGGCGATCCGGGCGACGCGCGGGGCGAGGGCCCGGAGCACCTCGACCACGGGCAGCGGCAGCCCGGGCAGCTCGGTGACGCCCTGCGCGCGGCGGCGGCGGATCTCGGCCAGGTTGCCCGCGACGTGCCGCAGACCGGGATCGAGCCGGCGCGCGGCCTCGAACAGGGCCTCGGCCGGGTCCAGAGCACCGAGCTCGTAGAAGGCGACGCCGGCGTGGTTGAGCAGGACCGGCTCGCGCGGCTCCTCCTCCAGCAGCACGACCAGCACGGCCGCCAGCTGGCCCAGCCGTTCGGCGAGCTGGAAGTCGGTCCCCGACGGGCAGGCGACCGCGGACTCGACCAGCGTTCGTCGTGCCTCGTAGCGGAGGTGCCGGTCGGGCTCGGCCGCCGCCTCAGCGAACAGGTCGCTCCAGCCGGCCAGGTCGTGGGCCTCCAGCAGGGCATCGGCGCGGCGGCCGAGCTGCTCGGGGAGTCGCGGCGAGTCCTGGTCCGCAGGGGCGGTCGGTCGAGACACCATGGGCCGGTGATCGGCGCCGGGTCGGGCGACTTGAGGGCACGGTCGGCCGGCCGGGCAGAACGAAGAACGCCCCCGGAGCGGCAGCTCCGAGGGCGTCGGTTCTTCCCCAAGGACCGGACACGCCCCCAGCGCGCCCGGACCAGTTGTCGTCCTGCGTTACCGCAGCAGCGACAGGACGCTCTGCGAGGCCTGGTTGGCCTGCGCCAGGATCGCCGTGCCGGCCTGCGACAGGATCTGGTTCTTCGTGAGGTTGACCATCTCGCTGGCCATGTCCACGTCGCGGATCCGGCTCTCCGAGGCCGTGAGGTTCTCCTGGTACACCGAGAGGTGGTTCAGGGTGTGCTCCAGGCGGTTCTGCACCGAACCGAACGCGGCACGCGTCGACGAGACGTTGCCGATCGCGGTGTCGATCGCGGCCATCGTGACGCCCGAGAGCGTCGTCGCCGTCGCCAGGGCGCCGAGCTTGGCACCGAGGCTGATCAGCGAGACGACCGTCGTCTCGCTGTCGTTCGCGCCGACCTGGAACGTGACCGTGCTGGCCGTGCTCAGCAGCTTGGTGCCGTTGAACTCGGCGCGGGTGCCGATCGCCGTCAGCTCGGTCGAGAGCTGCGAGACCTCGGCGTCGATGGCGCCCTTGGCGTCGCTGTTCAGCGTGCCGTTCTGGTATTGCACCGCCAGCGTACGAATGCGCTGGAGGATCGAGTGAACCTCCGTCAGCTGACCTTCCGCCGTCTGGACGAGCGAGATGCCGTCCTGGGCGTTACGGCGAGCCTGCTCGAGGCCACCGATCTGACCGCGCATCTTCTCGGAGATCGACAGACCCGCAGCATCGTCCGACGCGCGGTTGATCCGCAGGCCGGAGGAGAGACGCTCCATCGACTTCGCGATCTTGTCGCTCGTGTTGGAGAGGTTCCGGTGGGCGTTGAACGCCTCGACGTTGGTGTTAATGCGAAGGGACATGCGCTGATCTCCTTGATCGGCTGTGGTTGATGCTCCCCGGGTGACGTCCGTGTCACCCGTTGCGCACTCTTCATCGGCCGGTTCGATCAGGACTTGAGCGCCAGAATGAAGAACGCCCCCGGAGCGGCAGCTCCGAGGGCGTCGGTTCTTCCCCCAAGGCCCAGACGCACCCCCAGCGCGCCCGGACCAGTTTGTCGTCCTGCGTTACCGCAGCAGCGACAGGACGCTCTGCGAGGCCTGGTTGGCCTGCGCCAGGATCGCCGTGCCGGCCTGCGACAGGATCTGGTTCTTCGTGAGGTTGACCATCTCGCTGGCCATGTCCACGTCGCGGATCCGGCTCTCGGAAGCCGTGAGGTTCTCCTGGTACACCGAGAGGTGGTTCAGGGTGTGCTCCAGGCGGTTCTGCACCGAACCGAACGCGGCACGCGTCGACGAGACGTTGCCGATCGCGGCATCGATCGACGCCAGCGCCACGCCCGAGAGCGTCGTGATGCCGTTGACGCCGCTGAGCTGAACGCCCAGGCTGATCAGCGAGACGACCGTCGTCTCGCTGTCGTTCGCGCCGACCTGGAACGTGACCGTGCCCGCCGCGTTCAGCAGCTTGGTGCCGTTGAACTCGGCGCGGGTGCCGACCGCGGTCAGCTCCGTCGTCAGCTGCGTGACCTCGGCGTCGATGGCGCCCTTGGCGTCGCTGTTCAGCGTGCCGTTCTGGTACTGCACCGCCAGCGTACGAATGCGCTGGAGGATCGAGTGCACCTCCGTCAGCTGACCTTCCGCGGTCTGCACGAGCGAGATGCCGTCCTGCGCGTTGCGGCGAGCCTGCTCGAGGCCACCGATCTGACCGCGCATCTTCTCGGAGATCGACAGACCCGCGGCGTCATCGGAGGCGCGGTTGATCCGCAGGCCCGACGAGAGACGCTCCATCGACTTCGCGATCTTGTCGCTCGTGTTGGACAGGTTCCGGTGGGCGTTGAACGCCTCGACGTTGGTGTTAATGCGAAGGGACATGCGCTGATCTCCTTGACCGGCTGGGTTTGATGATCCCCGGGTGACATCCGTGTCATCCGTTGCGCTCCGTTGATCGGCCGCCCCGCCACGGACTTGAGCGGAAACGACGACACCCCCGGAGCGGCTGCTCCGGGGGTGTCGGGGACCTGCGGGTCAGGGCGCTCGTGCGCCCGGACCAGATGCTGCTGCGGCTCTAGCGCAGCAGCGAGAGGACGCTCTGCGAGGCCTGGTTGGCCTGCGCCAGGATCGCCGTGCCGGCCTGCGACAGGATCTGGTTCTTCGTGAGGTTGACCATCTCGCTGGCCATGTCCACGTCGCGGATCCGGCTCTCCGACGCGGTCAGGTTCTCCTGGTACACCGAGAGGTGGTTCAGGGTGTGCTCCAGGCGGTTCTGCACCGAACCGAACGCGGCACGCGTCGTCGAGACGTTGCCGATCGCGGCATCGATGTCCGACAGCAGGATGCCGGCCAGCGAGGTGATGCCGTCAACCGCGCCGAGCTCGGTGGCGAGGTCCATCAGCGAGACGGTGGTCGTCTCGCTGTCGTTCGCGCCGACCTGGAACGAGACCGTGGCGACGGTGCCGTCGAGCAGCTTCGTGCCGTTGAACTCCGCACGATCGCCGATCGCGGTCAGCTCGGTGGTGAGCTGCGTGACCTCGGCGTCGATCGCGCCCTTGGCGTCGGCGTTGAGGGTGCCGTTCTGGTACTGGACGGCGAGCGTCCGGACGCGCTGGAGGATCGAGTGAACCTCCGTCAGCTGACCTTCCGCCGTCTGGACGAGCGAGACGCCGTCCTGGGCGTTACGGCGAGCCTGCTCGAGGCCACCGATCTGACCGCGCATCTTCTCGGAGATCGACAGACCCGCAGCGTCATCGGACGCGCGGTTGATGCGCAAGCCCGAGGACAGGCGCTCCATCGACTTCGCGATCTTGTCGCTCGTGTTGGAGAGGTTTCGGTGGGCGTTGAACGCCTCGACGTTGGTGTTGATGCGAAGGGACATGCGCTGATCTCCTTGACCGGCTGGGGTTGATGCTCCCCGGGCGACATCCTTGTCACCCGTTGCCCCCGGTTGATCGGCCGTTCACCAGCGGACTTGAACCCCGTGCCCTGCCTCGCGCCAGGACCCCCCGAACGGGTGGCGACCGGCCCGCTGCGGCCGGCCGGGCGGCCCCGGGCCCCGATCGCGTCCGGGCACCGGGCCGCCGTCCGGCGCCGCTCAGGGGTTGAGCAGCGCCTGGGCCTCGGTGGCCTCCTCGGCCTTGGCGGCCTCTGCCTCGGCCTCGGCCTCGGCGGCCTCGCGGGCGGCCCGGTGGGCGCTGACCTCGGCCTGCACCAGCGCCCGGCCGACCTGGACCGCAGCGGCCCAGACGACCATCCAGGCGACGATCCCGCCGATCAGCGCGCGCCAGAGCACGTCGAAGGTCTCCGCGCCGGCCCCGGCCGAGGCCAACGCGACCAGCACGAAACCGATCAGCCCGCCCCAGGCCTTCGCCGTCTCCACGTGCCGGGCGATCCGCGGGTGTTGGGCGACCGAGACCCGCCGGTTGGCGGCCCCCAGCGGGTTCCGTCGGCCCCCGCGCCGCGGCGTCCGCGACCGCACGGCCGGCTGGACCCGGGTCGGCTGCTCGCGGCTGCTCACGGCTGCACCATCCGCGCGAGGCGAGCGGGATCGGCGATCGCGATCCCGTCACCGGAGGTCAGGTAGGAGATCGGCAGCTGTCGTTCGATCGCGACCCCGACGGTCGCCCCCGGTCGTTCGCTGCGGTCGCGGTGGGTCATCACGATCGCGACCGCGCCGAGCCCGGCCAGGCCGCTGACCGCGGCCGAGCTCTCGGCCCCGCTGTCGGTCGCCCGCAGCGCGAGGTGGACCTCGTCGACGCCGGCCGTCCGCAGGACCGCCGCCAGCGCTCGCGCGCCCTCGCCGTCGGTCGGGTCGACCGCCGGAGCGTCGATCAGGCAGATCTCGGCCTTGTTCGCCCGTGCCGCGGCGGCGATCGCGCCCCCGCTGCGGGTCCCCAGGACCTCGGCCTCGGAGCCGACCAGCGCGGCGGAGAGCGCCGCGCCGCCGTCGGCGGCGTCCAGTGCGACCGCCAGCGTGCGCCGACCGGTCGCCGCGTAGGCGACGGCCAGCGCGGCGATCGCGGTCGTCCGTCCGACCCCGGGGGCGCCGACGATCGCGATCGTCCGGACCGCCGTCCGCTCCCCCATCCGCGGCAACCGCCGGGCGAGGACCGCGCGGGTCGTGCGGTCGAGCCGGTGGCCGGCGTCGAGCGGCAGGCCATGGGCGGCCGCCTCGGCGACGACCGAGCGCGCGAGCGCCGGCGGCAGGCCGCGGGCGACCAGGCCGTACTCGGCGACGTCGACGTCGACGCTGACCCGGGCGCTCGGCCCGGTGGCCAGCGCGGCGAGCTCGTCGGCCGGGGCCGTGCGCTCACGGATCCGCTCGCGAGCGGCGTCGAGGTGCTGGAGGAAGGCGGGCCCACCGAACGGCGCCGTCTCGGCCGGAGGCGCGGGACGGCGGTCGTCGGGATCCTGGACCGCGGCGTCGAACGCGGGCAGGTCCGCGTAGCCGCGCCGGCCGGGCGGTGCCGCGCTCGCGGCCGGGGCCTCGGGCGTGGCGGGCTCGTCGTCGAAGCCGTCGAAGCCGAAGGCGTCGCCGGCGACGGCCTCGACCTCGACGAAGCGCTGCTGGAAGAAGCCGCCGACGCCGCCGGTCAGCCCCTCGCGGCGGCGCAGGATCACGGCGTCCTCGCCGAGCTCCTCGCGGATCGGGTCCAGCAGCTCCTCGAGGGTCCGGCCACGGTAGGTCCGCACGCCACGCGCCGGGGCCTTGGCCGCGGCCGCCGGCGGGTCCGACGGGGCCGGGGTCGCGGCCGGAGCGGCTGCGGTCGGCGTCGGAGCGGCGCCACGGGCCGCAACCGGTGCCGCCGTGGCGCCGGTCGTCGCCGGGTCCGCGACCGTCGCGGTGGTGGCCTCCGCGGCAGCCGGGGCCGGCGCGACGGTGTCCGCCACGAGAGCCGGCGCCGTCGCGACGGCGCCCTCCGCGGTCGGGTCCACCGGCGGGGTCGCGGGTTCGTGGGGGGTGTGCGTCTGGCTCACGGGTTGATCACTCCGACGGTTTCGACGTTGATGCCCGGCCCGATCTCGTTGTACGAGCAGACGGGGAGCTGCGGCAGCGATTGCTCCACGAGTCGCCGCAGGTGGCGGCGGACGCGCGAGGAGCAGAGCAGGACCGGATGGATGCCACGACGGGCGGCGCTCTCGCTCTGGGTCCGGAGCGCACCGACCAGGACCTGTGCCCGCCCGGGATCGAGCGCGAGGACCTCGCCCTCGGGGGTCTGGACGAGCGCGCCCGCGACCTCCTGCTCGAGGTCGGGGTCGAGAGCCAACGCCCGCAGGCAGTGGTCCTCGTCGACGTGCGGTGCGGTGATCTGGCGGGCCACGGCCTGGCGGGCGTGCTCCGCCAGCAGGTCCGGGTCGCGGGTCAGCCGCGCCCGGTCGCCGACCGCCTCCAGGATCGTCCCGAGATCGCGGATCGAGACGCCCTCGACCAGCAGCCGCTGGAGCACCCGCTGGAGCTCGCCGAGCGTGATCGCCTCGCCGATGACCTCCTCGACGGCGGCCGCGTTGGTGACCTTCAGCGCCTCGGTCAGGTCGCGGACGCCCTGGCGGGTCAGCAGCTCGCCGGCGTGGGTCCGGATCTGCTCGGTCAGGTGGGTGACGATCACCGACTCGCCGTCGACGACGGTGTAGCCGAGCGCCTCGGCCTCGGCCCGCCCGTCGTCGGCGATCCAGACCGCGGGCAGGCCGAAGGCCGGCTCGGTCGTCGGAACGCCCGCGATCTGACCGACCGCGTCGCCCGGGTCCATCGCCAGGTGGTGGCCGACCAGCAGCTTGCCGCGGGCGACCTCGCCCCCGCGCACCCGGACCACGTAGCCGTAGGCGTCGAGCCCCGGCTCGTCGTGGACCCGGACCGGCGGCACGATCATCCCCAGCTCGGTCGCCAGCTGGCGACGGACGTGCGAGATCCGGCGCAGCAGCGAGCCGCTGGAGCGCTCGTCGACCATCTGGATCAGGCCGTAGCCGATCGCCAGCTCGAGCGGATCCGGCGGCTGCGCGTCGGCGGTGAGGTCGCGGCCCATCTCGAGCTCGGGCCGCGAGGCCTGCTCCAGCGCCAGCGCCTCGGTCGCCTCGCCGCGCTCGCGGGTCCGCTTCTTCAGCGCCAGCCCGACCGCCAGCAGTCCGCCGCCGACCAGCAGGAACGGCAGCTTCGGGAGCCCCGGGACCAGCGAGAAGACGAGGATCAGGCCGCCGGCCACGATCGGGGCCTTCTCCTGGCCCAGGATCTGGCGGGCGATGTCGGAGCCGAGGTCGCCGTCGGACGCGGCGCGGGTGACGATGATGCCGGTCGCGATCGAGATCATCAGCGCCGGGATCTGCGCGGCGAGGCCGTCGCCGATCGTCAGCAGCGAGAACTTGTGGGCAGCGTCGCCGAACGTCATGCCCATCATCAGCATCCCGATCGCCAGCCCGCCGAGCAGGTTGATCAGGGTGATCAGGACCGCGGCGATCGCGTCGCCCTTGACGAACTTCGAGGCACCGTCCATCGCCCCGTAGAAGTCCGCCTCCTGCGAGATCGCGGCCCGCCGCTCGCGCGCCTGGTCCTCGGTGATCTGGCCGGAGTTGAGATCGGCGTCGATCGCCATCTGCTTGCCGGGCATCGCGTCGAGGGTGAAGCGCGCGGCGACCTCGGCCACGCGGCCGGCGCCGTTGGTGACGACCACGAACTGGATCACCACGAGGATCAGGAAGACGACCAGGCCGACGACCAGGTTGCCGCCGATCACGAACGAGCCGAAGGCGTGGACGACCTGTCCGGCGTCGCCGTCGGACAGGATCAGGCGGGTCACGGAGACGTTGATCGCCAGCCGGAAGATCGTCGCCAGCAGCAGCAGGCTCGGGAAGACCGCCAGATCGAGCGCGTGCTTCAGGTACAGCGTGGCGACGACGATCGCGATCGCGCCGGCGATGTTGATCGTGATCAACAGGTCCAGCAGCATCGGCGGCAGCGGGACGATCAGCATCGCCACCACGACCATGATCCCGACCGCGGCCAGCAGGTCGGTGTGGTGCATCACCCGCGCGAGCATGCCCGGACCGGGGCCGCCCTTCGCCTTCTGTGACGGCATCATCGTGCTCATGCGCCGACCGCCGCCTGGCGTCCGGCGAGCCGGAAGACGAACGCGAGGACCTCGGCGACCGCCTGGAACAGCTCCTCGGGGATCGGGTGGCCGACCTCGACCTGGCGGTGCAGCTGACGCGCGAGCGGCGGGTTCTCCACGATCTCGACGCCGTTCTCGCGACCGATGTCGCGGATCCGCAGGGCGACCAGGTCCTGGCCCTTGGCGACCACCGTCGGGGCGGCCTGGGCCGGGTCGTAGCGCAGCGCGACCGCGAAGTGGGTCGGGTTGACGATCACCACGTCCGCGGTCGGCACGTCGGCCATCATCCGCGCGCGAGCGTTCTCGCTCTGGCGGCGGCGGATCGCCCCGCGGACCTCCGGTGGGAGCTCCTGTTGGCGATGTTCCATCCGTACCTCCTGGGTACTCATACGAATCGACTTCGCGTGGCGGTGACGCTGCCAGCCGTAGTCGGCGGCACCGATCACCAGATAGACGAGGGCCGCTCGCTGGGCGATCGTCATGATCGTCGAGCCGAGCAGCGAGCCCAGCTCGGCGGGGCTGATTCCGGTCAGGGTCGCGACGTCCTTGACCAGCGGCATCACGGTGTAGAGGACGACCCCGGCGACGACGGCGATCTTCGCCATCGCCTTGACCGACTCGACCAGCGCGTTGGGGCCGAAGACGTTCTTCGCGCCCTGGAGCGGATCGAGCTTGCGGAAGTCCGGCTTCAGGGCCTTCGGCGTCAGTCGCCAGCGGACCTGGAGCAGGTTGACCACGACCGCCGCGATCGCGACGGTGGCGGCGAGCGGCGCCAGTACCCGGACCATCACCCAGGCGCTCTCGCGGGCGAGCCCGTTGAGGTCGGCGGCGTTGCTGACCATCCCCGGCCGTGCGGTCAGCATCAGCCCGTCGTGCATCGCCGCCTGCATCTCGCCGAACATCCGGGGCCCGACGGCCGAGAGCGCGAACAGCCCGGCGAGCAGCACGACCGCGCCGTTGAGGTCGATCGAACGGGCGACCTGCCCCTTCTCGCGGGTCTCGTCCTGGCGCTTCGGGGTCGCCTCCTCGGTCTTGTCCGAGGCCGTCATCAGCCCGCCACCCGCAACGTCCGGAGGGTCGTCCCGACCGTCGTCGCGACCCGGTCGCCGAACCAGCCCGCCGCGAACGGCAGAGTGACGATGATCATCAGCATCCCGACGATCACCTTGGCCGGGAAGCCAACCGCGAAGATGTTCATCTGGGGCACCACGCGGGAGACCAACCCGAACGCCGCGTCGGCCAGCAGCAGCGTCATCAGGACCGGAGCCCCGACCTCGAGCGCCGCGACCAGGATCCCGGAGAAGGCCGAGAAGACCCCGCTCGTCATCAGCGCGAAGTTCGGGAACTCGTCCAGCGGGACGGCGTCGTAGGTCCGCGCGAGGCCCTGGATGATCAGCTGGTCGCCGCCGATCGCGACC
This sequence comes from Patulibacter ginsengiterrae, assembly GCF_056269115.1. Lineage (NCBI taxonomy): Bacteria > Bacillati > Actinomycetota > Thermoleophilia > Solirubrobacterales > Patulibacteraceae > Patulibacter > Patulibacter ginsengiterrae. The sequence continues at coordinate 52,573 of NZ_JBWDOG010000014.1, forward strand.
AGGATCGCGACCCCGACGAAGGCGTAGAGCTGCGCGAGGATCGCGCCCTGGGTCCCGGTCATCGGGTCCAGCAGCGCCCCGAAGGCGAAGCCGATCTGGATGTCGAGCAGGGTCCCGACCGCCTGGAAGCCGGCCAGCAACGCCGCCAGCGCGAACGCGAACGCGGTCCCGATCAGCAGCTCCTTGACCAGCAGCTCGACCATCGGCAGCGGGTCGGTCGGGATCGTGATCCCGTGGAGCGCGACCGGGGCCAGCCCGAGCGCGAGCGCGACGGCGATGATCCCCTTGACGCGCCGCGGGATGATCCCGGACGAGAACAGCGGCGCCAGCAGGAACAGCGGCGAGACCCGCGCGAGCACGAGCAGGAACCCCGCCGGCTGGAGGCCGGTGACCTGTTCGAGCATCTGCGCGGGCGTCATCGGATCAGCCCCGGCCGACGGTGGTCGGGATCGTGCCCCAGAGCTCGATCGTCCAGGTCACGACCTGCCCGAGCATCCAGGGACCGGCGATCAGCAGCACGACGCCGGCCACCACCAGCTTCGGGATGAACTGGAGGCTCTGCTCCTGGATCTGCGTGACCGCCTGGAAGATCGAGACGATCACGCCCACGAGCAGGCCGGCGATCAGCACCGGCGCGCCGATCTTGAACGCCAGCTGCATCGCCTCGGTGGTGATCGAGACCGCGGTGTCCTGATTCACGCGGAACCCCCTAGGACCGTCATCCGAATGATTGGACGAGCGATCGCGTGACCAGCGCCCACCCGTCGACGAGGACGAAGAGCAGGATCTTGAACGGCAACGAGATGAAGACCGGTGGCAGCATGATCATGCCGAGGCTCATCAACGTCGCCGAGACCACCAGGTCGATGATCAGGAACGGCAGGAAGATCAGGAACCCGATCTGGAACGCCGTCTTCAGCTCGCTGACGATGAAGGCCGGGATCAGGACCCGGGTCGGGACATCGGCCCGCGTCCGCGGCTGCTCGACCTTGCCGAGCTTGACGAACTGCTGGAGGTCGGAGCTGCGGACCTGCCGGAACATGAAGTCCCGCATCGGGACCTGGCCGCGCTCGATCGCCTCGGAGGTCGAGATCTTGCCGGCGATCGCCGGCGCGATCGCGACGTCGCGGACCTTGTCGAAGGTCGGTCCCATCACGAACAGCGTCAGGAACAGGGCGATCCCGACCAGGACCTGGTTCGGCGGGGTCGACTGGGTCCCGAGCCCGGCCCGGACGAAGCCGAGCACGATCAGGATCCGGGTGAAGCTGGTGACCGTGAACAGCAGCGCCGGAATCAGCGACAGCGAACCGACCAGCAGCAGCAGTTGGACCGCGTTGCCGCCGTCGACGTTCATCGCCGCACCGTCCAGTCACGGAGTCGCTCGAGCACGCGTTCGAGCACGCGGGCGAAGAGGGAAGGAGGAACGACCGGTCGGTCGGTCCCGTCGAGCGGCTCGGGATCGGGCCAGAGCTCGAGCGCGCGGGCCTCGTCCTCGTCGTAGCGGCGGAGCACGGTCGCGCCGTTGGCGCCCGAGCCGAGCAGCAGCAGCTCGTCGCCGACCCGCACCAGCTGGAGCGCGCCGCCGCCCCCGAGCGGCATCGTCGTCACCAGCTCCATGCCGACGCCGACCGCCTGCTGCTTCGAGCGGCGGGTCTGCTTGAGGATCCAGGTGACGCCATAGATGACGGCGATCACGATGAACAGCCCGCCGATCACGCGGGCGATCCCGCCGCCGCTGGAGCCGGTGTGGGCCGCGCCGGCCTCCCCCGCGTCGAACCCGAGCGGGGTGTCCTCGCCCTTCGCCGCGGCGGCTTCGGCCAGCGCGAGCGTCGGCAGCACCAGCAGCACGACGATCCAGGCGGCCAGCCCGGCGAGGGCGGCGCTCAGGGCACGAGCGGTGCGGGGTGGCAGGGCGGGTCGGGGAATCAGGACGGTCGAAGGCATGGGGAGGAAGCCCGGGTCACGTCGTCCCGGACAAGCGCAGTGATCGGCCTGCCGGGAGAGAACTTGAGCCGTTTCGCAACGGATGTGAAACGGGATGGGGAGACTCGGAAGCGGGCCGTGGAGACCGCTAGATGGGGGGTTCCACGGAGTCGTGGATGTGGGTGTCCTGAGGTCGCACGGTGCCGAGAGCCAGGCTGGGAGGCCTGACCGAGGTGCCGGGTGGCGTCAGGTGCCGTTCAGGACGTGCACCACGCCGCGAGGTCGCGGAAGCCAGCATCTAGATCAGGGAGGGGCCGGACCAGCCGCGACGGCGCCTGATCGCGGCGAACGTCGTGCCCGGGTCGGGGACCAGCGGGCGGCCGGCGGGGCGGGGCGCGGGCCGCTCGTGCCCGGCGTTCGCGCGGGCCCAGTCGACGATCGCCCCGTCGGGGTCGACGAGCGGCCGCAACCGCTGCTCGATCGTCGCCCAGACCCCCGCGTCTCCCCACTCGCGGAGCCGGCGCCAGCAGGTGACCCCGGCGCCGCAGCCCAGCTCCTGGGGCAGGTCGCGCCAGCTGATCCCGGTCGCCAGCACGTGCAGGATCCCCTCGAGCACCGCGCGGTCGTCACGACGGCGGCGTCCGGGCTGCTGACGCCGCCGCGGGACCTCCGGGATCAGCGGGGCGATCTCCGCCCACAGCTGCTCGTCGATCGGCACGGCCGGGCCGACCCGGACCGCCCGCAGGGTCCGCCCACGGGCGCGGATCGCCCGCGGCTGCTGCGCGTAGGGGGACGCGGTGCTCACCGTGGGGCTACCGCGCCTCGGCGAGGACGAAGCGGCCGACCAGCAACTCGAGCTGGTTGGCGGTCGCGGCCAGCTCCTGGGCCGACGCGGCGATCTGCTGCGTCGAGGCGCTGGTCTGCTCGGCGGACGCGGCGACCTGCTCGGCGGACGCGGACGACGCCTCGGCGACGGCCCCGATCTCGACGACCTGGTCACCGGCACGGGCGGACTCGACCGCGGTCTGCTGGGCCGACGCGGCGATCCCCTCGATCCCGGCGGTCATCTCCGCGACCGACTCGCCGATCCGCTCGAACGCGGCGCGGGCCTGGGCGACGGTCGCGACGCTCTCGCCGGTCCGCTCGGAGCCGGACTCGACGACCACGACCACGGCCTGGGTCTCGCTCTGGATCTGCGTCACCAGCGCGGCGATGTCGGCCGCCGCGGCCTGGCTGCCCTCGGCGAGCTTGCGGACCTCGTCGGCGACGACCGCGAAGCCGCGGCCCTGCTCGCCGGCGCGGGCCGCCTCGATCGCCGCGTTCAGGGCCAGCAGGTTGGTCTGGCCCGCGATCCCGGTGATCGTCGAGACGATGCTGCCGATCTCGTCGGACTTGCGGGCGAGGCTGGCGATCGCGTCGCTGATCTGGAGGCTCGACGAGGCGACCTCCTCGATCGCGGTCGTCGCGCGCTCGGCCGCCCCGATCCCCTCGTGGGCGACGGTCTGGGCGCGATCGGCGGCCTCGTGCGTCTCGCGGGCGCTGATCGCCATCTCGCCGGCGATCGTCGTCGCCTGCCCGACCGCGCCGCGGAAGCCCTCGACCATCTGCGACTGGCGCTCCGCCCCGCGGGCGACGTCGCCGACCGCACCGGCGATCTCGCCGACCGCGCGGCCGGCCTCGTCGGAGGTCGCCGCCATCTGCCGCGACGCGGACGAGACCGATCCGGCGCTGTCGGAGACGGCCCCGATCATCCGCGCCAGCTCGTCCCGCGCCGTCGCGTAGGCGGTGATGCTCTGCTGGACGGTCTCCAGCATCTGGTTGAAGGTCTCCGACGCGCGGCCGACCTCGTCACCGGAGTCGACCTCGATCGGCTCCGTGACCGTCACGGCCTCGTGCGTCAGCTCGCCCGCCGCCAGCCCGTCGAGCGCCCGCCGCAGATCGGTCATGCAGTACTCGGAGAGGCTGATCATCCGGTCGGTGAGCAGCCGCAGCGGGTGGATCAGGTGGGCGGCCAGCAGCCGCCCGGCGACCAGCGCGATCACCGCGACGACGACGAACAGCCCGATCACCAGCAGCGTCGAGATGTCGACGAGCTCGGTGGCGCCGTCGGCCAGACGCGACGCCTCGCCGGGATCCTTGGCCGCGATCGCGCCTGCTTGTTGCAGCCGGTCGTCGACCCGGTGCAGCGCGATCAGCGCGACCGCGGCGAGCGCCGCGACCACGAGCACGACGACTCCGAGGATGACGCCGAGCCTGACGGCGAACGGCTGGTTGCGGATATGTCTCATGGGATGCTCCGTCCGGGTACCGGACACGCGACCGACCGGTCACGCGGACGACCTGGTGGGTCGGTCACGTCCCTCCATCGGCCGGAGCCAACAGAAGTTGAGGACCAACTACCGGCGGTAGGACGTCCCGTGTTCCTAGGCCAGGGCCTTCTCGACGGCGGTCAGCACGCTGCCGGGCGAGAACGGCTTGACCACGAAGTCGCGGGCGCCGAGCTTGACCGACTCGAGGACACGCGACTCCTGGCCCAGCGCGGAGCACATGATCACGCGCGCCGCCGGGTCGATCTCGATGATCTCGCGGAGCGCCTCGAGCCCGTCCTTCTCGGGCATCGTGATGTCCATCGTGACCAGGTCCGGTCGCAGCTCCTGGTACTTGCGGACCGCGTCGGCGCCGTCCCCGGCCTCGCCGGTGATCTCGTGGCCGGCACCGACCAGCACGTCCCCCAGCATCTTGCGCATGAACGCGGCGTCATCGACGACGAGCACTCTGGCCATCAGGATCCCTCTCCTTGTGATTCTTCGCTGTTGATCCCGTTGACGGTCTCGATCCGGACCGCCCACTCGCTGCCGTCCACGACGACCAGCCGTCCGGTCCCGAACGGCAACCCGCCGACGTAGAGGTCGACGGGGTCCTCCGCCAGCCGGTCGAGGGCGACGACGCCCCCGGCCGGAGTCCCGACCAGCTGCCCGGCCGGCATTCGCGTACGCCCCAGCTCGACCCAGACGTCGACCTCGACGTCGACCATCGTCGCCGCGGTCAACATGACCGGCTCGTAGGTGGCGTCGCCGTTGCCGCTGCCCTGCAGCTCGGCCCCACGGTCGTCGAGCGCCCGGGCCATCCGGACGACGATCGCGTTGGGCACCAGCTGGACCAGCCGGCACGGCTCGCCGAGCACCGAGAAGGCGATCGTCGCGGCGTGCGGGGCCGGCTCGTAGAGCCCGTCCGCATCCCGCGGGACCGTCAGGTGCTTGGTGCGCGGCGGTGAGATCTCGACCTCGATCCCGAGCACGCCGCTGGTCGCAGCGGCCGCCGCAGCCATCATCTGGTTCATCGCCTCGCCGACGGCGGAGCGCTCCAGCTCGTCGAGCGGGCCGTCGACCTCGCCGGCGTCGGGGTCGGCCCCGGTCATCGCGCAGGCCAGCCGGCGGGCGCCGGTCGGCGTCATCACGAAGACGTTGCCGCCGGTGACGCCATCGACGTACTGCACGTCGGTGGCCACGGCGGGGAAGCTGACGCCCGCCAACGGATGGGTGTCGGGGTCGAGCACCCGGACGTCGCCGACGATCACGTCGTCAGGCGCGTAGGTGCGGAGGGCGACCGCGGCCGCCGCAGCGGTCGAGGCCCCCAACTCACGCAGGACGCGGGCGATCACGCTCACGGGTTCACCTCGGCGGGGCTGGTGATCTGGACGGCGCGGCGGGCCGCGAGCCGGCCCGGGTGGCCGCGGAAGACGACGGCCTCGTCGGCGCAGAGCACGACGCCCTGCTCGACCGATGCGTCGAGCCGCAGCACGTCACCGGGCCGCAGCGCACTGACATCGCCGAGCGAGAGGCGCACACGGGCGACCTCGGCACGGACGTCGACGGAGACGCCACGGACGGCCGCGTCGGCCTCACCACGGCTGTCCTCGTCCGGGAGCACGCCGTGGTGCTCGCCGCTGAAGCCGCCGACCGCGCCGGCCACCGCCACGTACGGGATCAACAGCACGATCGTGCTGCTGCGCCGGAGCATCCGGGCCTCGACGGTGACGGCCAGGGTCGGCTCGCTGACCGACGCCAGGTGCGACGTCTCAGCCGTCGAGTCGAGCCCGACCAGCTCCATCGGCACGCCGCAGAGCTCCTCCCAGACCGGGCTCAGCTGCGACACGAACAGCTCGAACAGCAGCCGCGAGAGCGCCCAGTCGATGTCGCCGAGCCGGCGGCCGGCCGCCGGCGGACGGTCGCCGCCGAGCAGCCGCTCGACCGCCGAGAGCACGAACGCCTGCTCGGCCGCGAGCAGCACCCGGCGCCCGCCGGTCAGCAGGGTCGCGCCGATCGCCTCGCGCGGGAGACCGCTGTGGGCGCTCGACCAACCGAGCTGGTCGATGTCGATGACCTCCAGCTCGAGCTGCGTCCGCAGCTCGGCGGAGAGCCGGGTCGTGGCGGAGCGGCAGAAGGCGTCGACCGCGCGGTGCGTGCGGCGCTCCTGGTCGCTGCTGAACTTGGTCGGGCGGGTGAAGTCGACCCGGCGCACGCGCCGCGCGCGGCGCCCGCCGTTGCTGTTGTCCGGCTCGTTCAGGGCGCCGGTCCGGGCCGCAGCCACCAGCGCCGTGATCGCTTCCTGCGTGAGGCTCTCGCTCATGCCGTTTCCGTTCCCGTCAGGCGACGCTCGACGCCGCCGACCTGCTTGACCCGCACGCACCCGTCGGCGTGCACGCGCAGCGTCCGCCCCTTCGAGCCACCGACGTCGTCGTCGACGACCGGGATCCCGGCCTTGTCGAGCGCCTGCCGGACGGCCGCGATGTTGCGGTCGCCGATCTCGACGGCGGGGCCGCCCTGACGGGGCGGGAACATCCGCGCCCCGCCGACGAGCACGGCCTCGAGCCGCGGCCGGTGGCCACCGTTCGCGGTCACCCGGCGCAGCAGCGCGGGCACCGCAGTGTCGGCGAACTTGCCGCCCGGATCCTCGCGACCGTCGGCGGCGGGCAGCACGACGTGCGCGAGCCCCGCGACCCGACGGACCCGGTCCAGCAGCGCCACGCCGACGCAGCTGCCAAGGCCGACAGTGCAGAGGACGCCGCCGTTGCCACGGACCGTCGCCAGCTCACCCATCCGGACCATCGTCTCGCCCACTACGTCCCCAGCCCGATCCGCTGGAGCAGCCGTTCGATGTCGGCGGTGCCCGCCAGCAGCACGAAGGCCAGCTCGCAACGCTCGCCGGCGACGTGCAGCTGCGAGTCGACGACGATCGCCGCGTCGTAGGCGACCGGGCTCGCGGCCAGCGCCGACGAGACCAGCGCGGCGCGCATGTCGGTCACGGTCACGGGCGGCTCGGGCTCGGCCTCGCCGCCGCCCAGCGCGACGACCGCGTTCAGGTAGGCGGTGCCGAGGATGTTGCCGATCTCGCTGACGGCGGACTTCGCCATCGCGTCGTCGGTCGGGTCGACCCCGAGCAGGGTGCAGAGGCTGACCACGTCGTCGGCCGAGAAGACCAGGAGGACGGCCGCGGCCAGGTCGCCACGGACCGGCAGCACGACCGCGGTCACGATCTCCTCGGCCGGGCCGAGCGCCTCGACGGCGTCGGCGAGGTCGAGCGCCCGCACCTGCGGCACCGACAGATCGACGCGACGACCGAGCATCTGGGCCAGAGCCGTGCTCGCCTGCCCGCAGCCGACGTTGGCCAGCTCGCCGAGCGCGTCCCGTTGGAGCTCGGTGTAGTTCGGAACGGTCATCGGATGCTCCCTGGGGCTGCGGCCAGCCGTGGATCGGCACGAACGGGATCGGGGACGAGCGCGTCGACGTCGACGATCAGCGCGATCTGGCCGTTGGCGAGGACGGCCCCGCCGGCGACGGGGGTGTCCTGAACCGCGCTCGCCGGCATCGGCCGGGTGACGAGCTCGCGCTGGCCGACCAGGTCGGTCACGCTCATCGCGATCACCCCGTCGCGGCCCCGCAGCAGCAGGGCGTACGGGGTCTCGGCGGCGTCGGCGGTCGCGAGCGTCTCGGGTCCGTCGAGCAGCGGCACCGAGCTCTCGGCCTGGAGCAGCACCGCGCTGCCGGCGACCGAGCGGACCGAGTCGTCGTCGAGCCGCACGATCCGCTCGACGCGGTCGAGCGGGACCGCGAACGGCTGCCCGGCGACGTCGACCAGCAGCGCCGACGTGATCGCGAGGGTCAGCGGCAGGCGCAGGCGGGTGGTGGTCCCCTGGCCGGGGACCGAGCTCATCGCGACGTCGCCGCCGAGCTCGCCGACGGCGGTCCGGACGGCGTCCATCCCGACGCCGCGCCCGGAGACGTCGCTGGTGGTGATCGCGGTCGAGAAGCCGGGCGCGAAGAGCAGCTCGACGGCACCGGCGGCGTCGAGCGACGCGGCCTGCTCCTCGTCGATCACGCCACGCTCGAGCGCCCGCTTGGCGACCGCGCGCGGGTCGATCCCGCGGCCGTCGTCGGCGACCTCGATCACGACCTGTCCCCCGGCCTGGCGGGCCGAGATCGTCACGATCCCGGTCTCCGACTTGCCGGCGGCGACGCGGGCGGCAGGATCCTCGAGGCCGTGGTCGAGCGCGTTGCGCACGAGGTGCACGAGCGGGTCGCCGAGCGCGTCGACGACGGTCCGGTCGAGCTCCGTCTCCTGGCCCTCGAGCCGCAGCTCGACGCGCTTGCCGAGCTGGCCCGCGAGGTCGCGAACCAGTCGCGGCAGCCGGACCAGGACCGCCTCGACCGGGACCATCCGGACCTGCATCACCATCTGCTGGAGCGCGTGCGACGAGCGCTGCATGTCCTGGAGGGCGGTCTGGAGCTCGAGGTGGTCGACGGTCTCGGCCAGCGCCTCGATCCGGGTCCGGTGCACGACCAGCTCGCCCATCCGGTGCATCAGCGCGTCGAGCCGGTCGGCGTCGACGCGGACGCTTGCGGCGCGGCGGGGATGGTCGGCCCCGGTCGCACGGCGCGGAGCACGCGCGGCGTCCGGGGTCGCACGGGCGGCGGTGGTTGCTGCCGGGGTGGCGCCGTTGCCGTTGCCGGTCACGGCGCCGTTGGCCGGGGAGGCCGCGGTCGCGGTGGCCCCGTTGGTGGCCCCACCGCTCGCCGCGGTGGGCGCCGTCGGCTCGTCGTCGGCGGCCACCGGCGTGTCGGCCGGCACCGCCTGCACGGCAGCCGTCGCGACGTCGCTGACCCGCAACACGGCCGCCTCGATCTCGGCCAGCTGGTCGGCCTCGGGGCCGGCGATCCAGACCCGGATCTCGCGCCCGCCGAAGTCGTCTACGGCATCGGCAGCCGGCGTCGAGCCGACGACCTCGCCGTGGCCCCCACAGGCGGCCAGGGCCATGTAGGCCCGGACGGCCGGCATCGAGACCGCGTCGTCGAGCCGGGCCAGCACGTACGTCAGTGGGCGACCGTCCGCGGCCGCGGCGACCGTCGCCGGGATCGCGGGGATCTGCGGAAGCTCCGGGGCCTCGTCGGCGGCGTCCTCGTCGGCGGCGTCGGTGGCCGCCTCGTCGCCGGCAGCGGCGTCGTCGGAGTCCTCGGGCGCGTCGTCGGTCGTCCCGTTCTCGGGCACCGCGGTCTCGTCGGCGGTCGCCGGGACCGGCTCGGCCGCCGGGGCACCGGCCTCGGACGCCCGCAACCGCTCGACCAGCGGGGCCGGATCCAGCCCCTCGTCGGCGCCGTCCTCGATCCGCCCGATCGCGGCGTCGATCTCGTCGAGCGCGGCAAGCAGGGTGTCGACCAGCGGACGCTCGGCGGTCGCGCCGCCACGCAGCGGCTCCAGCGCGTCCTCGATCGCGTGCGTGACCGCGGCGATCGCGGCGAAGCCCATCGCCGCGCTCATGCCCTTCATCGAATGGGCACCGCGAAAGATCGCCTCGAGGGTGCCGGCGTCGCCGTCACCCCGTTCGAGTTCGACGATCGCGACGTTCAGCTCCTGGAGGTGCTCGCGCGCCTCGGCCAGGAACATCGGAAGGTAATCGGCAACATCCACGATTCAGGACCGCCGCAGCATGAAGGGAACGACCGGCTCGAGACCGGCTTCGGCCGGCGCGGCGACGCGCTCGGTCGGGCCGATGACGAGATAGCCGCCAGGACGCAGCCCCGCCGCCAGGCGCGCGTGCAGCGCGTCACGGTCGGACGGGACGAAGTAGATGACGGTGTTGCGACAGATGACGATGTCGAACGCGGCCCGCCGGATCGGCTCGGTGAGCAGATCGCTGGTCTCGAAGCGGACGCCGCGCCGCAGCGCGTCGTTGGCCCGCCAGCCGTCGTCGGTGCGCTCGAAGTGCCGCTCCAGTGCCGCACGTGGCGCGGTCCGGGCATCGGCCTCGGTGAAGACCCCGAGCTTCGCGCGCTCGACGACCCGGCGGTCGACGTCGGTCCCGAGCACGGTGACCGTGACGCCGGGGGCCGCGTCGCGGCAGACGGCCGCGGCGGTGTACGCCTCGGCGCCGTTCGAGCAGCCGGCGCTCCAGATCCGGATCCGGCCCTCGGTCGCCAGCTCGGGGACCAGCCGCGAGGCCATCGTCGTCCACTGCTCCGGGCTCCGCCAGAGCGACGAGACGTTGATCGTGACGCGGTCGAGGAACGAGTCGAGCTGGGCGCCGTCGCGCCGCAGCAGCCGCAGGTAGGCGCTCAGGTCGGGCGTCCCGCAACGGTCCGCGTGGGCCCGGATCCGGCGCTCCATCTGGGCGCGCTTGTAGCGGCTGAGGTCGATCCCGCTGAGGGTCTGGACCCCGCGGCAGAACACGAGGTAGTCGTCGCCGGCGAGCGCCGGGGCCGTGCTCATCGTGCGCTCCGGGCGACGGCCGGGCCACCGGCGTGCTCGGCGATCGCGCCGGCCAGCTCGGGAAGCGGCAGGATCGCGTCGGCGAGACCGGCCTCGGCGACCGAGCGCGGCATCCCGTAGACCGTCGACGTCTCCGCCGACTCGACCAGGATCCGTCCGCCGAGCCGCCGGACCTCGCGCGCGCCGTCGGTGGCGTCGCGACCCATCCCGGTCAGGACCACGAGCAGGACCCGCTCGCCGAAGCAGCGGGCGATGTCGGCGATCGTGTGGTCGGCCCGCGGCCGCAGGCCGCCGACCGGCGGCTCGAGCGTGGTCCGCACGCCGCCACCCTCGTCGACCCGCAGGTGCTGGCCGCCCGGGGCCACCAGCACCGCGCCGGGCTCGAGTCGGTCACCGTCGACGGCCTCGCGCACGTTCAGCGCGGAGCTGCGGTCGAGCCGCTCGGCGAGCGAGCGGGTGAAGCCGGCCGGCATGTGCTGGACCACGACCGCACCGCGGCCGAGCGGCGCCGGCAGCTCCGGCAGCAGCACGCTGAGCGCGCGCGGGCCACCGGTCGAGGAGGCGATCACGACGACCTTCGCGCGACCGGCCCGAGCGGGACGGGCTGCGCGGACCGGTGGCCGCGGGGCCGGCGGACGGACGGCCGACGGGCGCTCGCGGGCGGCCGCGCGGCTCGCGCGGCTGCGCTCGGCGGCGGCCCGGACCTTCGCCTCGAGCTCGGCGGTGAACGCCAGCAGCTCGCCCGCCGCCGGCTTGGCGACGAGCTCGAAGGCGCCGGCGGTCAGGGCGGCGATCGCGGTCGCGCCCTCGGACGGCGAGAACGCCGAGACGACGACGACCGGCACCGCCGGCGCCTCGCCGGCGGCCATCCGCCGCAGGACCTCGAGTCCGCCCATCCCCGGCATCGTCAGGTCGAGCGTGAGCACGTCCGGACGCACGTCGCGCAGCAGCGCGAGCGCCTCGGCACCGTCCCGAGCGCGCCCGGTGACGGTGAAGCCGGCGTCCTCCAGCGCGCGCCCGACGAGCGCCCGCATCAGGCCGGAGTCGTCGGCCAGCGCGACGCGAATCGGAGCGGTCGAGGCCATGGACTAGGCGGCGGGAACGGCGTCGGCCGCGTCCGCGACCGAGGCCACGACGGCGTCGGCCGCGTCCGCGACCGAGGCCACGACGGCTTCGGCCGTGGCGTCGTCGAGGACGACGGCCGAGGCACCCTGCAGCAGCGCGACGGCGTCCAGCAGGACGACCAGCCGCTGTCCGACGCGAGCGACGCCGGCGACCGCGGGCGAGGCCGCGCGGGGACGATCGATCGACTCGTCGTCGACGGTCAGGACCTCGGTCACGTCGTCGACGACGATCCCGACCGGGCCGTCACCGGCGTCGACCATCACGATCTTGGTCGGCGACTCGATCTCGACCGGCAGGCCGAGACGGTGTCCGACGTCGTGGACGGGGACGATCGTGCCCCGGAGGGCGATCACGCCGCGAACGCCGGCGTCGGAGGCCGCCACCGAGCGCGGCTCGGTGTAGCGGATGATCTCCTGGACCTGGGCGATCGGCAGCGCGTATTCCTCGGCGCCGAAGGTGAAGGCGACGAACTGCTGGGGTTCGTGAGTGGTGGTCATCGACGGGCTCCGCGGGTCATGCGCCTTGGTCATCGGCGGGCAGCGGCCCGGCTTGAGGGTCGTCGGCGGCCGGAACGGCGGGCAGGTCGGCGGCGAACGCCAACCCGGCCTCGGCCTCGTCGGGCGCGACGGCGTCCGCCGCGTCCAGTCCCTCACGGCTACCGACACCGTCGACGACCATCTCCGTGATCCGGAGCGCGAACTCCTCGTCGACCACGACGACCTCGCCGCGGGCGATCGGCTTGCCGCCGGCCAGCAGGTCGACGGGCTCCCCCGCCGAGCGACGCAGCTCGACGATCGCGCCCGGGCCGAGGCCGAGGGCCTGCCCGAGGGTCATCACGGTGCGGCCGATCTCGACCGACAGCTCGACGGGGACGTCGTGCAGACGGGTGAGGTCGTCGACGACCTCACCGGCCCGCGGCTCCGGCGCCAACTCCTCGTCGGCGGCCCATTCGGTGGTGTCCACAGCTGCTCCTACTGGACCGTGACGTCAGGGAAGAAGACGTCGTTGATTTGCAGATCAGTGCTCTGCGTGAGCCGCCGGCGCAGGGTCCGCTTGACCTTCTCGCGCCCGCCGGAGCTGCTCAGCGCCGGACCGTCGGCGGCCCCGACGACGTCGGTCACGATGCCGCGCACGACGGCCTCCTCCGGCAGGCTGCCGTAGCCCTCGGGCGGGGTCCCCTCGCCCTCGGCCGCAGCCGGGTCGTCCCGCAGCAGCAGCGCGACCGTCAGCTTCGCGTAGCGCCCGTCGCTCAGGTTGATCAGGAACTCCTTCGGCAGCACGTAGACGCTGCCGTCGACCTTGCGCGGACCGGCGTCCGCGCTCGAGAGCAGGAACTTGTACGCGCCACCCGCGATCACGAGGACCACGATGGCGATGATCAACAACTTCTTCTTGAGCATCAGGGACCGACGGTGGGGGATGGGGAAACTGGGGTCTCGAGCCGGGTCAGGGCGATCTCGACGCGACGGTTCGTCCGTCGTCCGGTATCGGTGTCGTTGCTGACCCGCGGCTTCTGGGCGCCGTGGCCGGTGGCGGCGAACCGCGACGGGGCCAGCGAGCGTCCGATCAGGAACCGGGCGACGCTCGTCGCCCGGGAGGCCGACAACTCCAGGTTGTCGGGGAAGCGGGCCGTCGAGATCGGCACGTTGTCGGTATGCCCGTCGACGGCGATCGGGTGACGCGTGTCGACGCGCAGCACGCGGGCGATCCCGGCGAGCAGCTCGCGGCCGCCCGGCTGGAGCGCGGCCGAGCCGGAGGCGAAAAGGACGTCGTCGGTGACCACGCGGATCACGAGGCCGCGGCGCTCGACGGTCGCCTCGACCCGCGCGTTCAGTCCACGCTCGCGAATCGCCTCGTCGATCCTCCGCTTGAGCTCGATCAGCTCCTGCTCCTCGCGGCCGGCGGCGGCGGCCCGCTCCTCGACCCGGCGCTTGTCGTCCTTCGCGAAGTCGGGCACGAACGGGGCGATCGCCGCGATCTGCTCGACCGGCTGCTTCGGGCCGCCGTCGCCGGTCGGCTCCTCGCGGATCGAGCCACCGCCGGTCAGGACCTTGCCGTTGAACGCCTGCTGGAACGACCGCGAGACGATGTCGAGCTTCTGCTGGTCGACGACCGAGACCGAGAACATGACGATGAACAACGCCATCAGCAGCGTGATCATGTCGGCGTAGGTCAGCAGCCAGCGCTCGTGGTTGGCGGGAGCAACCTGCTGGCCGCGCCGGCCGGACCGCCGCCGGCTCATGCGGCTCGGCGCCGGCGAGCGTCGTCGATCGACGGAACCTCGTCCTTCGTGGCCGAGCCACGAAGGGCCGGCGGCACGAAGGTCTCGAGCCGCTCGCTGATGATCCGCGGGTTCTCCCCCGCCTGGATCGCCAGCGCGCCCTCCATCGTCAGCTCCCGCAGCTCCTGCTCCTCCTGCGACATCGCCGCGAGGCGGTTGCCGATCGGGAGCAGGGCGACGTTGGCGATCCCGACGCCGAGCAGCGTCGCCACGAACGCACTGGCGATCGCGGCGCCGAGCATCGCCGGCTGGTCGAGGTAGCCGAGCGCGTGCATCAGGCCGAGGACCGCGCCCATGATGCCGATCGTCGGGGCGAACCCGCCGGCCTTCTCGAAGGCGCCGGCGCCGGTCGCGTGACGGGCGGCCATCGCGTCGATCTCCGACTCGAGCACCGAGCGCAAGGCCTCCGCCTCGGTGCCGTCGACGACCAGCTGCATCGCCTTCCGGCAGTACGGGTCGTCGATCTTGCTGACCTCGCTCTCGAGCGAGAGCAGACCGTCGCGCCGCGCCTGCTCGGCGAAGCCGACGAGCTGGGTCGCACGCCCGGCGAGGTCCTGGGTCTCGCCGGTGATCGCGCGGCGGGCCAGTGACGGCATCCGCTTGAAGACGTCTATCCCGACCGCCGCGAGCGTGACCCCAGTCGTACCGCCGATCACGATCGCGATCGCGGGGATGTTCATCAGGGTGCCGAGGGACGTGCCCTCGACCATCGCCCCGCCGAGGATAGCCACGACGGCGACGACGATCCCGATTCCGGTAGATGCCTTCATCACCGTTGGTGATCGGCGGCACCCACCGGAACTTCAGCGATCGGCCGAACTTCAGCGATCGGTGCGGGCGCGATTCAACGACACGACCGAGCTGTCGAGCCCGACCGCGCGGAGCGCGTCGATCAGCAGGCCGCTGCGCCAGGCGGCGATCGCATTGCGGATCGCGTCGGGCGTCTCGGTGACGGGGATCCGGACCCCGGACGTCAACGTGATGATCGTGTCGGGGTGGGCCTCGACGGTCGCCACCAGGTCCGGGTTGAGGTGGAACGGCTCGGGCTCGCGGGCCAGCCGGTGCAGCAGGATCACGAGCGACCCCGCGGGCACGACCGCCGCGCCCGCGAGCGCGCCCGCCGGCCGGACAGGCGCGCCCGCCCACCCGCCGGACGGACGCGCGACGCGCACGCCGAAGCGAGCGGGATGCTCACCGCTTCATGTTGACGACGTCCTGGAGCATCTCGTCGACCACCGAGATCACCCGCGAGTTCGCCTGGAAGCCGCGCTGGGCGGAGATCATCGTGGTGAACTCGCTGGCCAGGTCGACGTTGCTCATCTCGAGCGCGCCGGCCATGATCGCGCCGTTGCCGTCGACCGCCGGGGTGCCGGTCACGGCGGCGCCGGAGTTGGCGGTCGCCGACCACAGCGACCCGCCGTTGCGCTCGAGTCCGGACTGGTTGGAGAAGCGGCTGACCGCGAGGTAGCCCGCCACCTGGCGGGTGCCGTCGTTCGGGCCACCCGAGTGGTCGACGTAGCTGACCGAGCCGTCGGCGGCGATCGAGACGTCCGACGCCTTCGCCGGCATCTGGATGAAGCCCGGTCCCGCGGCCGTGTTCGGACCACCGGCGGGGGCGGGCGGGAAGCCGAGGACGTAGTAGCCCTCCTGCGTCACCAGGTAGCCGTCGTTGGTGGTCGTGAACGCCCCGGCGCGGGTGTACTGGCGCGCGTCGGCGGCGGGCAGCGGAGCGCCCGGGGTACCGCTGGAGACGGTGAACCAGCCCTCGCCCTGGATCGAGACGTCGAGCGGGTTGCCGGTCGTCTGGGTCGAGCTGCCGCCCATCAGGTTGTCGATCGAGGCGACCTTGACACCGAGCCCGACCTGCAGGCCGTTGGTGCCACCGGTCCCCGCCGTGCCCGCGGACGCGCCACGGATCTGCTGCGAGAGCGAGTCGGAGAACGTCGCCCGCGACGCCTTGTAGCCGATCGTGTTGACGTTGGCCAGGTTGTTGGCCGTGACGTCGAGCAGCGTCTGGTGGGCCTTGAGCCCGCTGATAGAGCTGTACATGCCGCGAATCATCGGATCGTGCTCCTTAGGGGGTGACGGGCGCCGGGTCACCGGCAGCCGGGGGTGTGGGGACCGAGCCGCCGGGGGCGTTCTCGGGGGAAGAGGGGGTCTCGGCGACCTCGGTCACCGCGGCCGGGGAGATGCCGGCGACGCCGCTGACCGTCAGGGTCGCCGCGCCCTTGTCGAAGACCACGCGCTCGACGACGCCGGTGTGGGTCTTGCCCTGGGCGTCGACGTAGGTGACGGTCTTGCCGCTCAGCGAGAGCGCCTGGGCGGTGGCCTGGGCGCCGAGCTGGAGCGCCGAGTAGTCACCGACGTTGGTGATCTGCTCGAGGGTGGCGAACTGCGCCATCTGGGCGAGGAACTGCGTGTCGTCGACCGGGTTCATCGGGTCCTGGTGACGCAGCTGCGTGACCATCAACTTGAGGAAGTCGTCCTTCCCCAACCCGCCGGAGGTCGCCTTCGCCTGCATGTTGCCGTTCGCCGGGGACGCGGCCTGGTTCTCGTTGGCGGCCGCGCCGACCGCCGGGTTCGTGGGGGGAATCGTGCTCATCGGTCCTCGTTCAAGCGAGCACGTCCACGAGCGACCCGTCGGGCAGCTCCACGGACGTACGGCGTTCGGTGTGGTCGAGCGGAAGGTCGACGCGGGCGCTGCCGGAGCGACCGGACCAGCGGTCGCCGCCGCGGTCGTGGTCGGGCGACCGCTGGCCGCCGTCGGTGCGGGCCTCGCCGATCTCGACCCGCAGGACGGCGATGCCCTGGGACTCGAGCTGACGGCGGAGCTGGTCGCCGGCCTGCTGGAGGGCGCGGATCGTCTCGCTGCCGTCGGCGGTCAGCTTGGCGTCGAGCCCGCGGGTCGTCTGGCGGAGGACGATCTCGATCCCGCCGAGCGCCTCGGGCCGCAGGCTGAGGCGGGCGAGCGTCGCCCCGCGACGGGCCAGCAGCTCGACGGCGACGGCGATCGTCGGCAGCGCACGGGCGGCCGCGGCGGCGAGCGGATCGACCGGGGCCGGTCCGGCCGCCGGGGCGACGGCCGCCGGGCCGGCGACGGTCGGCGCCGCGGTCGCCGTCGAGCCCTGCCCGGCGCTGCGGGTGGCCTCGTCGGCGGCGGTTGCCGCGGTCGGCACCGGCGCGGCCGACGGGGTCGGCGGCCGCTCGTCGCGGGCGCCGCCGTCGGAGTGGGCGCCGTTCCCGGCACCGGTACCGGTGCCGGTCGCCGGACCGGTGGCCGTGGCGGACCCGTTGGCGGAGCTCGTGCTCGCGGTGGTGGTGGTGGTGGTGCGATCGCTGGGCGCCGCGCCGTCGTCGGCACCGGCCGCCGGTCCGTCGGTCGTCGGCACGGTCGCCTGGGGCGTAGCCGGCTCGCCGGCCGGGGTGGCCGTCTGCGGCACGCTGCCACCGACCGGGGTCTCCGCCGGCCGCGGCGCCGTGGTGCCCGCGGTGGGGGTCTCCCCCGCGGGCGCGTCGCTGGCGCTGACGGGCAGCCCCGGGAGGGTGCTCGGCGCGGGCGCCGTCGCGCCGGTCGGGGCGGCCCCGCCCGGCGGCGTCGGCACCACGGCCGGATCGGCCGTCGGTGCCGTCCCGGGCACCGTCGGCACCGGAGTGCCGCCGGTCGCAGGCGGCGTCAGCGGCGAGACCGGAGCCGGGGGCAGGACGGTCGTCGCGACCACCGACTCGGCCACGACCGGCGTGGCCGTCGGCTCGGTGACCGGCGCCGCGGGCTCGCCCTCGCCGGTCGCGCCGCCGGGGGTCCCGGTGGCGGGCGCCTCGGCGCCGTCGGTCGGCGTGACGGGGCTGGTCGTCGCCAGCGGATCACGGTTGGCGGAGGGGTCGGCGTCGAGCGGCCCGCGGGCCTCGCGCAGCGCCGGGCGCTCCGCCGACGGCTGTCCGGAGAGCACGCCGTCGAGCAGCGAGGCGAACGACGATCCGCCGGTGCGCGACTCGGCCGGGCCGGAACCCGGAGCGGCGACCGGCGGGCGCGGGTCGATCCGCGCGACGCTGCTCATGCCCTCCGCCCCGTGCCGAGGATCGTCTGCACGTAGTGCTGGGTCTCGGCGTACGGCGGGATCCCGCCGAACCGCTCGACGGCACCAGGGCCGGCGTTGTAGGCGGCCAGCGCCTTCGGGTAGTCGCCCCCGAAGCGGTCGAGCTGCTGGCGCAGGTACTTGGCCCCGCCCTCGAGCGACTGGGCCGGATCGAGCGGGTCGGTCACGCCGAGGCTGGCCGCCGTCCCGGGCATCAGCTGGGTGAGGCCCTGGGCGCCCGCCGAGCTGCCGGCTCCGGGATCGAAGCCGGACTCCTGGCGGACCAGGTTGGTGAAGACCTGCGGGTCGATCCCGTGGCGCGCGGCGGCCGCCTGGATCATCTGCGCGTACTGCCCGCCGTCGCTGCCCCCGGTCGGCGCACCGACCCCGCCAAGCCCGCCGACCGTGCCGTTGCGGGCGGCGTAGGCGGCCGGGGCCCCGGTCAGGCCGGCGGCGCCGAACGTGACCGGCTCGGTCCCGGCGAGCGCCGCGGCCTGGGTGGCCTGGCTCGTCTGCGCCGTCTGGAGGTTGGTCGCGAAGCCGTCGCTGGCGGCCGTCGGCGTCACGCGCGTGGCGTTCGCCGAGGCGATCGCCTGCTGGACCAGGGCCTGGATCTCGGCCACGCGATTGGTGACCTCGGCGACCCGGGTGGTGACCTCGGCGATGCTCATGCGGACTTCCGTCGGTGGAGGACGAGGGCGACCTCGTCCAGTTCGGCCTGCTCGATCCGGCCCTGCTCGGCCCGGTGGGCCGCCTGCTGACGCTCGCGCAGGCGCTCGAGCACCTGGCGCTCGCGGGCGGCCTCGGTCAGCAGCCCGCGGTGGGTGGTGCTGTCGTGGACGTGGCGGTCGAGCGAGAGCGCCAGCTCCTGCTGCTGCTGGCCGGTCCGGTCGATCCAGACCGCGGCGGCGCGCAGCTCGGCGCCGCTGACCCGCACGTCGGTCCGCGGCGTCGCCTTGCGGCGCGCGTCGCGCGACTGCTCGCTGGCCTCGGCCAACGCCAGGCGCACGTGCTGCTCGCGGCTGAGCGCGGCGGCGAGCGCGCCCTGGGCACGCTCCTCCCCGCGCTCACGGAGGGCTCGCACGGGCTCGAGGCGGAAGCGGAAGCCAGAGGTCACGCTGGCGTGATCGGCGGCGCGACCGGTTCGACGCGCGCCGCCGGACGGATGTTGGACCCGATCGCTCATGCGGCGACCGCGTGCAGCTCGGGCGTCGCGAGCAGCTGCTCGGCACGGTCGGCGAGCGCGATCAGGCCGGCGTCGGCGTCGGCCGCGCTCGAGGCCTGCTCGACGTCCTGGCGGAGGAACGCCTCGATCTCGTCGCGCATCGCGATCGCCGCGTCGGTGCGGGCGTCGCTGCCCGCCTGGTACGCCCCGATCGCGATCAGGTCGGCACGGTCGTTGAGGTCGGCCATCAGGCCGCGGACCCGGCCGGCGGCGGCTCGGGCCTCAGGCGTGGTCACCTCGCCGACCAGGCGCGAGACGCTCTGAAGCACGTCGATCGCCGGATAGTGGTTGCGGTGCGCCAGCTCGCGGCTGAGCACGACGTGCCCGTCGAGGATCGAGCGGACCGCGTCGGCGACCGGCTCGTTCATGTCGTCGCCGTCGACCAGCACGGTGTAGAGCCCGGTGATCGAGCCGAGCGGCGAGGTCCCGGAGCGCTCCAGCAGTCGCGGCAGCTGGGCGAACACGCTCGGCGTGTAGCCGCGGGTCGCGGGCGGCTCCCCGATCGCCAGGCCGACCTCGCGCTGGGCCATCGCGAAGCGGGTCACGGAGTCCATCATCAGGACCACGTTCTGGCCCTGGTCGCGGAAGTGCTCGGCGATCGCGGTCGCGGTGTGCGCGGCCCGGATCCGGACCAGCGCCGGCTGGTCGGAGGTCGCGCAGACCACCACCGACCGCGGAAGCGCGTCGCCGAGGTCGCGCTCGATGAACTCGCGGACCTCGCGGCCACGCTCGCCGACCAGCGCGATCACGTTGACGTCGGCGGTCGTCGAGCGGGCGATCATCCCCAGCAGCGAGGACTTGCCGACGCCGGAGCCGGCGAAGATCCCCAGCCGCTGGCCCCGCCCGCACGGCACCAGGCCGTCGAGCGCGCGCACGCCGAGGTCGACGCGATCGGCGATCCGCGGGCGGCTCAGCGGCTCCGGCGGTGCGGCGATCGTCACCCGCGGGGTCCCGGCGGGCTGCTGGCCGCCGTCGATCGGCGCCCCGAGCCCGTCCAGCACCCGTCCGAGCAGGCCGTCGCCGACGTCGACGCGGAACGGCTGCCCGGTCGCGGTCACGGTCGTCCCCGGCCCGACGCCGGCCAGCTCGCCGAGCGGCATCAGCAAGGTCCGCCCGGAGCGGAAGCCGACGACCTCCATCGGCACGGGACCGCGGCCGGCGGGGCCGCGTGACGCCGAGCCCCGCCCACTGCCGCGCGCGACGTGGATCTCGCACAGCTCGCCGATCTCGGCCCGGAGCCCGGTCGCTTCCACGACCAGGCCGATCACGTCGACGACGCGTCCGTTGCGGCGACCGAGGTCGGCGTCGCGAAGGGTCTGCGCGAGCCCTCCGAGGCGTCCTTCGATCGGCAGGTCGGCGACGTCGACCGGGATCACGTGCGCGCCTCGCGCAGCAGTTCGCCGGCCCGCTCGAGCTTCGCCTCCAGCCGCACGTCGACCTCGCCCTCGACCGTCCGCAGGACGGCGCCTCCCCGACCGACCCGGCGCTCGGCCTGGACGTCGCAGTGCTCGATCCCGCCGATCTCGGTGGCGACGGCGTCGATGCTGTCGCGGACCAGCTGGAGGTCGTCGGGGTGCACGAGGATCGTCAGCCGCTCACGCTCGACGACGCCGCGGAGCGCGCCGCGGATCACGTCGAGCACGCGCGCCGGCTCGGAGCGGACCGCCTCGGCCACGACCTTCTCGGCCAGCAGCAGCGCCAGCTCGACGGCCTCGCGCTCGAGCGTCTCCGCCATCCGCGAGCTCTGGGCGACGGCCTCGCGGAGGGCGTCGGAGAGCGCGCGAGTCGCGGGCTCGAGTGCGGCCCGGACCTCGACGGTCGCTGCGGCGTGGCCCTCGGCCCAGCCGGCGGCGCGCGCGTCCTCGCGGATCTGCGCGGCCTCGGCGCGGGCGTTGGCGAACTCGTCGGTCAGCTCCCGGACCGTCGGCGGCGGCACCGGCCGCTCGAGGGCCGGGAACGAGAACTCCGCGGCAGTGTTCATCGAAACCCCGTGCATCAGACCACGTCGTCCCCGTCGCCGCGCCCGATCACGAGCGCACCGGACTCCTCGAGCCGGCGAACGGCACCGACGATCCGGCCCTGGGCCTCCTCGACCACGCGCTTGAGCTGCGGCGGCTGGAACTCCATCTCCTCGCGGAGCATCTGCGCCCCACGCTGGGAGAGGTTGCTGAGGATCCGGTCGCGGACCCCGTCGTCGACGCCGCGCAGGGCGAGCGCCAGGTCGCGCTGGTCGACCTCGCGCAGGACCATCTGGATCGAGCGGTCGTCGAGTCCGGCGACGTCCTCGAACACGAACAGCAGCCGCCGGACCTCCTCGGCGATCGCGCTGTCGGTCTCGGCCAGCGCGTCGAGCACGTTGCGCTCGGTCGGGCGGTCGGTGTGGTTGAGGATGTCGGCCAGCGACTGGACGCCGCCGGCGGCCTGGTAGTCGGCGGAGACGACGTTGGCGAGCTTGCCGCGGACGACGCTCTCGATCCGCTTGACGACCTCGGGGTTGGTCTCGCTCATCGTCGCGACCCGCCAGGCGACGTCGGCCTGCTCCTCGGGATCGAGCGCGGCGAGCACCGGCGCGGCGAGCCGCGTGTGGAGGTTGGCGATCACCAACGCGCGCGTCTGCGGCGACTCCGCCCGCAGGAACGCGACGACCTGCTCCGGCGGCGTCCGCCGCAGGAACTCGAAGGGGCGCTTCTCGATCACCGAGGCCAGGCGGCCGATGATCTCCTCGGCCCGCTCGACGCCGAGCGAGCGCTCCAGCACCTCGCGGGCGAACTCGACCCCGCCCTCGGCGTAGGACTGCAGCGCCATCGTCATCGCGGCGGCTTCGTCGAAGACGCCGTCGACGTGCTCGGGCCGGACCTGGCCGAGCTTGGCCATCTCCAGCGAGAGCGACTCGATCTCGTCGTCGCGCAGGTGCTTGAAGACCTCGGCCGCCCGGCTCGCGCCGAGCGACACGAGCAGGATCGCGGCCTTGCGCCGGCCCCCGAGCTTGAGCAGGGGCTTGGGCGGACCGACGTCCGGCGGCCCCACGGGGAAGCCGTCGACGAGCTCGAAATCCTCGTCGAACCGTTCGGGACTGCTCACGACCGCCATCTAGTCCTCCGTCATCCAGTGACGAACCTGCTGGGCCACCCGGTCGGGATCCCGATCGGTGAGGTCCTCCATCTGCTTGCGCGTCCCGGGGATCTCGAGCGCGGCGACGGGCTGCGGCCGGGCCGCGTCCCGCTCCGCCTCGAGCTCGCGCAGCGAACGCGGCGGGGCCTCGATCTCGCTCAGCCAGACCGGCGAGGCCAGGGCCTCCTGCTCGCGCTTGCGCAGGTGGCGGGCGACGAGCACGAGGAAGGCGATGATCGCCAGCGCGAGCGCGATCCACTTGAGGTTGGTGAGCAGGTCGCCCGGGATCGCCGGGCTGCCGTCGGCGGCCGGGGGCGGCGCGAAGGCCATCCGCTGGACCGTCAGCTCGTCGCCGCGCTCCGTGTCGATCCCCGCGGCGGCCGCGATCGACGAACGGATCGCCGGGATCTGGCTGGCGGGCACGCTGTCGCTGACCATCACGGCGACGCTCTGCTTGTTGACCCCGCCGGCCGCCAGCTTGCGGCGGGTGACGGTCTTGTCGACGCCGAACTCGCGCTCGCCGGTCTTGTGGCTGTAGTTGGAACGGCCACCAGCGGCGGTCGCGGCCGCGGCGTAGCCGGGCACGTTCGCCGCCGCGCCGGAGGCGCCACCGGTTCCGCCGCCGCCGCGCATGGTCTCGTCGGAGGTCGTCTCCTTCAGCGGCACCTGGCGCCGGCCGTAGCGGAGCTGCTCCTCGGACGCCTGGTCGGCGTCGACGTCGGCGTTGACCCGCACGCGGGCCTTGTCCGGTCCGACGGTCTGGGCCAGCACCGAGCTGAGGCTGCTCTCCATGCTGCGCTGGTAGCGGCTCGCCGCGGCCTGCTTGGAGAGCGCGCCGCTGGCACCGCCCGCGGCGTCGTCACCGGAGCTGGTCGGCCAGAGCAGCCGTCCGCCGCCGTCGGTGATCGTGACCCGCGAGGGCTTCAGCGACTTGACGCTCGAGGCGACCAGCCGCGCGATCCCCTGGATCGCGGCGGGCTCGGGGCTCTCGGCGCCGGACAGCAGCACCGCGGCGCTCGCCTGCGGCGCGTCCTCGCTCAGCAGCGCGTCGCTGGCGTCGGGCAGCACCAGCTGGACCGAGGCCGAGCTGACCCCCTGGATCTGACCGATCGTCCGGGCCAGCTCACCTTCCAGCGCACGCTGGTAGGTGACCTGCTGCTGCATCTGGCTGCTGCCCATCTTCTGCTTGTCGAAGATCTCGAAGCCGGGCTGGACGGCACCGCCCGCGACCCCGCCCTGTTCGGCGAGGGCGATCCGGGCGTTGCCGACGTCACGCTTCTCGACGGCGAGCGCGGTGCCGTTGTTCTGCAGCTCGTAGCGCACGCCCTTCTCGTCGAGGGCGGCGGTCATCTTGCCCGTCTGGGCAGGATCGAGTCCGCTGACGATCGTGGTGTAGCCCGGGCTCGAAGCGAGCGAGAACATGAGGTAGGCCACGACGACGACCGCCAGCACGGCGGCGCCGACGACGATCCGGCCGCGGGTGGACAGCGCGGTGAGGACCTTCGGGAACGGCACGGGTACGTCGTCCTCAGATCTGGGTGTGGAGGATGTCGCTGAGAGCCTCGACGCCGCGCGTGCGGAGCGTCGACGCCATCTGCATCGAGAGCTTGGCCTTCTCGACGGCCATCACGACGGCCTCGGTGCTGACGGCGGTGCCGGTCGCGAGCTCGGTCGCGGCCTTGGCGCCGGCGGCCTGCGTCGACTCGAGGCTCTGGATCGCCGAGGTCAGCGAGTTGCCGAACGAGGCACCGCCCTCGGTCGCGCCGGTGGCCGGGGTGACCGGGGGCGTGATCGGGGCGACGCCGCCGATCGCGGCGTCGGAGCCGAGCACCATGCTCGGATCGATCGGGACGATCATCGGAGCAGCTCGAGGGTTCGGGCGAACATCTGCTTGGAGCTCTGCATGGCGGTGACGTTGGCCTCGTAGGCGCGGGAGGCGGCGATCAGATCGACCATCTCGGTGACGGAGTCGACGGCGGGCATCTCGACGTAGCCCTCGGGGTTGGCGTCGGGGTGGCCGGGGTCGTAGACCAGCCGCGGCGGGGCGGGGTGCGGGACGATCCCGGCGACCTCGACGCCCGCGGGGGCCACTCCCCCGCGCTGCATCGCGCCGGCGAGGACGGTCCCGAAGCGGGGATCGGCCTCGGCCGTCCGCAGCACGACGGTCTTGCGCTGGTACGGGCCGCCTTCGGCGGTCCGCGTGGTCTGGGCGTTGGCGAGGTTCTCGGCGCTGACGTCGAGCTGGACCCGCTGGGCGGTCAGCGCGGAGGCGCTGACGTCGATCGCCCCGAAGATGCCGGTCACTGGGCGCTCCCGGTGATCGCGACCATCACGGTCTCGAGCCGGTTGCGGGCGACCGACACCAGTGCCTGCTGGTCGAGCGC
This sequence comes from Patulibacter ginsengiterrae, assembly GCF_056269115.1. Lineage (NCBI taxonomy): Bacteria > Bacillati > Actinomycetota > Thermoleophilia > Solirubrobacterales > Patulibacteraceae > Patulibacter > Patulibacter ginsengiterrae. The sequence goes on from NZ_JBWDOG010000014.1 coordinate 77,458, forward strand.
GTTCTTGGCCAGCTCGGCGGACTCGCGGTCGAGGTCGATGCCGTTGCCGTCGGCCGCGACCATCGAGGCCTCGACCGTCGGGGTCAGGGAGATCTCCGTCGTCCCCTCCGCCATCGCCGCGCGGAGCGCGCCGTGGAAGTCGACGTCGCGTCTTCCGTAGCCGGGGGTGTTGACGTTGGCCAGGTTGCCTGCCAGCAGCTGGTGGCGCGTGGAAGCGCCCTGAATGGCGCTGTTGAGCGCACTTTGCGTGGGGTCGATCAGGCTCACGGTAGGGGTCCGTCGGAACGTCATCCATCCGTGGATGCGAGAAATGTCCCCTCCGTGGGACGCTCCGGTGATCGGCGGGTCCCCGGCGAACTTGAGGGCTCGTGTGACCTATTCGCACACACGGTCACTCAGCGCCCTCCCAGCGTCGATCAACCGTCGAGCGGAGCGGCCACAGCGGCCTGGACGTTCAAGCGACGCCTACGCGAGGCGCCGCTGGACAGCAGGCGATCAGGCCTGGTGGCTGCTGACCGGAACGGCGCTCGCGCCGCCGTAGCCGTTCGCGGTCCGGCGCCCGCGTCCGGTCAGGGCCAGCTCCTTGCCCAGCCGCTCGCGCAGCTCCCGCAAGGCGACGCCGATCTGGTCGTGCCCCGCGACCGTCCGCTCGAGCGCGGCGCGCGCGTGCTGCGGCGCGTCGGTCGGCAGTGCGGCCACCAGCGCCGCCCAGCGGACCGACAGCTGCTCGAGCCGGTCGAGGTCGCCCGCCTGGACCGCGACGAGCTGCTCGTCGGTCAGCTCGGCGAGCTGCTCGTAGACGCTGGATCCCGTCGAGATCGCCACGATGCTCACGCGCCCGCGGTGGCGTAGGCGACCCGCAGCTCCGCGGCGTGGCGGACGACCTCGAGCAGCTTCGCGGCGTCCTGCTCGCGGCGTCCCTCGTCGAGGTGACGGCGCCAGAAGCCGTAGATCGCCTCCAGCCGGGCGGCGACCTCTCCCCCGCGCTGATGGTCGAGCGTGACCGTCAGCTCGGAGATGATCGCCTCGGCGCGCTGGATGCGCGCCGTGGCGGTGATCTGGTCGCCGGCCTCGATCGCCGCGACCGCCTGGCGGAGGAACCGTCCGATCCCGTCGTACAACATCACGACGAGTCCGGACGGCGAGGCGGTCAGGACAGCGTTGTCGCGATAGGCCTGAGGTGCGGCGTAGCTGGACACGTTTCAGTGATCGGTCAAAATCACTTGGGCTGAAGGGCAGCCAGCTGTCCGTCCAGCCACGAGCGCTGGTCGTTGAACTGGGAGATCGTCGCCTCGAGCCGTCCGAACTGCGCCTTCAGCGCCGTCTCGCGGTTGGCCAGACGGGCGTCGAGCGACTCCATCTGACGGCCGAGGTTCGACATCATCTGGTCGGAGTCGCTGATCCGCTGGGCCAGCGAGCCGGCGGCGCCGCTGTACGTGTTGACCATCGTCGAGAGCCCGCCGAGCACGCCCGAGCGCCCGAGGACGTCGCGGACCTTGCCGGAGTCCGAGGTCAGGGCCGCGGCGAGCGCGGCGTTGTCGACCGTCAGCCGCCCCTGGACCGCGTCAGCCGAGTAGGTCGCCGTGCCGGAGGCCTTGCCGGTGGTGATCCCGAGCGCCTCGAGCGGCAGCGAGGCCCCGCCCGGGCCGATCGAGATCAGCGCCGAGCGCAGCTGCTCGTGGAGCTGGGTCAGGGTGACGTCGCCGCCGAGCTGGCCCTTCGAGTTCTGCGAGACCGCGGTCGCCGTCCGGATCAGGTCCAGCGACGCGTTGTACGCGTCGACGAAGGTCTTGACCGCGTCCTGGACCGCCTTGGGGTCGGTCCCCGGCGTGCCGACGTTGATCGTCGTCGCCGTCGAGGTGACTCCGCGCAGCTGCAGCGTGACGCCGGGGATCACGTTGGCGAAGACGTTGGTCGCCGCCGTGTGCTCCTCGCCGTCGATCCGGATCAGCGAGTTCTGGCCGACCTTCACGACCTCGTCGGAGAGCACGCCGGCCGAGGACGCCGAGAAGCCGCTGGCGGCGCCGGTCGCGCGGCTGGAGAAGGCGAGCCGCTCGACGCCGTTGACGGTCGTGACCGAGGCCACCACGTGCAGGGTCGAGTCGCCGTTGATGCGGGCGGCGATGTCGGTCGCCGTGTCCCCGGCCTCGAACGTGACCGAGTCGTTCCAGCCTGCGCCGGCGATCGCGATCGTGCCGTCCGCGGTCGGCGCCGCGAAGGCGTAGCTCGACTGGCTCGCGCGGGCGAGCTGGACGACCTCGAGCGAGTAGCCGCCGGCGGGAGCGCCGGAGGTGATCGTGCCGGTCGCAGCGCTGGCGTTGCCGATCTCGACCGACTGCTTGTTCGCGAACAGCGACGGGTCGGCCAGCGCCAGGCTGGCCGCGTTGAGCTTCTTGAGCGCGTCCGAGACGGCCTGCAGGGCGTTCTTGTTCGCCTGGATGCTCGTCTGCTGGTTGGCGAGCCGCGTCTTCGGCTGACGCTCGATCGACATGAGCTTGGTGATCAGCTCATTCGTGTCGAGGCCCGTCGCCAGGCCCGTGAGGTTGATCATGCCCATTGCTCAGCCCATCCCGTCGAAGCCGGTCGGCTCGTCCGTGTTCGTGGTCGTACGGCCGTCGACGGAGCGTTGCCCCGTGACGATCTCGATCGCCTCGGTCGCGGGCACCGTGCGAACCACGTTGCCCTCGTCGTCGACGATCTCGATCCGCAGCCGCTGGCCCTCGCGCACCTCAAACCGCAGCGAGAGCTGCCGCTCCTTGAGCGCGTCCAGCTGGTCCATCGCCGCACCGATCTCCGCCAGTACCTCGGCCGGAGGCTCGGAGGGCAGGACGTCGAACGGCTGCTGCTCGGCCGGGATCACGGAGACCTCCGGAGTCGGCGTGACGTGGACGCGACGGGGGTCCGTCGGGCCTGTCTCGTGGACACGGCTGGGCGGTTCGATCGGTGTCATGGTGAGCACGGCAAGGGTACCTCGCGGGGCGTCGTCCATTTCCTGAAGCGTCCGCCCGAGCTGTGGATCGCCCCGGTAGTCGGCAGCGACCCCCGAGAACTTGAGCCCCAATTTCGGATTGGGGGGAGAACACCGTTCACCAGCCGGATCCCGGCTCGCGTCGCTCAAGCCCCGGGCGACCCCGCCGATCACCCGGGACATGGACCGAGGCCTCTACGTCGCCGCTGCCGGAATGCGGGCCGAGCAGGTTCGGCAGGACCAGATCTCCGCCGACCTCGCGAACGCCGCGACACCCGGCTACAAGCGGGATCGCACGACCCAGACGTCGTTCGGCGACCTGCTGTTGCAGAACACGCGGACGCGCGAGGTCGTCGGCCCGGTCGGCCTCGGCCCGTACGCCGACGCGAGCGTCACCGACCTCCGCGGGCAGACCGCGCGGGTGACCGACGAGCCGCTGGACTTCGCGGTCGCCGGCGACGGCTTCTTCTCCGTCCAGACACCGGCCGGCGTTCGGTACACCCGCAACGGCCAGTTCAGCACCTCGGCGAACGGTCTCCTGGTCGACGGCCAGGGCAACCAGGTGCTCGGCCGCAACGGCGGGCCGATCACCGTCCCCGTCGACGGCAAGCTCGATCCCGGCCGGATCGCCCTGGTCGCCCTGACCGATCCGACCAAGCAGGGCGAGGGCCTGTTCGCGGGCACCGCGGCCGGCGTCGGCACCGGCACGATCCAGCAGGGCGCGCTCGAGGCCTCCGGCGTCGACGCGACCCGCGCGATGGTCGAGATGATCTCCTCGCTGCGGGCCTTCGAGGCCGGCCAGAAGTCGATCACCACGATCGACGACACGCTCGCCAAGGCCGCCCAGCAGGTCGGCTCGACCAGCGCCTGAGGCTGCGGCGGCCGTCGCCGCCGCACCCACGACCGGGCCGGGACGCCGATCGACCCCGCCGGTCGCCCCCGCGGCCGGGCGGACGATTCAAGTCCCTCCCGCTCCCGCCGACTACCCGACCACCTCCCGCAGCAGCCGCGGGAGGCGACCCGAAGGACGGACCGATGCTCCAAGGCCTCAACGCGGCAGCGGCCGGTATGACCGCACAGCAGACCCGGATGGACGCGATCTCCGGCGATCTCGCGAACGTCAACACCCCCGGGTACAAGCACCAGCGGGTCAACTTCCGCGACCTGCTCTACGTCCGCGACGGCGTCGAAGGCGTCCAGGTCGGGACCGGCGCCGCCGCCTCCACGATCGGGCGCGGCTCCGCCCAGGGCGCGCTCCAGGAGACCGGGCGCTCGCTCGACGTCGCCCTCCAGGGCCCGGGCTACATCGAGGTCCGCGCCCCCGACGGCACGATCGCGCTGACCCGCGCCGGCAGCCTCCACGTCGACGACCGCGGCCGGCTGACGACCGCGACCGGGGCGCTCGTCCCCGGCGTCCGCCCGGTCCCGGCCGGCACCAGCGCCGAGAAGCTGAAGATCGCCGCCGACGGCACCGTCACCACCGACGGCGGCCGGCGGCTCGGGCGGATCCAGCTCGTCGAGGTGCGCGCCCCCGACAGCCTCCGCCCGATCGGCGACAGCCTCTCGGTCGCGACCGCGGAGAGCGGAGCGCCGACCCGCGTCGCGCTCGCCCGCACGAGCCTCGTGCAGGGCGCGCTCGAGGCCTCCGACGTCGACACCGCCGACGCGATGGTCGACCTGATCGAGTCGCAGCGCGCCTTCGCGATGGCCAGCCGCGCGGTCCAGACCCAGGACCAGATGGCCGAGATCGCCAACGGGGTCAAGCGATGAGCGTGCTGCCCGTCGGAGCCGTCCCGCCCGTCGATCAGCGGACGATGCCCGCCGCCGTCCGCGAGGGCAGCGCCGAGGTCCAGGATCGCTACCGCGCGGCCGCCTCGTTCGAGCGGATGCTGGCCCAGCAGCTTGCCCAGCAGCTGCTGAAGACGGCCGCCCCGGCCGGCGACGAGCAGGACGACGCGTCCGCCGCCACCTCGGCCTACCGCGACATGCTGCCCGACGTCTTCGCCGACGTGCTGACCGCCAACGGCGGGATCGGGATCGCCGCCCAGATCGCCACGGCCGCGGCCGCCAGCGCCCGTCAGGCCGGGGACGCGACCGCGTCCGACGGCTCCGCCTCGCCCGCCGGACAGGTGTCCGGCGGCGTCTCCCCCACGACCGCGAGCACCACATGATCACCGCCGCTGCCACCCCCCTCGGCCGCGAGCTGCTCGGCCACCTCGACGAGCAGCTGCGCTCGATCGAGCGGCTGCAGGCCGCCGTGACCGCCCTCGGCGCTGCCGTCAGCGCCCGCGACGCGCCGGGCGTCGTCCGTCACACCGGCACGATCGAGGCCGAGACGACGTTCCGCAGCACGCTCGAGGAGCGGCGGACCGCGCTGCTGGTCCGCGGCGGCGCGCTGCTCGGGATCGAGCCGTGGCAGGTGACCGTCTCCGCCCTCTGCAGCCTGATCTCCCCGCTCGAGGCGACGACCGCCCAGGAGCGCAGCGAGCGGCTGGTCGCCGCGACCGAGGCGGTCCACCACGATCACCGCTGCAACCGTGCCCTGATGCAGCAGGAGCTGACCTTCATCGATCACCTCCGCCGCCTCGGCGGCAACCTCTCCGACGTGACCTACGAGCCGCCGACCGGCGCCCGTGTGCCGTCACCGTCGACTCCCGCAGCTCTGCCCAACCGCGTCCTGGATCTCCAAGCCTGATGGTCTCCTCCTTCCACGGCATCGAGACCGCGCTGCGGGGCCTGCTGGCCCAGCAGCGCGCGATCGACGTCACCGGCCACAACATCGCCAACGAGCAGACGCCGGGATACACGCGTCAGCGGGCCAACCTCGCGGCCTCGAACGCCCTGACCGTCGGCCCGTGGGGCCCGAGCGGCCAGTTCGCCCAGCTCGGCACCGGCGTCGACGTGACCGGGATCCAGCGGATCCGCGACCAGTTCGCCGACATCCAGCTGCGGGCCCAGACCACCAAGCTCGGCGACGCGTCGACCGCATCCCGGCTGATGGGCCAGGCCGAGCTGGCCTTCCAGGAGCCCGGCAGCAACGGTCTCGCCGCCCAGCTCGGGCGCTTCTGGAGCGCCTGGAGCGACGTCGCCACCAACCCGAGCTCGCCGGCCGCGCGCCAGGTGCTGCTCGACGCCAGCAAGGCGACCGCCGACCAGATCGGCGGTCTCGACAGCCAGCTGGCGACGATCCAGGCCCAGGCGGCCAAGGAGTACGAGGACCGGATCGCCGCCGGTGGTCCGATCGACACGGCCATGCAGGAGCTGGCCGAGCTGAACCAGGCGATCGGTGCCGCCGCCGCCCGCGGTGAGGTCGCCAACGACCTGATGGACCGGCGCGACGTCATCCTCGACGACCTCTCGTCGTACGCGCAGGTCCGGACCGAGCCGACCCTCGACGGCGGCGGCAAGCCGATCCCGGGCAAGATCGACGTCTACCTCGGCACCGACAGCACGCCGGTCGTCTCGGGCGACCAGTCGCGCCAGCCGTTCAGCCTCGCCTTCGGCCCGACCGGCCCCGGCCCCGGCTCGCTCGCCGCGCTGGCCAACGCCGCCTCGGCGACCGGCCCGATCGGCGTCTACCGGCGCGAGCTGGCGGCGACCGCGACCGCGATGGCCAACGCCGTCAACGGGATCCACCAGGCCGCCGGCGGCCCGCCGATCTTCGTGGTCAACGCCGGGCCGGTCGTCGACGGCGTCGCCCGTCGCCCGATCTCGGTCGGGGCCGCGATCGATCCCGCCCAGGGCGGATCGCTCAACGCGTTCGTGGCCGGCGCCACCGGCAGCAACGAGACGGCGACCGCGATCGCCGCGCTGCGCGGTGGCGCCAGCGACCAGCAGTACCGGGCGCTGATCGGCCAGGTCGGCAGTCAGACGGCGGAGGTCCGCCGTCAGGAGGCGACCGCGGTCTCGCTGGCCGGGGCGCTCGCCGACCGTCGCGACTCCGTCTCCGGCGTCTCGCCGACCGAGGAGATGGCCAACCTCGTCCGCTTCCAGCGTGGGTACCAGGCTTCGGCCCGGACGCTCTCGGTGATGGACGAGATGCTCGACCAGCTGATCAACCGCACCGGACGCGTGGGCTTGTGACCCCGCCCTCCGCCCTGACCCACCTGTCCTCCCCCGTCCTCGTCCCCCGTCCGAAGGCTCGCCCGTGACCTCTCGCATCACCAGCGGCATGCTGACCCGCACCGTCCTGACCGATCTCCAGAACAGCCAGGCGCGGCTGACGAGGACCTTCGAGATGGCCAGCTCCGGCATGCGGATCGGGCGTCCCTCGGATGACCCGTTCGGCACCGTCCGCGGGATCGACCTGCGCGACGAGCTCTCGCGGATCGGCCAGTACGAGCGCAACGTCCAGGACGGCAAGGGCTGGCAGGGCACCGCCGACGCGTCGATGCAGGGCATCGCCGACGTGATCCAGCGGGCCCGGGTGCTGCTGATCGCCGCCGGCAGCGACGGCGGCGGCCAGGTCGGCCGCGACGCCGCCGCGGCCGAGATCGGACAGCTGATCAAGGCCGTCAAGAGCACCGCCAACGCCCAGTACGGTGGCGTCCCGGTCTTCGCCGGCTCGTCGAACACCCCGCCGTACGCGATCGAGGGCGCCGACACCTACCTCGGCAACAACGGGATCGTGACCCGCGCGATCTCCGACGGCGTCGACCTCAAGGTCAACGTCGACCTCGCCGGCCGCGTGACCGGCAGCGGTGGCGGCGACGGCAAGCTGATCGACACGCTCCGAACGATCGTCCAGCACCTCCAGGGCGGGACCGCGGCCGACGCCGACGCGCTCCGCTCGACCGACCTGAAGGCGATGGACCGGCAGCTCGAGGCCCTCAGCGGCCTGCGGGCGGAGGTCGGCGCGACCGGCAACCGGCTGTCCTCGGCCTCCGATCGCCTCAAGCAGCTGACCGGCACCGTCGACGAGCAGCGGTCGCTGATCGAGGAAGCGGACGCCGGGACTACGATGATCGCGTACGCGACCCAGCAGGCTGCCTACCAGGCCTCCCTGAAGGCCGGTGCGAGCATCGTCCAGATGTCGTTGCTCGACTTCCTGCGCTAAGAACCTTCTCCGAAACAGGTTCCAAGGACTCCCCCCATGCCGATCACCCTCCAGAGCACCCGGTTCGGCGATCTCGAACTGGCCGACGACGACACGATCGTCTTCGCCGACGGGCTCGTCGGGCTTCCCGGCTCCCGCTACGCGCTGGTCAGGCCGGGCAACGTCGAGGAGCCGTTCGCCTGGCTGCAGTCGCTGGAGGACCCGGAGCTGGCGCTGCCCGTCGTCCGGCCCGGGCGGTTCTTCCCGGACTACGCGGTGGTCCTCGATCCCGAGGACCTGGCGAAGGCGTCGTTCGATCCCGCCGCCGCCGAGGTCTGGGTGATCATCCGGACCGCCGAGCGGCTGGAGGACTTCGTGGCCAACCTGCGCGCGCCGCTGCTGCTCGCCGAGGGTCACGGCTGGCAGGTCATCAACCGCTCCCCCGACGCGGCGCTCCGCGCGCCCCTGATCAGCGCCGCAGCGGCCACCGGTCCGGGCGACTCCGCGTGCTGATCATCAGCCGCCGTCCCGGCGAGAAGGTCCTGATCGGCGACGACATCGTCGTCACCGTGGTCGAGATCAGCGGCGGCGCGATCCGCCTCGGGATCGACGCACCGCGCTCGCTGCCGGTCTACCGCGAGGAGCTGTGGGCGGCGATCCGCGACGAGAACCGCGCCGCCGCGTCCGCCCCCAGCGTCCTGCCGACGCTGCCCCGCTCCGGCGGCTGAGCACCAGGTCGGCGGCGGACTCAGTCCCCGCCGACCGGCTCGCGAGCCGCGAGCGCCGGGTAGTCGACGTAGCCCGCGGGTCCGCCGCCGTAGAAGCGCTTGGCGTTCGCCTCGTTCTGCGGGGCGTCCTGCTCCCACCGCCGCCAGAGGTCGGGGTTGGCGATGAAGGCCCGGCCGACGGCGACCGCGTCGGCGTGGTCCTCGTCGACGATCGCGATCGCGTCGGATCGCTCGGTCGCCGCCGTGAAGCCGGTGTTGAGCACGAGCGGGACGGTGAACCGGCGGCGCAGCTCGTCGACCAGCGGATCGCCGGGCTGCCCGACCAGGTGCAGGTACGCCAGCCGCAGTGGCCGCAGCGCGTCGGCGAGCGCCCGGTAGACCGCACCGCCGTCGTGCTCGACCATCTCGTGGCCGGTGAAGCCGGGCGAGAGCCGCAACCCGACCCGATCGGCCCCGATCGCGTCGGCGACCGCGCGCACGACCTCGACGGTCAGACGCGCGCGGCCCGCCGCGTCCCCGCCGTACGCGTCGTCGCGACGGTTGCTGCCGTCGGCGAGGAACTGGTGCAGCAGGTAGCCGTTGGCCCCGTGGATCTCGACCCCGTCGAAGCCGGCCTCGAGCGCCCGCCGGGCGGCGTCGACGTAGCCGGCGACGACCGCCGGCAGCTCGTCGAGGCCGAGCGCCCGCGGGACCGGCGGGATCTCGCTGCCGTCGGGCGTGAAGACGGTCAGCGCGTCGAACCCGACCGCCGAGGCCGAGACGGTCGGCTCGCCGCTGGTGGCCGGGTGCCCGACCCGTCCGCCGTGCCAGAGCTGGGCCACGATCAGCCCGCCCTCGGCGTGGACCGCGTCGGTCACGGCCCGCCAGCCGTCGCGGTGGGCGTCGGTCGCCAGGCCCGGGGTCCGCGGGTACGGCTTGCCGGCGGGCACGACCCAGGTCGCCTCGGAGACGATCAGCGCCGCCGCCCCGGCCCGCTGCCGGTAGTACTCGGCCATCAGCGCGTTGGGGGTGCCGTCGTCGTCGGCCCGGTTGCGGGTCAGTGGCGCCATCAGCAGCCGGTGCGGGAGCTGGAGGGCGCCGAGCGCGAGCGGCGGGCGGAGACGGTCGAAGCGATCGGTGCTCACCGCTGAAATAGTGGCATACCGATCCGAAATACCCAGTTCCAGGCGGGGCGCAGGCGCCCCCACATCCGCCTGTCCCGCAGCCGCCCGCCGCGCCGCCGGAGACCCGCCGTACGATGGTCGGATGGACGACGACCTGGGAGCGACGCTCGCCGACCGGCTGCGGGCCGGCGACCTCGCCGCCGCACCGGCCGTGCTCAACCTGGTCGAGACGAGGACGCCGGCCGCCCGTGCCCAGACCACCGTCCTGCTCGACCGGCTCTCCCCCGCCGCGCTCGGCCACGAGCCGACCGGCCACGTGATCGGCGTGACCGGCCCGCCCGGCGCGGGCAAGTCGACGCTGCTCAGCGAGCTGGTCCGGGCCTACCGCCACGGCGGGCGCTCGGCGGCGGTCCTCGCCGTCGACCCGTCGAGCCGACGGACGGGCGGCTCGCTGCTCGGCGACCGCGCCCGGATCCTCGTCGACCCCCACGACGACGCGGTCTTCATCCGCTCGACCGCCGCCGCCGACCGGCTCGGTGGCCTCGCCGGCCCGACCCGGGCCGCCGCCCAGGCGCTCTCGGTCGCCTTCGACGTCGTGATCGTCGAGACGGTCGGCGTCGGCCAGTCGGAGACCGACGTCGCCGACGTCGCCGACACCGTCGCCGTGATCGTCCAGCCCGGCTCCGGCGACGTGCTCCAGTTCCTCAAGAGCGGGATCATGGAGATCCCCGACGTGCTGGTCGTGACCAAGGCCGACCTCGGCCGGATCGCCCAGCGCGCCCGGAGCGACGTGCGCGCCGCCCTCCGCTCGGTCGGCGACCGCACGACGAAGGTCGTCGCGGTCAGCTCGCTGCCCCCGGTCAGCGGCTTCGACGAGCTGGTCACCACGCTCGACGCCCATCGCGCCACGCTCGACCTGCCGGCCGCCCGCCGCGACGCCCGCCGCCGCAGCGCGATCGACGACTTCCGGATCGAGTTCGGCGAGCGGGCGCTGCGCGCGCTCGGCGGACGCCGTGGCGCACTGCACCGGTTGGAGCAGACGCGCGATGATCTGGCGGTGCCGATCCTGATGCAGGAGCTCGAGCGGGCGGCGAGCCTTCACCGTGCCGCCGACGCACCGACCGAGGTGACCCGGTGAGCGGATCGCCGCCGCGCAAGCAGAGCGCCGCTCAGCGGGCTGCGGCCGAGTCCGGCGAAGCCACCTCGGACGCCGCCCCCGGCGGCGTCAAGCGCCTGACCGACGCCGACGTCGCCGTCCGCCCCAGCCGGCCGTTCGTCCAGAACCTCGGGATCGTCGTCGGCGCGTTCGCCGGCGGCACCGTGATCGCCGAGATCGCCGGCGCGGCCAACCTCGGCACGGCGATGAGCTTCGGTCAGATCGCCTTCGCGATGGCGCTCGTCTACGTGCTGATCCGGCGCTAGCCGGGCGGCCACCGCCGGAGCCCCGGCCGGCCTGGCGTCGTGGACGGTCGAGACCCTCAACGACCGCTAGCCCCGCGGGCAACGGAGGACCGCGAAGCTCCCGCCCGCGGTCCGCAGCCGCACGACGGTCTCCGGCGGGGCGAAGCCGGCCTCGGTGACGAAGCCCGGCAGCCGCCCGGCGCGGTGATCGCGGGTCGAGACCCGCCCGTCGGCGAGCTGGATCACGGCGAACGCCAGCCCCATCAGCGGGTCCTGCGGGCGCACGAAGTCGGCCACGTAGAGCGTGCCGGCCGGCGCGAGCACCCGCCGGGCCTCGGCCAGCGCCAGCCGCTTGGCCTCGGGCGCGAGGTGGTGGAGCATCAGCGCCATCACGACCGCGTCCTGGCTGCCGTCGGCGAGCGGCAGTGCCTCCGCCCGCCCGTCGCGCCAGGCGACGTCGGCGACCCCCGGCTTCGCGGCGGCGATCGCCCGCGCCCGCGCGTCGGGCTCGACCGCGGTGATCGTCGCACCCGGCATCCGGGCGGCCAGCACCCGGATCAGCGAGCCGGTCCCCGCCCCGACCTCGGTCAGCGTCGGCGCCTCGCCCGTCCGCCGCGCCAGGTCGTCGGCCAGCCGTGGCCGCCAGCGCCGCTCGCGCATCATCGAGCCGGCGATCGCGTCGTAGGCGGCGACGGGCAGGAACCGTCCGGCGGCGGGCGTGATCGCGTCGGGAAGGGTGCTCATGCGACCCAGCATTACAGCGCTGTTGCAAATATGCAACGCTAGCGCCCATGACCGCTCCGCTCGACCCGCGCGTCCTCGAGGCCGGCCGCCGCGTCCTCCGCGAGCACGGCTGGGAGCGGACGACGGCGGAGCGGATCGCCCAGGCGGCCGGGATCTCACGGGTAACCCTGCACCGTCAGGGCGTCAAGCGCGAGCAGGTCCTCGCTGCCCTGGTCGAAGCAGCGGTCGCCGCCTACCAGCGGGCGCTCTGGCCGGTCCTGGTCGCGCCGGGCTCCAGCCGCGAGCGACTCGAGGCCGCGCTCGACGCGCTCTGCGCCACCGCCGAGGAGCACCTCGACGTGCTGATCGCCGTGCGGGTCGCCTCGGACGCGATCTTCCACGAGGACGACGGCGGCGACGAAACGGACCCGGTCGACACCCGCGCGGTCTTCACCGAGCCGTTCGAACGACTCCTGCGCGACGGCGCGATCGACGGCACGCTGCGGCCGACCGACGACCCGCACGAGCAGGCGGTGACGCTGTTCAACGCCGCCTCCGGCACCTACCTGCACCTCCGGACCGGCCACCGCTGGCCGCCGCAGCGGGCCCGCGAGGCGACCCTCCGCCTGTTGCTGCACGGACTGGTCGCCGCCTGACCCCCGGCCCGCTCAAGCGTCGCGGTCCTCCCGCAGCGTGTCGGCGACCAGCGCGTTGGCGTGCCCGTGACCGAGGCCGTGCTCGTCCTTGAGCATCGCGACCAGCTCCATGTGCTTGGTCAGCTCGGACGCACGGATGACCGCCTTCCACTCGCTGATCGGTCGCCCGTACCTCTCCTCGATCGAGGGGAAGTACGACGCCGGGCCCTTGACTGCGTTCTCCATGCTGCTCCTGTTGCTCGCGGCTGCCTGCGGTCCTCCCCAGACGGCCCCGGCGCCGGGAACTCATCGGTCGCCGCGGACCCTCCGGCAGCGCGGGCTCCAGGCACGCTCCGCGATGCGTTGTCCACCGCAGGGGTGGAGAACACATCGCCAAGCATCGCCAAGCGCCCGTCGGGCCGACCCCAGGCCCGCCCCGCCTGCCCGACCCCCGCCCAAGGCCCGCCCCGAGACGTACCCCGTCGCCGGGGAATCACGGACCATGACACCACCTACGGCCATCCTGGCGTTGCAATGGCGCCACTGTGATGCCATACTGGCGCCATGGACCTCACGCAGTACGTCGGGAACCTCCGCCGTGAGCTCGCCGTCGCCGCCGAAGCCGGCGGGGAGGACGCCCGCGCGCTGGCCGACCGCCTGACCGCGCCGCTCGAGTCGTCGATCCGGCTGATGCTGCTCGACGCGCTCTCCGCCGCCGCCGACGAGATCACCCGCGAGCTCGCCCCCGGATCGGTCGAGCTCCGCCTGCGCTCCGGCGAGCCCGAGTTCGTCGTGACCCCCGCGCCCACCGACGAGCCCGCCGATCGGCAGCTCACCGCGCCCGTCCCGCCCTCCGCGCCCCTCCCGGCGCCGGACGCCGACGAGGCCGCGACCGCGCGGATCAACCTCCGGTTGCCCGAGCAGCTCAAGGCCGGGATCGAGCAGGCGGCCGGCCGCGAGCGGCTGTCGGTCAACGCCTGGCTGGTCCGCACCACGGCGGCCGCGCTCGCCAGCGACGACCGCGACCGCCAACCGCGACCGCCCGGCGGCCGCCCCGGCCAGAGCTACACCGGCTGGGTCCGATGACCGTTCCGCCCGCACGCCCCGCTCCCGCCGCACCCGCACCCGCCAGGAAGGCCCCCATGTCGACCTTCGACACCCCCCGAGCGATCGCCGCCACGATCGAGCTCCCCGCCGGCGACCTCCGGATCAGCGCCGGCGACGGCCCGACCACCGTCGTCACGGTCCGCCCGAGCGACCCCGCCGCCGACGACGACCGCAAGCTGGCCGAGCAGACCAGCGTCGAGTACGTCGACGGGCAGCTGACGATCAAGGCCGCCAGGCTGGTGCCGAAGCTGCGCTCGTGGCTGAGCCCGGGGATCGGCCCGTCGGTCGACGTGACGGTCGAGCTGCCCGTCGACTCGCAGATCGACGCCACCCTCGGGATGGCGGACGTCCACACCGACGGCCGGCTCGGCGACTGCCGGCTCAAGATCGGCATCGGACGCGTCCGCCTCGACCAGGTCGGCACGCTCGGCCTGAAGAGCGGCACCGGCGACGTCAGCGTCGCCCACGCCACCGGTCCGGCCGAGATCCATGCCGGCTCCGGCGACGTACGCGTGCGCCAGCTCGACGCCGGCGCGGTGATCAAGAGCTCCAACGGCGACACCTGGGTCGGCGCGTCCGCCGGCGACCTGCGGATCAGAGCCGCCAACGGCGACATCGCCGTCGGGATCGCCCACGCGGGGGTCGACGCGCGCTCCGCCAACGGCGACATCCGGCTCGACGAGGTCGTCCGCGGCACGGTCGTGCTCGAGACCCCGATCGGCGAGCTCGAGGTCGGCATCCGCGAGGGCACCGCCGCCTGGCTCGACGTCCGCGCCAAGACCGGCAAGGTCCGCAACGCGCTCGACGCCGCCGCCAGTCCCGAGCCGTCGACCGAGACCGTCGAGATACGCGCCCGCACCACCGTCGGCGACATCGTGATCCGGCGCCCGTCCCCGTCCCCGTCCCCGCAGACCTTCCCTGAGGAGCACGCATGATCCGCACTATCGGCAACCTGCCGCCGGCCGCCGGGCGGCTTCCCGCCACAGCCAGGCCGGCGATCGCCGCGACCGGCCTGCGCAAGTCGTTCGGCGACCACGTCGTCCTCGACGGGATCGACCTGCACGTCGCGGAGGGCACGATCTTCGCCCTGCTCGGTCCCAACGGCGCCGGCAAGACGACGATCGTCCAGATCCTCTCGACCCTGATCGGGGCCGACGGCGGGACAGTCCGGGTCGCGGGCCACGACCTCGCCCGCGACCCGGACGCCGTCCGTGCCGCGATCGGCGTCACCGGTCAGTTCTCGGCCGTCGACGACCTCCTGACCGGCGAGGAGAACCTGATCCTGATGGCCGATCTGCACCGCCTCGGCCGCGAAGAGGGCCGCCGCCGGGCGGCCGAGCTGCTCGAGCGCTTCGACCTCGTCGACGCGGCGAAGCAGGTCCCGGCCACCTACTCCGGCGGGATGCGGCGCCGACTCGACCTGGCGATGGGGCTGGTCGGGGACCCGCGGATCGTCTTCCTCGACGAGCCGACGACCGGCCTCGACCCACGCAGTCGCCGGACCATGTGGCGGATCGTCCGTGAGCTCGTCGCCGGTGGCGTGACGGTCTTCCTGACCACGCAGTACCTGGAGGAGGCCGACCAGCTCGCCGACCGGATCGCCGTCCTCGACGGTGGCGTCCTGGTCGCCGAGGGCACCCCCGACGAGCTCAAGCGGCGGGTCCCCGGCGGGCACGTCAGCCTCCGCTTCGTCGATGCGCACCGACTCCAGGCCGGCGCCCGCGCGCTCGCCGAGGCGACCCGCGACGACGACGAGCTGACCCTCCAGCTCCCCAGCGACGGTGGCGTGTCGTCGCTGCGGTCGCTGCTCGACCGGCTCGACGCGGCGTCGGTCGAGGTCGAGGAGCTGTCCGTCCACACCCCCGACCTCGACGACGTCTTCCTCGCCCTGACCGACCGCACCGCCGACCCGAAGGAGGCAGTCCGATGAGCACCTTCGGCTACGCCATGACCGACTCGGCGACGATGCTGCGCCGCGAGCTGCGACACCTCCGTCGCTCGCCGCTGCCGCTCGCGCTGGCGGCGATGCCGGTCGTCTTCCTGCTGCTGTTCGTCTACGTCTTCGGCGGGACCCTCGGCAACGGACTCGGCGGCCCGACCGGCGGCCGCGACGCGTACGTCGACTACGTGACCCCCGCGATCATCCTGCTGGCCGTCGGCAGCATCGCCCAGGGCACGGCGATCTCGGTCGCGGTCGACATGACCGGGGGCATCATCGCCCGCTTCCGGACGATGGCGATCTCCCGCAGCTCGGTCCTGACCGGCCACGTGCTGGGCAGCACGATCCAGACGCTCCTGAGCATCGTGCTGGTCATCGGCGTCGCACTGCTGATCGGCTTCCGGCCCGAGGCCAGCGCCGCGGACTGGCTCGGACTCGCGGGCCTGCTGGTCCTGCTCTCGCTCGCGATCACCTGGCTGTCGGTCGCGCTCGGCCTGGTGACCAAGAGCGTCGAGGCCGCCAGCAACCTGCCGCTGCCGCTGATCCTGCTGCCGTTCCTCAGCAGTGGCTTCGTCCCCACCGACTCGATGCCGGCCGGCCTCCGTTGGGTCGCCGAGAACCAGCCGTTCACCCCGATCATCGAGACCCTGCGGGGCCTGCTGCTCGGCACCCCGATCGGCAACAGCGGGGTGCTCGCGGTCGCCTGGTGCATCGTGATCGCGGTCGGCGGCTACCTCTGGGCCAGGCACCTGTTCCAGCGTGACCCGGTGCGCTGACTCCTAGCGCCCGCTCAGCCGCGCCCCGGCCGGCAGCGGCCGGGTGTGCTCGAGCGCGAGCGCGACCAGCAGCAGCGCGACGCCGAGCACGCCGACCAGGATCGGCAGGGCCGGGCTCGCGGCCGCGAGCGGGCTGTCGCGCAACGCCGCCCCGAAGAGCACGTCGCCGATCCGGACGATCCCCTGCTGCGGCGCGTCGAGCGGAATCGCGGCGGCACCGATCAGGATCGCGGCGCCGGCCACCCCGAGGCTGCCGCCGAGGACGACCGAGACCGATCGGCGGCGGGCCGTCGAGCCGGCCAGCAGGGTCAAGCCCAGCAGCAGGACGATCGCGACCAGGATCCCGGCCAGCCGCGCACCGTCGTCGTGACCTTCGAGCCCGGTGAACGCGGCGTAGTCCTCGATCGCGACCGCCGCGACGAACGCCAGGACGGCGCCGGACGCCTGCAGCTCGGCCGTGCGGCGGGACGGTCCGAGCAGCGCGACCGCGGCGACCGCCACCAGCGCGACCGCCGGAATCCCGACCAGCGTCAGCGGCCCGGCCGTGGCGTCGAGTCCGCCGGCCAGGCCGTCGCCGAGCACCGCCACCGCGACGGTCGCGAGCGTGCCCACGAGCAGCCAGGTGACCGCGGCGACGACCGCGGGACCGGCCGGACGGCCCCGCCGCAGCAGCGGCCAGCCGACCGCCAGCGCGGTCGCCACCGTCGCCACCGCGGCGGCGATCAGGACCCCGGTCGACCAGTCTCCCCCGGTCTCCTCGCCGCCGATCAGGCGCCACCACGGAGCGACCTGCAAGAGCACCACGGCAGCGACGATCGCCGCCGCGCGGGCCGCGTCGCCGGCGAGCCGCAGGGCGAGCACGACCGTCAGCGCCACCAGCAGCAGCGTGATCGCCCCGATCAGCCGCTCCGGCCCGGCCACCAGCTCGCTGGCGTGCAGCGCGAGCCAGCCGAGCGCGATCGCGGCCACCGCACCGAGCGCGTCGGCCCCGACCGCCGCCCGATGGTCGGCCGGGACGACCCGCAACAGGCGCGTCCGCGCCCCCGGCCGGACGATCGCCGCCACCACGACGACCAGCACCGCCAGCGGCAGCGCGACGACGATCGCGCGCGCCCCGCCGGTCACGTAGGCCGACCCGCCGAGCAGCGTCACCCCGGCGAGCACGCCGGCGACGGCATCACGACGGACGACGGCCAGCAGCAGCACCCCCGCGGCGACCAGGGTCGCCGCGACCAGCAGCAGCGCCCAGGCGACCGGACCGGTCTGGTCGTGGCCGATGACCACGTCGACGGGCAGCAGACCACCGACCGGCGGCAGCACCAGCACCAGCCCGTTGGAGACCAGCGTCGCCAGCACCGCGGCGACCAGCAGTGCCGCCCGCGCCGTCTCCGGCCGGCTCGCCGTGCGCGGATCGCGGGCGACGGCCAGCGCCGCGATCGCGACCGCCAGCAGGACGACGCCGACCCAGCCGCTCGACACGCCGAGCAGGCCCGCGACCGCGACCGCCGCCGCCAGGGTCCCGGCGATCGACATCACCACCAGCCCGAGCGAGCGGTCCCGCCCGAGCGTCGCGGCGCCGGCCGCGGCCAACGCCGCGAAGACCACCAGCGAGACGACCGCCGGCGTCATCAGCGCCGACCAGGCCGCGCCGTCGCGGTCGAGCCAGGAGACCACGGCGGAGGCGGTCAGCAGGGCCCCGCCGAAGCCCAGGATCGCCGTGATCGCCCCAACCAGGCCGGGGCCGAGGCGGGCGCCGAGGCCGGTCCAGCGCTGGCCGTGGATCCCGATCCCGAGGATGATCAGCGCCAGTCCGAGCCCGGCCCGCGACGGCCACGGCAGCAGCGCGGCGGCCAGCAGCACCGCCGCCCCGAGCGGCACCAGCGCCGCGGCGCCCAGCAGCGTCGCGGGCCGGGGCGCGGGATCGGGGCCCGCGTTGGTCGTGGCACGCGCGGCGGGACGGGAGACAGCCATCGCCCGCCAGGCTATCCGTCCCCGACGTCGGCGCTCCGGCCCACCCGCCGCCCGTGCTCGGCCCCGCCCGGGGCGACCTCCGCCCCAGCCTGGCGCCGCCGCCCGCCGCTAGGCGACCGTGCCGCGCTCGCGGGCGAGCGCCAGGTACACGTCGAGCACGCCGGGATCGGCCAGCGACCCGGTCGACGCGGCCTCCGCGATCGGGGTCCCGGTCAGGATCCGCTTGACGGGGACCTCGAGCTTCTTGCCCGAGAGCGTCCGCGGCACGCCCCGCACCAGCAGCAGACCGTCGGGCACGTGGCGCGGGGAGAGCTCGCGGCGGAGCGCCCGCGCGCAGCGGGCCGCCAGCTCGTCGCGCAGCGCGGCGGCCGCCTCCGGCTCGGCGGGGATGCCACCGCTCGGGACCACGAACAGCAGCAGCTCGCCCGCCCCACCCTGCGGGTCCTCCAGGTGCACGACCAGGCTGTCGTCGATCCCGTCGAGGTCCTCGACGACGGCGTAGAACTCCGCCGTCCCGAGCCGTACCCCACCCCGGTTGAGGGTCGCGTCGGAGCGGCCGCTGACCTCCAGCGAGCCGTCGGCGTGGATCGTGACCCAGTCGCCGTGGCACCAGAGCCCGTCGAAGCGGGCGAAGTAGGCCGCGCGGAAGCGGGAGCCGTCGGCGTCGCCGAGGAAGCCGACCGGCATCGAGGGCATCGGGGTCCCCACCACCAGCTCTCCGGTCTCGTCGATCACCGCCCGTCCCTGGGCGTCGGCCGCCCGCACGTCGCAGCCGAGCCAGGCGCCACCGATCTCGCCCGCCCGCACCGGCAGCAGCGGCGAGCCGCCGACGAACGCGGTGCAGACGTCGGTCCCACCCGAGATCGAGCTGAGCAGCAGGTCCTGGCCCGGCCCGGCGACCGAGTCGTAGACCCAGCGGAAGCCCTCCGGCGGCAGCGGCGCCCCGGTCGAGCCGACGAACCGCAGCCGCGAGAGGTCCGCCAGCTCGCGCGGGACCAGCTCCGCCCGCCGGCAGGCGAGCAGGAACGGGGCGCTGGTCCCGAACGCGGTCACGCCGGTCTCCGCCGCCACCCGCCAGGTCTCGCCGAGGTCGGGGAAGCCCGGATCGCCGTCGTAGAGGACGATCGTCGCCCCGACCAGGAGGCCGGAGACGAGGTAGTTCCACATCATCCAGCCGGTCGTGGTGAACCAGAGGAAGCGGTCCCCGGGGCCGAGGTCCTGCTCCAACGCGAGCGCCTTCAGGTGCTCGAGCGTGATCCCGCCGTGGCCGTGCACGATCGGCTTCGGCAGCCCGGTCGTGCCCGACGAGAAGAGCACGTAGAGCGGGTGCTCGAACGGGACGGCCGCGAACGTCAGCGGCTCCTGCTCGGCGAGCAGCGCGTTCCAGGTCGTCGTGACGGCGGCCTCCGTCTGCGTCCCGCCGGTCGCGTTCGCGGCCCGAGCGGGCTCAGCGGCCTGGTCGCCGTCGTCGGCCGGGTAGAGGTACGGCACGCGGACCACGTGCCGGAGCGACGGCAGTCCCGCCGCGATCTGGCGGGCCTCGTCGCGACGGTCGAGGTCCTTGCGGCCGTAGCGGTAGCCGTCGACGGTCAGCAGCAGCTCGGGCGCGAGCTGGCCGAGCCGGTCGACCACCGAGCGGACGCCGAACTCCGGCGGGCAGCTGGCCCAGGTCGCCCCCAGCGATGCCGTCGCCAGCAGCGCGACCACCGCCTCCGGGCCGTTCGGCAGGTAGCCGGCGACGCGCCCGCCGCGCGCGACCCCCAGCCGCCGCAGACCGGCCGCGCAGCGTGCGACCTGCTCGCGCAGCTGGTCGCGGGTCAGCACGACCTCGTCGCGGGTCTGGGAGCGGGCGATCAGCGCCGGAGCGTCCGCGGGCAGGTCGGCGATCGGTGCCAGCGCGTGCTCGGCGTAGTTCAGCGTCCCGCCCGGGCACCAGCGGGCCCCGGGCATCCGGGCCTCGGCCAGGTAGCCGTCGGGACGCTCGCGCCAGCGGACGCCGAGCTGCTCGGCGACCAGCCGCCAGAAGCGGTCGGGATCCTCGATCGACCAGCGCCAGAGCGCCCGGTCGTCGGGAAGCGCGCGCCCGGCGACCGCTTCCGCGGCGTCGGCGAAGCGGCCGATCCGGGTAGTCCGGCGGGCGTCATCGGGCACTGCGCGCAGCAGCTCGCCGCGCGCCTCGCGAAGATCGGTCACTCGTGGCTCCTCCGCTGTCGGTCGGGACGGACGCTATCCGGATCGACCCCCGGCGCGCGACCGGGATCGCGACGTCGCGACCGGGCCGTCCGCCGTGCCCGCGAGGATCGACCGAACGGCCGGACGTACGGCGTTCAGGCCGGGTAAAGCCCCCACCGGTAGCCTCCCGCGCGTGCTGACGCATCTCCTGGCCGACCTCGTGACCCCGCTGGCGCTGATGCCGGAGTGGCTGAGCCCGCGCCACATCTTCGAGGAGTACGGCCTGATCGCGATCGTGGCGATCATCTTCGCCGAGACCGGGCTGCTGATCGGCTTCTTCCTCCCCGGCGACACGTTGCTCTTCAGCGCCGGGCTGCTGGCCAAGCTGAGCCCGAACGGCGACCCGCTGTGGCTGATGCTGGTGGCCGTCCCGCTCGCGGCGGTCGCCGGCAACATGGTCGGCTACGAGATCGGGCGACGAGCCGGGCCCGCACTGTTCACGCGGGAGGACTCGAAGTTGTTCCGCAAGGAGCACCTGGCCCGTTCCCACGCCTTCTTCGAGCGCTACGGCCCGCTGACGATCTTCCTCGCCCGCTTCGTGCCGATCGTCCGCACCTTCGCCGCCGTCGTCGCGGGCGCGGTCGGCATGAACCGCCGCGTCTTCTTCATCTGGTCGGTCCTCGGGGCGCTCGCCTGGTGCACCGGCCTGATCCTGATCGGCTACCTGGCCGCGTCGATCCTGCCGGACTCGACCGCGCTCTGGATCGAAGGCCACATCGACCTGCTGATCATCGGCGTCGTCGTCGTGACGATCGGCTCGGTCGTCTTCGAGACCACGGTCGGCAAGCGTCACCGTGAGCGCAAGCAGGCCAAGAAGGCCGCCAGCAGCCCCGAGTCCTAGGACACCCAGGACCGGCCTGCGGGCGGGGTCGCGCGACCCCGCCCGTCCGCCTCACTGCTCGTCGGCCGGGACCACCGCCGGGTCCGCCGTCGCTGCAGTGGCGGCGGCCTTGCCCCGCCGCCGGGCCAGCAGCAGCTCGATCGCGATCGGCAGGAACGAGAAGCCGACGATCAGGAGCAGGATCGCCTCGATGTTCTCGTTGACGAACGAGATCCCGCCGAGCGCGTGGCCGAGCGCGGTCACGCCGGCACCCCAGACGATCCCGCCGAGCACGTTCCAGCGCAGGAACTCGCGGTAGCTCCAGCCGGAGGCCCCGGCGACGAGCGGCGCCGCCGTCCGCACGATCGGCACGAACCGCGCCAGGAAGATCGTGCGGCCGCCGTAGCGCGTGAAGAAGTCCTGGGCCCGGACCAGGTACTCCTGCTTGAAGAAGCGCGACTCCGGCCAGCGGAAGATCGCGGGCCCCGCCCGCCGGCCGATCAGGAACCCGACCTGGTCGCCGGCGATCGCCGCCAGCGAGATCGTCACGCAGAGCAGCCACAGCGGCTGCCCGATCACGCCCTGCTGGGCGAGCACGCCGGTGGTGAACAGCAGCGAGTCCCCGGGCAGGAAGAACGCCAGCAGCCCGCACTCGGCGAAGACCACCGCGATCACGGCGAGGAAGCCGAAGCGCTCGATGATCTGCTCCGGGTCGAGCCACTCGGGCATCAGGGCCAGCGGTGGCAGGGCGGCGACCATCGAGCTCAGCACGGCGGGAAGGCTAACGAGCAACGAGCGCCAACGCGCCACGCAAGAGTGCTATCGCGCCACGTACGAGCGGCCACGTGCCACCGATGAGTGCTAGCGCGCCAGTTTCCCCCTCGGCCGCGGGCCGACCCTCGCACCGCTCGCCGCCGCACGCCGTTCGCCCGTACGATCCGGGTATGTCGGAGACCGGGACGCTCCCGTGGATGCGCTGCTATCGCTGCTGGTCGACGTCGCTCGAGCTGCACGTCCACTACGACGGGATCCACCGGATCGACGCGAGCACCGGCACCCCGGTCCACGCCGTCGAGGAGCACCAGGAGGCGGTCGTCCAGTGCCTCGACTGCATGCACGACCAGCCGCACCTGCTCTTCCGCGACGGCCAGCTGGTGGCCGACGAGAGCCGTTGGGAGCGGCTGGTGATGGGCACCCCCTGGGTCGCCTCCTGCACGATCACCGTCCCGGCCGACGACGTCGACGTCTGCTCTGGCCCGGACGCGGGCGAGGCGCTCAGCTTCGCGGCGCTCGGTGACGCGGGCACGCTCGAGTTCTTCAGCCACGTCCGCTTCCACACCCACGCCGGCGACCAGATCGTCGTCCACCTGTTGGTCGAGCTCTACGCCCGCTCGCAGGACGAGGCCGGCAGCGTGCTCGACGACTCCGCCCGCGGCCCGCTGGTGATCACCTCGCTCGCCGAGGAGTCGCGCCCGCCGGCCGTCTCCTCCGGTGGAGGCCACTAGATGAGCGGCGCCCCCGCCACCTCTTCGGCGATCCGCGTGCGGCCGATGGTCGCCGCAGACCACCCCGCCGTGCTGGCCATGAACGAGGCCAGCGTCCAGCACCTGAGCCCGATGGACGGCGAGCGCCTGATCTGGATCCTCGCCCGCGCGAGCACCCCGCTGGTGGTCGAGGACGACGAGGGCCCGCTCGGCTTCGCGATCGCGATCGGCGCCGGCACCGACTACGACGGCGCGTACTACCGGCGGTTCTCCGAGCAGTACGACGACTTCCTCTACCTCGACCGGATCGCGGTCAACGAGCGGGCCCGGCGCCGTGGCGTCGGCAACCTGCTCTACGCGACGGCCGAGGCCGCAGCCCGCCCCCACGGCCGGATGCTGTGCGAGGTCAACGTCCGGCCCCGCAACGAGCCGTCGCTCGCGTTCCACGCCAGCCGCGGCTACGTCGCGCTCGAGGAGCGCCCCGCGCCCAACGATCCCGACAAGGCCGTCGTGATGCTGGCCAAGGAGCTGGCGGGCTAGCGTCACTCCCCCGGATCGTCGGCCGGCGGCGGCTCGGGCTCCTGCTCGACCATCGCCTGCAGCTGCCGGACGGCCAGCGACGACGCCGAGACCGAGCTGCCGGATCCCCCGCCGCTGTCGCTCGGCAGCTCGCGGAGGAACAGCCGCAACCGCGCGACCGCCCGCGGCCGGGCGCCCAGCAGCGCGTCGACCGACGCCGCCGGCTCCGCGTCGGGGGCGTCCTCCAGCGCCCGCCGCGCGATCGCCGCCCGCGCGTGGAGCAGGTCGTCGCGGAGCGCCTGCACCGACCAGCGGGTCAGCCGGTCGGGGATCGGGAGCGCCGTGATCGCCCGGTGCAGGCCGTCCAGCGACAGCGCCTCGCCGGTGTGCAGGACCGCCTCGGCGACGGCCACGACCGGGCGCTCGATCGCGTGGGCGACGGCAACCGAATGGGGGGCCAGCAGCAACGCCGGTCCGGCGGTGACCGCGTCGGCCAGGTCCTCGGGCACGCCCTGCTCGACCAGCTGCGCCGTCGTGCGCTCACGCTGCTCGTCGGGTCGCAGCGTGTCGAGCCGCTCGCGAATCGCGCGGGTCCCGTCGCGGTGGGCCGCGATCGTCTCCGCGATCGGCGCCCCCGGCGCCTGGGTCATGTGCCAGCGGCTGGTGACCCGGACCAGCTCGTCGACGCCCGACCGCAACCCCCAGACGAGATCCGGGTCGAGCTCGCGGAGGGCGTCGATCCGGGCCCACAGGTCGCGGGCGTCGGTCGCGCCGACGGCGACCCGGAAGGCCCGCACGACCTCGCCGGCGCCGGTCCCGAACTCGGCCGCGCGGCGGGCGACGAAGGTCGGCCCGAGCGCGTTGACCGCCTCGCCGGCCTCCAGCATCGCCAGCAGCTGCCGCCGCAGCGGATGCTCGGGCACCAGCGCGCCGAAGCGCTCGGCCACCGCCGGCGGGAAGTACGCGATCAGGTCATCGGCCAGCGCCGGTTCGTCGAGCAGGCCGGAGCCGAGCAGCTCGCGGGTGATGCTCGACTTCGACAGCGCGACGAGGAAGGCCAGCTCGGGCCGCGTGAGTCCCTCGCCGTCGGTCCGGCGGTCGGCGATCTCCTCCGCCCCCGGCAGCCCGTAGTCACCACGCTGGACCCGGCCGTCCTCCTCCAGCGCGGCCATCAGCTCCTCCGCGGCCTGGGTCCGCCGCGGAGCCCGCCGCTCCTCCTGGGTCAGGACCCGAGCCTGGGCGAAGCTGTCGGCGAGCACGTGGGCGACGACGTCGTCGGTGACCTCGGCCAGCAGCGCGTTGCGCTGCGCGACGTCGAGTTGGCCGCGCCGAACCGCGAGGTCGAGCAGGACCTTGAGGTTGACCTCGTGATCGGAGCAGTCGACGCCCGCCGAGTTGTCGATGAAGTCGGCGTTGATCCGGCCCCCGGTGCGGGCGTACTCGACCCGGGCCGCGCGGGTGAAGCCGAGGTTGCCGCCCTCGCCGACGACCGTCGCGCGAAGGTCCCGCCCGTCGACCCGGATCGCGTCGGAGCTGCGGTCCTCGGCGTCAGCGTCGTGCTCCGTCGAGGCCTTGACGACGGTCCCGATCCCCCCGTTCCAGAGCAGGTCGACCGGCGCCCGCAGGACCGCCCGGATCAACTCGGCCGGCGACAGCGCCTCGTCCTCGATCCCCAGCGCCTCGCGCATCTGCGGCGTGATCTCGACCCGCTTGACGTCCCGCGGGAAGACGCCGCCGCCCTCGCTGATCAGCGACCGGTCGTAGTCGTCCCAGCTCGTCCGGCCCGCTGCGAAGAGGCGCTTGCGCTCGGCCCACGACGCCGCCGGGTCGGCCGGGTCCGGGTCGACGAAGACGTGGCGGTGGTCGTAGGCGGCGACCAGCCGGATCGTCTTCGAGAGCAGCATCCCGTTGCCGAAGACGTCGCCGGACATGTCGCCGATCCCGACCACGCTGATCGCGTCGCGTTCGGGGTCGATGCCGATCTCGCCGAAGTGCCGGCGGACGGAGACCCAGGCCCCGCGGGCGGTGATCCCGAGCTGCTTGTGGTCGTAGCCGGTCGACCCGCCCGAGGCGAACCCGTCGCCGAGCCAGAACCCACGCTCGACGGCGATCGCGTTGGCGGTGTCGGAGAAGCTCGCGGTGCCCTTGTCGGCGGCGACGACCAGGTACGTGTCGTCCTCGTCGAGCACCCGCACGCCGTCGGGGTGCGAGACCGCGCCGTCGTGGAGGTCGTCGGTGACGTCGAGCAGCGCCGACACGAACGTGACGTAGCCGCGCTCGACCGCCGCCCGCAACGCCGCCGCGTCGGCGAAGCCCTGCCCGCGCAGCCGGAAGCCGCCCTTCGCGCCGACGGGCACGATCACCGCGTTCTTGACCATCTGGGCCCGCATCAGGCCCAGGATCTCCGTCCGGTAGTCCATCCGGTCCGACCAGCGGAGCCCCCCGCGGGCGATCATCCCGCCGCGGAGGTGGATCCCCTCGACCTCCAGCCCGTGGACGTAGACCTCCCAGAGCGGCGTCGGGTGCGGCATCGACGGAACCTCGCCGCTGCGGAACTTGAGCGCCAGCGCCCCGCGGCCCGGGCGGTACGCGTTGGTGCGGTAGGTCGCGTCGATCGTGTGCAGCTGGTTGCGCAGGATCCGGTCGTGGTCGAGCGAGGGGACGGCGTCGAGGGCGGCCGTGATCTCGTCGTGCAGCGCCCGCTCGGCGGCCTCGTCGCGCGGGGAGATCGCGCCGTCCGCCCCGGGGGCCCCGAACCGCAACTCGAACAGCCGCACCATCTTCTCGGTGATCGCCGCGTGCTCGACGATCACGTCGTTCTGGAAGCGCTCCGTGAACCGCGACCCGATCCGCTGGCGGTAGCTGCGGTAGGCCCGCAGGACCTCCAGCCGCTCGTGCCCCATCGGGGTCAGCACGACCAGCCGGTTGAGCGAGTCGGACTCGGTC
Organism: Patulibacter ginsengiterrae; assembly: GCF_056269115.1. Taxonomy (NCBI): domain Bacteria; kingdom Bacillati; phylum Actinomycetota; class Thermoleophilia; order Solirubrobacterales; family Patulibacteraceae; genus Patulibacter; species Patulibacter ginsengiterrae. The sequence continues at coordinate 103,845 of NZ_JBWDOG010000014.1, forward strand.
TCGCCGCGCCAGGCGGCCGTGATCACCGCCGCCACCCGATCACCGGCGACGTCGAGGTCGAGCGGTCGGCCGTCGGGCCCGAGCACGCCGAAGTCCTGGATCCAGATCGGCTCCGCCGTGCGCAGCTGGGTCGGCCGCTCCTCGATCACGTGCAGGCCCAGGTGCTCGAGGATCGGCATCGCCCGCGACAGCTCGACCTTGCGCCCGCGGACGACGAACGCGACCCGCGTCATCCCGCCCGCGCCACCGTTCCCGCCCGAGGACGAGCCGCCACCGACATCGCCCTGCTCGTGCTTGAGCGTGACCAGCAGGTCCTCGCCGCCGGTCGACAGCCGTTCGAGCGCGACCACGTCGTGGATCGCCGTGGTCGGATCGACGCCGGCCTTGTACTGGCCCGGCAGCCGCGGCGACCAACGCGCCGCCAGCACCCGTCCGCGCTCGCCGCCCTCGCGGACGACCAGTGCGTCGCGCAGGCGGTCCTCCCAGCTGCGGGCGAGCCGCGCGGCCTCGTGCTCCAGCGCGGTCACGTCGACCTCGCCGAGGCCCCCGGGGTCGTAGGCCTGGAGGTGCAGGTAGGCGTGCTCGCCCTCGCCGAGGACCTCGTAGATCGACACCCGCTCGGTCCGGAAGCGGTCGCGGGCCAGCTCGCGAAGCGCGTCGCGGACCGACGCGTCGTACGAGGAGCGTGGGATCGCGACCACCACCGTCGCCGCCCGCCCGTCGGCCGAGCGCCGCGCCCGCAGCGCCGTCTGCCCCGGAGCGAGGTGGACGAACGCCATCAGCGTGCGGTGGAGGTCGCCGGTCGGCATCGCGAACAGCTCGTCCTTGGGGAAGCTGTCGAACAGCGCGACCAGGGCCTTCCAGTCGTGCGAGCCGGGCCGCAGGCCCTCGTCGTCGAGGATCCGCCGGAGCGTGCCGCGCAGCAGCGGGGTCTCGCTGGCCGGGGCCGCGTAGGCGCGCGAGGCGACGTGCAGGACCAGCCGCCGCAGCAGCAGGACCGGCTCGCCGTCGGCGCCGATGCCGCGGCTGCGGACCGCGACGTCCTCCATCCGGGTCCGGCGGTGGACGGTCGAGAGCGCGACGGTGTGGCCGATGCTGATCAGCTCGCCGGAGCGCAGCCGCTCGAACGTTCCCTCGGCGGGCGGATCGACCGGCTCCCGTGCCGCCGCCGACGCGGACCCCTCGGACAGCAGCCCGAGCGCGCTTCCCGCCACCAGCGCCCCGGCCTCGTCGCCCTCGAGCCGGTAGTCGGCGGCCCCGAGCAGGACCGCGTTGTCGTCGGCCAGCCAGGCCAGCAGCGCGGCGACCTCGTCCGGGTCCTCCTCCGGCGAGTCGGTCGGGACGACGACCGGATCGACCGGCGTCGGGGTCGGCCCGCCCCGGACCCGCCCGTAGGCGATCCCGTCGCCCTCGGCCCCGACCGCCTCGGCGATCTCGGTCACCCGCCGGTAGAGCGCGGAGAAGTCCTCGACGACCCGTCGCGCGTCGGTCAGCGCGTCGCGGACGTCGTCCTCCAGCGCGGCGACCTCCTCGGGGGTCAGCCGCCGGTCGAGCTCGACGTGGACCAGAGACTCGGCCGGCAGCGGCCCCTGCTCGTCCGCCGCCTCGATCCGCACCAGCCGCCGCTGGCCGTCGCGCTCGACGCCGACGATCGGGTGGCGGGTCGCGCGCGGCTGGAGGCCGTGATCGCGCAGGCACTCGAGGATCGTGTCGACCAGGAACGGCTGGTCGGGGGCGTTGGTCTGGAGCACGCTGCCGGGCGCCTCGTAGCCGTGCTCCTCCAGCGTCGGCGTGAACGCCCGCACGATCGCCGGGGCGGTCCCGCGCGCGTCAGCCAGCTCGACGAGCCCGCGCACCGCCGCCACGATCGCGGCGGGGTCGTCGCGCTGGTCACCGCCCTCGGCGTCGCGTCGCAGCAGCTCCCGGGCGAGGCCGACGAGCAGCCGCTCCTGCGGGTCGCCGTCCTCCGCGACCTGCTCCAGGACCGCGTCGATCGTGGATTCCCGCTGCACGTGGTTCGCTCCCTTGAATGGATCGTTCCCGCTTCCGACCCTAGCGGGGCCGGCGGGGCCTGCGTGACCGTCCGGTGACCGGTGCCGACGGCGCGGAGCGGACGCCCGACCGCCGGCGGGCGGCGGTCGCACGCGTCCGCCCGGCCCCGGTAGTGATCGCGCCATCGGTGGCGCGGCGGCAAGTGGCGCCGCGCCGCTATCCTCCCCGCGGTGCGCGCCCTCGCGATCCTGGTGTTCGTGGTCGGTGCGGGGAGCCTGGGAGCGGAGATGGCGGCCGCTCGGCTGCTGGCTCCGTACTTCGGCGACTCGACGATCATCTGGGCCAACACGATCGGCGTCTGCCTGGTCGCGTTGGCCATCGGCCACTGGCTCGGTGGCCGCTTCGCCGACCGCCATCCGCACCTCTCCGGCCTCCGCGTCCTGACCCTGATCGCGGCCGGCCTGCTGGCCGTCGTGCCGCTGGTCGCCGGGCCGTTCCTGCACCTCGCGGTGACCGCCTTCGACAAGATCGACGCGGGCGCCTTCGTCGGCTCGCTGATCGGCAGCCTGGCCCTGATCGCGCTGCCGCTGGTCCTGATCGGGGCGGCGACGCCGTGGGCGACCAAGCTCGCGGTCACCGACCTGGCGACTACGGGGACGACCGTCGGCCGGCTCGGCGCGATCGGGACCGCCGGCAGCCTGGTCGGCACGTTCGCCGCCTCGCTGGTGCTGATCCCGTTCGTCGGCACCCAGCGGACCTTCATCGTGCTGGCGCTGGTGATGGCGTCGGTCGCCGTCGTCGGCCTCCCCCGCCGGGCGCTGCTCGCGCCGCTGCTGCTGGTCGCGCTGCTGGCGCTGCCGCCGGGGGTCACCAAGCCGGCCGAGGGCGACGACCACGTGCTGGCCGAGGCGGAGACCACCTACCAGTACGCGCGGGTCGTCCAGCGCAACGACGAGCGCTTCCTCGAGCTCAACGAGGGCCAGGCGGTGCACTCGATCTGGCGCGGCGACACGGTCCTCACCAACAACTACTGGGACGCCTTCCAGGTGCTGCCGTTCGCGGCCCAGGACGGTCCGCCGCAGCGGATCGCGATGCTCGGCAACGCCGGCGGCACGGTCGCCCGCGCCTCGCTCCACTTCTTCCCCGACGTCCAGTTCGACGGGGTCGAGATCGACGGCAAGGTCTCGGAGATGGGCCGCCGTTGGCTGGGGATGCCGGACGATCCGCGGCTGCGGATCCACACCGCCGACGCGCGCCCGTTCCTGCGCGCAGACGGCGGCGACCGCTTCGACCTGATCGGGGTCGACGCCTACCGCCAGCCCTACATCCCGTACTACCTCACCACCAAGGAGTTCTTCGGTGAGGTCCGCGACCGCCTGACCCCGCGCGGGGTCACGATCGTCAACGTCGGCCACCCGGACGACAGCGACCAGCTCGAGCGGGTCCTGACCCGCACGATCGGGACCGCCCTGCCCTACGTGATGCGGTACCCGATCACGCCGACCAACACGCTCCTGGTCGCCTCGCGCGTGCCGCTCAGCGCGGACCGGATCCGCGACCAGCTGACGACGATGCCGGCCGAGCTGCGGCCGGTCGCCGAGCAGGCCGCCGACGAGCTGCGGCCGCCGCTGACCGGCGGCAGCATCTACACCGACGACCGTGCCCCGGTCGAGTGGCTGATCGACGGCTCGATCGTCTCGTACGCCGCCGGCGGCGCCTGAGCCCGGCCCCGCCTCGACGGGCGCCGGCGGCCGCTTCCGCGGCACCCACCGGCCCGGCATAGTGGAGTCATGTCGACCCCCGACCTGCACCGCCCCTGGACCGCCGATCCGGAGCGCTACGACGGCCGGATGCCCTACCGCCGCGTCGGTCGCAGCGGGCTGCTGCTGCCGGCGATCTCGCTCGGGCTCTGGCACAACTTCAGCGACCACGAGCCGTTCGCCGACCAGCGCGCGATCCTCCGCCGGGCCTTCGACCTCGGCGTCACCCACTTCGACCTCGCCAACAACTACGGCCCGCCGTACGGAAGCGCCGAGACCAACTTCGGCCGGATCCTGCGCGAGGACCTGCGCCCGTACCGCGACGAGCTGGTGATCAGCAGCAAGGCCGGCTGGGACATGTGGCCCGGCCCCTACGGCGACCACGGCTCGCGCAAGTACCTGCTGTCGAGCCTCGACCAGTCGCTGGAGCGGATGGGCCTCGACTACGTCGACGTCTTCTACAGCCACCGCTTCGATCCCGACACGCCGCTGGAGGAGACCTGCGGCGCGCTCGACAGCGCCGTCCGGCAGGGCAAGGCGCTGTACGTCGGGATCTCGTCCTACTCGGCGGGGCGGACCCGCGAGGCGATCGCGATCCTGCGCCAGCTCGGCACGCCCCTGCTGATCCACCAGCCGTCGTACTCGCTGCTCAACCGCTGGATCGAGGACGAGCTGCTCGACGTGCTCGGCGACGAGGGCGTCGGCTCGATCGTCTTCACCCCGCTCGCCCAGGGCCTGCTGACCGGCAAGTACCTCGACGGCGTCCCGGCCGGCTCGCGGGCCAGCCGCGACGAGGGCGTCGGCTCGCAGCTGACGGAGGGCAACCTCTCCCGGATCCGGGCGCTGAACGCGATCGCCGGCGAGCGCGGCCAGAGCCTCGCGCAGATGGCGATCGCCTGGACCCTCCGCGATCCGCGCGTGACCAGCTCGCTGATCGGCGCCAGCTCGGTCGCCCAGCTGGAGGACTCGCTCGGCGCGCTCGAGCGGCTCGACTTCAGCGCCGATCAGCTGCGCCGGATCGACGAGCACGCCCAGGACGGCGGGATCAACTGGTGGGCGGAGTCCGCCGAGCTGGAGTAGGGCCGAACGCGACCTTCCGCGGCACGGCTGCTCGTCATCGCTCGCATCCTGCCGCCCCGATCCCCGCCCACCGCAGTTCCATCGAGTTGTCGCGATCTCGCCGCCGTATTGGCACGTTCGTGAAGGAATCGCCGCCATTTGCGGCTCTCACCCCTTCGCGAACCCGTGCCCGCGACCGCCGTCCGACCGCCGCGCGCGCCGCCGCAGCGATCGTCGAACGCGTCCCCGCGCCGCGCCCGGTAGCGTCGGAGCCATGAAGATTCGCGCCGCCGTCCTGGAGCAGTTCGGAGAGCCCCTGGTGGTCCAGGACGTCGACCTGGCCGAGCCGAAGACGGGCGAGGTGCTCGTCCGCCTGCACGCCTGCGGCGTCTGCCACACCGACCTCTACACCGCCTCGGGCGCCGACCCGACCGGCTACGCCCCGTGCGTGCTCGGTCACGAGGGCGCGGGCGTCGTCGAGCAGGTCGGCCCCGGGGTCTCGTCGCTGGTCGTCGGCGACCACGTCGTGACGCTGTTCTCGCCCGAGTGCGGCGAGTGCCTGCACTGCCGCAGCGGCCGCACCAACCGCTGCCTGGCGATCCGTGACCAGCAGGGCCGCGGCTACCTGCCCGACGGGACCACCCGGCTCTCGCGCGACGGCGAGGAGCTGCGCCACTTCATGGGCACCTCGACCTTCGCCGAGTACACGGTGATGCCGGAGATCGCCCTCGCCAAGATCGACAAGGCGGCCCCGCTCGACGGCGCCTCGATCTTCGCCTGCGGGCTCTCGACCGGGCTCGGCGCGGCGATCTACACCGCCGACGTCCAGCCGGGCGCGACCGTCGCCGTCTTCGGCTGCGGGCTGGTCGGACTCGGCGCGATCGCCGGCGCCCGGATCGCCGGCGCCGGCCGGATCATCGCCGTCGACCTCGCCGCCAACCGCCTCGAGATGGCGACCCACCACGGGGCCACCGACCTGATCGACGGCTCCAAGGCCGGCAAGGACGGCGTTCCGTCCGCGGTCCAGCAGATCAAGGACATGACCGACGGCTTCGGCGCCGACTACACGTTCGAGGCCACCGGCAACGTCGGCGTGATGCAGCAGTCGGTCGAGGCCGCGCGCGAGGCCTGGGGCCTGGCGACGATGATCGGCGTGGCCGGCAAGGGCGAGACGCTCGACATCGTGCCGCGGCTGCTGATCACCGGCCGCCGCGTGACCGGCTCCTCGTTCGGCGGCGTCAAGGGCCGGACCCAGGTCCCGCTGCTGGTCGACCGCTGGCTGCGGGGGGACGTCGACGTCCCCGCGCTGCTGTCGCACAAGATCTCGCTCGACGAGGTCAACCGCGGCTTCGACCTGATGCACCACCAGGACGGGATCCGCTCGATCATCGAGTTCTCCTGAGAACCGGCGCGGCCGTGCCCTGCCCCCGGCAGCCCCCACGGCCGCGCGTACGTCCCGTCCCCCGCCGTCCCCGCCGTCCCCGCCGTCCCCGAGCACCGAGGTCCCGATGAGCGCCCCGACCAGCCCGTCCCCCACCGTCGACCTGGCGAGCAAGGTCCCCGAGACCTGGCGGCCGTACGTCGACCGGGCCGCGCTCGCTCGCGTCGAGCAGTTCCTCTCCGCCGAGGTCGCCGCCGGACACCCGATCCAGCCGCTGCGGGCGCAGGTCTTCCGGGCGCTGGAGCTGGTCGCCCCCGACGACGTCCAGATCGTCCTCTGCGGCCAGGACCCCTACCCCACCCCAGGCGTCCCGATCGGCCTCGCGTTCGCGGTCCCGCCGACCGCCGCCGTCCCCGGGTCGTTGCGCAACATGTTCACCGAGCTGCAGGCCGACCTCGGCCTGCCGCTGCCGTCCAACGGTGACCTGACCCCGTGGGCGAGCGCCGGGATGCTGCTGCTCAACGCGTCCCTGACCGTGCGGCCCGGAGCCCCCGGGTCGCACGCCCCGGCGGGCTGGCACGACGTCACCTTCGAGCTGCTCCGGAGGCTGGCCGAGGCGCGCTCGGGCCTGGTCTTCCTCGCCCTCGGCCGTCACGCCCAGGGCGTCGTCGGTCGGCTGCCGCTCGACGGTCACCGGGTCGTCGAGGCCGCGCACCCGTCGCCGATGTCAGCGCGGCTGTTCCACGGCTCGCGCCCGTTCAGCCGCACCGACGCCGCGCTTGCCGAGCTCGGCCACCCCGCCTTCGAGTGGCGTCTGCCGTAGCCCCGGGCTGCCGGGAGACCGGACGTGCGGCAGGCGACGCCTGCCCGTCCGACGGCTAGCGCGCGGGCGGGCTCGTCGCCCGGCCGGAACGGCGCAGTCGGACGACCGGGCCGACCGACTGCTGCGTCCGGGGCTCGCCGCGGTGGCGGACGACGACCCGCACCCGCACCGATGGCGAGCGGCGCAGCAGCCGCTGGGTCGCCGGCCGCAGCCGCAGCCGCACGCTCCGGGCGCTGCCGGCGGGCAGGTCGACGTCGGTCCAGCGGGTCCCGACCACGACGTGGGCGGGAACGAGGGCGTCGAGCCGGTGGCGGTCGGCGGTGACCAGCCGGACCTGGACCCGCGCGTCGCGCTCGCCGCGGCTGTGCAGCCGGACCACGACGGAGCCGGTGGACCGGTCGATGCGCAGCGCGCGCCGCGAGGCCCGGATGCTCGGCACCGGCTCCGCGGCGGCCGGCCCGGCGGGCGACGGGGTCGCCCACCCCACGGGCGGCCACGCGACCGGCTCGAACGGCGGGCCCCCCGGCCGGTCGCTGGGCGGGTGGGCCGGGGGATCGGCGGGCGGGCGGCTCGGTGGATCGACCGGCGGGTCCACCGGCGGGTCGACGGGCGGATCGACCGGGTCGCCGAGCGTCTCGGCCACCGTCCGCACCACCGTGCCCCGCCCCTCGCGCGCGGCGACCCACGCGACGAGCGCGGCGAACGTCTCCGGCGCCACCCCGTAGTCCGGGTCGCAGCCCCCGCAGAGGTCGTGGAAGACGAACGGCACCCAGCCACCACCGCCGGCCTCGGCATCCAGCACCGC
>NZ_JBWDOG010000015.1:0-104358 GCF_056269115.1 Patulibacter ginsengiterrae
GCGCGGCGTCCGGAGGCGGGGGCCGATGCGGGTTGGCGTTGTATTCCGCATCAGCCAGGGTGCGCGGGCGAGCTGATGCGGATTTCCTGTCGTATAGGCCACAAATCCGCATCAGCTCGCCGCCCCGCCCCGCCGCGCGCCGCCTCAGAACCCGAGCGGCGTGCGGTCGCGCGCGGTCGCGCCGTCGGTGAAGGTCGCGGTGGACTCCAGGTGGCCGGACGGGAAGCTGCCGTCGTAGACGACCAGGAACGCGTGGGCGTCGTCGTCGGGGACCAGCGTCCGTACGTCGCGCGGGGTCCGCAGGGTCACCGACCGCACGTCGTCGTGGGTCCGCCCCGCGAGCCAGGTCAGGCCCGGCAGGGTCCGCCGGGCGACCCGGCCGGGCACCGGATCGTCCTCGACCCACATCGGCTCCTGCCCGAGGTCCTGCCCGCCCCGCGCGATCATGATCGGCTGGCGACGGGTCGGCGTGCCCTGGGACAGGCAGGAGGTCCCGCTGGGCCGGACCTCGGTGAAGGTCCCGCGCCGGAAGTCGACCGTCCCGACCCGGTCGTCGACCACCCGCCCGGGATTCCCGACGCACCATCCGCGACGCGCCTTGACCGCGACCAGGCCGTAGGGCAGGCCCCCGTTGGGGTCCGCGGCCCGGGCCACGACCTTCGTCTCGACGTTCGACCCCGGAGCCGTCCGATGCTGCTCCGCCGCCGCCCGCCGCCGCATCCATGCCGGCATCCGCGACCAGTCCTCCTGGCGCGGCCCGGCGGTGTCGACGGCCGGGCCGGTCGGATAGGTGACGAGCGCCGACGTCCGTCCCGCGTCGAGTCGATGGTCGCCGACGGCGAGGAACGCACCCGCGGTCCCGCGCTCGGCCGGCAGCGCCTCGCCGCCGACCCGCAGCCGCACGTCGCGGGCCGCCGGACCGGCGATGCCCCAGACGACGGTGCTCGCCAGGTGCGGGCTCGCGCCGGCCAGGCCCACGATCGGGTGCAGGCCCTCCACGAACGGCTCGCGGCCGAGGTCGTCGCGCCGGGAACCGCAGTTGGCAGGACCGCCGAAGAGACTCGGTCGCGTCGGCCGGAACGTGCCGTAGGCGTCGATCCAGCCGAACCGGCCCCGATGCATCCGACCGAGCTGGACGCAGCGGCTGCGACCCACCACACGGATCCGGCTGGGCGTGGCCCGCTCGTCGCGGTAGGTCCGGTCGGCCTCGAAGACCCGCACCGCCCAGTCCGGACCGCCGGCCGGGTCCGCGACCCGGACCGCGATCGCCGGACGCCCGATCACGCGCAGGCGGACCGCGCCCGGCCACGACGGCTCGGGGCGGGCCGCGGCGACCCGTACGACCGGCGTCGCCCGGACCGCCGGCTGCGCGTCACGCTGCGGCGTGTCGTCCGGGATCGCCACCGCCGCCACCGCACCGCCGAGCACACCGACCGTGCCCGCCGCGATCGCCACCCGCAGGACGTTGCGTCGCACGGTCATCCCCCGTTCCTCGTCGTCGCGGCCGCCGACGGCGACCACCCCAGCAGTCCGGTCTGCCCGCGGACGGTCCGCGTGCGCCCGTCGCGCGTCCGGATCCGTATCCGCAGCCGCGCGGGATCCACGCTCGCGGGGAAGACCCCGGCCAGCGCACCGCCCGGCAGGATCCGGACCGGCCGCACCCGGCCGGCCGGGTCGACCGCCGTCACCGAGCGCACCTCGCCGCCGACCATCCCCCAGACCGCCGTCCGGGCGGGTCGCCCGTGCCAGTCGCCCGCGACGCCGACCCTGCTCCCGCCGAGCCTGCGGGTCGACGCCGGGTCCGACGAGAGCCGCCGGACGGCGAGGAAGACCCCACGAAACTCGATCTTCGTGCCCGTGCCGACGACCGACAGGCGACCGCAGGCCGTGGGACTGCGCGGCGCATCGGCGGCGGCGCGGGCCGACGTCAGGCTGCTGCAGCTCGTCGGCCGTCGCGACGGCGTCGTCGTCCCGCTGCTCGCGGGCTGCGCGATCTGCATCGCGTCGGCCTTCCACGCGCCAGCGCCGGCCGGGTCCGGGACGATCCGCGGATCGCGCCCGAAGGTCTCGACCTGCCGGCGGCCGTCGGCGAACCGGAAGCTGACCCGCAGACCGAGGTCCTCCGGGTAGCCGGCGAGCACGGCGACGAACGTCCCGCCGGCGCCGACGCGAGCCGGGGACCTCCCGGCGACCGTCTCGACCTCGACCCGGCGGAGCCCGTCGCCGCCGATCCCGTTGACGATCGTGCGCACGTCACGCGGTCGCTTGCCGGCCAGGACCCGGGCCCCGACCAGGGTCAGGCCGGATCGCTGCTCCTGGCCGCAGGCGTCGGCGAGCCCCGGAGCCATCTCCCGGAAGCGGCCGTCGAGGCCGACCAGCCCGAAGCGCTCCCCCCGGACCTGGCCGACGGTGCTGCAGACGTAGCCGGTGTCGCTGCGGGCCACGCGGACCGTCCACGGCGGGGTGCCGGCCGTCGGGTCCGGGATCCGCAGCTCGCTGACCCGGGCGCTCGACGGGACCGGGGTCTGCTCGCGCGGCACGTCGACCGCGGCCGGGGCCGGGATCACGGCGCCCCGAAGCGTGTAGAGCGTCGCGGCGGCGACCGCGGCCGTCGAGAGCAAGACCGCGACCGCCACCGCCACCGCCCGCAGCGACCAGGCCAGCCGTCGGGGCGGGGCGGAGCCGGTCGAGCGGCGTCCCGGCCGACGATGGCGCGCCGCGCCGCCGGCCGGCTCGGGTGCCGCCTCGCCCACGAGCGCGTGCGCCCTCGCCTCGGTGCCGGCCGCCGCCTGCCGCTCGGCCGCCGCGACCAGGTCCTGCTCCAGTCCCTCGATGAAGTCGGTCATCGCCGTGCCTCCCCCAGCTGTCCGCGCAAGAACGCCAATCCACGGCTGACCCGCTTCCGGACCACCGCCTCCGAGACCGCGAGCGTTCCGGCGATCTCCTGGTAGTCCCGCTCCTGCACGATCCGTGCGTGCAGGGCCTCGCGCTGCTCCGGCGGCAGGTCCGCGAGCAGCACGCCGAGATCGTCGCCGTCGCGGTCGAGCAGCTCGTCGATCCGCTCGAGATCGCGGTCGGTCAGCTCACGCGGAGGGATCCCCAGCCGCCGACGAGCGCGATCCTCGACCTGGCCCTGGCGGATCGCGTCGACCAGCTGGTTGCCCGCGATCGCGAACAGCCAGCCCCGCGCCACCCCCCGTGCCGGATCGAACGCGTCGAGCCGCTCGAGCACGGTGGCGAAGGTCTCCGCGCAGACGTCGGCCGCCAGGTCTGGTCGTCCGGTTCGTCGCAGCAGGTACGCGAGCAGGGCCTCGACGTGGCGCCGGTAGAAGACGCCGAACGCCTCCGGCTCGGCCACGGCGGCCGCCAGCAGCTGCTCGTCGGATCGTCGGTCGGCGTGCACGGTGGTACTACGCCCAGGCCCGTCGGTTTGTGACCGCACGGTGGGTGGCGCGGCTTGGGGGCGGCGGGACGGGCGCGGCGGCGAGGCGCGGCGGCGAGGGCTGGTGCGGGTTGGCGTTGCCCGCGAACGGTATTCCGCATCAGTCGGGGGTGCGCGGGCGAGCTGATGCGGATTTCCTGTCGTATAGGCCACAAATCCGCATCAGTCACCCCGCCACCCTCCGCCGACCCCCGCCCCGCCCGCCGCCGACCGCCGGCCCCCGCGCCACCCACCACCCGCCGCCGACCCCCGCGCCACCCGCGCCACCGGCCACCCGCCGCCCGCCGCCGCCCGCCGCCCGCCGACCCCGGGCCACCACCCGCGCCACCACCCCGCCACCCGCCGCCCCGGGCCGCAGCCACCCCCCCCCCCGCCGCCGGGTGATTCCGGCCCCAGTCGGGGGTTAACCCCCGACTCGCTCGGGGCTCCGCCCCAGGGACAGCGGCGCCCCGTCGCGGGACCATGAGGACGAGCGGTGCCTCAGATGCGTCCTTCGGAAACGAAGAATCTACGCAGAAGGGTCCCCGAACATGGACAATCCTCCGGTCGCCTGCCGTCTCGTCACGTCGCAGCGACTCCCGATTCCCGAACACGACGGTAGGACGATGAGCCCCGACACCCTGGTATCCCCGGCGCAGACTGCGTCTCGCGCCTCTCCGGCCCCCTGGAAGCAGAGCCTGGCGCCGTACGCCCAGCCGCATCTCGGGCGCAGCATCCTCGACCTGCTCACGTCGGTCGTGCCATACGTCGTCCTCTTCTACGTGATGTACCTGCTGCTGGACGTCTCGTACTGGCTGGTCCTGGCGATCTCGATCCCGGCCGCCGGCTTCCTGCTGCGCACGTACATCATGTTCCACGACTGCGCCCACGGGAACTTCTTCTCGAGCAAGCGTGCGAACCACTACGTCGGGGTCGTCCTGGCGACGATCGTCTACACCCCCTTCTCCGCCTGGCGCCACAGCCACGCGATGCACCACGCGACCGCCGGCGACCTCGATCGTCGCGGCGACGGCGACGTGCCGACGATGACCGTCGAGGAGTTCCAGAACGCCTCGCGCGGAACCCGGACGATCTACCGCCTGACCCGCAACCCGTTCGTGATGATGACGCTCGGCCCGATCGCCGCTCTGGTGATCCAGCCGCGGCTGTGGAAGAAGAGCGACCGGACGCGGATCAAGCGCAGCGTGATCGGCACCAACATCGCGCTGGTCACGATCATCACCGCGCTCTGCCTGACGATGGGCTGGAAGGAGTTCCTGATGGTCCAGATGCCGATGGTCTGGCTCGCGGGCGGCGCCGGCGTCTGGCTGTTCTACGTCCAGCACCAGTTCGAGGACGCCTACTGGGAGAACTCGGACACCTGGAGCTACGCCGAGGCCGCGCTCCAGGGCAGCTCGTACCTGCGGCTCCCGAAGGTCCTCCAGTACTTCAGCGGCAACATCGGGCTCCACCACGTGCACCACCTGAGCGCGAAGGTCCCGAACTACCACCTCCAGGCCGCGCACGACAGCAGCCCGATCTTCCAGGAGGTGCCGGTGCTGACCCTCCGCGAGGGCATGCGCTCGATGCGGCTCAAGCTCTGGTGCGCCGATCGCGGCCGCCTGGTCACGTTCCGCGAGGCCGCGCAGCCGACAGTCTCCGCCCCGGTGGCCACGGCCGCCTGAGTCCCGGCGGATCAGGCCCGGGCGATTGCGTCCCGGGCCGCCCGCCACCGCGCGTCGCCCGCCCACGCGCGGACGGCCCTCAGGTCCCGGCGCGCCGCGCCGGGACCACCGTCGCAGCGCTCAGCCCTGCGCCGCGGCCAGCAGCTCGACCGTCCGCGAGCGGTCGCTGCCGAAGACGACCGCGCTGAGCGCGTCGACCCCGGCGTCGGCGAACGTCTGCAGGCGCCCCGGCAGCTCGTCCGGGGTGCAGGCGATCGCGGCGACCTCGAGGATGTCGCGCGTCACCGCCCGCATCGCGCCCGCGCGATCCCCGGCGAGGAAGCGGTCCTGGACCTCGTGGGCCGCCTCGCCGAAGCCGTAGCGGGCGCAGAGGTCGACGTAGAAGTTCTTGTCCTTCGCGCCCATCGCGCCGAGGTAGAAGGCGATCCAGGGCCGAACCGCGTCCTCGGCCGCCTCGACGGTGTCCTCGACCGCCAGCGGGACCCCGGCGACGATGTCGACGTCCGCCCGCTGCCGCCCGCCGCGCTCGAGGCCGGCGTCGAGCCGGTCGAAGAGGATCGAGGTGTCGAACGGGTTCAGGAAGGCCGGCAGCCAACCGTCGGCGATCTCCCCCGCCAGCTCGATCGCCTTCGGCCCGATCGCCCCGAGGTAGACCGGGACCTGCGGCTGCGGCGGCTGGATCATCAGCTTCAGCGGCTTGCCGAGCCCGGTCCCGTCCGGCGTCGGCAGCGTCCACTCGCGGCCCTCGTGCTGGACCGGCTCGCGCGACCAGGCCTGGCGGACGATCTCGACGTACTCGCGGGTGCGGCCGAGCGGACGGCTGAACGGCACGCCGTACCAGCCCTCCGAGACCTGCGGACCGGAGACGCCGAGCCCGAGCCGGAAGCGGCCGCCGGAGATCGTGTCGAGCGTGGCCGCCGCCATCGCCGTCGCGGTCGGCTGGCGGGCGGGGATCTGGAGCAGGCCGGAGCCGACGGCGATCCGCTCGGTGCGGTCCGCGATCACGCCGAGCACCGAGACCGCGTCCTGGCCCCAGGCCTCCGAGACCCAGACCCCGCCGAGGCCGAGCCGGTCGGCCTGCTCCGCCATCGCGACCTGCTCCTCGAAGGAGAACCAGGGCCAGTACGCCAGGAACAGCTCGATCCGCATGCGGGCACGCTACCGGCGGTAGCGGTCCGGCGCTACTTCCCGTCGAGCACCCGCTCGGCGACGGTCCCCGCCGCCTCGAACCGGACGTCGCCGCACCCGAGCGCGAAGCGCACGAAGCGATCGAGCGCGCGGATCCGGGAGGGCCGGCCGGAGAGGAACGGGTGGCAGGTCAGGGCGCAGAGCGAGCCGGTCTGGCGCATCGCGTCGAGCTCCTCGATCCAGAGCTCGGCGACCCGGCTCGGAGCGACGATCCGCTGGCCGATCTCGGGCTCGGGCAGGAACGCGTACTGCTCCCAGTCGTCGAGGCACCAGTGGACCGGCAGCTCGGCGAGCGTGCGGCCGCCGACGTCGAGCCGGTAGGGCCGGTCGTCGTCCATCAGCGACGAGTCGTAGCGCAGGCCGTGCTCGGCGAGCAGCTCGAGGGTCAGCGCGGTCTGACGCCAGAGCGGCGCCCGGTAGCCGCGCGGCTCGACGCCGAGCGCCCGCAGCGCCGCCAGCCCGCGCGCGAAGTCGTCCCGCTGCTCGTCGTCGCTCATCCCCGGCAGGGTCGCGTGGGTGTGGCCGTGGAGGCCGACCTCGTGACCGGCATCGACGATCGACCGGACGGTCGTCGGCCAGCGCTCGGCGGTCACCCCCGGGACGAAGAACGTGCCGGGCACGCCGTGGCGTTCGAGCAGCTCGAGGATCCGCGGCACGCCGACCAGCGGCCCGTAGGCCTGGTGCGACATCGCGGAGAGGTCGCGGGCGTGGTGCTGTCCCGCGGCCAGGATCGGGGCCTCCGCGTCGACGTCGAAGCAGAGCGCGACCGTCGCGGCGGCGCCCCGTCCCCAGCCGGCGGGCGCCGGGCTGCGAACGGGACCGTGGGGACGGTCCGGGAGCGGCGGTGGGGTCGCGGCCAGGCCCGCCGACCGCGGCACGTCCGCTCGCCCCGGACCTTCGGCGTCCGGCACCGGGCGCCGCGGGCCGCCAGTCACGCCGGCCCCCGGGTCGTGCCGCCGTTGGGCTGGAGGATCTGACCGACCAGGCCGCCCGCCCCCGGCGAGCAGAGGAAGGCGCCGGCAGCGGCGATCTCGTCGGCGCTCCCGATCCGCCCGAGCGGGGTCTCGCTCGCGTAGCGGCGGCGGATCTCCTCGGCCGAGACCCCGGCGTCGGCGGCGTCGTGGTCCAGCTGCGGCGTGTCGATCACCCCGGGGGCGATCGCGTTGACGAGGATCCCGTCGGGGGCCAGCTCGCGCCCGAGCGACTTGGTCAGGGCGATCAGCCCCGCCTTCGACGCCGAGTAGGCGGTCGCGTTCGGCCAGCCGACGACGCCCCACTCCGAGGCGATCACCACGATCCGCCCGCCCCCGTTCCGACGCATCCCGGGCAGGACAGCGCGGATCGCGTGGTAGGTCCCGCTCAGGTTGACGTCGATCTGGCGCCACCAGGCGTCGTGGTCGTGGTCGCCGAACGGCGCCAGGTCCATCACCGCGGCGTTGGCGACGAGCAGGTCGACCGGACCGAGTCGCTCGGCGGCGGTGGCGGCCGCCGCGGCGATCGCCTCCGGATCGGCGACGTCGGCCGGGACCGCGAGGCCGCCGGTGACGGCCGCCACGTCGTCGAGCGCGGGACCGCCCGTGCGGTCGTTGACGGCGACCTGCGCGCCGTCGCGGGCCAGTCGCTCGGCGATCGCGCGGCCGATCCCCTGGGCGGCGCCGGTCACCAGCGCGACGCGGCCGTCGAGCGGCCGGTGGTCCCCCGTCGAGCCGCTGGCGCCCGCTGCGGAGCGGTCGTCCGCAGCCATCAGATCACCGCCCCGGCGTTCGGGGAGACGACCTGGCCGGCGAAGTAGGTCCCCTCGGCGACGAGGAAGGCGACGGTCTCGGCGACCTCGTCCGGGCGGACCAACCGCCGCAGCGGCAGCGCGTCGAGGTAGGCCGGCGCCCGCCACGGCGAGTCCGCCGCCAGCAGCGGCGTGTCGGTCGGGCCCGGCGCGACCGAGGTCACCCGGATCCCCTCCGGCGCCAGCTCGGCACCGAGGCTGCGGGTGAAGCCGATGATCGCGCCCTTGGCCGCCGCGTAGTGGGCCTCGCCGTCGCCGCCGGCCAACCCCAGCTCGGAGGAGATCGTGACGATCTGACCGCGGCCGGCGCGGCGCATCGCGGGAACGACCGCCGCGCAGGCGTGCATCGTGCCGCCGACGTGGATCCGCAGCATCCGTGCCCAGCGCTCGGGATCGATCTCGGCGAACGGCACGATCTCGTAGATCCCGGCCGCGGTCACCAGCAGCTCGACCTCGCCGAGCTCGGCCGCGATCCGGGCGATCGCGGCCGCGACGGCGGCGCGGTCGGTGACGTCGGCGGCGACCGCCAGCGCGAGGTCGGCGGTCGGCGCGAGGTCGATCCCCGCGACCGTCCAGCCGTCCCGGCCGAGCCGGGCGGCGATCGCCGCCCCGATCCCGCTGGCCGCTCCGGTCACCACCGCCACCCGCTGCTCGCTCATGCCGGCGAGCCTACGGTGACGGGGGCCGGCACCGGCTCGGACTCCGGCGGCACCTCGAGGTGATCGTCGCCGAGCCGAGCACGCTGCTCGCCGGCGGCAGCGATCTGGGTCCGTCGGGTCAGCTGCACGGCCGCCCCGAGCAGGCCGATCACGATCGTCATCAGCAGCACGCCCCACTGCTGGTACCAGGGCAGGTCGGTGGCGCGAGGCCAGGCGATGTTGACCAGCTCGAACAACGCCCAGACCGCGGCCAGCGCCGTCACCGGCAGGCTCCAGCGCCCGAGCGCGAAGACCCCGGGCGTCCAGCGGCCGCGCAGCTGGGTGACCAGCAGGCCGACGACCGGCAGGCTGAAGGCGATGAAGAAGCCGCCGCTGGTGAAGTTGACCAGCGTCGCGAAGACCGCGTCGGCGAGCGTCGTCACCAGCACTAGCGAGGCGACCCCGCCGGCGACCAGGATCGCCGGGATCGGCAGCCGGTCGCGGTCGGACAGCCGCGAGAGGACCCGCGAGCCCGGCAGCGTGTCCTCGCGGGCGAAGGCGAAGATCATCCGCGAGGCCGAGGCCTGGAGCGCCAGCAGGCTGGCGAAGAAGCCGATCACGAACAGCAGGAACAGCGGTCGGGTCACGCCCGAGCCGAGCGCCAGCGTGATCGTGTCGGCGACCGGGTCGGCGATCTGGCCGTCGAGGATCGGCCCGTAGTCGGGGATCGCCAGGATCAGGCCGAGCGCGGAGAACATCACCACGACGGCGATCACGACCAGCGAGAGGATGATCGCCTTCGGCAGCGCCTTGCGCGGCTCGTGGACCTCCTCGGCGATCGCCCCGGCGCTCTCGAAGCCGACGAACGCCCAGCCGATGAAGGCCATCCCGGCGAGCATCCCGCCCCACAGGTAGCCGCCGCTCGCGTTCTCCGCGGCACCCGCGGTGCTGAAGATCTCGCTGATCGGGTGGGCGGTGTGGAAGAGCAGCAGGACCAGGCCGACGCCGACGCTGCCGATCACCTCGGCGCCGATGCTGAGCGCGACGAAGATCTTGAGGCCGCGGCGGCCAGCGGTGTTGAGCAGCGTGGCGGCGACGATCAGGGCGAGCGCGACGAGGAACTGGACGCCGCTGGAGAACGGGTCGATCCCGAGCACCGTCGGCACGAACCCGGCCGCACCGTAGGCGACCGCGGCCATCGCGATCGTCAGCGTCCACATGTACGCCCAGCCGGTGTACCAGCCGTAGCGCTCGCCGACCAGGCGGCGGGCCCACTGGTACAGGCTGCCTTCGTACGGCCAGCGCGAGACCAGCTGCGCGAAGACCAGCGCGAGCAGCATCTGCCCGAGCATCACGAACAGGAAGCCCCACCACGAGGCGGGGCCCCCGGCCTGGACGGTGAAGCCGAAGATCGCGTAGAGCGCGACGATCGGCGAGATGAAGGCGAAGGCCATGGCGAACGCCGACCAGAGCGTGAATTCGCGCTTGAGCGTTCGCGGGGCGTCCTCGGGCGGTGACACGAGCTGTTCTCTTCCTCGGGCGTTGGCGATGGCCGAATCTAGGTCGGGCGACCCGCGGGGCGATAGTGGACGTCCATCCAATCTTGCGCCCCGACGTTGGTCGTTCGTCGCTCGCCGGTGGCCGTCTATCCGTCGGGCGGAACCGCCAACGCCAGGTGCAGGTCGACGCGGTCGGCGGTCAGGTCGAGGTCGCGGCCGGTCAGCGCCTCGACCCGTGCGAGGCGGTGCCGGAGGGTGTTGTGGTGGACGTGGAGCAGCCCGGCCGTCTCCCGCCAGCGCCCGCCGTGAGCCAGGAACGCCCGGACCGTCTCGACCAGGTCGGTGCCGCGCTCGGCGTCCCAGCGCTCGATCGGCCCGAGCACCGACTCGCGGAAGGCCCGCAGGACGTCGGGGTCGACCAGGTCGAGCAGCAGCAGGTGCGAGCCGACGTCGAGCTGCCGCACGACCCGCTCGCCCGCAGGCCGAACCCGGGCCAGGGTCAGGGCCGCCTGGGCCTCGCGGAGCGAGCGGCGCAGTCCCTCGACCCCGCGCCCGGGGCGCCCGCCGCCGAGCACCGGGGGCTCGCCACCGTCCGCGATCGTCACCGCGACCGCGCCGACCGGGTCCTCGCGATCGCCCGGATCGAGCACCACGAGCACGACCCCGTCGCGCTCGGTCGCCGCGTACGGCAGACCGCTCGCCTCGGCCGCGTAGGCGACCGCCGCGGTCGTGTTCGCCGCGGCGATCACCGCCAGCGGCGCCTGCGGGTCGAGCCCGAGCGCCGTCAGTCGCACCGCGAGCGCGGCCTCCCCGAGGTCGCCGCTGCGGACCAGCGCGAGCATCTCGCGCGCGAGTCCGCTGCGCGCCTCACGCCCGGCGCGGGCCCGCGCCTCCTCGAGCGCGGCGTAGGTGACGACTTGGCCGACGACCACGCGGACCTCGTCGGAGATCTCCGGCAGCGGCCGGTCGAGCAGCAGGGTCGAGGCGGGATAGGGGTCGCCCGGGGCCCCGAACGCGCTCAGCTCGTCGCCGATCGCGGACGGCAGGCTGCCGGTGCGGGCCGCCTGGACCGCCGCGCACGCCTGTTCCGGCGTCGGCCGCAAGCCGGCCTCCGCGAGCAGCCGCCCGCCCGGCCCCACCAGCGCGGCAGCGACGCCGGTCTCCCGCTGGAGCAGCGCGATCAGGCCGTCGTAGCCGCCGCCGTCGGCGAGCCCGAGCAGCAGCTCGCGGGTCCGGTCGAGGTGCCGCCGGAGCGCGACCTGCTCGTCCCGCGCGAGCCGCTGGGCGAGGACTGCCTGGATCCGCCCGAACGAGACCGCCTCGGGGACCTCCAGCAGCGGCAGGCCGTGGGCCTCGCAGGCGGCCAGCAGTCCGTCCGGGAAGGCCGCGTGCGGGGTGCCGAGCCCGAACCCGACCGCGACCGCCCCGGCGCCGGCGACCTCGGCGATCCACTCCGCCGCCGACACCTCGGTCGCCCACAGGCCGTTGGTCAGGACCAGCTCGTCGGGCAGCAGGTAGCGCCCGGGCTGCGGCAGGTCCGTGACGTGGGCGCTGCGGATCCCGCGGCCCGGGACGGTCGCCCCCGCGACCTGCCGCAAGGGCAGCGCCGGGTCAGAGACGAGATCACCGATCGTAGGCCGTGCCATTGGACGTCCGACCAATTGTCCCAGACCCGAGGCCGGGCTAGCGTGCCCCCACACCGTCCCCGGAGATCCCCCGTATGTACGAGCCCAGCAACGCCCTCCTGTCCCCCCGCTTCACCGGTCCCCGGACCTTCGCGCGGCTGCCCTACGTGCCCGGGGTCGACGATGCCGACGCGGCGGTCTTCGGGATGCCGTGGGACGGCGCGGCGACCTTCCGCGGCGGGGCCCGCAGCGGCCCCGAGGCGATCCGCAGCGCGTCGGCGCTGCTGCGGCCGTACAACCCCGGCCAGGGCGTCCAGGTCTTCGGCGACCTCAGCGTCGCCGACGCCGGCGACGCGCTGACCGTGCCCGGCTACATCGAGCAGACGCTCGAGCGGATCCAGCAGTTCGTCGGCGGGCTGGCCGCGACCGGCGCGACGACCTTCGGGATGGGCGGCGACCACTCGGTCACGCTCGCCGAGCTGCGGGCGCTGGCCGCGGTCCACGGGCCGCTCGGGCTCGTCCACCTCGACGCCCACGGCGACCTCTGGGACGAGTACTTCGGCCTGCCCTACAACCACGGCACGGTCTTCCGGCGCGCGCTCGAGGAGGGGCTGATCGATCCCGCCCGCACGCTTCAGGCAGGAATGCGCGGGTCGCTCTACACGCCGGAGGACGCCGACCTGCCGCGTCAGCTCGGGCTCCAGGTGCTGCCGTGGGACGAGCTCCGCGAGCTGACCCCGGCGGCGTTCGGCGAGATCGCCCGCGCCCGGCTCGGCGACGGCCCGGCCTTCTTCACCTTCGACGTCGACTTCCTCGACCCGGCCTTCTGCCCCGGCACCGGCACGCCCGAGGTCGGCGGCCCGACCAGCGACCACGCGCTGCGGCTGGTCCGGGCCCTGACCGGGATCGACTTCCGCGGCTTCGACGTCGTCGAGGTCTCCGCGCCCTACGACGGCCCCGGGCAGCCGACCGCGCTGCTGGCCGCGACGGTCCTCTACGAGATGCTCGGCCTGCACGCCCGGCAGCGGGCCGAGTCCGGCGCCGCGAAGCGGGTCGCCGCCGACTGAGCACAGGCCGGCGCTGGGCCGGCCGCCCGGGGAGGCAGGTCGTTTGCCCACCGTAGAGGTGGCGAACACATCAAGGAGCCGGTCGGCCCCGCGCGGGGCCCGCTCAGCGGCCGCCCTTGCGGAGCTTCCGCAGGTCGGCCCACGACCGGGTGTTGGCCACGTCGGCGGCGGACAGCCAGCCGCGGCGGGCGGTCGCCACGCCCCAGCGCGTGTTGCCCAGCGTCTCCGGGCCGTGGGCGTCGGAGTCGATCACCAACAGCACGCCGGCGTCCCGGGCCGCCCGCGCGTGCACGTCGTGGAGGTCGCGCCGCCGTGGCGAGGCGTTGATCTCGAGGAAGGTCCCGGTCCGCTCGGCGGCGGCGATCATCGCGTCGACGTCGAGCGCGTAGGGCGGGCGCTGCTCGATCAGGCGCCCGGTCGGGTGGGCGATCACGTCGACCAGCGGGTGCTCGCAGGCGGCGACGATCCGGGCCGTCGGGTCGTGGTCGAAGGCGGTGTGGACGGAGGCGACCACCCAGTCGAGCTCGGCGAGCAGCTCGTCATCGTAGTCGAGGCCGCCGTCGGTCCCGATGTTGACCTCGCTGCCGGCCAGGACGGTGATCCCGTCGAGCTCGTCGTCGACCGCGCGGACCTCGCCGATCAGCTCGCGCAGCCGGTCCGGGGAGACCGCGTCGCCGAACCCGTGCGAGGCCGAGTGGTCGGTGATCGCGATGTAGTCGAGGCCCAGCTCGCGGGCGGCCTCGGCCATCTCGCGCACGCTGCCGCGGCCGTCGCTGGCGGTGGTGTGCATGTGCAGGTCGCCGCGAAGGTCGGCCTGCTCGATCAGCGGCGGGATCTCGGTCAGGCGCAGCTCGCCGCGGTTCTCGCGCAGCTCCGGCGGGATCCACGGCAGCCCGAGCCGCGCGTAGACCTGCTCCTCGGTCGCGAACCGCTCCGTCTCCCCCGTCGCGTCGTCGAGGATCCCGTACTCCGAGACGTGGAGCCCGCGCTTGACCGCCGCCTCGCGGATCGCGACGTTGTGGTCCTTCGAGCCGCTGAAGTGCTGGAGCAGGTTGCCGAACTGGTCGGGCGCGACCACCCGCAGGTCGACGGCGAGCCCGGACTGGAGCACGCCGTGGGCGCCGTTCGCGCCGGAGCTGGCGACGTCGGCAACCAGCTCGGAGGAGCGGAAGACCTCGATCAGGGCCGCCGCGTCGTCGGCGGTGGCGATGATGTCGAGGTCGTGGACGCTGTCGGCCAGCCGGCGCGCCGAGCCGGCCAGCTCGACCCGGTGGACCCCGGCCGCCGTCCCCCGCTCGCGCAGCTCGGCGACCAGCGCCTCGCCCAGCGGCAGCGCGCGCGACAGCAGCTCGCGGCGCGGGGCCTCGAGCTGGTCGCCGGCCGCGTCGAGCGCGGCCAGCAGCTTCTCCTCCGACTTGGCGCCGAAGCCGGCCAGCTCGCGGACCTGGTGCTGCTCGATCGCCGTCCGCAACGCCGCCGGGCCGTCGACCTGGAGCGCGTCGTAGAGCTTGCGGGCCCGCTTCGCGCCAAGGCCGGGCAGGTGGGTGATGCTGAGCAGGCCGGCCGGGAACTTCGCCCGCAGCTTCACGAGCGCCGGGATCTCCCCGGTCTCGAGCAGCGCGTTCAGCTTCTCCTCCAGCGTCTTGCCGACCCCGGGCAGCTCGGTGACGGTGCCGGCCCGGGCCATCGCCGCGACCGAGCGCGGAGCGTCGCGGACCGCCTTCGCGGCGTTGCGGTAGGCGAGCACGCGGTGGACGACGGCGCCGTCCAGCTCGTAGCGGTCGGCCAGCTCCTCGAAGAGCTCGGCGATCTCGGCGTTGGACGGATCCCGCGGGGCAGCCATGACCGTCGAGGCTACGCGGTGGCCCCGCGGATCCGGGAGATCGGCCGTCGGCGAGGGCCTCGAGGGCGCGGCGGATCTCGTGGCGACGCCCGCGCGGGAGCGCCAGTCGAACTCCGCACGTCCGCCGGCCCCGCGTCGCCCGGGGCCCTACCCCCCGTCGACGATCCCCAGCAGCATCGCCGAGCGCTGGCGGACGATCTCTACGATCCCCTCGAGGACGGGCCGGTCCCACCCGCGGCGCACGAAGTCGTCGTGGACCTGCGCTGCCACGGCCGGTGCCCGCGTCGCCAGCGTCCTGATCCGGCGCCGGGTCGGGCCGAGACCAATCCTGGCGTCCTCGCACATCCGCGCGACGTGGCGCGCCCGGACGTACTCGGGCCGGTCCTCGCCACCGATCCGCATCGCCATCCTCCGCGTCAGGTTGTGCGTTCGCTGGTAGGCGACGGTGCTGAGGATGTCGTAGGCGGGAGCCAGCGAGGCCCGCCGATCACCCCGGCCGTAGAGCAGCGAGTAGTTCTTGCCGTGGGCGTCGTGGTTGCCCACCAGGAAGCTCAGGATCAGGTAGTCGACGAAGCTGGCGACCGCCCGCCCCGCCGCGGCCTCGCGCAGTGCACCGATGCAGGCGGTGACCCCCGGGCCGCCCTCGGTCTCGTACTTCTGGGCGGTCGCGATCCCGAGCGCCTGGCAGAGATCTTCCTGGTGGAGCCGCCGGGTGTCCCCGTCGACCGTCGACCGGTCGTAGCGCGCGACTAGCAGGGCGTCGCGTCCGGCGCAGACGATCGGCGTCGTGTCGACCGTCCGGAACGGCATCGTCCTGCTCGGGTCCAGCGCCGCTCCGAAGTGGAGGCAGAACGCCTCGTTGGCGACGGTGTCCTCCAGCCGCGCGATCGGCGTCTTGAGGATGTGCGTCGAGGGCGCGCGTCCGCGCGTCAGGCCGATCGTCCCGTCGGTGCGGACCACCACCGGCAACTTGTCCTGCGCGCCCGCCAGCGAGAGACGCCACTCACCGTCTGCGTCGGCATGCATCGGGCGGTCCGGCAACTCGTCGATCAGCGTCCCGACCTGGCGCTCGTCGAGCCACTGGACCCCGCCCTCGGTCCCCTCCGGATCCACCTCCGCGGGAAAGACGCTGATCGCGCCCGCCGTGTCGCCGCCGAGGGCGACGAGCATCGAATAGTCGTTCCGTACGCTGACCCCGAGCTTGCGGGCCAGCAGCTCACGCGGCTGTCCTTCGGGCAACAGGCCCCCGAAGAACGCCGTCGCCTGCGCGTCGGAGAACGACCCGTCGAGCGGCAGCGAGAACGAGAGCGGGGGCTGCTGGTCCGCGATCCAACTCGGCGCGTACCGGAAGGCCATGCCGCCGGAACGCGGCGCAAGCAGCCCGGCGATCTGACCGAAGCACCAGACGACGGCGCCCTCCTCAGCCATCTCGGCGCTCCAGCGTGAGCGAGAGGCCGAGGGTCTCGATCACGCGGAGGACGCCGGCCAGCTCGGCGGTCGGCTTGCCGCGCTCGATCTCCCCAACGGCACGCGCACCCAGGTTGGCCTGCAACGCGAGGTCCTCGATCGTCAGGCCCTGGCGCTTGCGTTCGTTGCGGAGCGCCGCCCCCAGCTCGGTCGGACCTCCGGCGAACACACTGAAATCTTCCCGCACGGGAAGAACATACCGCGGAAGCGAGCCGCAGGGCGATCCTTGCCGGAAATCTTCCCGTCCGGGAAGAATGACCCTGAGGTGACGATCCGGCCGAGCGATGACCGCCAGATCTTCCCGAGCGGGAAGAACACTCCGCGGCCGGGGCTCCGCGGCCTCCGCCGCCGCTCAGCCGGCCGGCTGGACCCGCAGCCGGACCGAGGCGCAGCGCTCGTCGGCCGCGTTGTGGATCCAGTGGTACTCGCCCTGCTCGCGGACGCTGGCCGGGCCGGCGTCGGCGGCGGCGTGGTGCTCGATCTCCGCCTCGGCCGGCTGCGCGACGACGACGGCTCCGAGCGCCTCCTCGATCGCCTGCCAGTAGGCGGCGTTGTTGACGTGGCCGGCGACGTCGAGGTCGGCGTTGCGGAACGACCAGGGCCGCACCGTCGCCTCGGGCGGGGCGGGCGGATGGGTCAGCCGCGAGCGGACGCGGCGGTCGCCGGCGGACGGTCCGAAGACCGCGTACATCTCCGGCGGGTTCGGGCGCGGACGCTCAGTCGCGGGGTCGACCGAGACCCACAGCGTCGCGGCCTCGACCAGCGCGCCTTGCTCGCCGATGATCGTCGTCCGCCACTCGGCCGTCAGTCCGGACGCGCCGCTGCACGCCGTGCGCAGCTCGATCTGCTCGCCGAAGGCGGGGAAGCGGTCGACCCGGATCCGGGTCCGGCGGACGATCCAGACGGCGTACGAGAGCATCCCGGCGTCGGCGACGTCGCAGTAGGCCAGGTGCTGGAGCCAGCGGGCGATCGCGTCGAATCGCGCGCGGCCGAGCGGAGTCACGTCCTCGTGCGTGACCCGGCGGGTCTGGCGGTACGTCCGCCCCACCTTCGGGAACGGCACGAGGGCGTCGTCGAAGAGCGCGTGCACTCTCCCCAGACTACGACCGTTCGCCGTCCACCACGAGCGATCCGGGCTGATCTTCCCGCCGTCCGGGCGGGTCCCGATGGTCGTTTCGGTGTAGACGGCGGGGCAGCGGCGGGCGGCGGCTCCACAGCCGTCCGGGACGGCCGAGCCTCGCGGTCGCCGCGGCCGCCGTCGCGGGGCCCTCCCCGGGGGCAGCGACGGGTCCCGTCCGGCGGTTCGCGGCGGTCGCGGAACGCGGATCGTCGACGGCTTCCCCGACCGGATCGGTGCCACGACGCGCCGCCCCGGCGGGCCCCCGTCCGCGACGCGCGGTGATCGCCCCCTCGGCGGCCGTATCGCTCGGCGCGACCGGTGCCGACGGGTCGCCGGCGCGATCGAGCAGGCGACCGACGGCCCCGATCTGCTGCCGGGCGGCCCGCTGCTCGTCGCCCAGCAGACCCGCCGCGAGCGCCAGGACCTGAACCCGCACCAGCGGCCGCAGCAGCGGGACCAGGCGCCCGACCGGCGAGCGCACGAGGCCCAGCTCGTCGGCGACCGGATCGCCGATCCAGCGGCGGACGAGCGCGGAGATCACCGGGGCGCCGAGCGCGCGGGCCGGCCCGACCGCGAACGGCGGCAGGATCCCCTCGAGCGGGAGGCCCTGCCGGACCAGCGCCTCCATCAGCCGCGTGCCGTCCTCGCTCGGGCCCGCCGAGCAGCGCCCGAAGGCGTCGAGCAGCCGCTCGGCCTCGGCCGCGTTGAGCGGCAACAGCTCCGCCGGCACCCCCATCACCGCACCGACCCAGCGCCAGAGCGCGATCCGGGCCTCGCGGTCAGCGGCCGTCGTGCGCACGCCGAGGTCGCGCATCGCGCGCTCCGGCAGCACGTGGAAGCCGCCGATCGCCGTCGCCATCATCCCGGTGGCGCTGATCGGCACGCCCCAGGCGTCGACGTCCCAGGCCCCCGACCGCAGCAGCCGCGCCCGCACCAGCGCGTGCACGACCCGCACCCGCACGCTGCTGGACCAGCCCGCGCCGCCCGGGTGCATCCCGCCGGGGGCGGTCACCGCCAGCGCCCAGCGGCTCGTCTCCCCGATCCGCCGCGAGGCCATCCGCTCCAGCCGCCCGGTCGCCGCCAGCGGCCGCGAGAGGTCGGCGAACTGGTAGCCGAAGGCGAGCGAGCCGTAGACCAGCGCGACCGCCAGCGTCGGCGCTCCCGCCCGCCAGAAGCTCATCGCCCCGGCATCGACCAGCTCGAGGTCGAGCCACGGCGGCGGCCCGGTCGCGTCGGCGAGCAACGCGCGCAGCTCGGGCGGAGCGTCGGGGACCGCGTCGATCCCGTCGGCCAGGGCCGCATCGAGCATCCGCCAGCCGGTCCGGCCCGGCAGCGCGGCGAAGACCTCGACCAGCCGGTCGGCGATCGGGTCGCCGCGGTAGCGACCGGCGACGAGCCGGGCGAGGAGCGCGTCGTCGTCGAGCGCGGAGAGGCCGAGCGACGGCGCGGCAGCCGGTGGAGGAGCGAAAGAGGGCATCAGCGTTTCCTGATCGTAGCGCATGAAGAAACGAGCGTTGCCTCTTTCCTGGACAGCCCTGGGACAATCCTTCGGTGAGCACGCCGCGCACCTACGGAGGACAGACCGCCGACGAGCGCCAGTCAGCGCGGCGCCGACAGCTGCTCGACGCGGCGCTCGAGCTGCTCGGCGGCTCCGGCTGGAGCCAGACCACCGTCCGCGGGATCTGCAAGCAGGCGCAGCTGACCCCACGGTTCTTCTACGAGAGCTTCGAGGACCTCGACCAGCTGGCGGTGGCGCTCTTCGACGAGATCGTCGCCGAGGCCACGCGGGCCGTGATCGCCGCGGTCGCCGCCGCCGGGGAGGACCTCCACGACCAGGCGTTCGCCGCGATCGACACCGGCATCCGCGAGCTGACGCGCGACCCGCGTCGCGCCCGCGTCGTCTTCATCGAGGCCCTCGGCAGCGAACCGCTGATGCAGCGCCGGATGGCGACGATGCGCGCGCTCTCCGAGGTGATCGCCGGCTACGGCCGCGCGGGCTACCGCCCCCCGCCCGAGGCCGAGTCGCTGGTGCGGGTCACCTCCGGCCTGCTCGCCGGCGGCGTCGCCGAGCTGCTGATCGCCTGGCTCGACGGCAGCCTCGACGTCACCCAGGAGCAGCTGGTCGCCGACTGCGCGTCGCTCTTCGTCGGGATCGGCGACGCCGCCGAGGCGATCGTCCGCGGGCGCGGGCAGCAGCCGATCGGCTGACCCGTACGCCCCGGGGCGTCATCTTGGCCGTCGTCTGCTTCAATCTTTGGCATGCCACAACTTGGTCCGACGCTTCGGCGAACTCATCGTTTGGTCACGGCAATGATCGTCGGCGTCCTCCTGGCCGTCGGCGTGACGGCCTGCGGCAGCGGCGAGGACAGCGCCTCCGCCGACGGTCGGCCGCTGGTCCTGACGACCTTCACGGTGATCGCCGACATGGCCCGCGAGGTCGGTGGCGACCGCGTCCAGATCGCCTCGATCACCAAGCCGGGAGCCGAGGTCCACGGCTACGAGCCGACCCCGAGCGACCTCAAGGCCGCCGCCCGCGCCGACCTGGTGCTGGAGAACGGGCTCGGCCTCGAGCGCTGGTTCGAGCAGTTCATCGACCGCGCCCGGACCCCCTCGGCGACGCTGACCGACGGCATCACCCCGATCGCGATCGGCAGCGGCAGCGACGGCCAGGACTCCGAGTACACGGGCAAGCCGAACCCCCACGCCTGGATGTCGGTCGACAACGCCGCGATCTACGTCGAGAACATCCGCAAGGCCCTGACCGACCTCGATCCCGACGGCGCCGCCTTCTACCGCCGCCGCGCCGACGCCTACGCCGCGCGGCTGCGGACGGTCGGGCGGAGCGTCCGCCGGTCCCTGACCGCGCTCCCCCGCGAGCACCGCGCGCTGGTCACCTGCGAGGGCGCGTTCTCCTACCTGGCCCGCGACTTCGCGCTCGACGAGGCGTTCCTGTGGCCGGTCAACGCCGAGCAGGAGGGCACCCCGAAGCAGATCGCCGCCACCGTCGGCTTCGTCCGCCAGCGACAGGTGCCGGGGATCTTCTGCGAGTCGACCGTCAACCACAAGGCCCAGGAGCAGGTCGCGCGCGAGTCCGGCTCGCGGCTCGCCGGGACCCTCTACGTCGACTCGCTCTCGCGCGCCGACGGTCCCGTCCCGACCTACCTCGACCTGCTCCGGCGTGACGCCGAGACGATCGTCGCGGGCCTCGGCGCGAAGGGCGGCACCCGATGAGGATCGGGCAGACGTCCCGCCGCGACGCAGCGGCCCGGACCTCGACCGACGACCGCGGCGAAGGCGGCCACCGGACGCCGAGCACGGTCGCCGACGACGGCGGGGCCACGGGAGGCCCCGTCGTCGAGGTCCGCGAGCTCAGCGTCCGCTACGCCGCGACCCTCGCCCTCGACGGGGTCGAGCTGGAGATCGCGCCCGGGCTCGTGCACGGCCTGATCGGGATGAACGGCTCCGGCAAGTCGACGCTCTTCAAGGCCCTGATGGGCCTCGTCCGGCCGACCACGGGCAGCGTCGCGCTGTTCGGGGGCGACTCGCTCACCGCCCGCAAGGCCGGGCGCGTCGCCTACGCCCCGCAGAACGAGGACGTCGACTGGGCGTTCCCGGTCTCCGTCCGCGACGTCGTCGCGATGGGCCGCTACGGGCGGCTCGGGACGATGCGGCGGCTGCGGCCGGTCGACCGCGCGGCCGTCGACGCCGCGCTCGAGCGGGTCGAGCTGAGCGACCTCGCCGAGCGCCAGATCGGGGCGCTCTCGGGTGGCCAGCGCAAGCGCGCGTTCGTCGCCCGCGGACTCGCCCAGGAGGCCGACCTGCTGCTGCTCGACGAGCCGTTCGCCGGGGTCGACAAGCGCAGCGAGGCGACGATCACCGCCCTGCTGCGGGGACTCGCCGCCGAGGGCCGGACGATCCTCGTCTCGACCCACGACCTGATCGCGGTGCCCGCGCTCTGCGACGAGGTCGCGCTGATCAACCGCCGGATCGTCGCCCAGGGCACGCCCGCCGAGACCTTGCGCCCCGAGCCGCTGGCGGCCGCGTTCGGCGGCTTCGTGCCGGTCGAGGCGCTGGCCGGGACGACGGGCGGGGGCGCGGCCGCCCCACCGCCGCCGTCCGTTCCCGTCGCGGCCGGCTCCCCGGCCCCGGCCGAACCGACCCCCACCAGCCCCGAGCTCCCCGAGGAGAACGCCGCATGACCGTCGTCGAGTGGTTCACCGACCCGCTGCAGTTCGAGTTCATGCAGCGGGCGCTGCTGGTGGCGACGATCTGCGGCCTGGTCTGCGCCGCGCTCTCGTGCTGGCTGACCCTGCTCGGCTGGTCGCTGATGGGCGACGCCGTCTCCCACGCCGTCCTGCCCGGAGTCGTCCTCAGCTACGTCGCCGGGCTGCCGTTCGCGATCGGCGCCTTCATCTTCGGGTCCGGGGCGGTGGCGATGATCGGCGGGCTCAACCGGACCAGTCGGATCAAGGAGGACGCGGCGATCGGGATCGTCTTCACCGGCCTGTTCGCGCTCGGGCTGGTGCTCGTCAGCGTGATCCCCTCGCAGGTCGACCTCTTCCACATCCTGTTCGGGAACGTGCTCGGCGTCAGCGACGGCGACATCGCCCAAGCGGTCGTGATCGGCGTGGTCGCGCTCGGCGCGCTGCTGATCAAGCGCCGCGACCTCGTCCTCTACGCCTTCGACGCGACCCACGCGCACGCGATCGGCCTCTCGCCGCAGCGGCTCGAGGCGCTGCTGCTCGGCGCGCTCGCGCTGACGGTGATCGTGGCCCTGCAGGCGGTCGGGATCGTGCTGGTGGTGGCGATGCTGGTGACCCCCGGGGCGACCGCCTACCTGCTGACCGACCGCTTCGGCCGGATGCTCGGCTGGGCCGCGGCGAGCAGCGTGCTGGCCTGCGTGCTCGGGACGTACCTCAGCTACCACCTCGACGCCTCGACCGGCGGCGCGATCGTCTGCGTCCTGACCCTCCAGTTCGTGCTCGCCTACCTGTTCGGCCCGCGCGGCGTGCTGGCCCGGCGGCGGAGCGAGCGGGCGGTGGTCGTGGCCGAGGCCGCCTGAGGGGGCGGGGGGGGCGCGGGGCGCGAGGCCGCGAGGCGACGGGGCGCGGGGCCTAGGGGCGCGCGAGGCATGGGGCGGCCGGGCGCGGGGAGCGGCCGGACGCGGGGCACGGGCCGAAGGGGCGGGGCCGAGGGGGCGTGAGGGCGAGGGCAGCGGAGGCCTGAGGCGGAGGGCCCTCTCGTTCTCTTTGAGGTTTGCCACCTCTACGGTGGTCAACCTCAAAGAGAACGAGACAGGGTCCCGCTTCGTCCGGCCGCGGCCCTCGCCCTCACGCCCGCCCCCGGGGTTCACCCCACTCCGGCCCCGGCCCCACGCCCAGCCCCACGCCCGACCCCGCCCCAGCCCCACGCCCGACCCGACCCCGGCTCACCCCACCCCGGCCCCACCCGCGCCGCGGCTCAGCCGGCGTTGGTCGCGTCGGCCGTCCGCGGGGCTCGGACCGGGTAGGCGTGCCCGTGCAGCAGCGGCGAGAGGAAGACCGTCGTCGCGACCAGCACCGCCGCGCCCGCGAGCACGACCTGGACCGGGAACCAGTGGTCGCCGTGCTGCTCGACCGCGATGTAGGCGGTCGCGACCGCCGGCGCGTGGAGCACGTCGAGGCCGAGCATCAGGACCGCTGCGACGGCCGCCGCGGCCGCGATCGCGATCGTCCCGTCGCCGAGCAGCGCCCCGACCGTCATCCCCGTCAGCGCCCCGAGCAGGTGCCCGCCGACGACCCGGTGGGGGGCGACCCCGGGGCTGTGTGGCGCGGTGTGCTTGAGTGCCGCGGTCGCCAGCAGCGGGGCGATCAGCAGCGGCTCGCCGGCGGCCGCGCCGACCGCAGCCAGGATCACCGCGCTGACGAACACGCCGGCCCCCAGACGCAGGTGGGGCAGGACCACGTGATGACGGCGAGCAGCGGGCCGCCCCGTTCCGGGGTCGAGATGGGCGGAAGGGCGGCGGGGGCGGAACGACGGCATTGCGGCGAGGGAGCATGGCGACGCCACTGATCGAAGGCAAATATCTTTGGGTGCACCTACGATAAGCAGCACTGATGAGTCGCCGATGATCCTCCGCCAGCTCGAGTACCTCGTCGCGCTCGCCCGCGAGCGCCACTTCGGCCGCGCCGCCGCCGCCTGCCACGTCTCCCAGCCAGCACTCTCGATGGCGGTGCGCAAGCTCGAGGCGGAGCTCGGCCTGCGGCTGGTCGACCGCGGCAGCGGCGGCGTCACGCTGACCGACGAGGGCCGCGAGCTGCTCGGCTGGGCGCAGTCGGCGGTCGGCGCCGCCGACGCGCTCGCCGCCGAGGCCGGGCGGCTGCGCGGCCAGCTGACCGCGACCCTGCGGCTCGGGGTGATCCCGACCGCGGTCGCCGCCGTCCCGAGCGTCGTCGGGCCGCTGCTGCGCGCCCACCCCGGGGTCCGCGTCGAGATGCGGACCTGGCCGACCGAGCGGATCGTCGCCGGGCTGGCCGCCCACGCCCTCGACGCCGGGCTGACCTACGTCGACGAACCGTCCCGCGAGCTCGCGATCGTGCCGCTCTACCGCGAGCGGTTCGTGCTGCTGACCGCCGAGGCGCTGCCCGCCGGCCCCGCACGGTGGGCAGCGATCGTCGACCTGCCGCTCTGCCTGCTGACCGACGACATGCAGCACCGACGGACCGTCGACGCCAGCCTCCGCAGCGTCGGACTGACCGCCCAGCCGCGGATCGAGGCCGACTCGTTCGGGGTCCTGCTCGACCTCGTGCGCGACGGCTGGTCGACCGTGGTCGGGCACGCCTGGCTGGCGGGGCGCGAGCTGCCGCCGGGGGTCGGCGTCCACCCGCTGGTCGATCCGGTGGTCGCCCCGACCGTCGGGCTCGTGACCGCCGGGACCGATCCCGCCTCGCCGATCGTGCGGGCGATCCGGGCCTCGCTGGCCGACGTCGACCTCCAGGAGCGGATGGGCGCTGCCTCGTCCAACACGCCCTCGGCCCCCTGGCCGGCGACCGGTTGACGCCGAGCCTCTCCTAGGCGCTCAAGGTCAACCGGTCACGAACGGCTCGGGCGGAACAGCCGGGCAGCCAGGGCGGGCAGCCGCCGAGGCGCGCGCCACCGCAAGGCGGACCGCACCGCGAGGCGCGCAGCACCGACAGCGCGGGCGGGCGACGGTTGCCGCCCGCCCGTCAGCGGCTCAGCAGGGCTGGACCCCCGAGCTGCTGCGGACGCAGACCGTCCCCGGCAGCGAGCGCGACCAGTTGCCGGTGATCCCGGTCGTGGTCGCGTCGGCCTTGAGGCTGTAGAGCCCGGCCGTCGTGATCGCCAGCGAGGCGACGCCCGACGCGTTGGTGGTCGCGGTGAAGGTCGGGCCGCCGGCCTTCGTGGCCGTCAGCTTGTAGCTGGCGGCGTCGCTCTCGACCATCGGCGGCGACAGCCAGTGGCTGCCCGGGAAGGCCGGATCCTCGTCGTCCGGCACGTTCGGCACGACCCACTTCTTGAGCGAGACGCTGACCGCGGTCGAGGTCGACTGCGGCGTGGTCGGGAAGCTGTTCCAGACCAGCACCGGCGAGTACGGACGCCAGTTGGCGACGGTCATGTTGTCGCCGGCCTGGAGCAGCAGCTCGTCGCCGTCGGCCAGGTGCAGGTCGCAGATCCCCCAGTCGGCGTAGCTCCAGTTCGCGCCCGCCCTCTTGAGGTAGATCGTCCAGCTGTCGGGCGAGAAGCCGTGGTACTCGGAGTTGATCGTGGTGATGTAGGGCGCGCGGTCCCAGTTGCCGCTGACCGCCCGCTCGAGCGCCTGGGCGCCGGTGTCGTCCTTGCAGCCGCCGGGCAGCGCGCCGCTGTTGTCGTACTTCTGCGCCGTGCCCGAGCCGGTGCCGATCGGGACGACGACGCGCGACTGCTGGGTCACGATCTCGCCCTCGACGCGAACGCCGACGTTGGCCGCCGAGGCGCCGGCCGGCAGCGCCAGCATCGCCAGGGCGATCGCTGCGGCGCGCCGCAGGATGGTGGTGGTCCTCATGGGTGTCTCCTTGGTGTGTGGGACGGGACGCGCCGGAGGGCCCGGGCGCCGCCGCATCGGCCGGACGGCCAACGGTGGGACCGGCGCCGACGACCCGCACGCGGGCGTCGGCTCCGGGGTGGCGGTCGTCGGCACGAGCCGGCGACCGCCGGGACTCAGCGCACCCGCACCCGCACGCGCAACGTCGCGCGGACGCTGCTGCCGGGCGCGGTGACCGCCACGCGCGCCTGCGCCGGACGGCCGCGGGTCGCGGCGGGCCGGACCCGCAGGGCGAGCTTGCGGGTGATCGTCCGGCCGGCGGCGATCGCCGGCAGCCGGCCGCAGGCGGGGGCCCGCAGCTGTCGCTTCGGGACGCTCACGCAGAGGCGGGCGCCGCGGATCGGGGTGCGGCCGGGGTTGCGGACGGTCAGCACGAAGCGGGCGCTGCCGCCGCGTGAGGCGCGCACGGTCGCCGGGCGCACCCGCACGACCAGGCCGGGCGCGACGGTCCGGGGCTGCCCCTCCGGCAGCGGGGTCGGTGCGGGCGGAACCGGCGCGGGACCGGGCGCGCCACCCGCGCCGCCGCCGGAGCCGGTCGGGCCGCCGGGCCCCGCCGGGCCGCCCTCGCCCGGCTTCGCCGGCTCCTCCGGCGCGGCCGGGGCCGGGTTGCGCCAGACCGAGATCTGGGTCCGGTTGCGGAGCTGGTGGGCGAGCGCGAGGTCCGCCCGGCCGTCGCCGTCGAGGTCGGCCCCGGCGAGCAGGAACGGCCCCTGGGCGCTGGCCGGCAGCGACCGGCTCAGGTCCGGCACCAGCGAGAAGCCGCCGTCGCCACGACCGTGGAGGACGACGATCCGGCCGTCACGCTCGTTGGCGACCGCCAGGTCCGGGTGGCCGTCGCCGTCGAGGTCGGCGACGTGGGCGTCGAGCGGGAACGGATCGGGCTCGAACGCGTCCGCCGCGTAGACCGGGAACGGGCTTCCCGGCGACGCGGCGAAGCGCCCCGCCCCGTCCCCGCGCAGGACGCTGACCGTCGCGCCGACCGGGTTCGCGTCGAGCCCGCCGGTCGTCGGCGCGTGCTTGTTGATCGTCACCAGGTCGCGGTGGCCGTCGCCGTCGAGGTCGGCGATCTGGAGGTGGGTCGCGTTGACCCCGCCCCCGCCGGCCGCCCCCGGTCCGCCGGTCGAGAACGGGCTCTCGGCCTGTTCCGCGAGACCGCCGAGGCCGTCGCCGCGGAGCACGCTGACGCCGAGCGTTCCCGGCGCGATCCCGGGCATCCGGATCCGCGTGACCAGCACGTCGGCCTTGCCGTCCTCGGTCACGTCGGCGACCGAGACCGACTGCGGGTAGCTGCCGAGGTCGTCGCCGGGCGCCTGCTTCAGCGGCGTCGGCGAGCCGAGCGCGGTGAACGTGCCGTCGCCGGCGCCGAGGAAGCGGCGGATGACGTGGGCGGCCTGGCGCTGGGCCGTCACCACCACCGCGTCGGGCGTGCCGTCGCCGTTCAGGTCACCGACCGCGAGACTGGTGACGTCGCTGAAGGACCCGGACGTGACCGGCGTCCAGCTGACCGGCGCGAACGTCCCGTCGCCGCGGCCGCGCATCACCCCGAAGCCGGAGGCGCCGGCCCCGCCCGCGTCGCCGTAGCCGAAGACCAGGTCGCCGCGCCCGTCGCCGTCGACGTCGGCGACCGCGCCCCGGACGAGCCAGGTCGCTCCCCCGCCCACCGGCGAGAGGGTCGTCGCGCCGAAGCCCCCGCGACCGTCCCCGGGCAGCACGCCGACGGTCGCCTGGGTGCCGTTGCCGTTGAGGGTGACGGCGTCGGGGCGGCCGTCGCCGTCGGCGTCGAAGAGGCCGAGGACGACCGGGTTGCCCTCGTGGACGGGCTGCCCGTCGACGCTGCCCCCGGGCAGCCCGAACGGGCTCCCGGGGACCGGGACGAGCGTCTCGAGCGCGGTCGCGGAGGCCGGCAGGAGCGCGAGCAGCGTCCCCGAGAGCAGCGCGCTGCGGACGAGGATCGATCGGCGTACGGAGGTCATGGAGGTCCCTCGGTCGGTGGGGGTCGCGGGAGCGGGCATCGCCGGTCAGCGGAGGACGACGCGCAGGCGCGTGGTCCGCTTCGGCTCGCGGACGACGAGGACGTAGCGGCCGCGCGGCAGCCGGCGGGCGCTGTGCAACCGCGCAACCGTCCCGCGGGCCGTCGTCCGCCCGGAGCGGGTCAGGCGCAGCGTCGTGGTGGCGGCCAGCCGCGGCGCCGAGCGCGCGGTCCCCCGACGGACGACGCAGCGGACCGCGCGGCGGCGCTGGTCGGTCACACGGCAGCTCGCCCGCAGCGGGGCGGTCGTGGGACGCGGAGCGCGGGCCTTGGGGCGCACGTCCGGGACGAGCGGCGGCGCGATCCCGGGCAGCGGCACGACCGGCGGATCGCCCGGCCCGCCGGTCGGCAGCCCCGGCTCCCCGGTCGGAGGGGTCGGATCGTCGTCGACGCGTCCCGCCGCTGGCCGGGCGAGGGTCAGCGCGACGCTGGCGCCGAAGCGGACCGGCGTCGCGGCGTCGGTCGTCTCCGGGCCGCGGTCGATCGCGCTCCGCCAGCCGCCGGCCGGATCGTCGGAGTAGCGGCCGTTGACGGTCTTCAGGCGACCGTCGGCCACGGTCCAGCCGGTCACGCAGCCGGCGGGCGCGGCGGTCCGGCGGGCCTCGGCGAGGACGCTCGCCAGCGGGCTCCCCGACGGCACGACGACCCGGCAGAAGCGGAGCCCCGCCGGATCGCCGACGTCGACCGACAGCGTCACCGGGACCGGGGTCCCGTCCGCCACCGCCGGGACGGGCCGGACGGCCGGATCGCTGGGGTTGGCGCGGGCCGGCGGCGCGACCGAGAAGCCCGGGGCGACCAGCGCCCGCAGCGCGTCCTGGGTCGTGTAGAGGTTGCCGGTGCTGCCGGAGTACGGCCAGGCGCCGGCGTCGGGGCCACTGCTCAGCTGGGCGGCGAGGATCCGGTCGACGGCCTGCTCGTCGCCGCTCGTCCAGGCGGGGCCACCCCGCGCGATCCCGCACATCGCGAGCCCGTCGATCCCCCAGGCGGTGCTGCTGCTGTTGGCCCCGCCCGCCCCGCGGAGCTTGGCGATCCCGGCCGCGACGACCGGATCGGCGGGGGTCCGCCCGGCCCCGCAGAGCGCGCCGACCGCCGCCCCGGTCAGGTCGACATCGGGGATCCGCCAGACGCCGGCCCCGTCGACCGCGGCATCGGCCAGCGTCTCCGCCGTCCGCGCGACCAGGGCCGGGGCGACCGGCAGCACCAGCAGCGCCTGGAGCGCGAAGATCTGGTGGTTGACCAGCCCGGCCGGCGCGAAGCTGCCGGTCTCCGGGCGGTAGAAGCCGGCGAGGTCGGCGAGCATGTTGCGCGACGCCGAGAGCCGGGTCGGGTCGAGGCCGGCGGAGCGGCCGACGAGGATCGCCCGCTCGTAGTCGGTCGCGGCGGGCGTGCCGAGGCTCGACCACTGCGCGTCCGGGGTCCGGGTCCAGAGGTTGAGGTAGTAGTCCTGGGCGCTCGCGGCCCCCGGCGTGGTGCGGAGGTCGGCGGCGTGGCGGCCGCTGCCCGCGAGCCCGATCAGGGCCCACGACGGGTCGAGCCCGCCGTTCGGGCCGAGCGCACCGCTGGCCAGTTGGCGACCGGCGATCCAGTCGGCCGCGCGGTCGACGGCGGTCGCGATCTGGGGGTCGCTGGCGGCCCCGGCCGCGGCGGGGACGGCGAGCACGGCGGTCGCTGCGGCGAGCGCGGCGCTCCGCCGAAGCAGCGGGACGAGACGGTGTACGGGTGGCATCGGGACCTCTGGCGGTGATGGGACGAGGGGTCGCCGACGGCGCGCGGGTGGCGCGCCGTCGGGAACCGGGAGGAGCGGCGTCGCCGGGCTAGCGGACGCGGACGGCGATCCGGGTGCGACCGGCGCGGAGCGTGTAGCGCCCCGCGGTCACCCGCCGGATCGCGCGCAGCTGCCGGAGCGTGCCGCGGGCGTAGGTGCGGCCGGCGCGGGTCAGGCTCGCGCGGGTGCCCGCCCGGGCCGTCTTCGCCGTCGTGGTGGTGGTGCAGCGGACCTGCTGGCGACCGGCGACCCGCCGGACGCGGCAGCTCACGCGGGCGTCGCGTCCGCGCGGCCCCGTTGCTCCCCGGGCACCAGCTGCTCCCGGCGTGCCCTGGAGCCCGGCGGGCCCCTGCGGGCCGAGCGGGCCGGCGATCCCGACGCCGCCCTCGCCGCGGGCGCCGGTCGCCCCCGCGGGACCGACCGCCCCGTCGCTCCCGTCGGTCCCCCGGTCGCCCTGCGGCCCGGCGGGCGCGGCGATCCCGTTGCCGGTGAGCGGCAGCAGTCCGAGGTCGGCCGCGGTCGACGGGACCGGGGCCGCGGCGAGCGCGACCGGATCCGAGCGCAGCTCCAGCTGACCGCTGGCCGCGCCGAGCACCGACGGGGCGAACGCGAGCTTCACCCGGCAGCTCCGGCCGACCGCGACCGGGCGGCCGGTGCAGCTGTCGGAGACGACCGGGAAGGCGTCGCCGTCGGTGCCCGTCACGCTCGCGTCGTCGACGACCAGCGGCAGCCCGTCGGGCCGGGTGTTGGTGACGGTGAAGCTCTTGGTCGCGCTGATCGTCGCCAGCGTCTGGGGGCCGAAGCCGCCGTCGCCGGCGAGCGTCGACCAGGCGCCGCCCAGCAGCACGCCGACCGCTCCGGAGGGCCGGCCGTTGGGCAGGACGAGGTCCTGGCTGCCGCTGTCGTCGACGTCGACGACGAGCGCCGCGTTCGGCACGCCGACGTCGGCCGGCTTGATCGCCGGCCCGGCCACGAAGCCGCCCTGGCCGTCGCCGCGCATCAGGCAGACCGAGCCGTAGGTGGTGTTGGTGACGACGACGTCGAGCTTGCCGTCGCCGTCGAGGTCGCCGATCCCCGGGGTCCCGGTCGGGGCGCAGCTGGCCATCCCGGTGTAGGGCGGCTTCGGCGGATCGGGGATCGCCGTCGTGACGACCGCGGCGGTGAAGCGACCGCTGCCGTCGTTGCGGGCGACGCTCAGCGACTTGACGCCGGAGCCGTAGTTCGCGGCGACGAGGTCGGGGCGACCGTCGCCGTCGAGGTCGCCCGCCACGATCCGGCCGCGGCCGGGACCGCCGGAGGCGATCGGCCCGGCGGGATCGACGCTGAAGCCGCCGCTGCCGTCGTTGCGCAGGACGGTGATCGTGGCCGGCGCCGCGGCGAGGTCGGCGGTCCGGCTGTTGCCGGTGGCCAGGTCGGGCCTGCCGTCGCCGTCGAGGTCGGCAACGACCAGCGAGCGCGGCGACTGGGTGTCGGCCCCGGTCCCGGTGCCGTTGGCTGCGGTCCGGACCGGGGCGGCGAAGCTCCCGTCGCCGGCGCCGCGGAGCACGCTGACGCCGCCCGGATCGCGCGGGGCGGGGTCGGCCGGCTGGGTCGAGCGGCTGTTGGCGGTCGCGAGGTCGAGCGTGCCGTCGCCGTCGAAGTCGGCGACGACGACCGCGATCGGCTGCTGGCCGGGCGCGGCGACGTCGGCCAGGTCGGGGGCCGCGGTGAAGCCGCCCGCCCCGTTCCCCAGCCGCACGCTGACGGTGTTGGTGGTCGCGCTGGTGGTGACGAAGTCGAGCTTGCCGTCGCCGTCGAGGTCGCCGGTCGCGATCGCCCCCGGGTAGGCGCCGACGCTGATCGCGGAGCCGGTCGCCGGGGCGAAGGCCCCGAAGCCGTCGTTGCGGAGGACGCTGACGCTGCTGGCGGAGGTGCTGACGACGAACAGCGCGCGGCGGGCGCCGGCCGAGGACGAGAGCCGCCCGGTGGCGACCGCGCTCGGGTTGGCGCCGGTCGCGAACGGACCGCCCGGTCCCTGGGTGAGGGTCAGGGCGGACGCCGCGGTGGGCGCGGCG
Organism: Patulibacter ginsengiterrae; assembly: GCF_056269115.1. Taxonomy (NCBI): domain Bacteria; kingdom Bacillati; phylum Actinomycetota; class Thermoleophilia; order Solirubrobacterales; family Patulibacteraceae; genus Patulibacter; species Patulibacter ginsengiterrae. The sequence continues at coordinate 31,265 of NZ_JBWDOG010000015.1, forward strand.
AGCGCGACGGCGAGGGTGCCGAGGACGACGGCGCGTCGACGGCGATGGTGGTGCGGCACGGAGGCCGTCCCTTCTCGAATCGATGAACGGGCATCCGTTCGCGAGAGGACGTCGGAACGCCGGGCAGCGAGGCCAGGGGCGTCCGTCGGGGACGACGGGCGGCGTGAGCCGCGCGGATCTGGGTGCATGTCGGGTTCCTGTCTTCCAGGCGACGAGCACGCACCCCTCCCGAAGGAGCAGCGGAGCCGGCCGTCCAGGATCGCGAGACGGATAACGGTCCCCTGACCGGGTGTTCGGGCTCGGGTTCGGCCTTCCGGATCTCCTTCCCAGGCCCAAGTTCCAGGCCCAGTGGATGCACGATCCAGTCGTCCCCCATACCGCTGCGCGTCAGCCCCGGATTCACACCGGAGTTCCCCGCGTTCAGGAGTTCGGGAAACCTATACCGTCGCGGCCGTTCCCACCACTAATCGGCAAGAACTGGCTTGGAAGCTGGCGGTTTCGGCCGGGGCGGGCCCGCCGAGCGCGCTCCGCGATGCGTTTGCCACCTCCACGGTGGGCAATCGACAGCGCTCCGGCCGCCGGCCGCCACGCGCTGCCGCCCGTCACCCCGCGGCCCACGCACGACGGCGGGCGACCCCGACCCCGACCCCGCCCCGGCGCCGCCGCTCAGCGGGCCGGACGCGGCTGCGACGGCTTCGGGTCGGGCGCCCGAAAGGCCGCCGCGCGGCTGGTCGTCAGGCCGGCGTGGACCAGCCCCTCGAGCAGCGTGACCGCAGCGGCCACGCCGTCGATCACCGGCACCCCGACCCGCGCCGCGACCCGCTCGTCGAGGCCCGCCATCCCCGCGCAGCCGAGGCAGATCGCCTCCGCGTGGTCCTCGTCGATCGCACGCCGGGCGGCGGCCACGATCGCGTCCTCGGTCGCGAGCGGATCCTGCTCCAGCGCGAGCACCGCGAGGCCCGTGGTGCGGACCGACGCGCAGCGCGCCTCGAGCCCGTGCCGCCGAACGGTGTCCTCCATCAGCGGGTGGGCGCGGTCGAGCGCGGCGACGACCGAGAACCGACGGGCGAGCGGCAGCGTCGTCAGCATCGCCGCCTCCGCGATCCCGACCACCGGCACCGGCGAGATCTCGCGCGCCGCCTCCAGCCCCGGGTCGCCGAAGCAGGCGATGATCACGCCGTCGTGGCCCGCGACGTGGTCCGCGATCGCCTCGACCGTGGCGACGGCCGCGACCGCCTCCTCGGCGTGGCTCTCGATCGAGGCCGGCCCCCACGGCGCGGTCAGCGCCGTGATCGCGGTTCCCGGCCGGGCCCGCGCCCGCGCGACCCCGCGGATCGCGTCGGTCATCGCGGTGGTCGTGTTCGGGTTCACCACCAGCAGCCGCACCGCTCAGTCCTCGACCACGTCGCGGCGGAGGTAGCGGCCGCGGCCGGGGCGCGAGACGACCACGCCGTCGCGGACGACGACGTCCCCGCGCGACAGCACCGTGCGCGGCGCGCCCCGCAACGTCCAGCCCTCGAAGGGGTCGTAGTCGGACGCCGAGTGGTGGGTCGCGGCCGAGATCGTCTGCTCCCGCTCGGGGTCGAAGACGACCAGGTCGGCGTCCGCCCCGGGCGCGATCTCGCCCTTGCGCGGGGCCAGCCCGAACCGCCGGGCGGGGTTGGTCGAGGTCGTCGCGACGAGCTCGCCGAGCGTCATCCGGCCCCGGCGGACGCCGCGGTCGTAGAGCACCGACAGCCGGTGCTCGATCGTCGGCAGGCCGTTGGGCATCTTCGAGAAGTCACCCAGCCCCATCGCCTTCTGCTCCAGGGTGAACGGGCAGTGGTCGGTCGAGCAGCTCTCGAGCGCGCCCTGCCGCAGCGCCTGCCACAGGACCTGCTGGTCGTGCTCGGTGCGCAGCGGCGGCGAGCAGACGAACTGCGCGCCCTCGAAGCCGGGCCGCGCCAGCTCCTCGTCGGTCAGGACGAGGTACTGGACGCAGGTCTCGGCGTGGACCGGCTCGCCGCGGTCGCGCGCGGCCTGGATCTCGCGGACCGCGCCCTCGCAGGTCACGTGGACGACGAACAGCGGCCGTCCCGCCCAACGCGCGAGCCGGATCGCGCGGGCGGTCGCCTCGGCCTCGAGGTCGGGCGGACGGGTGATCCCGTGGTACTTCGGGGCGGTGTTGCCCGCGGCCAGCGCCTCGCGCACGTAGACGTCGATCGCGTCGCCGTTCTCGGCGTGGACCTGGAGCATCCCGCCGGTCTCGCCCGTCCGCCGCAGGACCCGCAGCAGCTGGTCGTCGTCGACCATGAACGCGCCCTTGAAGGCCATGAAGACCTTGAAGGTCGAGACGCCCTCGTCGACCGCCTGCTGCATCTCGCGGATCGCCTCGGGGTTGGCGTCGCTGATCGAGAGGTGGAAGCCGTAGTCGATGTGGGCGCGCCCGGCGGCCTTCTCGTGCCAGGCCTCGAGCCCGCGCAGCAGGCTGCCGTCGGTCTGCATCGCGAAGTCGACGATCGTCGTCGTCCCGCCGGCCGCCGCGGCCGCGGTCCCGCTCTCGAAGTCGTCGCAGGTGACCGTCCCCGAGGTCGGCATCGAGAGGTGGGTGTGGTTGTCGATCAGGCCCGGCAGCACCAGGCAGCCGGCGGCCTCGATCGTGGCGTCGACCGACGCCTCCAGGTCGAGCCCGACCTGGAGGATCCGCTCGCCGTCGATCAGGACGTCCGCCCGTCGGGCCCCGGCGGTCGTGACGACCTCGCCCCCGCGCACGAGGGTGCGCATCAGGCGCCCACGGCCGTCGCCTCGACGCCGACGATCTCCGCGTAGCCGACCGGATCGGTCGCGCCCTCGGTCGAGATCACGACCAGCGTCTGGTCGGCCTCGAGCCCGAGCTCCGCGCCGAAGACCAGCAGCCCGGCGAGGCCGGCCGCGCCGCTCTCGCCCGAGACGATCCCGTCCTTCGCCAGCAGCCGCATCGCGTCGCGGGCGGCGTCGTCCTCGACCGCGGCGAACCAGTCGATCCCCTGGACCAGCGCCGGCCAGGCGATCAGCGACGGGCTGCCGCAGTTGAGCCCGGCCATGATCGAGTCGTGGGGGCCGGGGACGGTCGCGATCGTGCCGGCCTCGATCGAGGCGATCGCGCAGTCGGCGCGGGTCGGCTCGACCCCGACGATGGTCGCGCCGTGGGGCCGGAAGTACGAGACCACCGCCGAGGCGAACGCGCCGACGCCGATCTGGGCCGTGACGACGTCGACCTGCTCGACGCCGAGCTCGTGCAGCTGCTCGTCGAGCTCCTGGCCGATCGTCGCGTAGCCGTCGATCACCCAGCCGGGGACCTGCTCGTAGCCGGGCCAGGAGGTGTCGGAGATCACCAGGTGGCGCTCGTCGGCGAGCGCAGCCGAGGCGGCGACCGCCTCGTCGTAGCTGCCGGCGACGATCGTGACCCGCGCGCCCTCCTCCTCGATCCCGGCGATCCGGGCGGGGACCATGTCGTCGGGCACCAGGATGTGCGCGGTCAGCCCCAGCAGCTTCGCCATCCGCGCGACGGCGCGGCCGTGGTTGCCGTCGGTCGCCGCGACCAGCTCGAGCGGCAGCCGCGGCGCGAGCGCGGCCCGCAGCTCGTCGAGCCCGGCGACCGTCTCGGGGGCGCGGTCGAGCAGCGCGCAGAGCGCCCGGAACGTCGCCCACGAGGCGCCGAGGATCTTGAACGACGGCATCCCCAGGCGGGCGGACTCGTCCTTCACCAGCAGCCGCCGGACGCCGAGCGCGGCGGCCGCCGCGGGGGCGTCGACGAGCGGGGACGGGGCGTAGTCCGGGAGCGTGCGGTGGAACCGCAGCGAGTCGTTGCCGGTCGCGGACGCCGCCAGCGGCGACGCGGTGGTGTTGCGGTGCAGCCGTGCCTGGCCCATGCTCATGCCTCCTCGTTGACGTCGAGCGCGAGCAGCGCGTCGACGATCGTCGCGTATCCCTGGGCGCCGGTCCGCAGGTCGGCGAGCTCGATCTGCTCGTCGACGCGGTGCGCCTGGCCCTCGTCGCCCGGCCCGTACCCGATCGTGGGCAGGCCGAGCTGTCCCGCGCTACCGCTGCCGTTGGTGCAGAACGACCAGTGGCTCAGCTCGGCGCCCAGCTCCGCCGCGCGCAGGCCGGCGAGCGCCGCCTGCACGATCGACGCGTCGGGGGACAGCTCCCAGGCGGGCGCGAAGTTCGGGGTCTCCATCGCGGCGCCGGTGTAGGTCTCGTAGCGGTCGATCGCGATCGAGGCCGTGCCGCGGGTGCCGTAGGCGGCGCAGGCGGCGTCGATCGCGGCCTGGATCGGACCGAGCACGTCGGCCTCGCTCTCGCCCGGCAGGGTCCGCCGGTCGAACGTCGCCAGGCAGCGGTCGGGCACGACCGAGAGGCCCGGGTAGGGACGGCTGATCACGTCGGTCAGGACGAGGATCCCGTCGCCGAGCAGGTCGTGGTGGGGCAGCGGCAGCTCGCGGCAGGCACGGATCACGTCGGCCATCACCTCGGCCGCGTTGATCCCGAGGTCGGGACGCGCCGAGTGGGTCGGGCGGCCCTCGACGTCGACCAGGATCTCGGCCCGGCCGCGCTGGGCGACCGACAGCCGCAGGCCGGTCGCCTCGCAGATCACGACCCGGTCGGGGCGGACGCGCTCGAGCACGGGGATCAGCGGCGGGCCCTCGGCCAGCTCCTCGGCGATCGAGGCGGAGATCACGACCCGGCCGCGCTCGAGGCTGCCGCGGAGCGCGGCGGCGCCGATGATCGACGCGGCCAGCGGGCCTTTCATGTCCATCGCGCCGCGGCCGTAGAGGCGGCCGTCGGCGATCTCGCCCTGCGGGTTGCGGGTCCAGACGCCCGGGTCGGTCACGCCGACGGTGTCCATGTGCGAGTCGAGCAGGACGCAGGGGCCGGGGCCAGCGTCGAGGGTGCCGGTGACGTTGCCGAGCGGATCGACCTCGACCTCGAAGTCCAGCGCCTCGAGCGCCTCGCGGACGACGGCGGCGACGGCGCCCTCCTGGCCGGACGGGCTCGCCTCGCGCACCAGGCGCAGGGCGAGGTCGGCGACGGCCTCGCCGTCGATCGCGTCCAGGTCAGGGGTGGGGGTGGTGCGGGGGTGACTCACTGGGGGCTCCGGTCGGAGTTCTGGGGACGAGGGGTGCGGACGACGCCGCCGGGTCGGGCGCCGGTCGTGGCGCCGTCGCGGACGACGGTCTCGCCGGCGATCAGCACCCGTTCGACGCCAGGTGGCGTGCGGCAGGGGTCGTCGTAGGTCGCGATGTCGACGTAGGTCTCCGGGTCGAGCAGCACGAGGTCGGCGCGGAGGCCCTCGCGGATCCGGCCGCGGTCGTGGAGGCCGACCCGGTCGGCGGCGCGCGAGGAGAGCCGGGCGACGGCGTCCTCGACGCTGATCAGCCCGTCGCGGAGGGCGTAGCGGCCGAGCACGCGGGCGGCGGTCCCGTACAGCCGCGGGTGCGGTCGGGTGCCGTAGATGCCGTCCGAGCCGACCAGCCCGAGCCGGTGCGAGAAGAGCGCGCGGACGGTCTCCTCGGTCGCGTAGTGGTCGACCATCGCGACGTCGAGCCGGGTGTCGCGGAGCAGGTCGAGCGCGGCCACCATCGGGTGCCGGCCGCCCTCCTCGGCGACCTCGGCGAGGGTCCGGCCGATCGCCTCGCGGCCGGCGGGGCCAGCGTGCGCGATCACGATCTGCTCGGGCCCGCAGGCGGAGTAGAGGTTCTCCCAGCCGGGCAGGCCGTCGACCGCGTCGCGGACGATCCGCGCACGGGTGTCGGCGTCGTGGAGCCGCGCGAGCACCCGCTCGCCGCCGCCCTCCAGCGCCCAGGCCGGCAGCAGCGCGGTCAGGACCGTGCTGCCGGCGCCGTAGGGGTACTGGTCGAAGCTCAGGTCGACCTCCTCCGAGGCGCGGTCGAGCAGCGCCAACAGCGGCTCGACCAGCTCGGCGTGGCCAACCAGCTTGAGGTGCGAGAGGTGCAGCGGGGCGCCGGTCCGGCGGGCGATCCCGACGAACTCCTCGATCGCCTCGAGCACACCGCCGGCCTCGTTGCGGACGTGCGGCACCAGCGGCGCGCCGAAGCGGGCGGCCTCCTCGGAGATCGCCTCCAGCTCGTCGGTCGCCGCGTACAGCCCGGGCAGGTAGATCATCCCGAACGAGAGCGTGCGGGCCCCCGCCTCGAGGCAGGCCCGGGTCGCGTCGCGCATCCGCCGCAGCTCACCGGCGTCGGGCGCACGATCGTCGCTGCCGATCACGTAGTCGCGGATCGCGCCGTGGCCGGCCGAGGGGACCAGCGTCGTCGCCGGACCGGTCTCGGCCAGCGCCGCCAGGTACTCGTCGAAGCTCGACCAGCTCCACTGCCCGGGACCGCGGCCCTCGAGCCCGACGAGGTACATCCGGCGGTCGTCACGGCGGGCCGGGTCGACCGGGGCCGGCGCGAGCCCGTCCGGATGCAGCAGCTCGGTGGTGAAGCCCTGGGCGACCTTCGGCTCCAGCGCCGGCCGCTCGAACGGCTCGAGCGCCGAGTGGGCGTGCATGTCGACGAAGCCGGGGCAGAGCAGCCTGCCGCGGCCGTCGATCGCCTCGCCGGCGTGCTCGGCCGGAAGCCCGTCGCCGACCGCGACGATCAGGCCGTCGCGGACGGCGACGTCGGTCGTCCGTCGCGGTCCCTCGCCGTCGGCGACGACGGCTCCGGTGATCAGCAGGTCAGCGTCCATCGGTCCCCTCCATGAGGAATTCGGCTTCGGTGCCGGTGTCGCCGGCGGGTCGGAACTCGAGCGGCAGCTCGCCGCGCCGGCGCTTGATCGCGAAGACCGCGGCCAGGTGCAGGACGAAGCCGAGGCCGACGCCGACGAACCAGGCGTAGTCGTAGCTCCAGGCGATCGGGTCGACCAGCTGGCCGAGCAGGCAGAAGACGCTGACCACCGCGAGCACGCCGAGGCTGACCAGGTTGAAGCCGCCCTGGGCCCAGTAGCGGTCGTGGCGCCGGTAGAGCGCGCCGACGTCGATCCGGCGCTTGCGCACGACGTAGAAGTCGGCGAGCATGATCCCGGTCGCCGGCCCGATGATCGCGCCGACGTTGTTGAGGACCCGGAACAGCGTGTCGGGATCCTCCATCAGCTTCCACGGCATGTAGACGAAGCCGAGCACGATCGCGAGGCTGGCCGCGCGCTTGAAGGTGAAGACCCGCGGCAGCAGGTTGGTGATGTCGTAGGCCGGGGAGACGAGGTTGGCCGCGACGTTGACCGAGAGCGTCGCGACGGCGATCAGCAGCGCCCCGACGATCGTGAAGGCCGGGATGTCGATCGCGATCAGGACGTCGGCCGGGTTCCAGATCAGCTTGCCGGTCGCCGCCTGGGTGCCGGAGACGATGATCGCCGCCATCAGGTAGAAGACGACCGTCGCCAGCGGCAGCCCGATCACGGTCCCCCGGACCTGCGCCCGGTTGGAGCGCGCGAACCGCGTCAGGTCGGGCAGGTTGAGGACCATCGTCGCCCAGCTGGCGGAGACGAACAGCGCGACGCCGGGCAGGAACCCGTGGAGCAGGAAGTTGCCGGTGCTCTCGTAGCGCGAGGACTCGGTGAAGACCGGGCCGAGGCCGTCCATCTGGCCGACCGCCCAGATCAGCGCCGGCACCATCACCACGAAGACCGCGGGGCCGGCCCAGCTCTCGAACCGGCGGATCGTCTCCATCCCGTGGCGGATCACCACGAAGTTGACGGCCCAGTAGAGGATCATCGCGACCCAGAGGTTGGCCGCGACCCCGCCGATCACGCTGTCGAAGTTGCGCCAGCTCTCGAAGACGGTGACCAGCAGCGCGTTGATCGCGGTCGCCCCGAGGTAGCTCTGGACGCCGAACCAGCCGATCGCGACGATCCCGCGGGTGACGGCGGGGACGTTGGCGCCGAAGGTCCCGAAGGTCGTGCGGGCCCAGACGGCGTAGGGGATCCCGTAGCGGGCGCCGACCCGGCCGGTCAGGACCATGAAGCCGAGCTGGACGAGGTTGGCGATCAGGACGACGAACAGCGCCTGCCAGGCCGACATGCCGCCGGCGATCATCCCGCCGAGGACGGCGAAGCCGAAGGCGCTGTGGACCATCCCCATCCAGAGCGCGGCGTAGTGCCAGGCGGACCACGTGCGCTGCGACGGGGGCGTCGGCGCGAGGTCGCCGTTGCTCAGGCCGTCGTCGACGTCCCCGAGTGAGCGGGCCGCCAGATCTGGCGGTTCCGCGGTTGCGGTGCTGCTCATCGTCTCTCTCTCGTCCGGGTGATGGCCGGTGCCGGAAGGTCGTTCGGCACCGTGCGGCGCCAGACTCTCAACTTGTAGGACAAATGTCAACTGCTAGCTATCGAATGTCGTTCGTTGACTGGTAAGGTCTGGTCGTGAGCAGTGAGCCGACCACCGGGCGGCGGACCGTCCCGCCCCCGCCGAAGCGCCGCACCCGCCGGTCGCTCGGCGACGAGATCCGCGACGCCGTCTACGCCGACTTCATCGCCACCGGGGCCACCCCGGCCGGCGACCGGCTGCCGACCGAAGCCGAGCTGTGCGACCGCTACGGGGTCTCCCGCGTGACCGTTCGGGCCGCCCTCCGCAGTCTCCAGGAGTCGGGCCTGATCGTGATCCGGCAGGGCCACGGCTCGACCGTCCTCCCCCAGTCCGACACGATCGCCTCCGGCCTCGACCGGCTCTGCTCGTTCGAGACCTTCGCCCGCGACTCCGGCCGCGCGGTGACCAGCGCCGAGCTCGACATCTCCGAGGTCGAGGTGACCGGCGAGGCCGCCAGCCGGCTGAAGGTCGAGCCCGGCAGCCGCGCGATGCTGGTCCAGCGGATCAAGCTCTACGGCGGCGCGCCGGTCGGCTGGATCGTCGACTACGTGCCGGTCGACGTGCTCAGCCCGTCGGCGCTGCTGCGCGAGTTCGACGGCTCGGTCCTCGACGTCCTGCTCGGGCACGAGGAGCTCGAGGTCGAGTACTCCGACTGCGACGTCGTCCCGGTCGTGCTCGACCGCGAGATGGCGCGGCGGCTCGACGCCAAGCCCGGTGCCGCCGCGCTCTACCTCGACGAGCAGACCTGCACCCGCAACGGGCGGGTCGTCAACTGGAGCCAGGCCTGGCTGCTCCCCGAGCACCTGCGCTTCTGCCTCCGGCGACGGAAGCAGTACGCGAGCGCCTGAGCGGGTCGCGGGAGGCCGCCCCGGTCGCCGGCCACGCCGCGTGTCGATCGCCGGGTCGCCCGCGATCGGCCGGTGCCGGCGGCGCTCGCCCGATCAGGCCTCGGCCGCGCCGGCCTCCGCCACCAGCCGCACCAGCGACCGCACGTCGTCGGGCGTCGCGGCCGGGTTCAGCAGCGTCAGCTTCAGCCAGCGCTGGCCGGGCCCCTCGCCCGGGGTCTCGGTCCGGCCGATGACCGCGCGGCCCTCGTGCAGCAGCCGGCGGCGGACCCGCGCGCAACGCTCGTCGCGGGCGACCGGGTCGGGCTCAACCGGGCGGAAGAGCACCGTCGTCAGCGTCGGCGGGCCGTGCAGCTCGAGCGTCGGCTCGGCGGCGACCGCCTCGGCCGCGACCGCCGCCAGCGCGTGGCAGTGCTCGACCAGCGCCGCGATCCCCTCGCGGCCGAGCGCCCGCATCGTCACCAGCAGCTTGAACGCGTCCGGCCGCCGGGTCGTGCGCAGCGAGCGCCCGAGCCGGTCCTCGTAGCCGGCCTCGTCGTCGTCGACGGTGTTGAGGTAGGCGACCTGGAGGTCGATCGGGGCCATCCGCGCGCGCTCGCGGAGCAGCAGCATCCCGGCGGCGACCGGCTGCCAGCCGAGCTTGTGGAGGTCGAGCGAGACGCTGTCGGCGCGTTCGATCCCGCTGAGCAGCGGCGCCAGCCGCGGGGAGAAGAGCGTCCCGCCGCCGTAGGCCGCGTCGACGTGCAGCCAGGCGCCGTGACGGGTGACGACGTCGGCGATCGCCGGCAGCGGGTCGATCGCGCCGAGGTCGGTGGTGCCGGCGGTCGCGACGACGACCCAGTCGCGGTCGGCCTCGTCGGCGAGCAGCGCCTCCAGCGCCGGGACGCGCATCCGCCCGTCGTCGTCGATCGGCACCGCCCGGACCGCGTCGTCGTCGAGGCCGAGGACCTGCGCCGCCCGTCCGACCGAGAAGTGCGCGAGCGTCGAGCAGGCGATCCGTATCGGCCCGCTGGCGGCCTCGCGGGCGAGCAGCAGCGCGGTCAGGGTCGAGGCGGTCCCGCCGGTCGTCATCGTGCCGCCGGCCTCGGCCGGGTCGAAGCCGGCCAGCTCGGCCAGGGCCGCGATCACGCGATCCTCGGCCGCGGCCGACGAGGGCCCCTGGTCCCAGGAGTCGAGCGAGGGGTTGAGCACAGCCGCGGCGAGGTCGGCGGCGACGGCGACCGCCAGCGGCGGGCAGTGCAGGTGGGCGGCGCAGAACGGATCGGCGGGATCGGTGTGGCCGGCGGCCAGCAGCTCGACCAGCTCGGCGAGCGCCTGCTGCCCGCCCCGGCCCCGCTGCGGCAGGGCCCCGGAGGCCTCGGCCGGGCCGTCGTCGAGCAACGCGTCGAGCGCGCGGCGCGGACCGTCGGGGGCCCCGGCCGGCGTCGGGCCGCCGCGTCGTCGTCCCCCCGCGGCGAGCGCGTCGAGCGTCGTCGCCACCAGCGGCCGCAGCGCGTCGTGGTCGGCGGCGAGCGGCGGCGCGCCCTCGGTCGCGGCGGCGGGGGAGCGATCGGGGCGGGTCACACCGGCATGATGGCGCGATCACCGAGCGCCGGGATCGCGGGGGCGTCGGGCGGGTCGGGTCGCCCGGGCCGTCGGCTGGGTCGGGACGGTCGGGACGGTCGGGACGGTCGGCTGGGTTCGGCGCGTGCTCCACGTTCAGTAGGGCCACCCTAACTCGACCGGAGCGCGAAGCGACCGGCCCAATCGCGACCATTCCCCGGTGCTTCTCCGCGGTGCGATCCCCCTCCGACCCCCGATGAGCGGCGCCGAACCAGCCGCGCCGGCCGGGCGGCCGTCGTGAGCATGCGCCGACTCGTCGCCGGAGCCTTGGCCGCGCTCGGCCTGCTGGTCGCGGTCCTCACGGTGCTCGCCGGGGGCGACGGCGACCCGGACGCCGGGGCCGGATCGGTGGGTGGCGAGAGCGGACGGGTCGTCCGAGTCGTCGACGGCGACACGATCCGCGTCCGGCTCGACGGCCAGGACGAGCGGATCCGGCTGGCCCTGATCGACGCGCCCGAGAGCACCGCCCTCCGCTACGGCCACGCCGAGCCGTGCGGCGCCGAGGCGAGCCGCCGGCTGCGGCAGCTGGTCGCCAACCGCCGCGTCAGCCTGACCCGCCCCTCGAGCCAGGACCGCGACCGCTACGGCCGGATGCTGCGCGAGGTCCACGCCGGCGGCCGGAGCGTCGACGAGCAGCTGGTCGTCGAGGGCTGGGCCCGCCCGTACCGGGTCCCCGCGCGCGGCGGGGGCGCAGCGGCCAACCGCCGGATCACGGCCGCAGCCGACGACGCCCGCCGCCACCGCCGGGGCGTCTGGGCCCACTGCGGCGGCTTCGACGAGCGGCGCTGAGCGGCGGCGCGGCCGCCCGCGCCCGCCCGCGCCCCGATCCTCACGGACGCACGGGCAGCTCCTCCGGGGCCACGAACCGGCCCTCGCGCCGCGCCTGCGTCCGCCGCAGCGACAGCAGCAGCGCCGGGCCGAAGGCGAGCGCGAAGACGACGTTGCCGATCGCGTGGGCGGCGTCGAACGGGGCCGCGGTCGCGGCGACCGCGAGCAGCGTGTCCCCGCCCGCGCCGGCGGTGAAGGTCAGCCAGGTCGAGACGTTCATGATCAGGCCGAACAGCAGCCCGGCGACGAGGCACCCCGCCGCCAGCCGCCAGCGACCGAGCCGCTGCCGGAAGACGACCCCGAGGCCGGCGCCGAGCAGGCCGCAGCAGCCCCAGGCGAGCATCTGCCACGGCGTCCACGGGCCCTGGCCGAAGATGATGTTCGAGGCCAGCGCCGCGACCGCCCCGACCGCGAAGCCCGGCGCCGCCCCGAGCGCGACCCCGGCGAGCACGATGATGTCGGTCGTCGGCGTGACGTTGGGGATCGGCGCGAACACCAGCCGCCCGATCGCCGCCAGCGCCGCCAGGGTCCCGACCAGCGCGACCGTCCGCGCCGAGGGCCGCGTCCGCTCGTACCACCAGAGGCTCGCGAGCAGCGCGGCGACGACGATCGCGAGGCTGGAGAGGCCCCAGGTCATCGGTCGCCCCCGGGAACCTCGGTGTCGGCCACGCCACGCGCCGCGTCAGGGGTCGCGGCGTTCGGAGCCGCAGTGTTCGGGGCCGTGGCGTTCGGGATCGCGGCGTTCGTCCGTGGCCCGCGACCGGCGGCGGCCTGGTCGCCCGGGGACGCCGGCCCGGCCTCCGCCGCCGCGAGCTCCCGCAGCCAGGTCCCGCCCCGCTCGGGGGTGACGATCCCGGGCCGGCCGAGGATCCGCGCGGTCTGGGTCGCGAAGTACCAGCCGCCGCCGAGCAGCTCGGCCGGGGGCCCGTCGGCGATCAGGCGGCCAGCCGCGAGCAGCACGACCCGGTCGGCGAAGCTCGCCGCGAACTCGACGTCATGGGTCGCCACGACCACGCCAGCGCCGCCGTCCGCCAGCCGTCCCAGCTCCTCGAGCAGGGCGGAGCGGGCGGCGGCGTCCATCCCCCGGGTCGGCTCGTCGAGGCCGAGTCCGACCGGCGGCTCGCTGCCCCCGAGCACAACCGCCAACGCCAACCGCTGGCGCTCGCCGCCGGAGAGGTCGCGCGGGTGACGGTCGACCAGCGCCGCCAGCCCGACCAGCGCCAGCGCGTGGGCAGGGGCCTCGTCGCCGACCCGGTCGTGGAGCAGCACGTCGCCGGGGTGCTGCGGCAGCAGCCCGAACCGTCCGGCCCCGCTGACCCGCCCGCGGGTCGGGGCGTCGAGTCCGGCGAGCACCCGCAGCAGCGACGACTTGCCCGCGCCGTTGCGGCCCATCAGCGCGATCCGCTCGCCGCGGGCGACGCGCAGATCGATCCCGCGCAGGACGCTCGGGCCGTCGAGGATCTCGCGCCAGACCGCGTGCGCGGCGACGGCGGGACCAGGGGCATCGGTGGGCGCCGCGGGACGGCCCCGGCGACCGAACCAGCCGCGGGAACGGGCGGGGGCAGCCGGGTCGTGATCGTCCGAGGCGGGACCCTCCAAGCCACGACCGACCGGGACCGGGACCATCCCGTCTCCCGCGACTGGATCGATCGCCTCCTTCCGGACCGCCACCTCCGTCGTCCCGGACGTCGCCCCGGGATCCGTCCTCGTGCTCACGGTCGTCCCGACCGGACGCCCATCGGCGGCCAGGCCGGTCCCCGCCGCTCCGTCCCCCACGCGGCTCCCGTCCTCCGGCCCGCCCGCGTCCTCCTGCACGCTCCTGTCCTCCGGCACGCTCCTGTCCTCCGGCACGCCCGCGTCCTCCAGCGCGATCCGCGCGTCCTTGACCCCGACCGGCAGCGGCGTCCGGCCCGCCGCCCGGAACAGGCGCGCGGCCGGCGGCAGCAGGCCCGGCGAGGCCTCGGCCGCCCAGGCCAGGAACGCCGACGGCGGCGCGTCGCAGACGATCCGCCCGCGGTCGAGCGCGATCACCCGGTCGGCGTGGTGCAGGCAGCGGTCGAGTCGGTGCTCGGCCAGCACCACCGCGCAGCCGTGCTCCTCGTTCAGCCGTCGCAGCAGCCAGACCAGCTCGTCACCGGCGACCGGATCCAGCTGCGAGGTCGGCTCGTCGAGCAGGAACAGGCGCACGCCACTGCCCGACGGCGATCCCGCCCCCGCGCCGCCCGCGACCAGCGCCGCGCCGAGCGCGACCCGCTGCAGCTCGCCGCCCGAGAGCTCGTGGGTGCCACGGTCGAGCAGGGCCTCGATCCCGAGCGCCAACGCCGCCTCCTCGACGGCCAGCGCGACCGCCGCCGGCGCCCGCCCGCGCAGCTCCAGCGGCAGCGCCAACTCGGCCCGCACGGTGTTGAGCACGACCTGGGTCTCGGGGTCCTGGAGCACGGTCCCGACGACCTCGGCCAGCGCGCCCGGATCGTGGTCGCGGGTGTCGCGCCCGGCGACCCGCACGTGTCCGGCGAGGGTCCCGCCCTGCTGGTGCGGCGCGAGCCCGCAGGCCGCGCGCAGCAGCGTCGACTTGCCCGAGCCGGAGGATCCGGCCAGCACGACGAACTCGCCGGGCGCGACCGCGAGCGAGACCCCGTCCAGGGCCCGCACCGTCGTGCCCGGGTGCAGGTAGCTGACGTCGTCGAAGGTCAGGACGGGGGCGCTCATCGGCCGGTCCCCCGCCGCAGCGTCAGCGGCAGCAGGGCGACCAGCGGGACCGCCGCGGCCAGCGCGAGCGCGAGCGGGCCGGTCGGGACCTCGACCAGCGGGTCGGTGACGATCGTCCCGGCCCCGGTCACGAGGCCGACGGCGGCGATCGCGAGCAGTCCGAGCGCCGCGGCCAGGATCGCCTGGTCCGGCCGCGACCACGCCGTCCGGAGCCGGCGGACCCGGCGCCGCGGGAGGCCGTGGCCGCGCAGCTCGAGGGTCGCGCCGAGGTCGCTGGCCCGTTCGAGCACCGAGCCGGTCACCGCCCGCAGCACCAGCAGACGCGAGCCCGTGGTGCCGTGGGCGCCCGGGACCCCGGGCGGGCGGCAGCGGCGGGCGTCGGCCATCCGCTGGCCGTCGCGGGCGAGCACCGGGACGATCCGCAGTGCCAGCGCCGAGGTCAGCGCGCCCGACGGCCACCAGCGCCGCGCCGCCATCAGCAGCCCGTCGGGGTCGACCGCGGCCGCGGCGAGGATCCCGCAGAGGATCACCGTCACCAGCCGCAGCGCGAGGATCGCCGCCGACGTCAGGGCCTCGGCGGTGACGTCGAGCTGCCCGAACGGCGGCAGCTCGCCGAGCCGCAGCAGCACCGTCAGGCCGTGGCGGTTGATCAGGGCGTTGATCACGATCAGGACGACGGCCATCGGCAGCGCCAGCAGCAGCGCGCGGCGCTGGGCCGGGAGCGCCCCGACGCGGGCACCGGCGGCGACGACCGCGGCCAGCACCATCGCCAGCACGATCGGGTTCGAGGCCGCCAGCGCGAGCACGCCGAGCGCGGCGCAGTAGGCGGCGCCGACAGCGGGCCGGGCCGCGTGGAGGGCGGTCGCCCGCCGCCGGTAGGCGATCGCCGCCAGCCCGACCAGCGGCCGCGCGCGGGGAGCCAGCGGCGCGTCGTCCGAACGCCGACGACGGCCGAGCCGCGTCCGCCCCCGCGGGGCCGACGGGCGCGGACGGGACGCGCGAGCGTCCTCCCACTGGCGGCTCTCGATCACCGCGTCTCCGGCAGCCCGCTCGGACGGTCGCCGCGGAGCAGGACGGCGAAGCGGCCGGCCAGCGTCGACGCGCGCAGGACGGTGGCGGCGCGGGCGGCGTCGGCCTCGGTCGCTCCGGTCACGACCCAGGTCGGCGGCTCGCTGGTCTTGCGGGTGGCGGCGATCAGACCCCAGCCGCTGCGGACGGCGGGGCCGGCCGCGCCCTGACGGTCGAGCGGCGTGATCCCCGCCTTCGACGGCCGCCCGAAGACGCCGGAGACCTTCGGGCCCGCCTCGATCCGGCGCGCGAGCGGGTCGCGGCGGACGGTCGCCCAGGGCCCGACCAGCAGCCGCAGCGCCTGCGGCTTGGCGTCGGTCCGCCAGCCGACCGAGCGGGCGGTCACCCCGACCTCGCCGAGCCGCGCGACCGTCGTCCGGCAGGCCGCCCCGGACGGCGTCGCGCAGACGACCTCGACCGACTGCCGGCGGCCGTCGGTGCCGTGCAGGAACGGGGCCGGGAACGAGCCGGCGACCGCCATCACCCGCGCGACCCGCCAGTTCTCGCGGTCCCACCAGATCCGGTCGCCGTCGGCGAGCCGGACGGCGGCGGCCCCGCGGTCGGACTGGACGCCGTTGCGGAAGTACAGCCAGTCGTGGGCGTTGCCGTCGCGGTCCTCGCCGCTCGCGAGCCCGTCGATCGACTCGACGAAGCCGCCGCCGGCCCCGGTCTCGACGTCGGCGTTGCGCTGAAGCAGCCGCATCACGGTGTCGTCGCCCTCGACCTTCGGGGCGTCGCGGTCGAGGATCGTCCGGCTCCCGAAGCCATCGCTGACCCGCAGCTGGACGTCGCTCGTCGCCTCCCCGGCGCCGACCCCGCAGCCGGCCAGGACCGTCGCCGCCAGCGGCAGCGCGGCCAGCGCGAGCCGCTTCACAGCACGACCCTCGTCCGGCGGCGCTCGACGCCCGCCCCCACCAACACGCACAACAGGAACATCGTTCCGACTCCGATCGTTGCCCACGGGGGCGTGGTGCCGCCCGCCTTCGCCGAGCGCAGTCCCGGCGCGATCGCCTGCTGCTGCTCGGTCCCCTCGGTCCCGCGCGGCTGCTGGACCACCTGCCCCGCGACCTCGCCGTCGGGCCGCGGCCCGGGCGTCGGGGCCCGACGCCGCTCGCCATTCTGCACGCCGCCGTCGCTGCCCACCCCGCTGGCCGCCGCCGTTCCGGTCGCGCCGCGGTCGCCGCGGGTTCCCCGCTGCCGCTGCTGGCGCCGCTGGGTGTCGCGGACGCCGCCCGTCGTCGCCCCCTGGCTCTGGGGCTGGGGACGGCTGAAGAGGTCGGCACCGCGCCCGCCGCCGCCGGCCTGGGTCGCCCCGCCGCCGGAGGCGAGCTCGCCCGCCTGCCCGCGCGCCGACTCCTCGCGGACCGCCACACGCGTCTGACGCTCGCGCTTCCGGCGGGCGTCGCGGCGAGCCTCCTCGCGCACGACCGCGGCCCGCGGCGGCGCCGGGACCGGCCACGGATGGCCGGCGAAGGCCGGAGCCGAGTAGGCGGTCATCCAGGTCGGGTTGAGGTCGCGGGTCTGCCGCCAGCGGATGCTGCCCTCGCGGCGCTGGAGCGACGCCAGGAAGCCCAACGGGTCGACGCCGCCGGGCCGCTTCCAACGCCGCGGGTCCTCGCCCGCCGACCACAGCGCCTGGACGACCCAGGGGGTGGTGCCGGAGTTCGACTCGCCCCGACGCTCGCCGGGCATGTCGCCGGACATCCAGCCGCCGTCGGCCTGTTGGTTGCTCCGCAGCCAGCGCAGCGCCGTCCGCACGGCGGTGCCCCCGCAGCGGCGCGCAGCGCAGAGCGCCTGGACGGCCGCGCCGGTCATGTCGGTGTTGCTGCCGTCGCCGGGCCGGACGGCGGGCCAGGTGCCGTCGGGGCGCTGCATCGCCTCGATCGCCGCGGCCGCCCGCGCGATCGGGCGGGCCAGCGCCGGATCGCCGACGCCGGCGAGGAAGAAGACGGCGAAGATCGTGTCGTTGACCCCGGGCGCGCGGCCCCCGGCGACGTGCGGGAACCAGCCGGCCGGGACGACCCGCGGCGCGACGGCCCGGTTGCCCATGCCGCCGTTGGCCGCGCCCGGCCCAACCGGCGGCATCCCGTCCCCGGCCCCGCTCGCCGACGCGCCGGCCGGGCCCGTCGCCGGGTCCCAGGCGGTGGTCTGCTGGCGGGCGAGCAGCAGCTTCACGTAGTTGCGGCCGCCGAAGCTGCGGGGGTTCAGCCCGGCGGCGTTGACGAACATCCCGATCCGCTCGAACTCGGTCGTGACCGGCTCCTGGCCCGCTCGACGGGCGGGGCCGTGGTGCTCGAGGTAGGTGGCGACGCTGCGGCCCTTGTCGCCCGGGGGCTTCTGGTCCTGCGGGTTGATCCCGGCCGCGGCCAGGCCGATCCCGACCCAGGCGCTGATCATCGGGTCGGACGCGGCCCCGGGCGAGCCGCCGTAGCCGCCGTCGTCGTTCTGCGTGTCCTGAAGAAAGCGGACGAGGTCGTCGAGTCGCCCCTGGTTGCGGCGGTCGAGCTGCGGACCGTCCCGCTTCGCCGCCGCCCGCGGGGCCGCGTCGGCGGCCGTCGGCACGGGGGCGAGCGGGCCGCCGACGAGCACGCCCAGGCTCAGCGTCACCACCGCGACGACGGCCCGCCCACCGGCCCCCCGCTGCCCGCCCGCCACCCGCACCGTCGGTCGCCGGACTCAGGGCCGGACGGCGACGCCGTCGACCCGCACGCTGCCCGAGAGCACCTTGACCCGAACCGTGCCCGAGCGCTGCTGCCGCCGGCCGCTGACGATCCGCGTCCGGCCGTCCTCGCTGCCGCGGATCGTCAGCCGCTGCGGCTTGCCGCTGGCGCCGCGCAGCTCGATCCGCGCGTTCTTGCGGTCGCTCCGCACGACCAGCGTCGGCCGGCCCGCGGGCAGGCGCGTGCTGAGGGTCGCGCCGCGGCCCATCCGGGTCACGGTCAGCCGCCAGGCGAGCCCGTCCCGCTCCCGCGCGATCCGGCCGCCGAAGCGGACCTGACGGACGCGATCGTCGGTCGGCACGACGACCGACCCGAGCGTCTTGGTGACCGTGGCCCCGTCGGCGGCGAACCGGATCCGCAGGTCGGAGCTGCCGCCGACGGGCAGGTCGAGCAGGGTCGAGAGCTCGCCGGCGCCGCGGGCGGCGAGCTTCCAGCGGGCGCGCCTCTGGCCGGCCGCTCGCGACTCGATCCGCCACGAGCCGATCGCGCCGGAGGCGACCGTCCAGCGGACGCCGATCAGCGCGGTCGGGTTGCCGTCGGTGGTGATCCGCAGACCGCTGACGACGGCCTTGCCGACCCGGAAGTCCGTGAGCGCGCCCTGCTGCTTCGACGTGACCGTCGAGCCGCTGCCGACCGGGGTCGGCTTCGGCTGCGGGACGGGCGACGGCGGCGGGGTCCTCGGCGGGTTGAGCGCGTCGGGACCACAGCCCGCGCCGGGGCTCGGCTCGACGCAGACGTCGAGCCGGTTGGAGCGGACGAAGCGATCGGCGTCGGCCTTGATCCGGTAGATCCCCGGCGTCGACCAGCTCAGCGTGGTGCGGCCGTCGGCGTCGGTCGTCTTCGTCGACGGGTCGCCGCGGAGGACGGTCTGGACGCCGTTCGCCGCGGTCGCGACCGGCGCGACCAGCACGTTCGGGGCCGGCTTGCGGGCGCCGGCCGCGCCGATGTCGCCGGTCGGCTCGTTCTGGATCGCGCGGACCGGGAACGGCTGATCGACCCCGACGGTGAACTGCTGCTGGGTCGGCGCCGTCGACGGGCCGCCCTCGACGTCGGCGGTCGGCTCGCCGATCCCGGCCGGCCCGTCGAGCCGCAGCAGCGGCCGCATGCTGAACGCGTCGTAGACCCAGAACGCCAGGTCGCCCGGGTTCATCCGGTACTGGCAGCCGCCGACCGAGGTGTAGATCCCGTTGACGAGGATCCCCCACGAGGCGCCGATCCCGAGGTCCTCCCGGTCCGGCCCGAAGCGGGTCAGGTAGTAGTCGTCGAAGCCGTCGTACCAGAGCGCGTCGAAGTCGAAGCCGGCCAGCCGCATCGCGTCGTCGGCGGCCGCGGTCGGCGTCGGCCCCGGGGTCGGGTGGGCGCCGTTGTTGGTCCCGTCGCACCGGCGCGGGGTGCGGTCCGAGGACGCCTTCAGCGCGTGGCCGGCGGTCAGGATCGGCCCCTCGAAGAGGGTCGTGGCCCGGCCTTCGATCCGGACGCGCTGCTCGGCTGGTGCCGCGGTGGACGAACTGGGCAGCCCGAGGGCCGCGATCGTGATCGTGGCGGCAGCGAGCCACCACGTGCGTGAGCGCTTCATGTGTCCTCCCCCTGTTCCCGAGGGGTCGTCGACGTTGCCGGATCGGGCAGGTCTCCTGGCTCACGAGTCCGCTCCGCCGCGCCTTCCCAGGGGTGCTGTCCCCCAGTGGCCTACCCCACGACGTGCGTGGTGCGACGGTGCTCTTCGCTCACAGTGGCGGGTCCGCGCCGGTCTCTCACCGGTCTTCCCTTGGCCACGATCCGCTGGTTGTAGAGCCCGGACCGTAGCACGCGTCTCGCGAGGATCGGACTGCTACGGTCCGTGCCGTCACGAGCGGGGAACTCCGGTGGGAATCCGGGGCTGACGCGCAGCGGTATGGGGGACGAGCGGCTCACGAAGCCACCGGGAGCGATCCCGGGAAGGCGAGCCGCGAGGACGATCCCGAGCCCGAATATCCACTCGTGGCCGATCCGATCCACCCCGTCTCGCGTCCAGACGGCCGGTGCCACGCCCCTGCGTGCCGCCTGCCCCTGGAGGACAGGAGCAACGACATGCAGCACCCCGCACGACCTCGTTGGCGCACGCTGACCGCGGTCGCCCTCGCGACCCTCGCGCTGCCGGCCACCGCCGGCGCCGCCGTCACCCAGCCGGAGATCGACCACGCCGTCCAGCAGGGCGGCGCCTGGATCGTCTCCCAGCAGAAGGCCGACGGCTCGCTGACCGGCTTCCAGGGCGACTGGGCCCTGACCACGCTCGCGGCCGCCGGGATCAACGCCGCCGACGTCCGCAGCCCGACCGCGACCCAGTCGCTCCAGGACTACTGGCAGGCCCAGTACGCGACCCCGAGCTACGCGACGCTGCCGAACGCGAACGTCGCCGGCTCGATCGGCAAGGCCGCGCTGCTGGCGCACTCGGCCGGGATCGACCCGACCCGCGTCTCGCCGACGGTCAACCTCGCCGCCTCGCTGGCCAGCCGCTGGAACGTCGCGAAGGGCCAGCTCGGCCCGACCCCCGCGATCAACAGCGACGGCTTCGCGCTGCTCGCCGGCCCGCACCTGAACATGCCCCGCGGCGTCGAGCAGAAGCTGACGGCGATCGTCCGCCGCAGCCAGCACAACGACGGCGGCTGGGTCTACGGCGCCGACGGCAACCTCGCCACGAGCGGCGACATCGACATGACCGGCGCCGCGATGGCGATGATCTGCGGGGCCGGGGCGACCGCCGACGACCCCCAGATCGTCAAGGGCGCGAGCTTCCTCCGCGGCAAGCTCAACGACACGACCGGGGGCTTCGCCGCCGGGCTCGGCACCCAGGCCAACAACATCGCCTCGGCCGGCTGGGCCGTGATCGGCCTCAACGCCTGCGGGATCGACCCGCGGGGGGCGGCCTGGACGACGACCACCGGCCAGACGCCGATCAGCTTCATGCTCGGCCTCCAGCGCGAGAGCGGCAGCTTCCGCTTCGTCCCGTCGGTGACCGCGCCGACCGAGAGCCGCGACATGAACGCGACCGAGGTCGCGACCCGCGCGCTCTCCGGCAAGATCTTCTCCGCCGATCCGCCGGCCCGCCCGGACCCGGCCCAGCCCCGCTGGCGCCCGCTCGCGACCGTCGCCGACGGGACCACCGTGCCGATCGCGCTCGGCGTCGATCCCGGCGACGGCGACGTCCGCTACTGCGCCGTCCAGGTGCCCTCGGGGGCCCCGCTGACCGACGTGCTGGCGGCCGCGAAGACCGCCTCCGTGCCGGCCGGCTGCGTCGACGACTGGTCCGCGACCGGCAACGCGATCACGACCGTCAACGGTGACGCCGCCAGCGACGGCGCCCAGTGGCAGGCCCGGATCGACGGCGG
The DNA here is from genome assembly GCF_056269115.1 of Patulibacter ginsengiterrae. Taxonomy (NCBI): domain Bacteria; kingdom Bacillati; phylum Actinomycetota; class Thermoleophilia; order Solirubrobacterales; family Patulibacteraceae; genus Patulibacter; species Patulibacter ginsengiterrae. The sequence continues at coordinate 52,722 of NZ_JBWDOG010000015.1, forward strand.
CGCGGCCCGGCAGGCCGCTCGCCAGCCGGTCCGCTTCGGGGGCACCGTCGCGCTCGAGCTGGTCCGTCCGCTGGCCACGACCGACGGCGCGCAGGCGTTCGGCGCGCAGCCCGAGGCGACGCTCGGCGCCGCCCGGACGGTCAGCTTCACCGCGACCCAGGACGCGGTCGAGCTGCGGCGGGCGGTCGTCGCCGGCAGCCACCGCGACGACTTCCTGATCACGCGCGACGGCTGCGCGGGGATCACGCTCGCGCAGGACGAGTCGTGCACGGTCGAGCTCCGCTTCGCCCCGAGCGCCGCGGGCGAGCGCGAGGCCGGGATCCAGGTCCTCGGCGTGGGTGGCACGGTCGTCTCCCCGACGATCGCGCTGACCGGCGTCGGCGGCGCGCTCGCCACCGGCCCGCAGGGCGACCCGGGTGCGCCCGGTCTCGTCGGGGCGCCCGGCCCGATCGGCGTCCCCGGCCCGATCGGCGCTCGTGGCGCGAAGGGCTCCGCCGGCGCGAAGGGCGCGACCGGGCCGCGCGGCAAGGACGCCAGCGTCCGCTGCCGCGTGACCACCAAGCGCAAGGCCCGGACCACGGTCACCTGCACCGTCACGCTCGCGACCACGGGCAAGGCGAAGACCCGCACGGCCACGGCCAAGCTGACCCGCCAGGGCCGCGTCTACGCGACCGGGACCGCCCGCAACGGCCGGACCACGCTCCGCGTCCGCGCCGGGCGCCGGCTGGCCAAGGGCAGCTACACGCTGCGGATCGGCAGCGGCCGCAGCAGCCGCAGCCACCGGATCGTGATCCGATGAGCGGCCTGCGCATGCGCATCCGGCCCGCGACCCGGCTCGCCGCCCTCACCGTCGTCGCGGGCCTGGCCCTCGCCGGGGCCGGCACGACGGCGGCCCAGGCGGGCGCCCCGTCCCCGCGCGCCGAGGTGACGGTCCGCACCGAGGGCTACGACAAGACCCTCTTCGAGGGCCCGATCCTGACCCGCGGCCACGACATCCGGGCCGCGAGCGACAGCGAGAGCCGCCGCTGCGACGGCACCAACAACGGCGCCCACGACGAGCCCGGCCCGACCCCGACCGCCGCGACGGTCGACGGGCAGGCGCTGGTCGGCCGCGGCTTCGACGCGCTCTGGTACGACGGCTTCGACGACTACTTCGTCAAGCAGTTCGGCCCCGACCGTGAGAACAACGACACGAGCCAGTGGTGGGGCGTGCTCGTCAACCGGACCTTCACCTCGGTCGGCGGCTGCCAGTACCGGATGAACCCGGACGACGCGGTGCTGTGGATCGCCGACGCGTTCGGCACCCGCACCCCGCTGCGGCTCGACGGGCCCGAGGGGATCGGCGAGTCGACCTCCGCCGGCGAGGGCTCGCCGTCGGTCGCTCCGGTCAAGAGCACCTTCACCGTCGACCTCGGGGCGCCGCTGGCGGTCACCGCGCGCGACTCGTTCGACAGCTACTCGCCGGGCCTGCTCGCTCCGGCGGCCGGCGTCGACGTCGCGCCGGCCAGCACCGACCCGACGACCGGCGACCAGACCGTGCTCACGGACGATCCGGCGACGGTCGAGACCGACAGCGAGGGTCGCGCGTCGATCCGCTGGTCGACGCCGGGCTGGAAGCGGATCAAGGCCGCGAGCCCCAACCACATCCGCTCGAACCGGCTCGACGTCTGCGTCCGCGACGCCGCCGGCCACGACTGCGGTCCGCTGCCGGCCGACGTCCAGATCCGCGGGCTCGACCTGCCGAGCTTCGGGACCGACGCGGTCGCGCTGGGCCCGGTCGCGACCGGCACGCTCGGCGCGCCGACCACGGTCACGCTCGCCAACCCCGACTCCGCGTCGCTCGACGTTCGCGGCGTGCGGGTCGACGGGGCCGCGGGCGGCGACTTCCTGATCAGCTCGGAGACCTGCAGCGACGCGCCGGTCCCGGCCGGCGGCAGCTGCACGGTCACGGTCCGCTTCTCGCCGTCGGCGAGCGGCCCGCGTGAGGCGAGCCTGCGGGCGTCGCTCGCCGGTCTGCGGCTGGCCCCGAGCGTCACGCTCCGCGGCGCGGGCGGTGCGCTGCCCCAGGGCGAGCGCGGCACGGCCGGCGGCACCGGCCCGCAGGGCGTCCCCGGCGCGGTCGGCCCGAAGGGTGCGATCGGCGCCAAGGGCGCGAAGGGCAGCAAGGGCAAGGCCGGCGCGGGTGGTCCGCAGGGCCGCGACGCGACCGCCAGCTGCCGGGTCAGCACCAAGCGCAAGTCCCGCGCGACGGTCACCTGCACGGTCAAGCCGGCCACGACGGGCAAGGCCAGCGCCCGGGCCACCGGTGCCCGGACGGCCACCGCCAAGCTGACCCGCCAGGGCCGCGTCTACGCGACCGGGACCAGCCGCAACGCCCGCACCACGCTCCGCGTCCGCGCCGGGCGCCGGCTGGCCAAGGGCAGCTACACGCTGCGGATCGACTCCGGCCGCAGCGCGGTCAGCCAGCGGGTCGCGATCCGCTGAGGTCCGCGGCCTGAGCGGCGACCGGTTGAGGTTGCGTGCGGTTAGCGCACACAACCTTGACCGGTCGCCCGCCGCCGGGCCCCACCGCGCCGCGCCGCGCCACGCCGGGCCACGCCCGCCCCGCGCCCGCGCCGCGCCGAGCCGAGCCCGCTTCAGCGAACCGGCAGCGGCGGCCACGCCCGCCAGACCGCCTCGGCGGCCCCGGCCCCGGCGTCGAGCACCGAGGCCACCAGCCGCTCGCGCTCGGGCGAGAGCCGCCCGGTCCCGCAGGAGGGCGTCAGCAGGCTGCGGGAGAACAGCCGCTCGACCGAGGTCCCGGCGGCGGTGACCGCGCCGATCGAGGCCGCGACCCGCGCGAGCAGGTCGCCGACGCCGTCGGGAGTGACCGGATCGAGCGCGCCCCAGGCGACGTGGCCGCCGCCCTCGATCAGGCCGGCGAGGACCGTCGCCCCCTCGCCGCCGACCGCGTAGCGGGTGACGTCGAACGAGAGCAGGTCCGGCTCCGCCGCCCGGACCACCGCCCACGGGACCTGCGAGCAGACGTGCAGGCCCCAGGCCGCGGCGCCCGCGCGCAGCGGGTCCCAGACGCCGACGTCGTCCGCGCCGAGACCGGCGTGGACGAGGCCCGGCTCGTCGACGACGACCACCGCGTCGTAGCCCAACGCCGCCAACCGGGCGATCTGCGCGCCGGCGTTCGCCGCCAGCCAGTGACCGACCTCGGCCGCCAGCTCGACCACCGGCCGGCCGCAGCCGGGGCGTCCGGCCGCCCGCTCCAGCGCCACCGCGAGCGTGACCGGCCCGGTCACCTGGAGCTTGACCAGCCGGTGGTCGCCGACGGCGGACCGGCCGCCCGCGACCGGCCCCTCCCCCGCGACCGGCGCGTCGCCGGCCGCCGAAGCCTGATCCCGGGCCGCCGCCCGTGCGTCGCGCTCGCCGAGCGCGGCGAGGAACGCGTCCCACGCGACCGGCCGCTCACGGTCGCGCTCGCTGGTCCAGCCGCAGCCGGTCGCCCCCGCCCAGCCCGCTCCCAGCCACTCGCTGACCATGTCGCCGTCGTGCCGCGGGAGCTGCGGGCAGAACGGCAGCGCGTAGGCGCGAGTCGCGTGGCGGACGGCCGCCTCCGGCGTGTCGAACGGGAGGCTCCCGACGCCGGTCGTCGCCAGCCCCGGCAGTCGCTCGAGGACGCTCATCGCCGCCCGCCTCCGGCCACCGGGCCGTGGGGCCGCCCACCGAGGGCAGGCGTCCCGTCCCGCCTCGACCGACGCGACCCGCGGCTCATCCGTTCGCTCCCGCCGCCACGGCCGCCCGCCGCCGGTGGGCCGCCGCGACCAGGTTGCGGAGCGCGGGCAGGGTCTCCTCCCAGCCGCGGGTCTTCAGCCCGCAGTCGGGGTTGACCCACAGCTGGCGCGCGCTCAGCCGCGCCTCGGCCTGGCGCAGCAGCTCCTCGATCTCCTCGGTCGACGGCACCCGCGGCGAGTGGATGTCGTAGACGCCGGGGCCGATCTCGCCCGGGTAGTCGAACCGCTCGAAGACCTCGAGCAGCTCCATGCCCGAGCGCGAGGCCTCGATCGAGAGCACGTCGGCGTCGAGCCGGGCGATCTCCTCGATCATCTCGTTGAACGCGGAATAGCACATGTGGGTGTGGATCTGGGTCTCCGGACGGGCCCGCGCCGCGGTCAGCCGGAAGCAGTCGACCGCCCAGCGAACGTAGTCGCCCTGCTCCGCCCGGCGCAAGGGCAGTCCCTCGCGGAGGGCGGCCTCGTCGACCTGGATCACCGCGCAACCGGCGGCCTCGAGGTCCTCGACCTCGTCCTGGATCGCCAGCCCGATCTGGACGCAGGTCTCGCGTCGCGGCTGGTCGTCCCGCACGAACGACCACTGCAGGATCGTGACCGGCCCGGTCAGCATCCCCTTCATCGGCCGCGCCGTGCGCGACTGGGCGTAGCGCCACCAGTCGACGGTCATCGGGCGCGGTCGGGCGACGTCGCCGAACAGGATCGGCGGCTTGACGCAGCGGCTGCCGTAGCTCTGGACCCAGCCCAGCTCGCTGAAGGCGAACCCCTCCAGCTGCTCGCCGAAGTACTCGACCATGTCGTTGCGCTCGGGCTCGCCGTGGACCAGCACGTCGAGGCCCAGCTCCTCCTGGACCGCGACGACGTGGTCGATCTGGCTCTTGACGAAGGTCTCGTAGCCGGCCTCGTCGAGCTCGCCGGTGCGGCGCCGCCGGCGGACCTCGCGGATCTCCCTGGTCTGGGGGTACGAGCCGATCGTGGTGGTCGGCAGCAGCGGCAGGCCGAGCCGCTCGTGCTGGAGCGCCAGCCGCTCGTCGATCGGGGCCGAGCGGTCGTAGTCGCCGGGCCGCAGCGCCCCGGCACGGGTGCGGACGGCCGGATCGTTGGTCCGCGGGGAGCTGCGTCGCGAGGCGTTGCGGGCGCGGGCGTCGGCGAGCAGCTCGTCGCGGCGGCCGTGATCGGCGTCCAGCGCCCGCCGCAGCAGCGCCAGCTCGTCGAGCTTCTCCTCCCCGAAGGCCAGCCACGAGCGCAGCTCGGGGTCGAGCTTCGTCTCCCGCGCGGCCCGGTAGGGGACGTGCAGCAGCGAGCAGGACGGAGCGATCGTCAGCCGGTCGCTGCCGATCCGGGCCACGATCCGGTCGAGCTGGTCGAGCGCGCGGTCGACGTCGGTGGCCCAGACGTTGCGGCCGTCGACGACCCCCGCCGAGAGCCGCGCCGTCGCCGGCAGCGCGGCGAGGACCGCGTCGAGCTGCTCCGGCGCGCGGACCAGGTCGACGTGCAGCTCGGCCAGCGGCAGGCCCGAGATCCGCGCCAGCGTGCGCTCGTCGAGCCGGTCGAAGTAGGTCGCGAGGGCGATCCCGGGGCGCGCGGGGGCGCGATCGCGCGACGGGAGATCCCCGGTCGCGGCGTCCCCGCCCTCGGCCGGAGCGATCCCGGTCAGGACGCGGTAGGCGGCGGCGAATGCGTCGAGCTCGGCGTCCGTTCGGTCGAGCACCAGCGCCGGCTCGTCGAGCTGGACCTCGGTGACGCCCTCCGCCGCCAGCAGCTCGAGCAGCTCGACGTAGACGGGGACCAGCCGGTCGAGCAGCGCCAGCGGGTCGGCGTCCGCCCCGTCGAGCTTGGCCAGCAACAGCAGCGAGAGCGGGCCGAGCACGACCGGGCGCAGGACCACGCGGTCGTCGTCCGGAGCCTGCGCTCGCGCTTCCCGCAGCTGCTGGAGCCACTTGGCCGGGTTCAGGCGGAACGCCTGGTCGGCCCGCAGCTCGGGGACGAGGTAGTGGTAGTTGGTGTCCAGCCACTTGGTCATCTCGAGCGGCGTCGTCCGCTCGTCGCCGCGGCAGGCGAGGAAGTGGCGGCGGAGCGCGTCGGGCTCGCCGGCGTGACGCGGCGCGACGATCCCGACCAGCTCGGCAGCGTCGAGCACGTGGTCGTAGAGGGCGTGGTCACCGACCGGCAGGACCTCGATCCCGGCCGTTCGCGCCCGGCTGAGGTGCTGCCCGCGCAGACCGGAGGCGGTCTGCTGCAGCTCCTCGGCCGTCAGCGATCCGGCCCAGTGGGCCTCCAGGGCGAACTTCAGTTCGCGGTCGGCTCCGATGCGGGGGAACCCGAGCACAGCGGTACGTGCCATTGATCCGTCTCCTTCTGCGGCGGCCTTGTCGCGAGGCCACTGTTGTCAGAAGCACCGGAACGGAAGGCCCGCCCAGTGCAGAGTCGACAGGTCTTCGGACTCGGATGCAACTCGATCGCGGCCGCCTTCCCAGGCCGACGGACAGACGGTCCGTCGCTCCCAGTGGCGTCGTGGCCACGATCCGCATCCTCACCGCTGCGCGTCAGCTCCGGATTCCCACCGGATTCCCTGACCCCACGGATTGGGGTGGATCGACTCCGCGGCGGACCATAGCGCGCGACGCCGCGAAGGTCGAACGGTTGCCGGCCGGGCGGGCGCCGTCGGGGCGCACGGCCCGCCAACCGCCGTTCGCCGGCCGGAAGACCGGCTCACCCGCGGATCGTCCCGCCACGACGGTCGATCCGAGCGGCTCAGCTCGGCCCACGAGATCCGCGCCCCTTCCGGCCCCGCATCCGAGAGTCTTCGGGTCCGGATGTCGAGACCGCGCGCCCGGTTCCGACCTCCCTGCGAACGGCACCGATCGGCGGTGCCGCGACGACCAGGAGCACGACCATGAAGTTCATCCTGCTGATCCGCAACAACAAGGCCGCGATCGAGGGCTTCTCCAGCGAGCAGCGCGACGCCTTCTTCGCCGAGGTCAACGAGGTGATGGAGGAGCTGACGGCGTCCGGCGAGCTGGTCGGCGGTCAGGCCCTGGTCGACGCCGCTCAGGCCAAGATCGTCCGCGTCCGCGACGGCGTCCCGGCGACCACCGACGGCCCCTACGCCGAGGCCAAGGAGCAGCTCGCCGGCTACCTGATCGTCGATTGCGAGAACGAGCAGCGCGCGGTCGAGATCGCCGCCCGCTGGCCCGACGCCCAGTACTGGTCGATGGAGGTGCGCGAGATCATGCACACCAGCGGCGAGGAGATGTGACCCACGACGAGCGCACCGAGGAGCTGCTGCGCCGGCTCGCGCCGCGGGTCCTCGGCACGCTCGTCCGCCGCTACGGACGCTTCGACGCCTGCGAGGACGCCGTCCAGGAGGCGCTGCTCGCGGCGGCCCTCCAGTGGCCGATCGACGGCGTCCCCGAGCATCCGCGCGGCTGGCTGATCACCGTCGCCGCGCGGCGGATGACCGACGACTGGCGGAGCGAGCAGGCGCGGCGCTCACGCGAGGACGTCGTCGCGGCCCGCGAGCCGCGCGACGCCCGCGTCGCCCCCGCCGCCGACGCCGAGCCGCCAGCGGCCGAGGACGACACGCTCGCCCTGCTCTTCCTCTGCTGCCATCCCGAGCTCTCGCCGGCCTCGCAGGTGGCGCTGACGTTGCGGGCCGTCGGCGGCCTGACGACGGCCGAGATCGCCCGCGCCTTCCTGGTGCCGGAGGCGACGATGGCCCAGCGGATCAGCCGGGCCAAGCAGCGGATCAGGGCGACCGGGACGAGCTTCGCGATGCCGCCGGAGCCCGAGCGGGGCGACCGCCTCGGGGTCGTGCTCCACGTCCTCTACCTGATCTTCAACGAGGGCTACACCGCGACCGCCGGGGCCGCGCTGCACCGCGGGGAGCTGACGGGCGAGGCGATCCGGCTGACCCGCGCCGTTCGCAGCACGCTGCCGGACGACGGCGAGGTCGCCGGGCTGCTCGCCCTGATGCTGCTGACCGACGCCCGCCGGGCCGCCCGGACCGACCCCGACGGCGGGCTGGTCCCGCTCGCCGAGCAGGACCGCACCGCCTGGAACCGGGACGAGATCGACGAAGGCGTGGCGCTGGTCACCGCGACCCTCGCCGCGGCGGCCCTCGGTCCGTACCAGCTGCAGGCGGCGATCGCCGCCGTTCACGCCGAGGCGGCCCGCGCCGAGGGCACCGACTGGGCCCAGATCGTCGCCCTCTACCGGCTGCTGGAGCGCCTCGAGCCGAACCCGATGGTGACGCTCAACCGGGCCGTCGCGGTGGCGATGGCCGACGGCCCGGCCGCCGGACTGGCGCTGCTGGAGACGCTCGACGAGCGCGCGCGGACGGCGTGCGGGCACCGCTTCGACGCGGTCCGCGGCCACCTGCTCGAGCAGGCCGGGCACGCCGACGCCGCGCGGACCCTCTACCTGCGGGCCGCCCGCCGCACCACCAGCCTGCCCGAGCAGCGCTACCTGACCGGCCGCGCCGATCGGCTGGGGCCCGACGCGGAGTAGACCGAGCGCCGACGCGCCACCGGCGGCGCCGTTCGACCGACCGTTCGCTAGGGTCCCGACCGAGCCAGTCGTACCCAGCGATGGGTCAGGGAATCCGGTGCGAATCCGGAGCTGACGCGCAGCGGTGAGGGGGACGGGTGGGGCATCGGCCACTGGATCCAGGCGATCCGGGAAGGCGCCCCGCGCGAGCGAACCCGAGTCCGAAGACCTGCTGGCTTGCGGCCCTCCGCGCGTGCTCCACGCGCGGCCGGCCGGATCGCCAACCGAGCTCCGCGCACGAGCTCCCGGATCGAAGGACCGCGTGCCCGCACGCAGCACACCCCCGGTGGACCCGATCCGCCCGCCCGAGGCACCCGTGTCCGCGGCGGCGAACGCCAACGCCGGCATGCCTGCCCTGCGCCGGGTCCGGACCCCGGTGGTCCTGCTGGTGCTGCTCGTCCTGCTCGCGATCAGCGCGGTGCTCTCGACCGGGTTCGGGGCCGAGCCGCTCGCCCCGCGGATCGTGCTCGACGTGCTCGACGCGCGGCTCTTCGGCGGCCGGACCGACCCCACCTACGACGCGATCGTCTGGGACATCCGGGTCCCCCGGACGCTCCTCGCGATCGTCGTCGGGGCCGGGCTCGCCGTCGCCGGGGCAGGGATCCAGACGCTCGTCCGCAACCCGCTCGCCGACCCGTACCTGCTCGGCGTCTCGTCCGGCGCCAGCGTCGGCGCGACCGCCGTGATCACCACCGGCCTGTTCGCCGGGGCCGGGCTCTGGGCGCTCTCGTTCGGGGCCCTGGTCGGGGCGCTCGGCGCGGCCCTGCTCGTGTTCGCGATCGCGATCGCCCAGGGCGGCCTGACCCCGCTGCGGCTGGTCCTGACCGGCACGGTCCTGTCCTCCGCGTTCTCCGCCTTCGCCAGCTTCCTCGTCTTCCGCAGCGCCGATCCCCAGGCCGCCCAGTCGGTCCTCTTCTGGCTGCTGGGGAGCCTCTCCGGCGCGGCCTGGGACCAGCTGCTGCTGCCGCTGGTGACCGTCGCCGTCGTCAGCGCGCTGCTGCTGGCCGGCAGCAGCTGGCTCGACGCGCTCGCCGCCGGCCCCGACACCGCGGCCGCGCTCGGGGTCCCGGTCCGGCTGCTGCGCAACCTGCTGTTCGTGCTGCTGGCGGTGCTGGTCGGCGTGCTCGTCGCGGTCGCCGGCGGGATCGGCTTCGTCGGCCTGGTCCTCCCCCACATCGCGCGGCTGCTGGTCGGGGCCCGCCACCGCGCGGTGCTGCCGGTCGCGGCGGTCGCGGGGGCGCTGTTCCTGGTCTGGGTCGACGTCGCCGCGCGGGTCGTGGTGCGGCCGACCGAGATCCCGCTCAGCGTCGTCACCGGTCTGATCGGCGCCCCGGTCTTCCTGCTCCTGCTCGGCCGTCGCCGCTACCGCTTCGGGGGTGCCTCGTGACCCACGGCGACCGCTTCGCGGACCGGCCCGACGACGGCCGTCCGCCGCATCTGGAGGCGATCGGCCTCGACTGCGCGATCGGCAAGCGGACGATCGTGCGCGGCGTCGACCTCCACGTCCGCCACGGCGAGATGCTCGGCGTCGTCGGCCCGAACGGCAGCGGCAAGTCGACGCTGCTGCGGGTCCTGGCCGGGGTCCGCTCACCCGCCGCGGGCGAGGTCCGGCTCGACGGCAGCCCGCTCCGCGACCGCTCCTCCCGCCAGCGTGCGCGGGAGATCGCGATGGTCGGGCAGGAGGAGGAGCTGCCCGCCGACCTCCTCGTCGGCGAGCTGGTCGCCCTCGGCCGCACGCCCCACCGCGCGCCGTGGGCCGGCGGCGACGCCGAGGAGCGCCGGGCGGTGCTGGCCGCGCTCCGGGTCGTCGACCTCGAGCACGCGGTCGACCGTTCGGTCGAGCAGCTCTCCGGCGGCGAGCGGCGGCGGGTCCTGCTCGCTCGCGGCCTCGCCCAGGAGGCGCCGCTGCTCCTGCTCGACGAGCCGACCAACCACCTCGACATCCGTCACCAGCTGGCGCTGATGCGGGTCGTCCGCGACCTCGAGGAGACGGTGATCGTGGCGATGCACGACCTGACCCTCGCCGCGACCGTCTGCGACCGGGTCGCCGTCCTCCACGAGGGCGGGATCCACGCGATCGGGCGTCCCGACGACGTCCTGACCCCGGAGACGATCCTGGCCGTCTTCGGCGTCGAGGCGGTCCGCGTCGTGCACCCCGGCACCGGCCACACCCACCTGCTGTTCACCACCCACGAGACCGAGCTCCGCCCATGACCCGCCTCCCCCGCTCCTCCTCGCCGCAGGCCCGGCGGCTGCTCGCCGTCGCCGCCGCCGGACTCGCCCTCGGCCTCAGCGCCTGCGGGGGCGACGACGCCACGAGCGACGCCACGCCCGCCGCCACGACGACCGCGAAGGCGTCGACGGTCACGCTCGAGAACTGCGGCACGCCGGTCACCTTCCCGGCCCCGGCCCAGCGGCTGTTCGTCAACGACGGCAACATGATCTCGATGGCGCTGGCGATCGGCGCGGCCGACCAGATCGCCGCCGTCAGCAGCGTCCAGCGCGACGCGCCGGTCCTGCGCAAGCACTACGGGGCCGCGGTCGACGGGCTGAACGACGTCTCCAAGACGTATCCCGCGCGCGAGACCGTCCTCGCCCAGCGGCCCGACGTGATGGTCGCCGGCTGGGGCTACGGCTGGGACCCGGCCAAGGCCCTGACCCCCGACACGCTCGCCAAGGACGGGATCGCCGCCTACACCCTGACCGAGAGCTGCAAGCGCCGCGGCAGCAAGGCCCGCGGCGTGGTCGATCCGTGGACCGCGCTGCGGACGGACCTCGGCAACCTCGGTCGGATCACCGGCCGGGAGGCCAACGCGAGCAAGGCGATCGACGCGATCGACGCCCGCCTGAAGGCCCTCCGGGCCGCGCCGAAGGCCGCGAAGCCGCCGGTGATCCTCCTCTTCGACAGCGGCACCAAGGCCGTCTACTCGAGCGGTCGGCTCGGCGCGCCGCAGGCGATCCTCGACGCGGCCGGCGGCACGAACGCGCTCGCCGACCTCCAGGACACCTGGACCGAGGTCTCGTGGGAGCGCGTGATCACGTCCAAGCCCGACGCCTTCCTGTTCGTCGACTACCCGCCGCAGACGTTCGCCGACAAGGTCGAGGTCCTGAAGTCGCGGGCCGGCGTCAAGGACCTGCCCGCCGTCCGCGAGCAGCGGTTCCTGAACCTGCCCTACGCGATGTGGACGAGCGGCCCGCTGAACGTCGACGCCGCCGAGCAGACCCGCAAGGCGCTGGAGGGCTGGGGCCTGGTCCCGCAGAGCGACGTCGCCGCGAACGAGACGAGCGACGCGGTCCGCTGAGCGGGCGTGGGCCCGGCGACGACCCGCCGGTGACGATGTACGCTGCGCTCGATGCGTGCGATCTCCGTGACCGTCAGCGCCGAGTCGCGGACCGCCCCCGAGCGCGCGTTCGACGTGATCGCGCCGATCGACCTGCCGCGGATCTTCCTCCGCTTCGGGCCGATCCCGGCGGTCGCGCAGACCCGTGACCAGACCGGCCCGTGGAGCGCGGTCGGCGCCTCGCGGATCGTCGAGCTGGCCGACGGCAGCGCGGCCCCGGAGCGGTTGACGGCCTACGAGCGGCCGGCCCACTTCGCGTACCAGGTCGGTCCGTTCGGCGGGACGCTCGGCCGACTCGTCGACTACGCCGACGGCGCCTGGTGGTTCCGCGAGACGGCGGGCGGGACCGAGATCCGCTGGACCTACCGGTTCCATCCCCGCCGCGGGATGGGCCTGCTGGTCCGGGCGATCGCCCCGTTCTGGCGGGGCTACGCCGGCCGCGCGCTGGCCCGCGGCGTGCGGATCGCCGAGGCGCCGGACCCGGCCTGACCGGCGGCCCCACCGGCACTGCCTGTTCCTGATCGCGCCATCAGTCGCCCGGGCCGCTGTCCAACCAGCCAGCATCAGCAGGCGAGAGCTATGCTCCGCGGGCTGCGGTAGGAGGTCCTCGGTCGTGCCCCAGACGGTTCTGGTGCGGGGTCGTCTCCGGCTTCCCACCTCCACGCGACCCTCGATGGAGCACCTAGATGCCTGAGCCGCTGGCCGCCGAATTCCCGTCCGTCACCCACGACGAGTGGCAGGACGCGGCCACGAAGGGCAAGGCCGGCGTCACGCCCGCCTCGACCACCGACGACGGTCTAGCGGTCGCCTGGCTGTACACGCGCGAGGATGCCCTCGCGCCCGATCCCGGTGGCGTCCCGGGCCAGGCCCCGTTCGTGCGCGGCGTCGGCTCCGGCTCCGCGGACGTCCCCTGGGAGATCCGCCAGGAGCAGGCCCAGCCCGACCGTCAGGCCGCGCGCGCCGCGATCCTGGAGGACCTCGAGGGCGGCGTGACCGCGATCGAGCTGCGGCTCGACCGGGCCGCGCGCGAGGGCCACGCCCCCGGCAGCGACGGCTTCGCCGCGACCCGCGGCCACGACGGCGTGATGATCTCGACCGTCGACGACCTCGAGCAGACGCTCGACGGCACCCACCTCGACCTCGCCCCGATCGCGCTCGAGGGCGGCGCCCAGGGCGTCGCGACCGCCGCCCTGCTGCTGGCGCTGCTGCGCCGCAAGGGGATCGACCCGGCCCAGGCCCGCGGCTCGCTGCGGATCGATCCGCTCGGCACGCTCGCCGCGACCGGCGCGCTCGGCGAGGACCCGGCCGAGGCCGTGCGACTGGCCGGCCGGATCGCCCGGGAGGTCGCCGACAGCCACCCGCAGGTGCGGGCGCTGGCCGTCGACACGCGGCCCTACGTCAACGCCGGCGCCTCCGCCGCCCGCGAGCTGGCGATCGCGATCGCGACCGGGATCGCCTACCTGCGGGCCGCCGACGACGCCGGCCTCGAGCCTGCCCGGGCCGCGAGCCAGATCGAGTTCACGCTCGCCGTCGGCCCCGACCAGTTCCAGGAGATCGCCAAGCTCCGCGCCGTCCGCCGGCTCTGGGCCCGCGTGCTGGAGCTGAGTGGCGTGCCGGAGGAGGCCCGTCGCTCGACGACGCTCGCCCGCACCAGCGACCGGATGCTGGCCGGGATCGATCCCTGGTCGAACATGCTGCGCGCGACCACCGCCGGCTTCGCGGCCGCGGTCGGCGGGGCCGAGGGCCTCGGCATCACCCCCTTCGACACGGTCGTCGTCGACGCGGTCGGCGGCGCCGGCTCGAGCGGCCTCGGCCGCCGGATCGCCCGCAACACCCAGCTGATCCTGCAGGACGAGGTCGGCGTTCGCCGGGTCGCCGATCCGGCCGGCGGCTCCTGGTACGTCGAGTCGCTGACCGACGCGCTGGCCCAGGCGGCGTGGGAGCGGATCCAGCAGACCGAGGCCAACGGCGGCCCGCTCGCCGAGCTGCAGAGCGGCCGCTGGGCGACCGAGCTCGGCGAGCAAGCCGCGGCCCGCGAGTCCGCCCTCGCCCACCGCCAGCGCGAGATGACCGGCGTCAACGTCTTCCCGCTGCTCGGCGACGACAAGGTCCACCCCGAGCGGATCGACCGCGACAAGCTCGCCGCGCACGAGGCGACCCGGCTCGCCGAGCGCCCGGCGCTGGCCGACGGCGTGCTCGCCGCTCCGCCGGCCGACGGCCCCGGCCTGCTGGCCGCCCTGATCGACGCCGCCGACGCCGGCGCCCGGGTCGACGAGCTGGTCGCGATGCGCGGCGCCGCCCCGGTCGCCGACGCCCCGGGCGGGCTCGCCGTCCACCGCGACGCCGCGCCGTTCGAGGCCCTGCGGACGGCCGCCGCCGGAGCCGGTGGCCTCGACGAGACCGCCGTCGACAGTGAGGGGCCGCGCGTCTTCCTCGCCTGCCTCGGCCCGCTGGCCGGCCACGCCGCCGCGGCGACCTGGGCCCAGAACTTCTTCGGCGTCGGCGGACTCGCAGCGATCCAGAGCGACCCGCTCGACGATCCGGCCGCTGCCGCCGCCGCGCTCGCGGCCGCCCCGACCCCGCTCGCCGCCGTCTGCTTCGGTCGCGACGAGACGGAGCAGCGCCTGGCCGCGACGGTCAGCGCGCTGCGCGGCGCGGGCGCCCAGGTCGTCTACCTGGTCCAGGCCGGCGACGAGCAGGCCAGTGCCAGCGGCGCCGACCTCGCGATCCGCGACGGGGTCGACATGATCCGGGTCCTCGGCGACGCACTCGCCGTGACCGGAGCGACCGGGACGGCGGGCTCCGCGATCCCGGCCACGGACACGACGGAGGTCTCCCGATGAGCACGAACGTCCCCGACCTCTCGACCGCGACCCTCGGCGGGGTCGTCGAGCAGCCCGCGACCCGCGAGACGATCGAGACCGCCGCCACCGAGGCCAGCGGCCGGCCGCTCGACGAGCTGCGGTTCGACGCGCCCGAGGGCATCACGCTCCAGCCCGCCTACGGCTCGGAGGACGTCGCCGACCTCGACTTCCTCGACACCAAGCCGGGCTTCGCGCCGAATCTGCGCGGGCCGTACCCGACGATGTACGTCAACCAGCCGTGGACGGTCCGCCAGTACGCGGGCTTCTCCACCGCCGAGGCGTCGAACGCGTTCTACCGCCGCAACCTGGCCGCCGGCCAGAAGGGCCTCTCGGTCGCCTTCGACCTGGCGACCCACCGCGGCTACGACTCCGACAACCCGCGGGTCGCGGGCGACGTCGGGATGGCCGGGGTCGCGATCGACTCGATCCTCGACATGCGGACCCTGTTCGACGGGATCCCGCTCGACAAGATGTCGGTCTCGATGACCATGAACGGCGCGGTCCTGCCGATCCTGGCGCTGTTCATCGTCGCGGGCGAGGAGCAGGGCGTGCCCGCCGCGAAGCTGTCCGGAACGATTCAGAACGACGTTCTGAAGGAGTTCATGGTCCGCAACACCTACATCTACCCGCCGGCGCCGTCGATGCGGATCATCTCCGACATCTTCGCCTACACGTCGCAGGAGATGCCGAAGTTCAACTCGATCTCGATCTCCGGCTACCACATGCAGGAGGCCGGGGCGAGCGCCGACCTCGAGCTGGGCTACACCCTCGCCGACGGGATCGAGTACGTCCGGGCCGGGATCGACGCCGGGATGGACGTCGACCGCTTCGCGCCGCGGCTGTCGTTCTTCTGGGCCGTCGGGATGAACTTCTTCATGGAGGTCGCCAAGCTCCGCGCCGGCCGCCTGCTGTGGGCGAACCTGATGCAGCGCGAGTTCGGCCCCGAGAACCCGAAGTCGCTCTCGCTCCGCACCCACTGCCAGACCTCCGGCTGGTCGCTGGCCGCGCAGGACGTCTACAACAACGTCCCGCGGACCTGCGTCGAGGCGATGGCCGCGACCCAGGGCCACACCCAGTCGCTGCACACCAACGCGCTCGACGAGGCGCTGGCGCTGCCGACCGACTTCTCGGCCCGGATCGCCCGCAACACCCAGCTGTTCCTCCAGCAGGAGTCGGGCACGACCGACGTCATCGACCCCTGGGGCGGCAGCTATTACATCGAGCGCCTGACCGCCGAGCTGGCCGAGCGCGCGCTCGCCCACATCGAGGAGATCGAGGAGCTCGGCGGGATGACCAAGGCGATCGACGCCGGGGTCCCGAAGCTGCGGATCGAGGAGTCGGCGGCCCGCACCCAGGCCCGGATCGACTCGGGCCAGCAGACGCTGGTCGGCGTCAACCGCTTCCAGCCGAAGGTCGACGAGCAGATCGACGTGCTCAAGGTCGACAACAAGGACGTCCGCGCCCGCCAGATCGCGAAGCTGGAGCGGCTGCGGGCGGAGCGCGACGAGGACCGCTGCCAGCGGGCCCTGACGCGCCTGACCGAGGCGGCCCGCAAGCCCAGCGGCGAGGACGCGAACCTGCTGGCCTTCGCCGTCGACGCCGCCCGCGCGCACGCGTCGGTCGGGGAGATCAGCGACGCGCTGGAGCAGGTCTTCGGTCGTCACACCGCCGAGATCCGCTCGATCGCCGGCGTCTACCGCAGCGAGGTCGGAGACATGAGCCAGTCGTTCACGGACACCAAGGCGCTGGTCGAGTCGTTCGAGCAGCAGGAGGGCCGCCGGCCCCGGATCCTGGTGGCGAAGATGGGCCAGGACGGCCACGACCGCGGCCAGAAGGTGATCGCGACCGCCTTCGCCGACCTCGGCTTCGACGTCGACATCGGGCCGCTCTTCCAGACGCCGGAGGAGGTCGCCCGTCAGGCGGTCGAGGCCGACGTCCACGTGGTCGGCGCCTCGTCGCTGGCGGCGGGCCACCTGACCCTGGTCCCCCAGCTCCGCAAGGCGCTCGACGAGCTCGGCCGCTCCGACGTCCTGGTCGTGGTCGGCGGCGTGATCCCGCCGCAGGACTTCGACGAGCTGCGCGCCGGTGGCGCCGACGCGATCTTCCCGCCCGGCACCGTGATCGGCGAGGCCGCCGGCGACCTGCTGCGGCTGATGATGGAGAAGCTCGAGCTGGAGGTCCCCGCGGGCTGAGGACGCACGGGGTTCGCGGCGGGTCGCGGTACGCGGGCGCGGCGGCGCGGGAGAGGTAGCTGCTGATGCGGATTTCGGGCCTATAAGGCACCAAATCCGCATCAGCAGGAAGTTGGCACAGGTTCGTCGTGCAATCGGCACGGCTTGACGGTCACCTGCGCGTCGAGGTGCGGCAGGATCGCCCCGTGTCCAACGAGCGGATCGCGGAGGTCGTCCTCCGGCAACACGGCGTCGTCGCCAGGCGGCAGCTGCTCGGATGCGGGCTCACCCCGGACGCGATCTCCTCGCGGATCCGCAACGGGCGTCTCGTCCTGGTGGTCCGGAGCGTCTACTCGCTCGGCCCCCACGTGAGTTCCTGGGGCCACCGGTACGCTGCCGTTCTCGCCGTCGACCCGCAGGTCGGATACGGGCCCAAGCCTCGTCGCGACGCCAGGGCCGGGAGACACGCCGAGGTCGGGACGGCCCCCAGAGCCGGGACGCGGGACATCGGCAGGGAGATCTACGCCGAGGTCGGCGCGACCCACCCGAGCCGCGACACCACGACCGGTGCCGTTCTCAGTCATTGGTCGGCCGCACAGGCCTACGGGCTGGCCCCGACGACGCGGCACCGTCAGCACGTGACGCTCACCGGAACGGGCGGCCGCACCTCCACCGCCGTGCGCACCCACCGGGCCCGGACGCTGCTGCCGGTCGAGGTCTCGATCGTCGAGGGGCTACCGGTCACGAGTCCGGCGCGGACGATCCTCGACTGCGCCACCGGAGCATCGGTCGGCCAAGTCCGGAAGCTGATTCGCGAGGCCGAGTACCAGCGGCTGCTCGGCCCGGGGGCGATCGCCGCTGCCCTGCGGCTCCGCCCCTACCACCCGGGTCGATCGGTCGCCCGGGAGGCGGACCCCCAGACGACCGAAGCGGCGCTCGGGCAGACCCCGCTGGAAGACCGCGTAGCCGTGCTCTTGGCCGGGCTGCCGCTCCCGGCCGCGGTTCCGCAGCACCCGCTCGTCGGGGCCAGCGGTCAGCGCTACCGGGCCGACTTCGCGTGGCTCGGGTTGCGCCTCATCGTCGAGGCCGACGGTCGCCCCGCCCACGACCGCAGCACCTCGTTCGACAGCGACCGTGCGCGTGACGCGGACCTCGCCGCCGCCGGCTGGATGACCCTGCGCTTCACCAGCGTGATGCTCCGCGATCCGTCCCGAGTCGCGGCGACGATCCTGGCCACCGCCAGAACGCGCGGATACGTCTCGCCCGCTGCCGCTCGGTCCGGCACGGCCGGCGGAGTAGACAGCGCCGGGGCTGCTGATGCGGGTTTCGGGCCTATACGGCGGTAAATCCGCATCAGCCCCACTCCAGCGGGGCACGCGGCGACCCATCCGCCGCCCGCCCCGCTGAGCCGCCCCCTACCGCTTCGCCTTCTTGATCGCCCGCAGGACGACGGTCTTCGTCGTCGTCTTGGCCTGCTTCGCCCCGGCGGGGGTGAACGAGGCCTTGACCGTCAGCTTCACGCTGCGACCGCGGTCGAGCTGACGGCGGGTCGCCGCGGCCAGCTTCGTCCGGACCGTCGCGACCGTCGCGTACTTGATCGAGCGGGTCGTCTTGACGATGCCCTTGCCCGAGAGCACGAGCTTGCCGGCGCTGATCCCGGTCACGGCGAGCTTGGCCGCGTCGCGGGTGCGGCCGTTGCCGACGATCCCGAGCGCGCAGGACGACGTCACCAGCAGCTCGGCCCGATGCTTGCGGCCGTTCTGCCCGGCGAACGACGCGCCGGCCCGCTGCGAGGAGCGCCGGGAGCAGTAGTCGCCGTTGGTGACCGCCAGGATCCCGTTCTTGCCACCGTTGATCGTGAGGTCGAACGAGCGCAGCGGCACGTCCGGGAGCTCGTCGAACGTGGTCGTCAGCTGGTTGTTCTCGACCGAGCTGCTGGCGGTGATCGGGATCGTGACCCCGTTGCCGTTCAGCGGCACGAACAGCTTCGGCAGCGTCTTGATGACGCGACCCGTCTTCGGATCCGTCCGCTCACCGCGCATGAAGTAGACCGGAGCGGTCAGCGGTTCGTGCAGGATCGACAGCGCCTTCGCGCTCCCGACGATCGACGACGCCGGGCAGGCGTTGGCGGCCGCAGCCGCCGGCTCGCACAGGCCCGAGGCGTTGTCGGCGTCCAGCGCCAACGACAGCGGCAGCTTCACCGCGACCTGCTTCTGGTTCGCATCACCGGCCCGCGGATCCATCCGCGCGGTCAGCGTCGGGTGCCCGTTGTCCGTGAACTCCTTCGCGGCCCCGGACAGCGAGAGGCCGAGCTTCGGCTGGAGCCCCGGCTCCGCGCAGCCGCCGACCTGGAAGCGGCTCGAGCGGTCGACCGTCGTGCCCTCGATCGAGCGCAGCCCGGCCGTGATCGCCGAGGGCGCGCAGCTGGTCGGGTTGAGCATGAAGCCCGGGCGGTCGAGGACCACGCCGATCGAGCGCATCCGCAGCGGCACGCCGCCGAGGATCGTCGGCAGCGGATCGGTCTCGACGGTCACCTGCGCGTCGGGCGCGATCCGGATCGCGGAGCGCACGACGACGGTCCCGAGGTCGTACGGTCCGGCGACCGCCGGGATCACCATCGCGAGGCCGTACGGCGCCCCGCGGTAGCCCTCGGTCAGGTACGCCTTGCCGGTCAGGCCGAGCGGACGCGGACCGGGACCGGAGAGGGTCTCGGTCCGGCCGACCTGCGAGGCCGCCGGGCAGTCGCCGGTGGCCGCCCGGGCCGCCGCGCAGAGCGGGACCGAGCCGACGTCGGCGACCAGGCCCTTGGGCATGCTGATCGTGGTGATCGCGCCGACCTCCTGGGTCCGGTCCTCACGCCCGATCTGGAGCGAGAAGGCGGTCGCGGCCCCGGCCTTGGCGTTGCTCACGCCGGCGCTGAACGTCGGCGTGAACGGCCGCGGCGCGCAGTCGTCGCTGCCCGGGAAGGCGAGCGTGCTGGCGAAGGTCTTGGCGACCGACGATGACCACGGGGTCAGCGCGACGGTGGCCTCGTCCTTGGCACAGACGGCCGGCGACGCGAGCACAGCCCGGTCCCCGGCGTCGAAGCTCAGCGCGAAGCGCGAGAACGGCTGCTCCGGCGAATCGAGGAACGAGGTCGTCAGCTGACCGGTCTTGGCGTCGGCGACGATCTCGCCCCGCAGCTTGATCCGCACGCCCTGGCCCTCGGCCACGACGTAGATCCGGTAGCGCCCGAGCGACGGCGACGGACCAACGATGATCGGCCCCTGCAGCTGCTTCTCGAGCAGCGGGGTGTCGATCGTGGCCGTCCCGACGCGCGAGGCGACGGGGCAGTCGACCGGGTCGGCGTTGCCGATCCCGATGCCGTCGTCGTCGCACGCCTCGAGCCCGGCTGCCGCCGACGGCGACATGCTCCAGCCCTTCGGCAGCGTGACGACGGCGTCGCGCAGGTCACTGCTGGTGATCTCGCCGGGCTCGCGCGTCTGCGGGAGCTTCAGCTCGACGTCGAGCCCGCTGGGCGCGTCGGCCGCGTCGGCCTTCGGGGTGATCGTGACCTCGGGCTCGAACGGCACGTCCTCGCAGCCCGTGCGCGCCGGCAACGTGACCGGGGTGTGCCGGAAGACCTCCGGGTGCTGCCAGGAGGCGACGCTGACCGTCGCGGTCAGGTCGGCGTCACAGCGGGTCGGGTTGCGCATGAACCCGCGCGGCGGCGCGGCACTCGGGCACAGGTTGCTGCTGTACAGGCAGAGGCCGCGATCGCCGTCGTGGGAGGGGTCGGCCGGCGAGCCCCACAGCGTCATGTCCTGCTTCAGCAGCCGGGCGGACTGGTTGATGTTCGCGACGTCGGTGTCGAGGCCGAAGTCGTCACCGCGCACGCTGGCGACCATCTCGACGTTCGGCGCCGAGGAGACGTTGAAGCCGAACGCCGCCGCCGTGTCGCCTTCGGGCGGCAGGTTGTAGACCGCCTGGTTCCGCACCAGGATGTTGTTGGGGTCCTGGAGGGTGTAGGTCAGCTGGACCACGCCGACCTGGGTCTCGACCGGACACGGCGCGTTGAGCGTGGTGAACAGGAACGGGTCGCACTGGGGAACGGCGCTCGGATCGCCGACGAGCCCCGGCGGCAGCGAGACCCGCACGTGCTTGACGCCCCCGTCCGGCAGCACCGGGGTGAGGGTGTTGAACGAGAACGCCGCCCGGAAGTCGGCGCGGGCGCCGGCCTGGGTCGGCGTGGCGCTGAGCTCGACGTCGTGGATGCCGAAGTCGGCCGAGGCCGCCGGGGCGGCGATGCCGGCCACCACCAGGGCGGCGGCGCAGACACGCAACGCACGACGCGCGGCACGGGCCGGACGCGGACGGGACATGGACTGGTCCTTGTTGGAGGTCGTCGGGACGGTTCGCGCGCTCATCGCGTGCCCTTCGTGCTCGCGCCGGCCTTGGCCTTCGACGCCTTCTTCGCGGCCTTCTTGGCCGGCTTCTTCGCGGTGAGGGTCACCGTCGCCTTCGACGCCTGGTCCGCGCCGCTGACCGACACGGTCACGGTCAACCTCAGGCGCCCCTTGCGCTTCAGCTCCGCCGCCGACGCCTTCGACAGCCGCAACGGCAACGTCACGCTGCCCGCGGCCTTGGTCGAGGTTCGCGCGCGGGCCGCCTGCTTGCCGCCGCTGGCCTTCGCCGTCGCGGTCACCGTGGCCGCAGCGTCGACGGTCACCTTCAGGCCGAAGCGACCGCTCCGCGCCCAGCTGCTGCGGTTCGCGGCGCTGATCGCCGTCACCTTGAAGCTGGTCCTCTTCGCGATCGGCTCGACCGGAATGCCCTCGTCGAAGACGCCGAGCGAGCCGAGGCCCACGGGCGCGAAGACCGTCGGGGCCTCGTCGGGCCGATCACAGGTGAGAACGCTGCACGGCGGCTCGGCCGCGGCCGGGAAGCCGCCGCCGATCCGCGCGTCGTAGATGTCGACGTAGCCACCGTCGGTGTCGTCGGCGGCCAGCGTCTCGTTGGTCCGGAGGAAGACGTCGCGGCCGTCGGCGCTGAGGGCGACCACACGCGCCGTCTTGCCCGCCGTTCCGTTCGAGATCAGGAAGAGCCCGTCGTCGTCGTAGCCGTAGACGTCAGGAAGGCCGTTGGTGTCCTCCGGGAGCAGATCCTGGCCGACATCGAAGACGACCAGCTTGCCGTCGTCGGTGATCCCGCGAGACATCGACATCCCGACCGACGTGAGGTACTCCCCGTCGACCAGGCTGGCGTTCTGCGTCACCGGCGAGCCGTCGGGGGGGCACGAGAGACAGCTGATCGTGTTGCCGTCGATGTCGTAGCGGTAGACGGCCTGCTTCGCGCCGTTGAGGACCGTGTTCGTCAGCTTCGCCCGGCTGGCGAAGACGAACGAGCTGCCGTCAGGCGTCAGGCCGAACGGGACGTAGCCATCGCCCCGGCTCCAGAGCGAGGCGTCGCCGTTGTGGAGCGGGCTGACGTGGTGCACGCCGTCGTCGTCGACGTAGAAGAGGTTCTGCCCGACGGGCACTCCGGGAACCAGCGCCGCGTTCGACAGGACGTAGATCCGCGAGCCGTCCGGCGACAGCTTCACGCCCGCCAGTGCGCCGCCGAACAGCAGCCGCAGCGTCCCGCTGGCGACGTCGTAGGAGTAGAACCCACCGCCGACGGGCGCGTTCGCGGTCAGCTGGCTGGTGGACGAGAAGTAGACCCGCGAGCCGTCGGCCGTCGCGGCCCAGTAGGTCGAGCCCGCCGTACCGGGGGCCCCGCCCGTGTCGGCCGAGATCAGCTTCGTGACCTGCCCGCGGCGCATGTACAGCTGCGGCGTCCCGGTCGTGGTGGTGAAGAAGGCGGTCTGTCCGTCGTCGGAGAGCGCGTTCAGGTCCCCGGCCCGGCCGTTGCCCAGCTGGGCGCCGCCGGAGGGAAGGTTCCCCGGCAGGACGCTGAGCAGCTCGACGCCGTCGGGACCGGAGCGGTACAGCTCTCCGGCACCGGGGATGCCCGGCAACATGAGCTTCGAGGTCTTGAGGATCGCGTAGCGCCCGTCGGCGCTGTTGTTGACCACCGCGGCCGCTGCCGCGGAGGTGTCCGGCAGCGTCAGCGCGGGGCTGATCCAGGTCGAGGTGCCACCGGCGACGACCTTCGAGACGTCCGCCAGGCCGTTGGCGTCGCTCGGGCCCAACGCCCCGATGCTCGAGACGAAGGCCGTACGCAGATCGTCGCTGAGCCCCTGGAGCGTGAGGCCCATGGGGAGCAGCGGATTGGGCTCGAACAGCTTCGGGACCAGCGCGTCCGACCGCCAGCCGGTCGGGCCCCGCCGGGCGGTGTAGAAGCTGTTGAAGACGGCGTTCGGCATCTCCCCGATGGCGGCGAAGGAGCCGAAGGCCAGATCGTTGCCCTCGGGCGTGGCGCGCACGCCGTTTGCGATCCGGTTCCCGCCCTTGCCTCCGGGGGTCACGCGTTCGAAGACCCGTTCCGGTCGGTCCGCGTGCGCGGCGGACGGGACGACGGCGGCGAGGGCCGACCCCGCCAGGACGGCGGCAAGGGCGGCGGTGCCGACCCGGCGGCGTGCGGATTGACGGGCACTCCCGGGACCGTCGGTGGACAGGGGTTCGGATGACGCACCGGTCGGCACCTGTGTGGCGCTCCCCGAGCGCCGTTCCCTGCTGCGTGGCAAGAGCACTTCTCCCTCGTCGATGACTACTGACGCCAGGTTGCTACCAAGCGTCGGAAGATCATAGACAGAACGTGTCACCGCTCGGGGAAAGATTTGTCTTACGATCAAGTTCGGACCGTCCAGGCCATAACTATTCTGATTTGCAGGTATTTCGTTGTGGCGCACACCGTTTCCTGATAGACATGCGCGGGCAGGGAGGCGGGCGCTGACGTGAACAGTGCCCGCGACGCATGGCCCAGGCGGGGCCCCCGAACGTGGCCCCGAGAGGCGCACGAGCCGCCCCCGGCGGCGGCGTTCGCGGTCGACTAGAGTCGTCCGGCGCGACCCCGCGGCGGCGCAGCGCGCCTGCCGTCGTCCGCGTTCGCGCCTCCGCCCCACCTGCGTCCCGACCCCGCCTGCCCGACCTTCGATGCGCCCGCGCCCCTCCGTTGATGACCTCGTCGCCGGCCTGACCGCCGGCAACCGGGCGGTCCTCGCCCGCGCGATCACGCTCGCCGAGAGCACGCTCGCCTCCGACCGGGCGCTCGCCCAGGAGGTGATGGCCCGGTTGGGGCGGGAGGGACTCGCATCAGGCGGCGCGCGCCGGATCGGCCTCACCGGGGTCCCCGGCGCGGGCAAGTCGACGACGATCGAGGCGCTCGGCGTCTGGCTGGTCGAGCGCGGCCACAAGGTCGCGGTGCTCGCCGTCGACCCCTCGAGCACCCGCCAGGGCGGCAGCATCCTCGGCGACAAGACCCGGATGCAGCGGCTGAGCGTGCTCGACGACGCCTTCATCCGGCCGTCGCCGACGTCCGGCGTGCTCGGCGGCGTCGCCCGTCGCACGCGCGAGGCGATGGTCCTCTGCGAGGCCGCCGGCTTCGACGTGATCATCGTCGAGTCGGTCGGGGTCGGCCAGTCCGAGGCCGAGCTCGCCGAGCTGGTCGACTGCGTCTGCCTGCTGCTGGTGCCCGGCGCCGGCGACGAGCTCCAGGGGATCAAGCGCGGGATCGTCGAGGTCGCCGATCTGATCGTCGTCAACAAGGCCGACGGCGACGCGCTCAGGCTCGCCAAGCGGGCAGCGGGCGACTACCGCCACGCGCTGCGGATGCTGCCCGACGCGACGCCCGGCTGGAAGACGCCGGTCCTGACCGCCAGCGCCGTCGAGGGCACCGGTCTCGCCGAGATCTGGGAGACGGTCGAGGCGCACCGCGCCCACGCCGAGCAGAGCGGCGAGCTGGAACGGCGGCGCGCGGCCCAGCAGCTCGGCTGGTTGCGGCAGCAGGTCGAGGAGGTCGTGCTCGCGGCCTTCCACCAGCGACCCGGCGTCGCCGAGGCGATGGACGCGGCCCAGCAGGCCGTCCGCGAGGCGACCGCGACCGTGCCGCAGGCGGCGGCCCGGGTGCTCGAGGCCGGCTTCGGTCCGGGCGAAGCCCCGCAGATCGCCTAGCGTCCGGCCCCGCGCCGCCCGCCGGACCGGTCGGGTCGCCGAGCGTGGAGGGGCGGGCCGGTCCGGCCCGCCCGCCGTTCAGCCGTCGATCCCCGACCGCTCGGCGATCTCGCGGTAGACGACCGAGAAGTCCTTGCCCGAGCGCTCGCCCTCGTTGAGCGACGCGTAGACCTGAGCGGCGTGGCGACCGAGCTCGGCGTGGACGCCGTTCTTCTCGACCGCGGCGATCGCCAGGCCGAGGTCCTTGTTCATCAGGCCGACCGCGAAGCCCGCCTGGTAGTCGCGGTTGGCCGGGCTCGCCGGGACCGGGCCGGGCACCGGGCAGTTGACGTTCAGGGCCCAGCAGGTGCCGGTCGCGACCGAGGCGACGTCGAAGAACGCCTGGTCGTCGACGCCGAGCTTCTCGGCCAGCGCGAACGCCTCGCCGACGCCGATCTGGTGGATCGCCAGCAGCATGTTGTTGCAGAGCTTCACCGCCTCGCCGGCGCCGGAGTCGCCGCAGCGGACGGCCTTCGCGCCGAGCACATCGAGCACCGGCGCGGCGGCGGCGAACGCGGCCTCGCTGCCGCCGACCATGAACGCGAGCGTGCCCGCCTCGGCTCCGACCACGCCGCCGGAGACCGGCGCGTCGAGCGCCAGCAGCCCGGCCGCCTCGGCCTCGGCCGCCGCGGTGCGGGCGTCGTCGACGTCGATCGTCGAGGTGTCGATCAGCAGCGCGCCGGGCTTGGCGTTCGCGAAGACACCGTCGTCGCCGCGGTAGACGCCGAGCACCAGCGCGCCGTTCGGCAGCGAGGTCAGGACGACGTCGGCCCCGTCGACGGCCGCGGCGACGCTCGCGACCGGCGTGACCCCGCCGGCCTCGGCCTTGGCCAGCAGCTCGGGCACGAGGTCGAAGCCGTGGACCGCGTAGCCGGCCTTCGCCAGATTGACGGCCATCGGGCCGCCCATGTGGCCGAGGCCGATGAAGCCGACGGTGGTCGTCGTCGGGTCGCTCAGGTCGAGGCTCATGCGCTCAGCTCCAGGTCGTTGTCGCCCAGCGGGGCGAAGTAGCGGTCGAGGTCGGCGTCGGCGACGTCCTCCAACTGCGACGGCTGCCACTGCGGGTTGCGGTCCTTGTCGATCACCTGCGCGCGGATCCCCTCGACGAAGTCGGGGGTGTCGAGGAACGCCGACGAGATCCGGAACTCCTCGACCAGCGCCGCCTCCAGGCTCGGCAGCTCGCGGGCGCTGCGGAGGCCGCGGAGCGTGACCTTGAGCGAGGTCGGCGACTTCGCTGCCAGCGCCGCCGCGGCCTTCGCCGCCTCCGGCTCGTCGCGCTCGCCGAGCCGGGCGACGATCTCCTCGACCGTGTCGGCCGCGTAGGCCTGATCGATCCAGCGACGGGCCGCGGAGAGCTTGCCGCGCGGGATCTCGACGTCGACGTCCTCGGCGTGCTCGATCGCGAGGTCGACGTTCTCCGTCTCCAGCTCGGCGAGCAGGCCCGGGATCGCGGCCGTGGCGATGATCCGGTCGGCGAGGCCGGCGGCGATCGCGTCGTGCGCGCCGAGCCGGTCGCCGGTCAGCGCGAGGTGGGTGCCGAGCTCGCCCGGGGCGTGGGCCAGCAGCCAGGTGCCGCCGACGTCGGGCGCGAAGCCGATCCCGACCTCGGGCATCGCGCTCAGCAGCCGCTCGGTCGCGAGCCGATGGCTGGCGTGGGCCGAGAGCCCGATCCCGCCGCCCATCACGACCCCGTCCATGATCGCCACGAACGGCTTCGGGAAGCTGGCGATCCGCGCGTTGAGCCGGTACTCCTCGGCCCAGAAGGTCAGCGCCGGCTGGTGCTCGCCGCTCTTGGCCGCCTCGTGCAGGACGGTGATGTCGCCGCCGGCGCAGAGCCCGCGCTCGCCGGCGCCGTCGAGCAGCACGACCCCGATCGCCGGGTCGTTCTCGAAGCGGTCGAGCGCGGCATCGAGCGCCCGCACCATCCCGAGCGTCAGCGCGTTGATCGCCTTCGGCCGGTTGAGGGTCAGGCGCCCGAGCCGGCCGGCCGTCCGGACGAGGAGCTCGTCGCTGGAGGTCTCGGTGGCGGGGCCCGCGTTCGCGTCGCTCATGCAGCTCTCCTCGCGAGGGCCTTGCGCGAGGCGGTCGCGCGCGGCAGCTCGTTGGTGACGGGTGGGGTCCCGACGATCATGCGCCGATCCGTCCCAGCACGTCCCGGGAGACGATCACGCGCATCACCTCGTTGGTCCCCTCGATGATCTGGTGCGCCCGCAGGTCGCGGACGATCTTCTCCAGACCGTACTCGCTGAGGTACCCGTAGCCGCCGTGCAGCTGGAGCGCCGTGTCGGCGACCTCGATCGCGACGTCGGTGGCGACCCGCTTGGCCATCGCGCAGAGCCGGGTCCTGTCCGGGTCGCCGGCGTCGAGCGCGGCGGCGGCGCGCCAGAGGAAGGTCCGGGCCATCTCCAACTCGGTGGCCATGTCGGCGACCGAGAACTGGATGCTCTGGAAGCGCCCGATCGGCCCGCCGAACTGCTCGCGCTCGCCGACGTAGCGGATGGTCTTCTCGAGCGCGGACTGTCCGCCGCCGATCGAGCAGGCGGCGATGTTGAGGCGCCCGCCGTCGAGGCCGGCCATCGCGATCGAGAAGCCGCTGCCCTCCTCGCCGAGCCGGTTGGCGGCCGGGATCCGGAGGTTGTCGAAGTTGACGGCGGCGGTCGGCTGCGCCCGCCAGCCCATCTTCTCCTCCTGCTTGCCGAACGAGAGCCCGGGCGTGCCGTCCTCGATCACGAAGGCGGTGATCCCCCTCGGCCCGGGCGCGCCGGTCCGCGCCATCACCACGTAGACGCCGGCCGAGCCCGCGCCGGAGATGAACTGCTTGCTGCCGTTGAGGACGTACTCGTCGCCGTCGCGCGCGGCCGTGGTCGCGAGCGCGGCGGCGTCGGAGCCGGCCCCCGCCTCGGTCAGGCAGTAGGCGCCGAGCAGCTCCATCGACGCCATCCGCGGGATCCATCTCTCGCGCTGCTCGTCGCTGCCGAAGCGGTCGACCATCCAGGTCGCCATGTTGTGGATCGAGGTGTAGGCCGCGATCGTCGGGCAACCGGTCCCGAGCGCCTCGAAGATCAGCGCCGCGTCGAGCCGGGTCAGGCCCGAGCCGCCGAACCGCTCGTCGCAGTAGATCGCGCCGAAGCCCAGCTCCGCCCCCGCCCGCAGGACGTCGACGGGCAGGGTCTTGTCGTGATCCCAGTCGACGGCGTGGGGTGCGATCCGCTCGTCGGCGAACGCGCGCGCCATCGCCTGGATCTCGCGCTGGTCGTCGTCGAGGTGGAACGGGGCGGTGGTGGTCACGGACATGGCGGCGGTCTCGTTCGGTGGTGAGGAAGGGCGGGGGCGGGAGGTGACGCGGGGTGCCGGGTCGCGCGCCGGTCGCCACCGGCGCGCGGACCCGAGCGACCGGGCTAGTGCATCTGCGGCATCACGAAGGACGCGCCGCCGGGATGGGCGGGATCGACGTCCATGCCCTGCGGCCAGCGCTGCGTGACCGTCTTCGTCTTCGTGTAGAAGCGGAACGCGTCGGGGCCGTGCTGGTTGAGATCACCGAAGCCGGACTTCTTCCAGCCACCGAACGTGTGGTAGGCGATCGGCACCGGGATCGGCACGTTGATCCCGATCATGCCGGTGTCGACCCGGCGCGCGAACTCGCGGGCGGTGTGGCCGTCGCGGGTGAAGATCGCCGCGCCGTTGCCGTAGTCGTGCTCGGACGGGAGCGCCAGCGCCTCCTCGAAGTCGTCGGCGCGGACGACCATCAGCGCCGGCCCGAAGATCTCCTCCTGGTAGATCCGGTGCTCGCGCTTGACGTGGTCGAACAGCGAGCCGCCAACGTAGAAGCCCTCGGGATCGCCGCTGATCTGCGCCTCGCGGCCGTCGACGACCAGCTCGGCGCCCTCGTCGACGCCGATCTGGATGTAGTCGAGCACCCGCTGCTTGGCCGCCGGGGTGACCAGCGGGCCGTAGTCGACGTCGGGGTCGCTCGGGGCACCGACCCGCAGCGCGCGGACCCGCTCGGCGAGCGCGGCGACGAGCTTGTCGCCGGTCTCCTTGCCGACCGGGACCGCGACCGAGATCGCCATGCAGCGCTCGCCGGCCGAGCCGTAGCCGGCCCCGATCAGGGCGTCGACGACGTCGTTCATGTCCGCGTCGGGCATCACGATCGCGTGGTTCTTGGCCCCGCCGAAGCACTGCGCGCGCTTGCCGGTCGCGGCCGCGGTCTCGTAGATGTACTGGGCGATCGGGGTCGAGCCGACGAAGCCGACGGCGCGGATGTCCTCGTCGTGGAGGATCGCGTCGACCGCGACCTTGTCGCCGTTGACGACGTTGAGGATCCCGGCGGGCAGCCCGGCCTCGAGCGCGAGCTCGGCCAGCCGCAGCGGCACCGAGGGGTCGCGCTCGGACGGCTTGAGGACGAACGCGTTGCCGGCCGCGATCGCCGGGCCGAGCTTCCAGAGCGGGATCATCGCCGGGAAGTTGAACGGGGTGATGCCGGAGACGACGCCGAGCGGCTGGCGCATCGAGTAGACGTCGATCCCGGTGCCGGCGGCGTCGGAGTACTCGCCCTTGAGCAGGTGCGGGACGCCGATCGCGAACTCGACGACCTCGAGCCCACGCTGGATGTCGCCCTTGGCGTCGGGGACGGTCTTGCCGTGCTCGCTCGAGAGCAGCTCGGCCAGCGGCTGCATGTTCTGGTTGATCAGGTCGACGAACCGCATCAGCACGCGGGCGCGCTTCTGCGGGTTGGTCGCGGCCCAGGCGGGCTGCGCGGCGGCGGCGTTCTCGACCGCGGCGCGGACCTCCTCGGTGCTCGCCAGCGCGACACGGGACTGGACCTTGCCCGTGCTCGGGTCGAAGACGTCGGCGTAGTTGCCGGACGTGCCGTCGACGCGCTTGCCGCCGATGAAGTGCGGGATGACCGGGATGGAGCTCATGTCGGTGCGTGGCCTCTGTCGTGACGGACGCCGGAACGGCGCGCTGGACGGCACCCGGCTCGACGCCAGGCGCACTTCCCAATATAGGCGGAAGTCCGACTATCTGCAAGCCGCACTTTTGCCGGGGCGGCCCGCCGGAGGGCCCGCACGACTCACGCGGCCGACCCGGAAAAGCTTTCGTCGTACAATCAAACTGTGCCGTCGCCGTCGCCCACCGAACGACCGCCCGCCCCCGGGCGGCTGTTCGTTCCCGGACTGCTCTTCATCGGCATGGTGGTCTCGGTCATCAGCAGCCTCGGGGCCCCGCTGATCCCGACGATCGCCGACGACCTCCACGTCAGCCTCGGCAGCGCCCAGTGGTCGCTGACGGCGACGATGCTGGTCGGGGCGGTCGCCTCCCCGATCGTGGGGCGGCTCGGCGACGGTCCGCGTCGGCGCCAGGTCCTGCTCGGCTGCCTCGTCGCGGTCACGATCGGCGGCGCGTTGGCGGCGGTCGCGGGATCGCTCGCCGTGCTCGTCGCGGGCCGCGCGCTCCAGGGCATGGGGTTGGCGCTGATGCCGCTGACGATGGCGACCGCCCGCGATCGGCTCCCCGCGACGCGCGCGCCCGCGGTGATCGGTGCGCTCTCGGTCACGACCGCCGTCGGCGTCGGGCTCGGCTACCCGATCACCGGTCTGATCGCCGAGTACCTCGACGTCTCCGCCGCCTTCTGGTTCGGGGCGATCACCAGCGCGCTGGCGCTGCTGGTGGCGGTCCTGATCGTCCCCGACACCCGCCATCTGCCGCGGCTGGGCCGGATCGACCTGCCCGGCGCGGGCCTGATCGCGGTCGGGCTGGTCGCGCTGCTGGTGGCGCTCGAGAAGGGGCCCGACTGGAGCTGGACCGCCGGACGCACGCTCGTGCTGCTGGCCGTCGCCGCCGTCGCGCTGGCACTCTGGGCCCGCCACGAGCTGCGGACCCCGCAGCCGCTGGTCGACCTGCGCCTGCTCCGCCACCGGGCGGTCCTGACCGCGAACGTCGCCGGACTGATGATCGGGATGGCGATGTACCTGAGCATCTCGCTGATCACCCAGGTGGTCCAGCTCGGCGGCGGGCTCCACGAGACGGTCTTCGTCGCCGGCCTGACGCTGCTGCCGCTGTCCGCGCTGAGCTTCGCGTCGAGCGCCGCGCTGCCGCGGCTCCAGCGCCGGTTCGGGACTCGCGCGACGATCCCCGTCGGGGCCGTCGCGCTCAGCATCGCCGCGCTCTTCTTCGCTCTCACCGGCGACCACCTCTGGCAGGCCTTCGTGACGATGGCGCTGGTCGGGATCGGCGTCGGCTTCACCTTCGCGGCGATGCCGGCCCTGATCGCCGGGGCCGTCCCCGCGAGCGAGACCAGCAGCGCGATGAGCTTCTACCAAGTCACCCGCTACGTCGGCTTCGCCGTCGGCAGCGGACTCGCGGTGACGCTGCTGCGGGCGTTCGGGACCGACGGCGTGCCGACCCCCGATGCCTACCGCTCGACCTTCCTCGTCGCGGTCGTGCTCGGACTGGCGGCCGCAGTCGCCGCCTGGTTCCTGCCCGGCCGCGGCGGGGCGTCCGACGACCGGTCCGGAGCGGCACCGCTCTCACCGGAGCTGGAGCGGCTGGAGGTCGAGGAGGGGATCGTGGCCGCCGCGGGCCACGAGATGCTCGACGACGAGCCGATCCTGGCCCGCCGCACCCCCGAGGACGTCCGCGGCTGGCCCGACGACTAGCGGGAGATCAGGACCGGCGTGCCGCCGCCGAGCCGGGCGCGGAGCCAGAGCAGGTCCCTGTTGTCGGCCCGCACGCAGCCGTGCGAGCGGGCGCTGCCCAGCGGATCGGCCAGCGCGGCGGGTCCGCGACCGTGGATCGCCACCACCCCGGGGCCCCCGCCGTAGTCCTCCAGCACGTCGGAGAACGCCGTCAGGTGCAGCGCGCCCGGACCGATGAAGCCGCGGGCGTCGCGCTGGTGGGTGGACTCGTAGACCGCGAACAGGCCGGTCGGGGTCGGCGTGCCCGGGGCCCCGACGACGACCCGCAGCCGCCGCACCTGCTCGCCCCGCAGGTACACGCGCACGAGCTTCCGGCTGGTGCTCACCGAGACGAACCACGGCGTCCGCTCGACGACGACCGAGGCCGCCGGGATCCACGCCCAGGTGCGGTTGGGGCGGCGCGGGACCGAGGCCCGCAGCCAGGCCCGTCCGCGATCGTCGTAGCGGGCCCGGTCGATCAGCAGCCGGGTCGGCTGCCCGGCGTAGCGAGTCCGCGTCGTCGCCCGCCAGAGCGTGCCGCCCGCGTTCGGGGCCTTCCGCGCCACCGTCGACTCCAGCAGCTTGGCCACGAACGCCCCACGGGTCCGCGACGGCGCCCGCAGCGGGATCGCCGCGCCGGGCGTGCCGTCGGCCTCGACGGCGGCGCGGAGGGCGGTCAGCTCCGCCGCCGGCGTCGCGCGCGCCACCCGGCGGCCCGTCCGCTTCCGCGTCGTGTCGGCCTTGGCCACCGTCCGGGATCGGCCGGCGCTGGTCCCGTCGGGCCGGGTCACGATCGTCGTGCCGTCGGCCTGGGTCACCGTCTCGGTCCCGTCGGGACGGGTCACCGTCGTCGTCCCGGTCGAGCTGATCACCGTGGTCGTGCCGTCGGCCGCGGTCGTGCCCTCGACCGAGATCGCGGCGGGGGCTCCCGACGCGGTGGTCACGGTGCTCGTCCCGACATCCGCCCCGGCCGCCCCGGCCACCGGACCCGCGCTCAGCGCGACGATGGCGGCGGCCACCGCCGCCGCACCTCCGGACCGCCAGCTCATCCGATCACGAGCGATTCGTCGAGGGCCAGCGCGACCAGCGCCACCCACAGCGCCGTCGCGGCCCGCGGCATCGTCTGTTCGGTCCTCACTGCTCGAAACACCAGGTCACCCTTTGCTCTCGGTCGACCGCGACGCCCGACGCGTCGAGCGGCGGGGCACGGTGGCCGCCACCGGGCCGGCACCGCAGCGTGTGCGGACCCCCGGTGGCTGGCTGATCGTCGAGGGGTCGTCCCGGCCTGCGGGATTCCCCCCCTCGACTTCCGCAACGTTGCGTGCCCCCGCTCGGACGCCTCGCGGGCGCGCTTCGCCGCGCGGGCGGAGCGCGAACAACCGACGATCCTGTTACGGAGGGCTGCTACGGTAATCGCCCCCGCCGAATCGCACCGCCGGTGCGACACCGGGGAAGCCGCCGCCCCCCCCAGCGCCCGCCGCCTCAGCGCGTTCGGTCGCTCGCGACGCCCATGCACGACGACCTCCACAACCACGCCGGCTCGGCCCTCGGCACCACGCTGCCGTCGGTCCGCAACGCCCAGGACCTCCTCCAGCGCGACTACGAGCGGCTCCGCCCAATCGTCGGGCGGATCGTCGGCAGCCGACTCCGCAACGCCGTCGGCTGGGTCGACGAAGCCGTGGTCGACGCGGCCTACAACCAGGCCTGGCACGCGGTCTACCTGAAGCTCGCCGAGGGCGAGAGCATCGACGACCTCAGCGCGCTGCTGGTCACGATCACCCACCGCCGCGCGATCGACGACCTCCGGACCCAGCACTGGGACCGCCAGGCCAACGAGACCCTCGACGACCAGCGCGCGTTCGAGCAGGACCTCGACTCCCAGCTCGACGACCAGGTCCGCCTCCAGCACGCCTTCGAGGCGATGCGCGAGAAGCTCAACCAGCGCGAGCGACACGCCGCGGTCCTCTGCTACGTCCTCGGCCACAGCCGCCCGGAGGCCGCCGTCCAGCTCGGCGTCAGCCGCAAGCGGATGGAGAAGATCATGGACGGCGTGTCGGGGAAGCTGGCGCAGCTGACGCCCGGCCTCGGCAGCCAGCAGTGGTGCCGCGAGCGCGCCGGCCTGATCCGCTCCTACGCGCTCGGGCTGCTCGATCCGGAGAGCGAGCGCTACGCCCAGGCCAGCCAGCACCTCGAGGGGTGCGCGGCCTGTCGGCGCCAGGTGCTCGTCGTCCGCGGGCTCGGCGCTGTCGTGCCCCCGTGGCCGCTGCTGGTCCTGCTCAAGTCGTCGGCGGTCGCCGGGACCACCGCCAGCGCCGGAGCCGGAGCGTCGGCCGGCGCCCCCGCGGCCACGACCCCGGCGACGAGCTCGCCGTCCGGCCCCTGGTCGACGGTGCGCGGCAACGTCCGCCCGGCGACCGTCGCCGGGGTCGCAGTCGCCGCCGCCGTCGTCGCGGCGGTCGCGGCAGCCGCGATCACGCAGCCCGGCTTCCTCGGCGGGAACGAGGCGAAGAACGAGGGCGCGGCGACCGCCCAGTCGAACGCCGCCCCGGCCGCACCCGGAAGCGGCGCTGCAGCGGGTTCCGGTTCCGGCGGCGGCGGAGGCGGCAGCTCGTCGTCGTCCGCGTCGAGCACGGCGAAGAAGCAGGCGAAGGCCCAGGCCAAGCCGAGCAAGCCGTCGCGGTCGTCCGGCTCCGCCGCGACCACCGACGCCGCCACCACCGGCAACGCTCCGTCGACCCTCGCGCTCGCGACGGCCGCACCGGTCGCACCCGCGTCGATCGAGCCGACGGAGCCCGATGCCCCGGTCACCTCCGGCCCCGCCAGCTCGGGCGGCTCGTCGGGCGGCTCCTCCGAGTCCGGCTCCTCCGGCTCCTCCAACGGCTCGTCCGGCTCGCCCGGCTCGTCGAAGCCGAACCGACCCAGCAAGCCCAGCCGTCCGCAGGCCAGCAAGCCGCCGCAGCCCGACCGGCTGCCGGTCACGAAGCCGCCGGTCGCCACCCCGCCCGTCGTGACCCCGCCGGTCACCGTCGTGCCGCCGATCACCACGCCCGTGCCGCCGACGACGGTCCCCGTCCCGCCCGACGTCGACCCGCCGGTGGTGGACCCGCCGCTGGACCCGCCGGTCGACCCGCCCGACGACTGCACGCTGCTCGTCAACGGGGTCTGCGTCATCCCCTGAGCGGGTCCCGCGCCGCCGGCAGGAACCCGCTCAGCAGCGCCGCCGAGGCGATCGCCCCGGCGGCGACCGTCAGGCCCAGCTGCTGCCCGTCGCTGAGGGCCGCGACCGGCCCGGCCCCGGCGGTCAGCCGCGAGGCTTCGTGCGAGGCCGCGATCGTCACCAGCGCAGCCAACCCGATCGCCCCGCCGACCTGCCGCGCGCTGTTGTGGATCCCCGAGGCCATGCCGGCCTCCTCCGGGGCGACGCCGGAGGTCGCCGCCGCGGTCGCGGGCACGAAGCAGAGCCCGAGCCCGAAGCTCGTGACCAGCATCGGCCCGAGCAGCGCCCCGAGGAAGCGCGAGTCGACTCCGGCCTGCGCGAACCAGAGCATCCCCGCGGCGGCCAGCAGCGCCCCGGCGATCAGCAGCGGGCGCGGTCCGCGGCGGACGACCAGGCGCATCGCCGCGACCGAGCCGGCGATCAAGCCGACGCAGAAGGGCAGGAACAGCAGGCCGGTCGTCGCCGGGGCGTAGCCCAGCACCTGCTGGACCTGGAGCGAGACGAAGTAGAAGGCGGCGAACTGCCCGGAGCAGACGAGCATCACGACGAGGTTCGCGATCCCCGGCCCGCGGCGCACCAGCAGCCCGATCCGGATCAGCGGCTCCGCCGCGACGCGGGCCTCGACGATCACGAAGGCGACGAGCAGGCCGACGGCGACCGCGAGCGTCGCGACGGTCGTGAGCGAGCCCCAGCCGTGCTGGCCGGTCCGGACCACGCCGAGGACCAGGGTCGTCATCCCGGCGGTCGCCAGCAGCGCGCCGGCGACGTCCGGCCGGTGGCGCGCGGCGGCCGCACTCCCGTGGGCGCCGACCGGACGGGTGCGGGCTCGCCCGCGCGGCAGGACCCGCCAGCCGAGCCCGAGCGCGGCGAGCGCGATCGGCACGTTGATCAGCAGCACCCACCGCCACGAGGCGTAGTCGGAGAGGACGCCGCCGAGCAGCACCCCCAGTGCCCCGCCCGTCGCAGCCAGGATCGTCCAGACCGTCAAGGCCCGCGTCCGCGCCGGCCCCTCGGCGAAGGTCGTCATCAGGATCGAGAGCGCCGCCGGGGCCATCCCCGCTGCCGCCACGCCCTGCACGGCGCGCGCGGCGATCAGCGTCCCGGAGCTGCTCGCGAGGCCGCCGACGACGCTCGCGACCGCGAACAGCGCCGCCGCGCCGAGGAAGACCGGCCGCCGCCCGAGCAGGTCGCCGAGCCGTCCGCCGAGCAGCAGCAGGCCGCCGAAGGCGAGCGTGTAGGCGTTGACGACCCACGCCAGATCGGCCGCGGAGAAGCCCAGCGCCGAACGGATCTCGGGCAGGGCGATGTTCACCACCGACATGTCGAGGGCGACCATCAACTGCGCGATCGAGACCGCCACCAGGATCGCTCCGGGCCGGACGATCCCCGCTGGGAGTTGCTTTTCGTACATGTACGAAAAATAGCAGCAGAGTTCGGGTCACCAAACTCCAGGCCCGCGCCACACCCATCCGCCGAGCTGAGACGATGTCGTCGTGGCCCCCTCCGTCAGCGACGCGCCCCGCGGGGGCCGGCCGCCCCGCATCGACCGCGACGCGATCGTCGCCCGAGCGCGGGGGATCCTCGAGGCCGACGGGCTCGCGGCCCTGACCATGCGGCGACTCGCCCGCGAGCTCGACGTCAGCCCGATGAGCCTCTACCACCACGTCGCGGACAAGGACGAGCTGCTCGTGCTCGTGCTCGACGCCCAGGTCGCCGACGTCGCGTTCCCGGCCCCGCTGCCCGACCCGCGGGCCCGGATCGTCGCCCACGCCGCGTTCATCCGCGGGATCCTCGACGCCCACCCGTGGGTGCTGGAGGCGATCACGTCGGGCGACCGCTTCGCCCCCCGCGTCCTGCCACTCGTCGAGTCGATGATCGCGGCCTTCCACGAGTGCGGATTGGCCCCCGAGCCGGCCTATCTCGCGTATCGGGCCGTCTGGTTCCAGCTGCTCGGCGAGCTGACCTACCGGCACGCGGCGGGCCACAGCGCCGCCGAGACCGGCCGCCCGACCGCGGCCGCCCGCGCGATGGCCGGCCTCGATCCGGCCACGACCCCGCTGCTGGTCGCCGCAACGCAGGACTGGCCCGCGGTCGCCGAGCGCTACGATCCCGATCTGGCGATCGCCGCACTCGTCGACGGCCTGATCCGCAGCTGAGGGCCCCTGGTCCGCCATTCGTCGACTGGGCCGTACGGGCGGCCAGAATGGGCCCTGCCGCCACCAAACGGCTGGTACGGTCCGACAGCCCGTGTTCATCTGCCCACCACGCGTGCGGTGAGAACCGCCGTCCCGACGCGCGACGCGGCTGACGAACGCCCGATCGCAGCGTCCCGGTAGCGGCCGATGCACGAGCGTCTCCACTACCACGCCGCAGTCGCGGCCCACGAGCGAGCACCACGGACGCTGCGCAACGTGCACGACCTGCTCGAACGCGACTACGAGCGACTACGCCCGGTGGTGGGACGAGTCGTCGGGAGCAGGCTCCAGACCGCCCTCGGCTGGGTCGACGCCGGGATCGTCGACTCCGCCTACAACCAGGCCTGGCATGCGGTCTACATGAAGCTGACCGGCGGCGAGGAGGTCGAGGACCTCGCCGCGCTGCTGGTGATGATCACCCACCGGCGGGCGATCGACGACCTCCGGACCCAGCACTGGGACCGGCGGGCGTCCGACGCGAGCGACGGCAACGAGTGGATCGACCCCGATCTGTCCGCCGGGATCGACGACCGCATCCGCCTCCAGCACGCCTTCGAGGCGATGCGCGAGAAGCTCGATCACCGCGAGCGGCACGCCGCGGTCCTCTGCTACCTGCTCGGCCACAGCCGCCCCGAGGCCGCCGCCCGGATCGGCGTCAGCCGCAAGCGGATGGAGAAGATCATGGACGGGGTCTCGCGCAAGCTGGCCCTGATCGCGCCCGGCCTCGACGGCCAGCAGTGGTGCCGTGAGCGCGCCGGCCTGATCCGCTCCTACGCGCTCGGGCTGCTGACCCCCGAGAGCGAGCGCTACGCCCATGCCTCCCAGCACCTCGCGAGCTGCTCCGGCTGCCGCCGTCAGGTGCTCGTGATCCGGGGCCTCGGCGCGATCGTCCCCCCGGGGCCGCTGCTGGAGGTCTTCGCCCGCTTCCCCAACACCGCCGCACCCGCAGCGGCCGTGCCCGAGGCCACCGTCACGGCGACGCCGGGGCGGTGGGAGTGGGCCCGCCCGCGCGGGCGCGGGAGCGACGTGTGGTCGGCCTCCGCCGGGTCCGCCAAGCTCGCGACGCTCGCCGCGGTCTCGGTCGTCGCCGTCAGCGTGACCGGTCTGCTCGTCAATGACCTGCCGACCCCCAACCTCCCCGCGCACGTCGACTCCCCGCGCTCGGCCCGGGTGGTCAGCGAGCGCCGCGTGATCCGGTGGGCGGCCGCCGCGGCCCCGCGCAGCACCTGGACCTCACACCGGAGCGGCATCCGCGTCCCGCCGACGCCCGCGGGCCTCCCCCGTTCCAGCCGGGCGCTCGCGTGCATGGTGATGGCCGGGACCGTCGTCGGCGGCGGCACGCACTGCACCCTGTCTCGCCGGTGAGGCTGCCCTGAGGCCCTGAGGCCCTGAGGCCCTGAGGCCCTGAGGCCCTGAGGCCGCCTACCGGATCCGCCCGGCGGTCGGCCGCGCAGACCGGGGATCGGGTCGCGGCCGGCCCGATCCGTCCGGCCGCGACGCCATGCTCCGGGGGGCGATCGTCGAACGTCTCCGTGGAGGGTGGCGTTCCGTCGTACGAGCCCGCCGTGCCCGCCCCGGCCCGACGGTCGCTCGTCCGAGCGCCGCCGCCTCGGCGCGACCCGGCCGGATCCCGCAGCGATCCCGGTCGGCGGTCGCGACCGGACAGGCTCACGCTCGACCGGAGGCTTTCCGCGCCAGCGCCCTCGTCCACGCGCGATCCGCACCGCGGACCGTACGGCTGACGAGCCCACCGAGGCTGACGCTCCGGTTCGGTCTGGTCGAGCCCGACGTCGAGCGTTCGCGCGCCCCGGACGGCACCGCTCGGGGCGGACGTTCGACCGCGCGCGACGAATCGCGACAGCGTGGAGCCCCGCGGACTGCGGGCGACGCCCCGAAGGGCGCCGCCCGCACCGCGAGGGTTGGGTCAGGCCGCCGAGGACCCGGAGCGGACGGCACCGCGCCGCGGCAGCAGCGGCTCACCGGCGATCGCCCGCTCGGCCGCCAGGCCGAAGCCGAAGGCCAGCAGCGACCAGAGGATCACCTGCGTGCCGAGGTTGGCCAGCCGGAAGTCCCACAGGATCTGGGGCGGGAACGGCGGCTTGACCTCGTTCTGGTTCGGCAGCGCCAGATGGGCGACGCCGATCAGGACGACGAACAGCAGGATCGCGGCGGCGATCGCGTTGCCGGCGCCCCACCGCTCGCGCAGCTGGCGGCCGAGGCGGACCGCGGCGACCGCCGCGACCAGCGCGATGATGATCAGCACGAAGAACCACCCGGTCCGCTCGCCGATCGTCTCGCCGCTGCCGACCGCCGGCGGGTTCGCCGGGTACTTGGTCAGCGGCACGAGCACGGTCGCGACGAAGCCGATCGCGGCGATCACCAGCACCGTCGCCCGCGCCTGGAGCGCGCCGACCCGGCCGTAGACCATCGCGAACACGAGCGACAGGAACCCGCCGATCGCGACCGAGAAGATCAGGATCCCGGTCAGCAGGCCCCAGGTGCTCTGGGTCTCGCGGGAGACTTCCGGCGGCCCCTCGTCGACCGCGCCAGCGGCCGCGGCGACGGCGTCCTCGACCGCGATGGCGGCCCGCACGGGCGGCTCACCGACGAAATGGGCCCAGGCGAAGGCAAACAGGCCGGCCACCAGGCCGACCAGCATCCCCCGCACCAACAGGGTGCGCATCATATGAATCGAGCCCGCTGCCTAGTGGCAGGGGAAGCCGAGGAGATGGCGCGCGTCGTGCACGTACTCGTGCACGCCCATCCCGGAGAAGACCGACGTCGCGCCTTCCTCGGCGCCGACGAAGTAGATCGCGAACATCAGCACGACGCCCGCGAAGATCCAGTAGGGCAGGAGGCCGCGAAGCGAGACGACCGGAACGGGGATCTCGATCCCCGTCGGTGACTGGTTGGCGTTGGCTACCGCTTGGCTCATGCTGGTGTCCTTTCCGGGATCTCGCGTCCCGTGGTTCGAGGCAGCAGGACGGCGGAGTCTCTGACTTCCCGTCCGGCAGATCGCCGAGGTCGGGTCACAGTGGCGCGACCGCGCCGGACTTGCACCGGCTTCCTCGCTTCCGTCCTGCCTGTGCGGGGAGCATACCGGCGTCCCGGCGTCCCGCAACGTCAAGTCCCGGCCGCCGATCGGCGCGGCCCGCGATACGTGGCGCGTCGCCGCTCGCCCTGTCGTGGAGCGCGCGGGACAGTGTCCACCGCCGCCCGCCGCCCCGCAAACGCCCGGGCCGCCTGGCTCAGAAGCCGTCGACCACCCACGGCGCCCGCTCGACCCGCAGCGCGGCGTCGAGCGACGCGACCGCCCCCGGCATCAGCTCCTCGACCAGCCCGGCGTCCCGCAGCGTCGCCAGCGTCACCCCGCCGAGGTAGACGGAGCCGAGCTCGCGGGCGTGCAGACGAACATCGACCGCGCGGTCGGTCCGCTCGCAGACCCCGCCGTTCGGCCCGACCCGCAGCGCCCAGCGGCCGGCGACCAGCTCGTCTCCGGGGTGCTCGACGTCGAGCACCAGGTCGGCATCGGCCGCCCAGCTGCGGCCCGCGACCGCGGCGGGCAGATCGAGCAGCCGCAGCCAGAGCGCGTCGCCGACGGCGCCGGCCTCGATCGCCCGGACGTCGACCGGGGCCAGCACCAGCGGATCGTCGACCGGTCGCCCGTCGAGCCGCAGCTCGCCGACCAGGTCGAGCCGCAGCAGGTAGTCCAGCAGCGTCCGCTCCGCCTCGGGCGTGGCCGCGACCAGCTCCTCGACCGCGACCTTCGCGTTGGCCTCGGCCGTGGAGGCGAGCGCACGGTAGATCGCGTAGCCCTGGTCCCCGGCCACGATCACGCGCTTGGCCCCGTACGCGCACCGCTCGCGCTCCTCGTCGAACAGGACCCGAGCCCACCACGACGGCGTTCGCGACATCGTCCCCGCCCGCCGCGTCCGGGCGCGCTCGAAGATCGGCCGCAGCAG
Source organism: Patulibacter ginsengiterrae (assembly GCF_056269115.1). Lineage (NCBI taxonomy): Bacteria > Bacillati > Actinomycetota > Thermoleophilia > Solirubrobacterales > Patulibacteraceae > Patulibacter > Patulibacter ginsengiterrae. The sequence continues at coordinate 93,605 of NZ_JBWDOG010000015.1, forward strand.
CGGCTCGGCCCCGTCGAGCGAGCGCAGCAGCCGCAGCGGGCCGACCGCGGCCGGCGACCGCAGCGGGACCTCGCGCCGGACGTCGATCCGCAGCGACCGCTCCCAGACGGCCGGACCGAAGCCGAAGCGGCCGTAGATCGTCGCCTCCGACGCCCAGAGCGCCGCCAGCGGCTCGCCGCGCTCGCGCGCGAGGGCGATCTGCGCCTCCATCATCGCCCGCAGGATCCCGCGGCGGCGGTGGGTCGGGAGCACGGTCACGATCGTGATCGCCGTGCAGGCCAGCTCGCCGCCGGGCACCGTCAGGCGCCAGCCCCACGAGCCGGAGGTCCCGACCAGCTCGCCGGCCGCGAAGGCCATCCGCGACCGCTCGAGGTCGAGCCGGGCCGCCGAGCGCTCGCGGGCGCCGGCGTCGCTGGTGTCGTGGAAGGCGATGTCGAGGAGGTCGCAGACGGCCTCGAGCTCGGTCGCCTCGGCGGCACGGACAGTCGGCTGATCGGCCATCGCCCGACCTTATCGACGCCCCTCGTCGGCCCCGTCGTCGGCGGGACGCGCCCCGATCCGGCCCGGTCGCGCGGATCCGGGGGCGTCCCCCACCGCCGAAAGGCGACCGGATCATCGTCGAAAGTCCCTGGCGCGATCGCGCGCAGACGTCAGACTGCGAGTCGATGACGCCCGTGCGCACCCCGACCACGACGCTCGCGCGGATCCTGATCGCCGTCGGCGCCGCGCTGGCGCTCGCCGACGCGTCGGTGGTGACGCTCGCGCTACCGGAGATCCTGACCCGACTGGACACCACGATCGAGGGCGTCGCGGCCGTGATCGGCATCTACACGGTGGTGCTCGCTGCGGCGGTGCTGGTCGCGGTCCCCGTCCGACGACGGATCGGCAGCGCGGCACTCGGCGCCGGCGGGATGGGCCTGTTCGCCCTCGCCAGCGTCGCCTGCGGCCTCTCCGACACGCTGCCGCTGCTGCTGGCCGCCCGCGCCGTCCAGGCGATCGGCGCCGCCGGGGGACTGGTCGCCGCCTACGCGCTGCTGCACCGGGCCGGCCGCGGGAACGGCGGCCGCTCGGCCCCGCTGTGGGTCGCCGCCGCCGTCTTCGGGACCGCGATCGGCCCCGCGCTGGGCGGGGCCCTGACCGAGCTCTTCGACTGGCGGGCGATCTTCCTCGCCCAGGCCCCGTTCGGGGTCCTCGCCGCGATCGCCTGCCTGCTGCCGCACGGCGATCCCGCGCTCGACGAGAGCGTCGACGCGCTGCTCGGGCACGGACACGAGCACCAGCCCGGGGCCGCGCCCGACGGCCCCGCGGCGACCCCGACGGCGCCGGCGGGAGCGACGACCGGCCGCGCGACCGGCTGGCGACCGGCGCGACCGACGCCGCCCGCGGCCCCGCCGCGGCCCGCCCCCGCCGACGCCCCGACCGAGGTCACCGCCGGCGACGCGCTCTGGGCCGACGAGCCGGACACCGCCGTCGCTCCGGGCACGCCGGGCGTCGACGCGCCGACCGCGGTCGGGCCGGCGGCCCCGGCCGGACCCGGCGCGAGCCCCCGGCGGCGCCCGCTCGCCGGCGTCCCCGTAGTCCCCGCGGCAGCCGCAGCCGGCCCGGCCGCGGCGCCCGCCGTTCGCCGCCGCCCGAGCGGTGACCAGGTCCGGGCCGGGATCGCGCTCGCGCTGGTCTCCGCCGCGCTGACCGCGGTCGTCTTCCTGCTGGTCCTGCTGCTCGTCTCCGGCTGGTCGGTGACCCCGCTGAAGGCCGCGATCGCCGTCACGCTGCTGCCGCTCGCCGCGCTCGCCGGCTCGCGGCTCCCCGGCGATCCGTGGGTCCGGGCCTCGGCCGGCTCGGCGCTGGTCGGCGCCGGGATCCTGGCGCTCGCGAGCCTGCCGACGGTCGGGGTGGTCTGGATCGTGCTCCCGCAGCTGCTGGCCGGGATCGGGATGGGGATGGCGCTTCCGGCGCTGGCCGGCGAGCTGCTGCCCGAGCGGACCCCGCGCGACGCGGCCCGGCTGCTGGCCCTGCGCCACGTCGGGATCACCGTCGCGCTGCTCGTGCTCGCTCCCGTGACCGCGGCCCAACTCGACGACACGATCACCAGCACCCGTGAGCAGGTGACCGCACTCGTGCTCGACGCCCGGCTCCCGCCGCAGGACAAGCTCCAGGTGATCGGGCCGGCGCTCGGGGACCTGGCCCCGGAGGACGCCCGCGGCGCGCTCGAGCAGGCGCTCGCCGAGCAGGCCCCGCGGTTCGCGGACGACCCCGCCGAGGCGACGGTCTACCGGCGGCTCAGCGCCCGCGCCGACGAGACGCTCGTCTCCGCCGTCAACCGGGCCTTCCGTCCCGCCTTCCTGATCACCGGGCTGCTGGCGCTGCTCGCCGCGCTCGCCGTCCTCCCACGGCCCGGCCGGCAACCCGCGCTGGCGCTCGCCGTCGCCGCGGTCGGGCTGCTGTTCGCCGGCGCCCAGACCCTGGCCGCGCGCGGGGCCGAGCCGGAGCCGGTGACGATCGCCGACCCCTGCCAGAAGCGCGACCTGCCGACCACCGGCGGCCTCGACGGGGTCATCCAGGACGCGGTCCTGGTCGGGCTCGACCGCGCGGCCTGCCGCTTCGGCTCCTCCCGCGAGGAGCTGGCGCTGGCGATCGACGACGAGCAGCTCGCCGAGCAGTACGAGCGGGACCACGGGACCAACCCGCGCTCGATCAGCGGCCTGCTCGGCGGCGCGCTGAGCGGCGGAGGCGGGGGCGGCGTCGGCGACGTGCTGCAGAACCTGCTCGGGGACTAGCGCGGCAGAGATCGCGGTCGAGGGGGCTAGGATCGGCGGCCGACTCCGGCACCCGACGGAACGAGGATCGATGAACGCACGACGTCTCCCGACCACCCTCACGGCCCTGCTGGCCGGCACCGCGCTCGCGGTCGCCGCCAGCGGCTGCGGCTCCGACAGCGACGCCCAGGACGACGGCAGCACCGGGGCCGGTGACGCGCCGACGTTGGTCGTCTCCGCCGCCACCTCGCTGAAGCGGGCGTTCACCGCCTACGCCGAGCAGTTCGGGAAGGCGGACGTGAAGCTCTCGTTCGCCGGCTCCGACCAGCTCGCCGCCCAGATCCGCCAGGGGGTCGCGCCCGACGTCTTCGCCGCCGCCAACACCGCCCTGCCCGACCAGCTCTACACCGACGGGCTGGTCGAGCGACCGATCGTCTTCGCCGCCAACCGGCTGGTGATCGCCGTTCCCGCCAGCGGCTCGAAGATCCGCACGATCGACGACCTCGCCAAGCCGGGCGTCACGATCGCCGCCGGCTCGGCGACCGTGCCCGTCGGCAGCTACACCCGCAAGGTCCTCGCCCGGGTCCCCGCCGCGACCCGCGACCGGATCCTGGCCAACATCCGCTCGAACGAGCCCGACGTCGGCGGCGTCACCGGCAAGGTCGTCCAAGGTGCGGTCGACGCCGGCTTCGTCTACGTCACCGACATCGAGGCGACCGGCGGCAAGCTGCGGGCGATCGACCTCTCGAGCACGCTCAAGCCGCGCGGGGCCTACGCGATCGCGATCGTCAAGGGCAGCAAGCGGCGCCCGCAGGCGCGGGCGTTCATCAAGGGCCTGCTCTCCGGCCCCGGCCAGCAGACGTTGCGATCCGCCGGGTTCGAACCGCCGGTGCCGTGAGCCGAGCGGGCTCCGCAGCGTCGGCGGGTCTGCGGCGTCCGTCCTGGTTCACGCTGGTGGCGGGACTCGCGCTCGCCGTCGTCGTGCTGTTCCTCGTCCTGCCGGTGGTGGCGATCTTCGCCAGCGTCGCGCCGGGCGAGCTGCTGCGGAGCCTCGACGACCCTTCCTCGACCGACGCGCTCTGGCTGAGCCTGCGGACGACCACGATCGCGGTCGCGATCATCGTCGTCGTCGGGACCCCCGCCGCCTACCTGCTGGCGACGCGGCGGTTCCGCGGCCGCGCGCTGCTGGTGACCCTGATCGAGCTGCCGCTGGTGCTGCCGCCCGCCGTCGCCGGGATCGGGCTGCTCGCCGCGCTCGGGCCGCACGGGATCCTCGGCGGGCTGGTCGAGGACGCCGGGATCCAGCTCGTGCTCCAGACCGCCGGGGTGGTGGTGGCGCTGGTCTTCGTCGCCGCGCCGTTCTACCTCCGTCAGGCCCAGTCGGCGTTCGAGGCGCTCGACGAGGACTGGCTGCACGCCTCGCGCACGCTCGGGGCCGGTCCCGGACGGACCTTCCTGCGGGTGGCGATCCCGGCGGCCCGTCCCGGGCTGGCCTCGGGTCTGGCGCTGGCGTGGGGCCGGGCGCTCGGCGAGTTCGGGGCGACGCTGATGTTCGCCGGCTCGTTCCAGGGGATCACGCAGACCGTGCCACTGGCGATCTACGACCGCTTCGCGACCGACTTCACCGGGGCGCTGGCGCTCTCGGCCGTGCTCGTCGCCGTCTCCGCCGCGCTGCTGCTGACCGTCAAGCTCGTCTCCCGATCGGCGGCGCTCGATGCTCCGCGTTGACCTCCGGGCCCGCCGCGGCCCGCTCGACCTCGACGTCGCCTTCGAGGTCGCCGCCGGTAGCTGCCTGGCGCTCGCCGGGCCGTCGGGCGCGGGCAAGAGCAGCGTCCTGCGGATCGTCGCCGGGATCGGCGGAGCGACCGGCGGCACGGTCGCCTGCGGGGACGACGTCTGGTTCGACGCCGCCCGCGGGATCGACCGCCCGCCGGAGCAGCGCCGCTGCGGCTATGTGTTCCAGGACTACGCGCTGTTCCCGCACCTGCGGGCGTGGCAGAACGTCGCCTACCCGCTGCGGGGCCGCTCGCGGAGGCAGCGCCGGCAGCGAGCGACCGACCTGCTCGAGCGGTTCGGGATCGCGGACCGCGCCGATGCCTTCCCGCGGACGCTGTCGGGGGGCGAGCGGCAGCGGGTCGCCGTCGCCCGCGCGCTCGCCCGCGACCCCCGGGTGCTGCTGCTCGACGAGCCGCTCGCGGCGCTCGACGCGCGGACCCGCGCCCGCGCCTCGCGCGAGCTGGCGGAGACCCTCGCCACGCTCGACCTGCCGACGATCCTCGTGACCCACGACTTCACCGAGGCCGCCGCGCTCGGGGACCGGATCTGCGTGCTCGACGCCGGCCGGATCGTCCAGCGGGGCACCGCCGACGAGCTGGCCGCGCGGCCGGCGAGCGCGTTCGTCGCCGACTTCAGTGGCGCCGTCGTCCTGACCGGACAGGCCGGTCCGGGCCCCCACGGCCTGACCGAGGTCGCGCTCGACGGCGGCGGGCGGCTGACGAGCACCGACGACGCCCGCGGCCGGGTCGCCGCCTCGGTCTACCCGTGGGAGATCACGATCGAGCCGGGCGCGACGGTCGCGGAGGGTTCGGCCCGCAACCACCTGGCCGCCCGTGTCGTGTCGCTGACGACGGTCGGCAACCGCGTCCGGCTCGGCCTGACCGCCGGTCAGCCGCTGACGGCCGAGCTGACCGCCGCGGCCGTCGCCGAGCTGGGGCTCGAGGTCGGCAGCGAGGTGACCGCCAGCTTCAAGGCCGCCGCCACCCGGCTCGTCGACGGCTGACGGTCAGGTCCGCTCCGCGAGATCCGCGCGCGCCGCCCGCAACGCCGCCGAGCCCGCCGTCAGCGTGCGGACCGGGACGACGGTCCGCGCCGGGCCGTTGCCGCGCAGGCGGGCGAGCGGCAGGTCGATCGCCGCGGCGGCCAGCTCGCGCAGCGCCGGGGCCGCCACGCACCGCAGCGGCCCGTCGCCGGCCAGGCCGGTCAGCGTCTCGCGCCCGGTCGGCCCGGCGATCGCGATCGCCCCCGCGTACAGCCGGGCGCGGTCGACGGACGCGGCGTGGGCGCGCAGCGCGGTCGCCGCCCCGACCGCGGTCGTGTCGTTCCAGCTCAGCACCGTCCGCACGTTCGGATGGCGCTGGAGCGCTGCGGCGACCGCCGCCGCGGCGTCGTCACGGGCGAGCGCCTCGACCGCCGCGACCACCCGCAGGCCCGGGGCGGCGGACCGCAGCCGGGCCAGCAGCGCCTGCTCGGCCGGGGCCGCCAGCGGCCGCAGCGGGTCAGGGACCGTCGCCCCCGACGCGGGCCGGACGAGCAGCAGCTCACCGCGACCGTCGGCGTGGCGGGCCGTCCAGGCGGCGACGTGGCGGGCCAGCCGCGCGGCCGCCTCCGCCGGGTCGACCACGATCGCCGCCGACGCCCCCGGCAGCGGCGCGACGTAGCTGATGACCTGGACCCCGTCGGCGGTCGCGTCGGCCACCTGCTCGCGCAGCGCCGCCGCGTCGAACGCGGCGACGACGACCGCGCCGAAGCCGGTCCGCGGGTCGAGCCAGCGCCGCAACGTGGCCTGTTGGGCGGCGTTCCCCGCGGCGTCGTCGCTGAAGGTCGGCAGCGCCCCGCGGGCCTCGGCGTGGGCCTCGATCAGCCGCCGCAGCGCCGCGACCGGTGCGTAGTAGGAGGCGTAGTCGATGCCGATGCTGCGGGCGGTCACGGCCCGCTCCTGGGGACCGGGCCCCGGCGTGCTGCCGCAGGCGGCGAGCACCGCCGGAGCGGTCCACGCGGCGGCGGCCAGCGCGGCCCGGCGGAGGACCAGCCGCCGGGTCAGGCCGGAGGGATCGGCGGAGTGGGCGGGGGTCATCGGGAGGGCTCCGGTCGGACGATCGGGGAACGGGCGCGGTCACCGCGCTGGACGACGGTCAGGGCGACGGCCAGCACGGCGACCACCGCCAGCAGGACGAGCACGTGGGCGACGGCCCGGGCGGGATCGCCGGCGGAGATGTCGATCAGGACGGCCGAGGCCAGGGTGTCGGTCCGCCCGCGGGCGTTGCCGCCGACGATCACGACCGCGCCGACCTCCGCGACCGCCGAGCCGAGCGCCGTGATCACCATCGCCAGCACCGCCACGCGCGCCTCGCGGACGGCGAGCACGGTCAGCTGCACGCGCGAGGCCCCGAACGCCCGCGCCTGCAGCAGCAGCCCGGACGGGACCCGGTGCAGCGCGGCCGCGGTCAGGGCGACGACGATCGGCAGCGCCAGCAGGGTCTGGGCGAGGACGACCGCCGCCAGCGTGTTCGACCAGTGCCAGGCGCCGAGCAGCGAGCCGGGCAGCAGCAGCAACGCCAGCCAGACCCCGAGCACGACCGGCGGGATCCCGAGCCCGGCGTTGGCCAGCGCCAGCCCGACCCGGCGCCCCCGCGAGCGCTGATCGGCCAGCAGCGCGCCGAGCGGGACGCCGAGCGCCAGCGCGATCGTGGTCGAGACCCCCGCCAGCAGCAGCGTCCGGCCGAGCGCGCCGAAGACCTGGGCGTCGCCGCTGGCGATCCGGTCGACCGCCTGCCCGAGCATCTCCAGCAGGAACCGCACCGCTCAGGCCCCCGGCGCGAACAGCGCGCCCCCGTCGACCGCGACCGTCACCCGCTCGCCGAGCGCCGGCCCCGGGTACGCGGCGCGGACGCCGACCCGGCCCCCGTCGACGGCGACCTCGCAGAGCACCCCGTCCTCCTCCGGCACCCGGCCGGTGACCGTCCCGCTCCGCTCGCCGGCCGGGTCCAGCCGGACATGGCGGGGCCGCAGGCAGCGGATCCGGCCGTCGCCCTCGACGATCTGGCCGGAGAAGCCGAGGAAGCGGGCGACCTCCGGCGACGGCGGCGCCTCGAGCAACCGGCCGGGCGGGCCATCGGCGGCGATCCGTCCGTCGAGCAGGATCAGCAGCCGGTCGGCGAGCGCCCACGCCTCGGCGCGGTCGTGGACGACCAGCAGGACCGCGCGGTCGGGCCGCCGGAGGACCGCCGCCGCGTCGTCGAGCAGCCCGGCGCGGGCGCGAGCGTCGAGGCCGGCGAACGGCTCGTCGAGCAGCAGCAGCTCGGCGGGGACGGCGATCGCCCGGGCGAGGTGGACCCGGCGGGCCTCGCCGCCGGACAGCTCGGTCGCGCGCCGGTCGGCCAGGTGGCCCGCGTCGAGCCGCTCCAGCGCCGCGCTCACCCGGGCCGCCCGCTCGCCGCGCGGGACGCCCCACCAGCGCAGCGCCAGCTCGAGGTTCGCGCGGACCGTCCGCCGGGCCATCGCCGCGGTCTGGAGCGCCGCCGCGACCCGGCCGCTGCTCGTGACCGTCCCGGCGACCGGCGGCAGCAGCCCGGCGAGCGTCGCCACCAGCGAGGACTTGCCGACGCCGTTGGGGCCGAGCACGGCGGTCACCTCGCCGCGCCGCAGCGTCAGGTCGATCCCGCGCAGGAGGGTCGTCCCGTCGCGGCCGACGGCGAGCCCGGCCGCGGTCAGGAGCGGGCGGTCGGCGTCCACGAGCGGCGGTGCTGGAGGCTGGTCAGGGCGGCGGCGACGATCAGGAAGAGGCCGAGCAGGACGGTCCCGGAGGCGACCGCCTCGGCGTCCGAGCCGCCGCGGTTCCACTGGGCGAGCGCGGCGGTCGCGAGGGTCTGGTCGCCGAGCGACGGGCCGACGAGGACGATCGCGCCGACCGCGCCGAAGGCGACCCCGAGCGCGGACAGGATCCCCGCGACGACCCCGACCCGCGCCTCCCGCAAGGCGAGCAACGCCCGCTGAGGGCCGGACGCCCCGCAGGCCCGGGCCTGGTCGAGCAGCGGCCCGGGCACCCCGGCGAGCGCCGCGCTGGTCATCCCGACGACGATCGGCAGCACGAGCAGGGTCTGGGCGAGCAGGACCGCCTCGACGGTGTAGATCCAGCCGAGCCCGGCCAGCGGCCCGCCGCCCCAGCGCGAGTCCGGCCACAGCAGCAGCCAGACGAGCAGGCCGAGCGCGACCGGCGGCGTCCGCAGCCCCGCGTTGGCGCAGGCGGCCAGGACCCGCCGGCCACGGAACCGCCCGAGCGCGAGCAGGCAGCCGAGCGGGACCCCGATCGCCGTGGCGATCGCCGTCGAGACGAACCCGGCCCGCAACGTCCGGGCGGCGGTCGCGTACAGCTCGGGGTCGCCGTGGACGACGAGCCGGAAGGCCTCGCCGACGCCCTCTCCCAGGGTCGACACGGCTACGGCTTCTGCTTCTTCGCCACGTAGACCAGTCGCCCGTCGCCGAGCCGGTAGACCGAGCCGACCTCCGCCCCGCGGCCGGCGACCCGGGCGTCGGACGGCTGGAGCGTCTTCAGCTCCTGGTCGGGCGCGACGAGCACGGCGTCCTTCGGGACCTGGTTGCGGCTCGCCGCGAGCCCGCCGTCGGTCAGGATCGAGGTCAGCCCGGCGGACTTGAGCGCGGCGAGCAGGAACGCGACCGCGAGCACGATCCCGAGGTCGAACATGTTGACCAGCCCGTCGAGCGGATCGCCGGCGCGGTCGGCGTGGCGGCGCGCGTGCGGGGTGACGCGGGTCATCGCGGCTGCTCCGGGCCGGCGGCGGGAGCCGGGACCACGCCACGGCCGGCGATCGAGGCGGGGGGCGCGCCGCCTCCCCCGTGCGGCCCGGCCGCGGGGATCGCGACTCCGTCGGCGACGAGCGGGCGCTCCGACGCCTGGGTCAGCCCGGCCGCCACGTACTCGAGGTCCGAGAGGTCCTGGGCGTAGAGCCGGTCGCGGACGAGCGAGATCCCGAACGCGACCGCCCCGATGAAGAGGCCGAGGACCGTGACCCCGAAGGCCACCCGCAGGTTCTCGGTCAGCTCGACGACGTTGCCGCTGGCCAGCCCCTCGAGCGCCGGGGCGAGTGGGATCAGGGTCCCCATCAGACCGAGCGCCGGGCCCGCGCGGACGAGCATGCGGGTCCGCTCCAGCCGCCGCAGCGAGCCGAGGTCGAAGTCGGCCAGCGCCTTGGCGACCCCGTTCTCGCCGGTCGACGACGGGGCGAAGCGGACGATCCGCAGCAGCGTCGCCGCCATCGCGGTGCCGCTGACCACCGGCCGCAGGGCCGTGATCGCCGCGCCGGGGTCGCCGCGCCGCAGCGCCCCGTCGGCCCCGTCGATCGCCTGCTCCAGGGCCAGCGGGCCGGGACGGCGACGACGACGCAGCAGCTCGCCGACCAGCGCCCCCAATTCGACGATCACCAGCGCGAGCGCGAGCAGCGCCAGCACCAGCACGGGCACGCGGAGGGCGTCGGTGACGGTGAAGATCAGGTCTTCGGCGGAGGCGAGCGGCATCATCGGGCGGGGGCGTCGAGGGTCGGAAGGCGAAGGACGGACGGCCGCAGCTCGCGGGCGGCGCCGAGGCCGAGCAGCGCGACGACGGCCAGCACCCCGAGCAGCCAGAACGGGCGGGACGGGGGTTGGCGGGGCTCGCCACCACGGCGGGCGGCCGGGGCACGGTCGGCGGCGGGGTCGATCGGCGTGACCGCCGCGGCGGTCCGGGCGCCGACCAGCACGCCGACGACCGGCTCGCCCGCACCGTCCGCGGAGCGGGTGGCCGGCGGCGTGCGCCGGCCGCCCCCGGCGGGGGACGGGACGTCCGGGGCGGTGGTCCCCCCGGACGCGGTGCGTCCGGCGGCACCCGCCGCCTCGCCGCCGCCGCCTCCGGAGCCGCTGCCGGCCGCGGGGGCGGGATCAGGCGGCGCCGCGGTCGACCGCGACGGCGTGGTCGGCGAGCCTCGCCGCGGGCGCGGCGACGTGCCCGGCCGGCGGTCGCTGGCGCGCTTCCCGGAGCCGCTGGTCGCGCCCCCGGTCTTCCGCGGCTTGCGGGCCGACGGGCCCGCCGCGCCGCCGACCGCGGACCCGCGGCCGGCGTCCGGCCCGGTCGCCGGAGCGCCCGCGCCGCCGGTGTCGAAGAGGTCGCCGCCGCTCGCCGCGCTCCCGCGGAAGACGTTCGACTCCCCCAGGAACTCGGCGATGAAG
>NZ_JBWDOG010000016.1:0-101003 GCF_056269115.1 Patulibacter ginsengiterrae
ACGGCTAGCCCGCGGCCCCGGAGAACGCCGCGACACGGCCACCCCGCAGCCACCAGCCACCCCGCGACACGGCCGTCCAGCAGCAACGGCCGGCCCGCCGCGGCACGGCCAGCCCGCGGCCACCGCCACCCCCGCGACACGGCTAGCCCGCGGCCCCGGAGAACGCCGCGACACGGCCACCCCGCAGCCACCAGCCACCCCGCGACACGGCCGTCCAGCAGCAACGGCCCGCCCCCACACGGCCAGCCCGCGGCCACCGCCGCCCCCGCGAGCGACCTGCCTACGCCTCCGGGTCGAACTCGAACTCGACGCCGGCGATCTCGACGTCGTCGCCGGGCTCGAAGCCCTCGGTCTGGAGGGCCTCGATCACGCCCATCTTCCGCAGCCGCGACTCGAGGTACTCGAGCGCTTCCTCGTTGTCGATGTCGTGGCGGGCGATCAGGCGGGCGATCCCGGGGCCGACGATCCGGAAGCTGGTCTTGCCGGTCCGCTCGACCTTCCACTCGCTCTCGACCCGCGGCGCGTAGGTCTTGTGCTCGGCGAGCGGCTCGCCGTCGAGGGCGATCGCTGCGTCGGCGAGCGGGCGCAGCGGCACCGTCCGCAGCAGCAGCGCGCGCAGCTCGTCGATCCCCTGGCCGGTCGCGCTGGAGATCACGACCACCGGGACCTGCGGGGCGACGGGCTCCTCCCACTCCTCGAGCTCGGCGTCCGGCCGGCGGGGCGGGTCCTCCAGCGCGTCGAGCCGGGCGCGCCAGCCGGCCGCCGCCTCGGCCGCGGCCTCGGGCGTGACGAGGTCGGCCTTGCTGAGCACCAGGATCCGCGGCAGACCGGCCAGCCGTTCGTCGTAGGCGGCGATCTCGGCCTCGATCGTGGCGTGATTCTCGAGCGGGTCGCTGCCGTCGAGCGGGGCGAGGTCGAGGACGTGGACGAGCAGCCGGCAGCGCTCGACGTGGGCCAGGAACTCGTGGCCGAGGCCCTTGCCCTCGCTGGCGCCCTCGATCAGCCCCGGGATGTCGGCGAGGATCAGCTGGCGCTGCTCGCCGTCGATCGTGCCGAGCACCGGCGAGAGGGTCGTGAACGGGTAGTTGGCGACCTTCGGACGGGCGCTGGTGATCCGGGCCAGCAGCGACGACTTGCCGGCGTTCGGCACCCCGATCAGGCCGACGTCGGCCAGCAGCTTGAGGCGCAGGTCGATCCAGCCCTCGTCGCCGTCGAGGCCGTTCTCGGCGAACCGCGGCGCCTGACGGGTCGGCGAGGTGAAGCGGGCGTTGCCGCGACCACCGGAGCCGCCCTTGGCGACGACGAGCCGCTGACCGGGCACGAGCAGGTCATGGACGGTCCCGTCGATCCCCGTCACCTGGGTGCCCGGGGGGACGGGGACGATCAGGTCCTCGCCGTCGTGGCCCTTCTTCAGCGCGCCCTCGCCGTGGCGACCACGGGGAGCCTTGTAGTGGGCACGGCGGGAGAACTGCTGGAGGTCACGGTAGGAGTCGTCGCAGACGAGCTCGACGAGGGCGCCACGGCCACCGTCGCCGCCGTCGGGTCCGCCCTTGGCGACCATGGCCTCCCGGCGGAAGGACATGCATCCATTGCCCCCGTGACCGCCCTGGACGAAGATGTGGGCGTGATCGGAAAGCACCCCGGGATGGTGGCAGGTGCGGCCCGGACGGGCTCCCTGCCCGTGCTCGCGGTGCCCACGCGGTCGGCTGCGAGACTCGCACCATGACCGACCGCAAGACGCTGCTGATCACCGGTGCCTCCTCCGGCATCGGCTCGGCGACCGCCCGTGCCGCCGTCGACGCCGGCTGGCAGGTCGTGCTCGCCGCCCGCTCGCGCGACAAGCTCGACGCGCTGGTGGCCGACCTCGGCCCCGAGCACGCGCTCGCCGTCACCTGCGACGTGACGGAGTTCGAGGACCTGGAGGCCGCCGTCGCGGCCGCCCGCGAGCGCTTCGGCGGCCTCGACGCCGTCTTCGCCAACGCCGGCTTCGGGGCCTCCCGCGGCTTCCGCAACGAGTCCCCGGAGCACTGGCGGGACATGGTCCTGACCAACGTGCTCGGCGCCGCGCTGACGATCCGCGCCACGATCGACCCGATCAGCGAGGCCCGCGGCCACTTCGTGATCACCGGCTCCGTCGCCGGTCGCCGCCCGCTCCCGGGCAGCCTCTACTCGTCGACCAAGTTCGCGGTCGGCGCGATGGCCGAGTCGCTGCGCCAGGAGCTCAACGGCACCGGCGCGCGGGTCACGCTGGTCGAGCCCGGGATGGTCGACACCCCGTTCTTCGACACCCCGCCGACGCTCGAGGCGCTGCGCCCCGAGGACATCGCCCGCGCCGTGCTCTGGGCGCTCGGCCAGCCGCCCCACGTCGACGTCAACGACATCCTGATCCGCCCGACCGCCCAGGAGGGGTAGGCCTCCCGGCCGCCCCCACGGTGACGCCCCGGTGCGCCGGCCGCAGCCGCGACGCGGGGTCGCGCCCGCGGCGGCCGGCCCGGGACCCTCGTGCGACTAGGAGGCGCGCATCGCCTTGCTGGTGATGAAGCTGAGGACCGCCGCACCGCCGGCGACGACGGCCCCGCCGATCCCGTTGCTCGGCAGCGAGCGGGCGACGGCCACCGTCGCCGCGAGGTCGGTGACGTCGGCGAACCCGGCGGTCCGCGCCCAGCGGTAGCCGCGATCGGGGTCGCCAGCGGTGTGGATCTGGGCCATCCCGATCAGCGCATCGCGGATCCCGAGCCCGCGGAGCGCGACCGACGCGGCCGGGGTCGTGGCGTCCTCCCCCAGCCAGCGCCCGCCGATCCGGGCCGGAAGCACGATCAGGGCGAGCCCGAAGGCGATCCGGGAGGCCCCGATCGCACGGGAGATGTTGGCGGGCGTGAGGCGAGACATGCTCCGAGCCTATCCGCTGCGGCTACCGGCGGTAGGACCAGCGCCGCGCGGCCCCCGGAACGACGAACGGCCCGCGTCTGCGGGCCGTTCGGCAACTGCGACCGACCGTCGCGCGGGGCGACGACCGGGTTTCAGATGATGGTGGCTCAGTCAGCCGCGACCGGGACGGCCTCGACGACCGGCTCGACCGTGACGACGCGACCGCGCCAACCGCGGTTGAAGGTGACGATGCCCTCGGCCTTGGCGAAGAGCGTGTCGTCCTTGCCGATGCCGACGCCCTTGCCGGGCTTGAAGCGGGTGCCACGCTGACGGACGATGATCTCGCCGCCGGTGACGACCTGGCCGCCGAAGACCTTCACGCCCAAACGCTGAGCGTTCGAGTCGCGACCGTTGCGAGAGGAGCCGAGGCCCTTCTTATGCGCCATGAGTTCTGGTGCTCCTTCGAGTCGACCGCTAGGCCGAGATCGAGTCGATCCGGATGCGGGTGAGCGGCTGACGGTGACCGGTGGTCCGCTTGTAGCCGCGCTTCGGCTTGAACTTGAAGATGCGGATCTTCGGGCCCTTGGTGTGCTCGACGATCGTGGCGCCCACCTTCGCGGACTTCAGCGCGGCAGCGCCGATCGCGACGGAGTCACCACGAACGAGCACGGGCTCCAGCGTGACGGAGGCGCCAGCATCGGCATCGAGCTTCTCGACCAGGAGTTCCTGGCCCTGCTCAACGCGGTACTGCTTGCCACCGGTCTTGACGATTGCGTACATACGGCTCACTCGGACGAGTTGGTATCTGCGGTCTCACCGGCGGGTGATCCTTCCGGGGACGCAGCAGAACGGCGCGCACCACCCGTGCGACGCCGGACCGGGGAGGATACGTCATCCGCGGCCTCGCTGTCGCTTCGCTGGCGGGCGGTGCCCCGTCCGCGGCGTGCGCGGGTGCGGGTGCGGCGCTTCGGAGCGGCCTCCTCGTCGGCCTCCGGAGCGTCCCCTTCGGCGTCGCCGTCGGCGGTCGAATCGGGCTCGGAGACGGTGCTCGGCGCCGCGTCGGCGGTCGGCTCGGCAGCAGCCTCGTCGGGCGTGGCCGACTTGCGGGTCCGGCGACGGCGGGCGGGCTTCGGCTTGGCGGCCGGCTCCTCGGCGACGGGCTCCTCGGCGGGGGCCTCGTCCTCGATCGGCTCGGCGACGGCCACCGGGGCCTCCTCGGCGTCCGGGAGCGCCTCCGCGTCGTCCTTCGGGGCCGCCTTCGCCCGCGAGCGACGACGGGGCGGCTTCGCGGCGCGCTCGGCCTCCGGCTTGGCGGCCGGTTCGGGCGCGGGCGGCTCGGGCTGGACGCCGACCAGCGTGGCGCCGGCCGAGGTCCGGCCGGCACGCTCGATCCGGACGAGCTTCTTCTCGCCCACGAAGCGACCGCCGCCGGTCACGGTGACGATGTAGCCGCCGACCTTGGCGACCGCGTCGTCCACGTTGTACATGTGCGGCTCGACGATCTGCACGAGCACCTCCTCCCCCTCGTGGAAGGGGATCGCCCGCTCGCGGACCTCGTCGATCGAGCCCTCCATCACGATCTCGAACTCGTCGAGCGGCAGCCGCTCGGAGCCCTCGAAGACGAAGTAGCGGCCGGTCGCGGCCTCGAGCTGGTGGAGCACGCGGGCGCTCTGGCCCGTGAACTCGACGACCACGCCGGGGTGCATCCGGACGAGGAAGGCCTTCGAGGCCGCGGGCGCCCGCGCCGCGATCTCGCGCAGCTTGCGCTCGAACTCGATCGCCAGCGTCTCCTCGCTCTTGATCACGCCGTCGCCGTCACAGGTGGGACAGGCGCGGGTGATGACCTCGCGTGCGCCCTCGGTGACGTTCTGCCGCGTCATCTCGACCAGGCCGAGCTTGGAGATCTCGGCGGTGAAGGTCTTGGTCCGGTCCTCGGCGAGCTTGGCCCGCAGCGTCTTGAGGACCTCGCGCTGGTTGCGCGTCCGGGCCATGTCGATGAAGTCGATGACGATGATGCCGCCGATGTCCCGCAGGCGCAGCTCGTTGACGACCGCCTCGGCCGCCTCGAGGTTGGTGCGGGTGATCGTGTCCTCCAGCCGGGCCTGGCGGCCCTTGCCGGTGAAGCTGCCGGAGTTGACGTCGATGACGGTCAACGCCTCGCCGTAGTCGAGCATCAGGTAGCCGCCGGAGGGCAGGTCGACGCGGCGGCCGAGCAGCCCGTCGATGACCTCCTCGACGCCGTGGGCGTCGAACAGCGGCGTCGACTCCTCCCACAGCTCGACCTTGTCGACCAGCTCGGGAGCGGTGCGCGTGAAGAACGACTGCAGCCGCTGGACCTGGGCCGGATCGTCGACGATCGCCCGCTCGAACTCCGAGCTGAAGATGTCGCGGACGACGCGGACCGAGAGGTCGGCCTCCTGGAAGACCATGCAGGGGCCCTTGAGCTCCTTGGCCCGCTGCTCGAGGACCTCGTGGAGCTTGAAGAGGTAGGGCAGCTCGCGCTCGAAGTCGGCGCGGACGGCACCGCGCGCGGCGGTCCGCACGATCGCGCCACCGCCCTGCAGCTCGAGGTCCTTGACCTCCTTGCGGAGGCGGTTGCGCTCGGCGTCCTCGACCTTCTTCGAGACCCCGACGCCCTCGCCCTTCGGCGCGTACACGAGGTAGCGCCCGGCGATCGTCAGGTCCATCGTGACCCGCGCGCCCTTGGTCTTGAGCGGGTCCTTGGTGACCTGCACCACCAGCTCGTCGCCGGGCTTGATCAGGTCGCTGATCCGCGGCGAGCCACCCTCGCCGCCGTGCCCGCGCCGCGCGACCTTGACGCCCGGAAGGCGGATCTCGTCGACGTGGAGGAAGGCGTTCTTCTCGAGCCCGATGTCGACGAACGCGGCCTCGAGGCCGGGCAGCACGTTGTCGACGCGGCCCTTGTAGACGTTGCCGACGATCGAGCGGTTCGAGCGGCGCTCGAAGTAGAGCTCGGCGACGCGGTAGCCGTCGCCGCCGGTCTCCTTCTTGGCCCCGCCGCGGCCGCGGCCGCGGCGCCGACGGCCGCCGGTGCTGGCGGTCTCCGTCGTGCTGCTGGCGCTGTTGTCGTTGGTGCCGTTTCCGGCGGGAGCCTCGGTGGACTCCAGGAGCGCGACGCGGGTCTCCCCGCGGTCCACGCTCACGAGGACCTGTTTTTTCACGAGTACCTCAATCGGTTCTGTCCACGGTCGGACCGCGTCGTACTGCCGCCCTGCCCTGCGCGTAGATCGCCTGCAACAGGCCGATCGCGAGGTAGGTGGAGAGTACGGATGATCCGCCGTAGCTCACAAGAGGGAGTGGGATGCCGGTGATCGGCATGATGCCGACGTTCATCCCCGCGTTGACCAAGATCTCGAACAGCAGCATCGACAGGATGCCAGCGGCAAGCACCGCTCCGTAGAAATCTCTCGCGGTCGAGAGGATGCGCAACCCGCGCCACATGATCAGTGCGTAGAGGGAGAGGATCACGGCCACTCCCACGAAGCCGTACCGCTCCCCCGCCGAGGCGAAGATGAAGTCGGTCTGCTTCTCCGGCAAGTACCCCAGCGTCTGCTGGGTCGCCTCGTCACCGCGTCCGGTCTTCTGTCCGGAGCCGATCGCGGTCTTGGCGTTGTTCAACTGGTAGCCCGGGCCACGGGTGTCGGCGCCCGGGTTCAGGAAGGCCGTCAGACGGTCGACCTGGTAGGGCTGGAGGACGTTCACGCCGACGGCGGGCAACAGCCCGAGCACGCTGACGATCCCGACCGTGAGCACCGCGCCGATCACGGCCAGGTGCCGGCCCGGGGTGCCGCCGATCAGCAGCACGCCGATCGCGACGGCGCCGTAGACCATGCCCGAGCCGAGGTCCGAGCTCACGACCATCACCGCCGGCAGGCCCATGAAGGCCAGCAGCTGGAGGGTCGTTCGCCACTCCGCGATCGCCCGTGATCGCTCGACCAGGATCGCCGCGCCGGTGACCGCGAGGATCACCTTGCCCAGCTCCGACGCCTGGAAGCTGAAGAAGCCGAGCTGGATCGAGAGCGTCGAGCCGTTGACCTCGCTGCCGAGCAGCGCGACCGCGATGATCGACGCCAGCATGAAGCCGTAGAGCGGCCAGCGGAACTCCTGCAGCCGGGCATAGTCGAACCGCGAGACGACCGCGGCGACGACGATCCCGACCACGCCGTAGACGATCTGGCGTGACGCGAAGCTGGAGCCGACGGTCGCGCCGTCGATCGCGACCACCGAGCAGACGGTCAGCCCGATCGCGGCGAGCGCCAGGACCGGGTCGAACGGCAGCCGCGCGTCGAGCACCTCGGTCAGCCCGCGGCGCCGTCGCCGCGGCCGCCGCACGCCGACCGGCGCGGCTGAGCGCTCGCTGGCCATCACTCCACGCCCGTCGTGCTCTTCGCCGACGCGCAGCGGGCCTGGGCGGCCGGCTGGTCGTACCACTTGCGGAGCATCCGGCAGACGACCGGCGCGGCGGTGGTGGTGCCGAAGCCGCCGGCCTCGACCGTGGCGACGACGACGATCGGCTTCTGCGGGTCGCGAACCAGGGCGGCGAACCACGCCTGGTCGGTGCAGGTCGAGTCGTTGCAGCGCTGGGCGGTGCCGGTCTTGCCGTAGACCGGGAAGCTCGTCTGGTCCCAGCCGGCGAAGACCCCGGCCGCGGTCCCCTCGGTGGTCGCGGTGACGGCGTGGAGCCCGTCGAGGATCTTCTTCTTCCAGCCGGCGTCGGTCTTGACGACCCGCGCCGGCTTGCTCTCGAAGGTCGAGCTCAGCTCGCCGGTCAGCGACTCGACCTGCTGGGCCAGGTGCGGCGTCGGGAAGCGCAGCTCGTCGGTCACGATCCCGGGCTTGTCGTAGAGCCCGGAGTAGGCGGTCGCCACCTGCAGCGGGGTCGCGAGGAAGTCGCCCTGGCCGACCGAGAGGTTGACGTTGTCGCCGAGCAGGAAGTGACCGCCGAGGTCGTAGACCAGGCCGCAGCTCTCCACGCCCCGCTTCTTCCGGCAGGCCAGCTCGTCGTCGTCGCGCTGGGCCCGCCAGGCGCTGTCGGGCACGATCCCGGAGGCCTCGCCGGACAGGTCGATCCCGGTCGGCTTGCCGTAGCCGAACAGCCGCGCCCAGGTCTGGAGCGGCTTGTCCGGCTTCTTGTAGAGGCCGGCCCCGATGTCGTAGTAGTAGACGTCGGACGAGACCTGCAGCGAGCGGACGAGGTCCGCCCCGCCGAGGTCGGCCTTGCCGGCGTTGCAGAACTCCTGGTTGGCGGTCCCGAACTTCCGGCACGCGCCGCCAGCGGTCGGCTGGTCGGGCGTGATCAGCCCGGACGAGAGCCCGGCAAGGGCGGTCACGGGCTTGAAGGTCGAGCCGGTCGGGTACTGGCCGGCGATCGCCCGGTTGACCATCGGCGAGCCGTTGCGCTTGCCCAGCAGCCGGTTGTAGCGCTTGTAGCTGATGCTGCCGTTGAGGGTGTTCAGGTCGACCGACGGATACGAGCCCATCGCCAGCACCTCGCCGTTGCGTGGGTCCAGCGCGACGTAGGCGCCGGCGGCGCGGTAGCCGGTCTTGTCGTCGATCGAGGTCCCGATCTCGGTCTCCATCGCGAACTGGCCGGTCTGCTCCAGCCCCTTGTCGAGGGTCAGCCGCAGCTGCTGCCCCTGCTTGGCCTTGACCTCCTCGACGGCGCCGGTCGGCCGGTTCTGGGCGTTGACCTCGACCCGCTGTTGGCCGTCCTTGCCGCGCAGGTAGCTGTCGTAGGCGCGCTCGAGCCCGTCCTGACCGATCACCTGGCCCTGCTGGAGCCCCTGGTAGCGGGCCTCGCGCAGCTGGCCTTTGCTGATCTCGTTCACGGTGCCGAAGATCTGCGAGGCGAGGTTGCCGCCCGGGTACTCGCGGACGTACTCGCGGGTGACGGCGATCCCGGGGAACCGCGCCCGCTGCTCGAGCAGGTAGTTGCGGGTGCCGGCGCTGACGTTCTTGCTCTTCAGCGGCACGCCCGCCCACGGCAGCTTGACCGTGCTCAGGACGACCCGGTCGTAGAGCGTCTCGGGCGAGATCTTGACGACCGGCGAGATCGTCTCGAGCTGGCGGCGGAGCAGCGGCGAGGCGTCCTTCTCGAAGCTCAGCGCGCTCGGCTTCGTCCCCGCCAGGCGGGTTCGGGCCTCGCGGTTGGCGGCCTTGCGGCGTTGAACCATCGCGCGCGTCGTCGCTCGTCGCTCGGCGGTCGTCGCGTTCTTCGCCCGCTTCTCGCGACGGGCCTTCTGCCGCGCGGTCTCGTTCGCCCGGCGAGCGGTGACCTCGCGCTGCTGCTCGGCGACCAGCTGGTCGGAGAGCCGCACGACGCTCACGTCGTACTCGCCCTGCTTCTGGCCCCACTCGGCGATCCGGTCGCGGTCGACCGCCGGCACGGCATCGGCCTGGAGCGTGACGACGGTGGTGACCTTGTTCTCGACCAGCGTGTTGCGGTTGCGGTCGACGATCGTCCCGCGCGACGCGGCGACGCGAACGACCCGCGAGCGGTTCTCCGACGCCTGCTTGAGGTACTGGTCGCCCTGGAGCACCTGGAGGAACCAGAGCCGCAGGAAGAGGATCGCGAAGACCCCGACGGCGATCAGACCGAACGCCGCCACGCGGAGCGCGAGCTGCGGGGTCGGTGTCCTGCGGTCACGAGGGCTCATCGAATGCGTACGTCGATGTCAGACGACGGTGTCCGCCGCCCGTAGGTGCGGCGACGGCGCCGGCGGCGTGCTTCCTCGGGAAGCATCGGCAACAGCCAGCGCTTCGTCCGATTATGCACGGGTACGGCCACGATGGCGTTGATCAAGGTCGTACCGACGATCACCCAGACCATGTTCACATTGACCCGCATGCCCTGCGTCAGTAGGAGCTCGACGAGTCCGTAGAGCACCATCACCGCCGCGGTGCCGAACAGCCCGACGACCAGCGGGACGACGTTCGAGTCCGGGTCGCGGAGCTGGCCGAGCCGGCCCACGGCGTAGCCGGAGAGGACGTAGACGAGCGACGTGAGCCCCGAGGTCTGACCGGACATCAGGTCCAGCAGCAGCCCGATCCCGAAGCCGAAGGCGGCGCCCACGATCGGGCCGCCGAGCAGCGAGACCATCAGCAGCGTCAGCAACGCCAGGTCGAGCTGCATCCCGAGGAACGTGACCCGCGAGAAGATCGCCAGCTGGAGCAGGACCGCCAGCAACCCGAGCAGGCCCAGGCGCAGGACCGGCTTCGGCCCGAGCGCCGCGTGGTCGGGCAGTCGCAGACCGCGCCGCGGCCGAGGGCGCGCGCGGCTGACGGACCGCCGCCGGCTCACGGCTTGAGGTTCCGGTTCACGGTCCGGGTCAGGACCTGGACCGACTCCAGCGTGCGCAGGTCGACCAACGGCCGCACGTGCGCCACCTGCTGATCGGTCGCCGCCTGGTCGACGCGGTCGACGTAGCCGATCGGCAGACCGGGAGGCGCGTTCGACGGCAGCTCCGGGGTGTCGGGCGCGGTCCCCGAGGTCGTGACCAGCTTGCCGACGAGGCCGCGGCGGCGCGACGGGATGTACTGGAGCTCGAGGTCGGTCGACGTCCCCGCCCCCGCGCCCTGGAGCGTCAGGATCGGATCCTTGTTGTCGAGCCGCGCACCGACGGCCAGGCCCTGGGTCGGCAGCAGCGAGACGGTCGCGCTGTTGGCACGGACGGCGCTGACGAAGCCGACCAGCCCGGCGCCTTCGCCGTCGGCCCCGACGACCGCCTGGTCGACGGCGATCCCGTCGTTGCTCCCGCGGTCGATGCCGATCGTGCTGGCCCACGCGGTCGGCGACTGGACGACCACGTTCGCCGGAACCGGGTCGTTGCGCTTGAGGTTCAGCTCGTCGACCAGCTTCTGCAGCTGGTCGACCTTCGGGAACCGGCGGAGCGCCGTGCCCAGCCGCGCGTTCTCGGTCCGCAGCTTGGCGTTCTCGGCGCGCAGGTCCTGGTTCTCGCCCTTGGCGTGGACCGTGTCGCCGAACCAGTTGACGAGGTCGCGAATCGGCTTGGCGATCTTCGAGGCGCCCTCGTTGAGCGCCCCCAGCGGGCCGCCGGCGGCCCCGCCACCGGACGCCCCGAAGCCCGCCGTGACCAGGACCAGGGCGACGACCACGAGGACGGCCAGCACGATGTGGCGGCGACGGCGGGCGGACGGGTCGGTCACAGCGAGGCGCGGAGGAGACGGAAGACGTGGAGCACGGGACGGCGGCGCGGGACAGCGGCGCGGAGACTGGGGACTAGTACCGGCGGCGACGGTTGTTGCGGGAGTGGCCGCGGTTCATCCGGTGGATGACCTCGAACTCCTCGAGCGAGCGACCGGAGCCGACCGCCACACACGTCAACGGAGACTCTGCCAGGTGAGCAGGCATCTGTGTCTCCTCGCGGAGCCGCTCGTCGAGCCCGCGGAGCAATGATCCCCCACCGGCGAGCATGATGCCGCGGTCCATGATGTCGGACGAGAGCTCGGGCGGCGTGCGGTCGAGCGTCTCCTTGACCGCCTCGATGATCGTCGAGAGCGGCTCCTCGAGCGCGGTCCGGACCTCTTCGCTGGTGATCACGACGGTCTTCGGCAGGCCGGAGACCATGTCGCGACCGCGGATCTCGGTCTGGACCTCCTCGACCATCGGGTACGCGGACCCGACCTCGAGCTTGACGTCCTCGGCCATCTGGGTGCCGATCAGCAGCTTGTACTCGCGCTTGGCGTAGGCGACGATCGCCTCGTCGAACTCGTCGCCGCCGACGCGGACCGACTGCGAGACGACGATCCCGCCGAGCGAGATCACCGCGACCTCGCTGGTGCCGCCGCCGATGTCGACGACCATCGAGCCGGTCGGCTCGGCGACCGGCAGGCCGGCCCCGATCGCGGCCGCCATCGGCTCCTCGATCAGGTACGCCTGGCGGGCGCCGGCGGAGATCGACGCCTCCTCGACGGCGCGCTTCTCGACGCCGGTCACGCCGGACGGGACGCAGACGACGACCCGCGGATGGGCGAAGCGGTTCTGGTGCGCCTTCTGGATGAAGTGGCGGAGCATCTCCTCCGTCACGTCGAAGTCGGCGATCACGCCGTCCTTGAGCGGGCGGATCGCCTGGATCGTGCCCGGCGTCCGGCCGAGCATCCGCTTGGCCTCGATCCCGACGGCGTGGACCTCGCCCGAACGCGAGTCGATCGCCACCACCGACGGCTCCGACAGGACGATTCCGCGTCCCCGGACGTAGACGAGGGTATTCGCGGTCCCGAGGTCCACCGCCATGTCGCGGCTGCCGATCCCGGTCAGGTAGCTGAAGATGCTCATCGAGGCGTGGAGTCCTTGATCTACGGCACGGGTCGCGGGACGGACCGGCAAGGACGCCTGGTCACACTGCCCCGCCGCCGTGGATCGAGGCCGGAGTGTAGCGGAGGTCCCCCGCCGGCCCACCCAGTGAATCCCGCCGTGCAGACCGGGGATCGGCCCACCGGACGGGCTCCGGAGCAGCCGTGCGAGTGGCAGGGCGCCAGGGCAGGGGTTGGGCGCCGACGGCGGTGCAGTCAGCGGAGCAGCGCCGGCAGCCGCCGGGCGATCAGGCCGACCGGCAGGCCGACCACGGTCCACCAGTCGCCCTCGATCCCGTCGACCAGCAACGTGCCCCGCAACTGGATCGCGTAGGCCCCGGCCCGTTCCTGCCACTCGTCGGTCGCGACGTACCAGGCGATCTCCTCGTCGGAGAGCGTCCGGAAGCGGACCAGGGTGGTGTCGGCCTCGGCGAGCAGGATCTCGTGCCCGCCACCACCCCTGCGCCCGCTTCCACCCCCACCGGCCTCGCCCCCGGCCCGCACGACGGCGACCGAGGAGGCGACGCGGTGGGCCGTTCCCGACCAGCGCCGCAGCATCGCCGCGGCCTCGTCGGCGTCGGCCGGCTTGCCGATCGCCTCGAGCGACCGGTCGTCGGCACCGCTCGCGGTCGGCGCGGACGGATCGTCCGCCCCGGGCGCCGTCTCGGCCGCGATCACCGTGTCGGCGCCGAGCACGATCGTGCCCGCAGGCTCGTCGGCGGCGACGGCCAGCGCCTTGCGGCGCGCGTTCTCGATCGCGACGGCGATCGGGTCACCCTCGGTCCCCTCGTCGATGCCGGCCACGCGCACGCGGAACGGCACCCCGAGGGTCTCGAGGATCGCTCGCCGCTGGGGCGAGCGCGAGGCGAGGACCAGTTCCCCGCCTCGCGTCATCGGACTACGACAGCTCCGGGAAGAAGCGCTTGATCTCGATCTCGGCGTTCTCGTCCGAGTCGGAGCCGTGCACGACGTTCTCGCCGGCCTCGATCGCGAGGT
The DNA here is from genome assembly GCF_056269115.1 of Patulibacter ginsengiterrae. Classification (NCBI taxonomy): domain Bacteria; kingdom Bacillati; phylum Actinomycetota; class Thermoleophilia; order Solirubrobacterales; family Patulibacteraceae; genus Patulibacter; species Patulibacter ginsengiterrae. Next base: position 13,198 of record NZ_JBWDOG010000016.1, read on the forward strand.
CGCCGCGGATCGAGCCGGAAGCGGCCTCGACCGGGTTGGTGGCGCCGATCACCTGACGGCCGACCTCGACCGCCGACGGACCCTCGAGGATCGCCGCGACGACCGGGCTCTGGATCATGAACGAGACGAGCTCGCCGAAGAACGGCTTGTCGCTCAGGTGCGCGTAGTGCTCCTCGACGACCGCGGTCTCCAGCGGCACGAGCTTGAGGGCGGCGATCTTCAGGCCCTTGCGCTCGAAGCGGCCGAGCACCTCGCCGGTGAGCTGGCGCTGGACGCCGTCGGGCTTGACGAGAATCAGGGTGCGGGACATGGGGAAGCTGAGGTCTCCTGCGCGGCGGGGCCGCGATCGGGTCGAAGAACGGACGCCGACAGTCAAGCAGCCGCGCCCCGGACGCGACGTTGCGGTCCCGTCACCGCGGACGGATGATCCGCCCGCCGCCCGCACCGCGGACGGCGCGGCGACCCGCTCCGGCCCGCCCCGCTAGCTGCGCTCGGCGGCTGGCTCGTCCTGCTCCTCGGAACGGGAGCGACGGGCCCGGCGGCGCGGGGTCCGGCCCGGGATCTCGGTCTCGCAGTAGGGGCAGATCCGCCACTCGGGATCGAGCGGACGGTTGCAGCCGGTGCACTGGTCGCGGAGCTTCTTCAGGCACGACGGGCAGCGCAGGAAGTCCTTCTGGACCTGGTACTCGCAGTGCGGGCAGAGCAGCACGCCGGACTGCAGCAGCCGCGCCTCGGCGGCCTGCATCTCCAGCTCGCGCTCGCGCACGTCGTCGAGGTACTCCGGCGGCCGCACGACCATGTAGATGATCGTGCCGGCGAAGGGCAGGATCAGCGCGGCGATCGTCGCGGTCCCGATCAGGACCGGATCGGTGATCCGGCGGCGCGCGTCGGCCCACGTGTAGTAGACGAGCGCCAACCAGATCAGGATGACGAAGAGCACCAGCAGCTTGACGACGGTGTCGAGCGTGCTGTTGTTGATGCCAAATACGGCGAGGAGATCGGGCATGGGGCTCACAGGAACGGTAGTTCGCCGACCGACCCCATGATTCCTTGCTGACTCGTGCCGGCGGGTCTAGAGGAAGACACGACCGAGCCCGTAGCCGATGGCGAAGAACACGAGGATGACCAGCGCGACAGCCACCGCGACGCCGATGACCAGGCGTAGGACGGAGACGGAATCGTCATGACGGGGACGGTGCGGAGGGAGAGGGGAACCGGGCATCGGAGTTTCAGAAGGACGCCCCGGGTGGGGCATCCGGACCTCGCCGGAGATCGGCGATGAGGTGCAGCGATCCGGTGGCGAGCACCGTACCGACTGATCCGGCCAGTGTACGGGCAAGACGGATCCCATCGTGTGCGCCCGTCGCGACGTGGACGTCGCGACCCGGGAGCACGGTCCGGACGCTCTCCGCCAGGAGCTCGGCCGGAACCGCCCGCGGATTGCGCGGGGCGACCGCGACCACGGCGTCGCACCAACGGTCGAGCGCGGCCAGCATCGCAGCCGGATCCTTGTCGTCGAGGACCCCGACCACGACCACCAGCGGGCGGGTCGGCGGGGCGCCGTCGAGGGCGTCGGCGAGCGCCTCGACGCCCGCCTCGTTGTGGGCTCCGTCGTAGATCACGACCGGCCCGTCCGGGTGCGCGGGATCGGGCTCGACCGTCTCGAAGCGGCCGGGGACGATCACGTGCGCGGCGACCTCGCGCTCGGCGACCGGGTCGCGGGGCGCGTCGGGGCCGAGGTAGGCGGCGACGGCGGCGATCGCCGTGGCCAGGTTGTGGCGCTGGTAGCGGGCCGCGCCGGGCGCGGGAACGTCGTCGGCAAGCGTGTCCGGGGCATCGACCACGACCGCCCCGCGCTCGCGGGCAATCCCGACGGCGACCTCGCGGGCGGCCGTCGGCAGCCCGTGGGCGAGCACCAGCGTTCCGCCGGGGCGCAGCACCTCGGCCTTCTCCGCCGCGATCGCGGCGACCGTGTCCCCCAGCCAGCGGGTGTGCTCGAGCGAGACGCTGGTCAGGACCGCGACCGGCGGGCGGGCCGGCGGCGGCGCGTCGGCGGCGGGCACCGGCAGGACGTTGGTCGCGTCCCAGCGACCGCCGAGACCGGCCTCGATCACCGCGCAACGGACGCCGGCGTCGGCGAGCGCGACGAAGGCCGCCGCAGTCACCGCCTCGAACTGGGTCACCGGACCGTCGAGCGGCGATCCGTCCGGCCCCCCGGCGTCGCCCTCGAGCGCGTCGGTCGCGCGTCGCACCTGCTCGACCGCCGCGGCGAACCGCGCCGGGCTCGACGGAGCACCGCCGATCAGGACCCGTTCGCGAAAGCTGACGAGGTGCGGCGAGACGTAGGCCCCGGCCGCGATCCCGCGCTGCTCCAGCAGGGCCGCGGCCATCGTCACCGTCGACGTCTTGCCGTTGCTGCCGACGACGTGGATCGCGTCGAACGCGCGCTGCGGATCGCCGAGCCGCGCGAGCAGCGCGGTCATCCGGCCGAGTCCCGGCCGGATCCCGAACAGCTCGCGCTCGAGCAGCCAGGCCTCGGCGGCGGCGAGCGCCGCCCGGCCCACCGCGTCGTCCTCCTCGGTCACAGGGCGCGGAGCTCTTCGCGCAGCCCCTCGACCTTCGCCCGCTCGGCGGCGATGATCTCGGCCGGAGCGCGCGACGCGAACTTCTCGTTGGCCAGGCGGGCCTCGGTCTGCTTGATCTGGCCCTCGACCTCGGCCCGGCGCTTGGCGACCCGTGCCCGCTCGGCCTCGGGGTCGACGTGCTCGCTGGCGAGGATCGCGATCTGGCCGCCGGGGATCGCCACCGCGACGGTGTCCCCCTCCTGCTCGGTCAGCTCGAGCCGCGCCAGCCGCGCCAGCAGGGTCCGGGCCTCGTCGTCGTAGCCGTCGGCCTCGAAGCGGGCCGGCAGGATCGGGCCGGGCGGGACGTTGGCACCGTTGCGCCACGAGCGGACGGCGGTGATCACGTCGATCACGCGGCCGAGCTCGGCCTCCGCGACCGGGTCGAGCAGACGGTCGTCGGCCTCGGGCAGCCGCGAGACGGCGAGCAGGGTGGGCGGGCCGTCATGCCCCGGAATCCGCGGCCAGGCGTCCTCGGTCACGAACGGGATCACGGGATGCGCGATCTGGAGCGTCCGCCGCAGCGCCCAGCCGAGCACGCGAGCGAGGTCGGGATCGGTCGCGGCGTCGCGGCCCTTGACCAGCTCGAGGTACCAGTCGCAGAGCTCGCCGTAGACGAAGTCGTAGAGCCCGAGCGCGGCCTTGGCGAAGTCGTACTCGTCGATCCGGGCCGCGGTCTCGCGGGCGATCTGCTCGGTCCGCGAGACGATCCAGCGGTCCTCCAGCCGGGTCGGCAGGGCGCCGCCGTCGAGGTCGCTGGCGACCGTCAGGCCCTCCAGCCGGCCGGCGGCGAAGCGCACGGCGTTGGAGAGCTTGGTGACCAGCTGGCGGCCCTGGGCGATCTTCTCCTCCGAGAAGCGGACGTCCTGGGTCGACGACATCGCCAGCAGACCGAAGCGGACCGCGTCGGCGCCGTAGGCCGGGAACTCACCCGCGTCCTGGCCCTTCTTCTTGGCGAAGACCGCCGGGCGGGGGCCGCCGTCGATCAGGTGCAGCGGATCGATCCCGGTGCCCAGCGACTTGCTCATCCGGCGGCCGTCGGGGGCCTGGATCACGGAGTGGCAGTAGACGTCCCGGAACGGGACGTCGTCGGCGAACCGCAGCCCCATCATCACCATCCGGGCGACCCACAGGAAGAGGATGTCGCGGGCGGTCGAGAGCACCGAGGTCGGGTAGAAGGCCCGCAGCTCGGGCGTCTGCTCGGGCCAGCCGAGCGTGGCGAACGGCCACAGCGCCGAGCTGAACCAGGTGTCGAGGACGTCCGGGTCGCGCTCCCAGTCGTCGCCGGTCGGCGGCTCGATCCCGCAGTAGGTCTCCTGCCCGCTGCCGTCGGTCGCTTCGCGGTACCAGACCGGGATCTGGTGGCCCCACCAGAGCTGACGGCTGAGGACCCACGGGCGGATCTCCGACAGCCACTGGAGGTAGCGCCGCTGCTGGCTCTCGGGGTGGATCCGGACGCGGCCCTGCTCGACGACGTCGATCGCCGGCTGGGCCAGCTCGCCCATCTTCATGAACCACTGGAGCGAGATCAACGGCTCGATCCGCTCACCGGAGCGCTGGCTGAAGGGGACGGTGTGGACGTAGGGCTCCTGGCCGCGCAGGGCGCCGGAGGCCCCCAGCGCGGCGACGATCGCCTCGCGCGCCTCGGCGGTCTTCATCCCCTCGAAGTCGGGGGCGTAGCCACCGGTGATCCGGCCGTCCTCGCCGATCACGTTGAGCTGCTCGAGCCCGTGGCGGTTGCCGATCTCGAAGTCGTTCGGGTCGTGCGCCGGGGTGATCTTGAGGCAGCCGGTGCCGAAGTCGGTCTTGACGTAGTCGTCGCCGATGATCGGCAGCTCGCGGCCGACCAGCGGCAGCAGCACCGTCTGGCCGATCAGGTGCGCGAAGCGCTCGTCCTGCGGGTTGACCGCGACCGCGACGTCGCCGAGCATCGTCTCGGGACGGACGGTCGCGACGATGACCTCGGTCACGCCCCCGACCGGGTCCTTCAGCGGGTACGCGACGTCGAAGAGCGTGTCGGTGCACTCCTTGTCCTCGACCTCGAGGTCGCTGATCGCCGAGCGCGAGCCCGGATCCCAGTTGACGAGGTAGGTGTCGCGGTAGATCAGGCCCTGCTCGAAGAGCGTGACGAAGACCTTCTGGACGGCCCGGACGTAGCCCTCGTCCATCGTGAACCGCTCGTGCTCGTAGTCGGCCGAGAGGCCGAGCCGGCGGAACTGGCCGATGATCGTGCCGCCGTACTGCTGGCGCCACTCCTGCGTGCGCTCGACGAACGCCTCGCGGCCGACCGCTTCCCGGGTCGTGCCCTCGGCGACCAGCGCCTGCTCGACCTTGGTCTGGGTCGCGATCCCGGCGTGATCGGTGCCGACCGTCCAGCGGACGTTCTTGCCGCGCATCCGGTTGAGCCGGACGAGCGCGTCCTGGATCGAGCCGTTGAGGGCGTGGCCCATGTGCAGGGCACCGGTCACGTTCGGCGGCGGAATCGCGATCGAGAAGTTCTCGGCGGCGCTGCCCTCGGGCGTGGCGGTGAAGACGCCGGCGCGCTCCCAGCGGTCGAAGACCCCGGGCTCGACCTCGGATGGCTCGTAGCGCGACGGTTCCGGCGAATCGGGCATCGGCCCCAGTCTAGGAGGCCGGAGCCGTCGACGGCCTGCTCGGCCACCGGCCGGATCGGGCGTCCGGCCCCGTCGCCGCCCGCACCGTCGGCCGAGCGGACCGCCGACCGCATCCGGTCGCCGACCTCGAACGTAGGTTGCTGATGATGGCCCTGCACCGCGAGCGACACGGACGGCCCCGACCCGACGCGCCCCCGACCCCTCCGCTGCTGCTCCAGCGCGGGCCGGGCAGCGACCGGCGGACCTGGACGCCGGTCCTCGAGCGGCTGGCGGAGGCCTGCTGATGCGGATCGCGATCGTCGGCAGCGGGATCGCCGGGCTCACCTGCGCGCAGCGGCTGAGCGGCGAGCACGACATCCGGCTGTTCGAGGCCGAGGAACGCGCGGGCGGGCACACCCACACCCGCGACGTCGAGCTCGGCGGCCAGCGCTACGCGGTCGACTCGGGCTTCATCGTCTGCAACGACCGCACCTATCCGCACTTCCTGGCCCTGCTCGGCGAGCTCGGCGTCGCCACCCGACCGACGGCGATGAGCTTCTCGGTCACGGCCCGCGACCGCGACTTCGAGTACCACGGCGACTCGCTCGGCGGCCTCTTCGCCCAGCGCCGAAACCTGGTCGATCCGCGGTTCCTGCGGATGGTCGCCGAGTACGGGCGGTTCAACCGCGTCGCCCGCCGCTTCCTCGCCTCCGGCGACGAGACGACCTCGCTCCGCGACCTGCTGCGCGACGAGCGCTTCTCGTCCTGGTTCGTCGAGCGCTTGATCGTCCCCCAGGCGAGCGCGGTCTGGTCCACCGATCCGGACGCGCTGTGGCGGTTCCCGGCGGTCTTCCTGCTCCGCTTCTTCGCCAACCACGGGATGCTCTCGCTGCGCGACCGCCCGCAGTGGCTGACGGTCGCGGGCGGTTCGCGGACCTACGTCGACGCGATCGTGCGGCCGCTCGGCGACCGGGTCCGGCTCGGCGCGCCGGTCGTCGGCGTCCGTCGCCACCCCGACCACGTCGAGGTCCGGGTCGCCGGCTGCGAGCCCGAGCGGTTCGACCACGTCGTCCTCGCCGGCCACAGCGACCAGTCGCTGGCCGTGCTCGAGGACCCGACCGGGGCCGAGCGGGAGGTCCTCGGCGCAATCCCCTACCAGCAGAACCAGGCGACGCTCCACACCGACCGCTCGCTGCTGCCGCGGCGCCGACGCGCCTGGTCGAGCTGGAACGCGCACCTGCTCGACGCGCCGAAGGACCGGCCGACCGTCACCTACGACATGCACCGGCTGCAGGGCTTGCCCGAGAACCCGGACGGGGATCGGCTGCTCGTGACGTTGAACCTCGACGAGCAGATCGCTCCCGATCGGGTCCTCGAGCGGATGACCTACGCCCACCCGGTCTTCACCGCCGCGGGGCTCGTCGCCCAGCGCCGGTGGGCGGAGATCTCGGGACCGACGGCGAGCGTGGACCCCGGCGTCGCCGCCGGGCGAACCCACTACTGCGGGGCCTACTGGCGCTGGGGCTTCCACGAGGACGGCGTCTGGAGCGGTCTACGGGTCGCCGACGACCTCGGGGCCACCACACCCCTCCGAGCCCCGCAGGAGGCGCTGGCGTGAGCCCGTACGCCCCGATCGGCGACGGCGACGGCACCTCCGCGGCCACGGGCGCGCCGCACCCGGCCCGCGGGGCCGCGAGCGCGCCCGACCCCGGCACGCCGCCGGTCCCCGCCTCGGCGGTCTATCTCGGCCAGATCGCCCACCGCCGCCTCGAGCCGCGGGCGCACGCCTTCCACTACCCGATCGCGATGCTGCTGCTCGACCTCGACGAGCTGCCGGGCGTGCTCGAGGGCCACCGCGGCTGGGGCGTCGAGCGCCGCGCCCCGCTGAGCTTCCGGCGGGCCGATCACCACGGCGACCCGGCCGTGCCGCTGGCCGAGGCGATCCGCACGACGGTCGCCGGCCGGATCGGTCGCCGGCCGACCGGCCCGATCCGCTTGCTGGCCCAGCCGCGCGTGCTCGGTCGCTGCTTCAACCCGGTCACCTTCGCCTACTGCTTCGGCGACGACGGCGTGACGCTCGAGGCGGTCCTGGCCGAGGTCACCAACACGCCCTGGGGCGAGCACCACGCCTACGTGGTCGACGCGGCCGAGGCCGAGCGCACGCCGGGCTCCCGCTCGCTCGCCTGGTCGCTCGACAAGCAGTTCCACGTCTCCCCCTTCATGGCGATGGACCACGAGTACCGCTGGCGCCTGACCCCGCCCGACTCGCGGCTCGTCGTCCACCTCGAGAGCCGCCGCGAGCAGCGGCTCGTCTTCGACGCGACCCTGACCCTGCGGCGGCGCCCGCTCGACGCCGCCGGGCTGCGCGCCTACGTCCGACGTCGGCCGATCGGCACCCTCGCCGACGTCGCCCGGATCTACGCGCAGGCCCTGCGGCTCGGGCTCAAGCGCGTCCCGACCTTCCCCCATCCCACCCCGCGAGGCCGATGACCCGGATCACCGAGACCGCGGCCCGCTCGTTCGCCCTGCGGCTGCTGGGCTCCGTCGAAGGCGGCGCACTGCTGCTCCGCGAGCCGGACGGCCGTGAGCACCGCTTCGGCGTCACCGGCTCGCCGCTCCACGCCGAGATCGCGCTCCACGACCGCGGGGTCTGGGCCCAGCTCCTGCGCGGCTCGTTGGGGATCGGGGAGAGCTACGCCGCCGGGCGCTGGAGCAGCCCCGACCTCGTCTCGCTGGTCGCCCTCGGGGCCCGCAACATGCGGGGCTTCGACCGCCTCCGCGACCAGCTCCGCCCGCTGCTCCTCCCGGTCCAGCGACTGACCCGCGGCGCCCGCAACACTGTCGGCCGCTCGCGCCGGCAGATCGCCCAGCACTACGACCTCTCCAACGAGCTGTTCGGGCTCTTCCTCGACCCGACGATGAGCTATTCGTGCGGGATCTTCGCCACCCCCGACACGAGCCTCGAGGCGGCCCAGATCGAGAAGATCGACCGGCTCTGCCGCAAGCTCGACCTCCAGCCCGGGATGCGGCTGCTGGAGATCGGCGGCGGCTGGGGCGCGCTGGCGATCCACGCCGCCGCCGAGTACGGCGCCCAGGTCACGACGACGACGATCAGCGCCCAGCAGCACCTGCTCGCCCGCGAGCGGATCGACGCCGCCGGGCTCGGCGGGCAGATCGACCTCCGCCAGCAGGACTACCGCGAGCTCGAGGGCCGCTACGACCGGCTGGTCTCGGTCGAGATGATCGAGGCCGTCGGATGGCGCGACCTGCCGACCTTCTTCCGCCGCTGCGACGCGCTGCTCGTCGACGACGGGCTCTTCGCGCTCCAGGCGATCCAGATCGACGACCGCGCCTACGAGGCGGAGAAGCGCGGGCGCAGCTTCATCAACAGCCTGATCTTCCCCGGCGGCTGCCTGCCCTCGGCCGCCGTGATCGAGGACCGCGTCGCGACCGACACCCGGCTGTCAGCGGTCGACCACGACGATCTGACCCCGCACTACGCCGAGACCCTCCGGCGCTGGCGGACCGCCTTCCACGGCGCCGCCGACGAGGTTCGTGCGCTCGGCTACGACGAGCGCTTCGTACGGCTCTGGGACCTCTACCTGGCCTACTGCGAGGCGGGCTTCCAGGAGCGCCGGATCACGCTCACGCAGAACCTCTACGCCGGATCGTCCGCGCCCCGATGCCCGTCAACGCCGCCCGCTTCCCGAGCGCGAGGACATCGAGCTTCGCCGCCAGCCGCTTCAGCTCACGCCGCTCCCGCTCGCTGAGGTTGCTCGGGCGGCCGTGGCTGTGCTTCAGCAGCTCGGTCAGCCGCGCGCGCTCCTTCGGCGACAGCTGCTCCTGCCAGTGGTGGTGGGTCTCCCGCAGCAGGTCGAGCAGCAGCAGCCACGGGATCACCTTGCGGCCGGCCACGCGGTTCGCGGCGCCGGCGGGGGAACGACGAATCAGACCCATGAGGACAGGCTACGGGGTCGGCGTCCCGCCGCCGGCGGGTGGCCGACCCCGTAGCCGCAGCAGCCTCCGCTCGCCACGACCGTCGCGGCCGTGCGGTGGCCACCTCGCGGCGGGCCGCCCCGGTCCGCCGGGTCAGGCCGACTCGGCGGCGAGGTCGCCGTGGTCGTCGTCCTCGCGGGAGACGGCCTCGGTGACCAGCGTCGGCGGACGACCGTCGGCGATCGTCTCGCGGGTGACGACGCACTTGCGCACATCGCGGCGGCTCGGCAGCTCGAACTGGACGTCGAGCAGCGCCTCCTCGAGGATCGACCGCAGGCCACGGGCCCCGGTCTCCCGCTCGAGCGCCTTGTCGGCGACCGCGTCGAGCGACTCGTCGGCGAACACGAGCTCGATGTCGTCGAAGGCGAAGCTGGCCTGGAACTGCTTGGTCAGCGCGTTCCGCGGCTCGGTCAGGATCTGGATCAGATCCCCTCGCGACAGCTGGCGCACGGCAGTGACCACCGGCAGGCGGCCGATGAACTCGGGGATCAGGCCGTACTCGACGAGGTCCTCGGGCAGGCAGTGCTCGAACAGCCGGTCGAGCGGCAGGTCCTCGGCCTGGTGCTCCTCGGGATCGACGAAGCCGACGTTGCGCTGACCCGTCCGGCGCTTGATCACGTCGTCGAGACCGGCGAAGGCGCCACCGCAGACGAACAGGATGTTCGTCGTGTCGATCGTCAGGAACTCCTGGTGCGGGTGCTTGCGCCCACCCTGGGGCGGCACCGACGCCTGGGTCCCCTCGAGGATCTTCAGCAGCGCCTGCTGCACGCCCTCGCCGGAGACGTCACGGGTGATCGACGGGTTGTCGGCCTTGCGGGCGATCTTGTCGATCTCGTCGATGTAGATGATCCCGGTCTCGGCCTTCTTGACGTCGAAGTCCGCGGCCTGGATCAGCTTCAGGAGGATGTTCTCGACGTCCTCCCCCACGTAGCCGGCCTCGGTCAGCGCGGTCGCGTCGACGATCGCGAACGGGACGTTGAGGATCCGGGCCAGCGTCTGGGCCAGCAGCGTCTTGCCGCAGCCCGTCGGCCCGAGCATCAGGATGTTCGACTTCTGGAGCTCGACGTCGCTGTCGCCACCGGTGCTCTGGGCCGCCATCCGGACGCGCTTGTAGTGGTTGTAGACCGCTACCGAGAGCGTCCGCTTGGCGGCGTCCTGGCCGACGACGTACTCGTCGAGCACCCCGAAGATCTCCTGCGGCTTGGGCAGGTGCTCGACGTCGAAGCCGGGCTGCGCCGAGAGCTCCTCGTCGATGATCTCGTTGCAGAGCTCGATGCACTCGTCGCAGATGTAGACGCCCGGCCCGGCGATCAGCTTCTTGACCTGCCGCTGGGACTTCCCGCAGAAGGAGCAGAGCAGCTGTTCGCCGCCTTCGGTGGCTCGTGCCATGCTCGCGTCTCCTTCGTCGTTCGTCGTCCGTGGTGGCAGCGCCGGAGCGCTACGCGTTCTCGATGACGCGGTCGATGATCCCGTACTCCACGGCCTCTTCCGGGTCCATGAAGTAGTCGCGCTCGGTGTCCTTCTTGACCTTCTCGAGCTGGGTCCCGGAGTGGTGGGCGATGATCTCGTCGAGCTTGCCGCGGAGGTCGATGATCTCCTTGGCGTGGATCTCGACGTCCGTCGCCTGACCCTGGAAGCCGGAGCTGACCTGGTGGATCAGGATCTTCGAGTTCGGCAGCGCCATCCGCTTGCCCGGCGCGCCGCCGGCGAGGATGACCGCGCCCATCGACATCGCGATCCCGCAGCAGATCGTGCGGACCTGCGGCTTGATGAACTGCATCGTGTCGTAGATCGCCAGTCCCGCGTACACCGACCCGCCGGGCGAGTTGATGTAGATCGAGATGTCCTTGTCCTCGTCGTCCGAGGCGAGGTGCAGCAGCTGCGCGACGATCAGGTTGGCGATCTGGTCGTCGACCGGCGTCCCCAAGAAGATGATCCGCTCGTTGAGCAGGCGGCTGTAGATGTCGAACGCGCGCTCGCCGCGCGCCGTCTGCTCGACGACCATGGGGACCATAGGACTCATACGGGAGTTCCCTTTTCGGTGTGCGGAAGCTGGGTCCTGCCGGAAGCTGCCCGGACAGGGGTTCTTCGGGTCGGAAGGACTCGCTGTGAGCCTACCAACCGGACTTCCCGTCCTCGCCGGGTCGGCGAGGACGGTGGTCCCGGCGGTCGCACGCGGGGCGTGCGACCCTCGGACCGTCGTCGGACGGCCGGCCCCGGGCAAGCCCGGCGGCCGACGCGACCGACCGCGCGGCTCAGGCCTCGTCGGAGTCCGCGTCGGCCTTCGGCTTCGCGGCAGGCTTCTTGGGCTTGGCCGCGGCCTTCGGCTTCGCGGCGGCCTTCTTCGGCTTCTCCTCGGCCTCGCCGTCGGCGTCGGCCTTCGGCTTCGCGGGCGCCTTCTTCTTCGCCGGAGCCTTCTTCTTGGCGGCGGGCTTCGGCTCGTCCTTCGCGTCCTCGTCGGCGGCCGCGTCGGCCCCCTCGTCGGCCCACGAGCGACCACCGGCGCCGCTGGTCTCGCCGGCCTCCGGCGTCCACAGCAGGCCGCGGCTCTTGGCGTCCTCGACCGACACCGCGGTCGCGCGCTCGATCAGCTTCTCGATCGCCTGCTGCTGCGCGACGTCGGAGACCAGCTCGTCGCGGTGGCCCTGGCGGACCAGGCGCTTCAGCAGCTTCTCGGGCGTCGTGCCCTGCTGGGCGGCGGGAGCGGTGATCGCGTCGAGCAGGTCGCCGTCGCTCGGCTCGATCCCCTCGGCCGCGATGAACGCCTCGACGGCGGCCTCGCGGCGCAGGCTGCGGGCGGCCTCCGGCGCGGCCTCGGCCAGCAGGTCGTCCTCGCTCTTGCCCGCCATCTGGAAGTAGAGGTCGCGGGAGATGCCTTGCTGGGCGAGCTGGTTGAGCGTCCGGTCCAGCAGCTCGCCGGCGCGGGCCTTGGCGAGCGAGTCGGAGATCTCGACCTCGGCACGCTCCATCAGCGTGTCGATGACGGCCTCGCGGTACTCGCGGTCGATCGCGACCTGGTCCTGCTCGCGGAGCCGCTCGGCGATGTCCTCGCGCAGCTCGTCGACCGTGTCGACGCCCGCGGCCTCCTCGGCGAACGCGTCGTCCAGCTCCGGGAGCTGCTTCTCCTGGACCTCGTGGACGGTGACCGAGAAGATCGCCTGGACGCCCTGCAGCTGCTCGGCACCGTAGTCGTCCGGGAAGTTGACCGTGACGTCGCGGTCCTCGCCGGCCTTGGCGCCCTGGAGCTGGTCCTCGAAGCCGGGAACGAGACGGCCGGAGCCGAGCTCGACCAGCTGGTCACGGCCGGCGCCGCCCTCGAACTCCTCGCCGTCGATCCGGCCGACGAAGCTCATCAGGACGGTGTCGCCCTCGACCGCGGGGCGATCGACGGCGGTCAGCTTGGCGTGCTGCTCGCGCAGCTGCTGGAGGTCCGCCTCGACGCGCTCGGGATCGGCGGCGGGCTCGCGACGACCGACCTCGAACGGATCGAGGTCGCCGAGCTTGGCCTCCGGACGGACGCTGATCTCGAACGTGAAGGTCAGCGGCTTGCCGGCCGCCGGCAGCTCGCCGAGGTCGACCTGCGGCTCGCCGACGGTCTTCAGGCCGGCCTCCTCAACCGCCTCGACCAGCCAGGTGCCCATCGACTGGCGCAGGGCCTCGTCGAGGACGGCTTCGCGGCCGTAGCGGCGGATGACGACGGGGGGCGGGACCTTGCCCTGACGGAAGCCCGGCATGCGCAGGTCGCGCGAGAGCACCTTGGCCGTCTCGAGCATTGCCTGCTCAACAGCCTTGGGTGTCACCTCGGCCTCGACCTTGACACGGGAATCGGAAAGGTCGGTGACGGTCGTAGAGACAGCGGACATAAGAATCGGCAACGATAGCTCGCGATGCGCATCGAGGCTCCCACGCGGCTTGACCGCGCCGTCCTGGCCTTCGTCTCCGGACCGCTCGGGCACCTGCTCGGGACCGTGCTCGAGCTGCTGGCGATCCTCCGCGACAGCGCCCGCCGACGGTTCCGGGCGCGACTCGACCGCCGACGCTAGGCCCGCCCACGGCTGCCGATCGCGCCCCGGAACGACGAACGGCGCCCCGAGGGGCGCCGCGTCGCTGCTGGTGCCTGCGGGCCGGCTGGGCCGCCCCGCAGGTGATGAAGCAGGAACCGCTGGATCAGCAGTTGATCGTGACCGCGACCTGACGGTCGGCCGGATCGCCGGCGCTGTTGCGGGTGTAGACCCGCAGGTGGGTGGCGTCGGCGAGGTCGACCGCCGCGTTCGCGCCCGGCGCGCTGCCGTAGGCGGTGGCGCCCGGAACGCACTTCGAGATGTCGGCGTCGGCGGTCACCAGGTACTGGCCCGCCGACTCCCGGGCCGCGGCGGTGAGGCCACGGTTGTTCTGGAGGGCACCGTCGGCGGCGACCACGCCGATCTTGGTCTGCGCGGCCGACTGGGTGACCGCGTCCTTGGTGATCTCGTCGGCGTCCTTGCCGTCGACCTTGTCGGCGTTGAGGCCGGTGGCCACGCCGCCCGCGTTGGTGGTGAACGGCTTCGCCGCCGCCGCGTTCGGGCCGGTCGCGTTGGTCGTGATCGTGCCGCCGACGGGACCGCGGAAGCGGAAGTTGAAGGCCTGGCCGTTGCTGAGGTTCGAGGCCTCGATGCAGCCCTTGCCCAGGTTCTGCGCGCGGCAGCCGTAGATCGCGCCGCCGCCGGCGCCCTTGTTGGACTGGCGGGTGCCGAAGGTCGGGTTGATCGCGATGACCTCGGTCTCCTGGCTGAACGACTTGCCGCCGGCCGGGTTTCGCGCGCCGCCCTTGAGGGGGGAACCCTCGCCCGCGCCGACCGCGAGCGGCGCCGCGACGGCGACCGCGACGACCGCCGCGGCGAGGACGGTCAGGATGCGGCCGCTGCGCAGGCCGCTGAAGATTGCTCGGATACGAGACATGGAGTGATTCTCCTGGAGAGGGATATCCGTACATCTCTTCCAACTCGACCCCCAGGGCAGAGTTGCGGTGCCGCAACGGCTCGCCCGCGAACCACCGCAGGGGCCGGTTCTCGGACACGCCGTACGCCGCCAGATCCTGCCCTCCGAAGGCCTCGCCACCACCTCCGCGTGGCCGCTCTCGACCCGGCGCAGCGCCCGGACGTCGACCGGCCGACCGGTTGGTTGGCGACCGATCCGCGACACCGACCCCGAGAACGACACTGGGGCCACCCGCGACGGGTGACCCCAGAGACAACAACGGCGCCGTTGCAACAGCAACGACGCCGATACGCGAGGGGCGAACGACGGGGCTCGAACCCGCGACCGCCTGGACCACAACCAGGAGCTCTACCAGCTGAGCTACGTCCGCCGCGTGCGGGGCACAATACAGCAATCGGCCGGTGCGGCGACGCCCGCGATCCAGGCCCGGGGTGGCCCCACCGGATCGCGGGCGTCGCGCCGACAGCGCCCCCACTTGGATTCGAACCAAGGACCTGCGGATTAGAAGGCCGCTGCTCTATCCAGCTGAGCTACAGGGGCAGGTGCACCCGGGAGGGTACCGTGGCTCGCAGCACGAGCACGCCGGCAGCGACGCGCCTAGTCCCGTCGGCCGCCGCGCGTCGGCAGCGTGCGGAAGACCAGGTCCCACCAGGGAGCGCTGATCCCGTAGCCCCGGGTGTCGTCCTGGAAGTGGTGGCGCATGTGCATCTCCCGCAGCCAGCGACCGGCCCGCGTGCGCGGCCGGTGGTGGTGCAGATGGTGGTGCGTCATGTCGTACGCGAGGTAGCCGAACACGAAGCCGCTGCCGACGGCCAGGCCGCTCCCGACCCCGAACAGCGCCACGAAGGCGAGCACGAAGAGCGCCGTCCCGGGGACGGACACGACCGGCGGCATCACCAGCCGCAGCGGATCGTTCGGGTGGTCGTGGTGGACGCCGTGGACCATCCAGTGCAGCCGCGCCCCGAGCCCCCGCTCCGGCTCGATGTGGAAGAGCACGCGATGGACCCAGTACTCGATCAGCCCCCAGCCGACCCAGCCGGCGGCCATCAGGCCGATCAGGCTCAGGGTCCCGACGCCCTGACGGGCGGCGGCCACGGTCAGCAGCACGACGGCCGGGACGAAGATCACGACCGGGACGATCGGGTGCACCCGCGTGGCCCGGTCCATCGGCGGCGTGCGGAACATCGGCGGCGACGCGCGGAGGACGTCGGTGCGGGTGGCGGAGCCAGCCTGCGGCGGTTCCTGCGAGCGCTCGCGCTGTTCGGTGGACACGTGCGCATCTTCGCACGCCGAGGGGCGGACTCGCGAGTGGTTTCGGCCACCCGAACCCAACAGCAGTGAGGCGGGGACACGCAATACGAGCCGCGTGCCCCCGCCGCGCTGACCAATCGGGGCGCCCGGATTCGAACCGGGGACCCCCGACACCCAAAGTCGGTGCGCTACCAGGCTGCGCTACGCCCCGTGATGGCCGGCGGAGTATAGGCGCGACGGTGCAATACTGAGCGTTCGGTCTCGATCACGGGAAGAACGATGCAGGTCACCGCGCGCGCAAACCGCGACGAACATTTCCGCCACACCGTGCGGATGCGCCAGCACACGACGACGGTCGACGAGCCCTTCGACATGGGCGGGGAGGACGCCGGGCCGACCCCCCAGGAGCTGCTCGCGGCGAGCCTCGCCTCATGCACCGCGATCACGCTCCAGATGTACGCCGAGCGCAAGGGCTGGGACATCGGCGACCTCGAGGTCGAGTGCACGTTCAAGCCGGCCCCCGAGCGCGGTTGCCCGACCCGCTTCGAGCTCGTCATGCGGATCGACGGCGAGATCGATGACGAGCAGCTCGCCCGCCTCCGGGTGATCGCGACCAAGTGCCCGGTGCACCGCGTCCTCGACGGGGAAGTGATGTTCGACGAGCGTGTGGAGCGGGTCGCCCACGCCGGCTGAAGCGCGCGAGCGCCTTCGGGCGGCGTTGCTCCCGACGGAGGACGCCGCGACGATGACCGTCCACGGGGCGACCCGGGCTGCGGTCCTGGTGCCGATCCTCGAACACGACGGTCGCCTGCAGGTGATCCTCACCCGCCGCCGTCACGACATGCGCCGCCACGCCGGGGAGATCTCGTTCCCGGGCGGCCGCAGCGACCCGGACGATCCGACCCCGACCGCGACCGCCCTCCGCGAGGCCGAGGAGGAGATCGGCCTCCCCCACGCCAACGTCGAGGTGCTCGGCGCCCTCGAGCCGGTCGGCACGATGGTCACCGGCTACGCGGTCTATCCGATCGTCGGCTGGATCCGGCACCCCGGCGAGTGGCTGCTGTCCCCGCACGAGGTCGACAGCGTCTTCGAGTTCGGCCTCGCCGAGCTCCAGGCCAGCTACGAGCGGCGCCGGCTCGTTCGCCGCGGGATCCCGTTCCTGACCGACGCCTACACGGTCGACGGTCAGGTCGTCTGGGGCGCCACCGGCCGGATCCTGCGCGACCTCCTCACGCGGATCCCCGACGACCTGGTGACGGCCGACGCGGGCGTTCCTGGACGGATGTCCTAAGCGCCCGGCCCGGGCTCTCGGGCGCCCGCCGCCGGCCTCGATCAGCCGCGGTCGCGATCGAGGATCTGCTCGATCGCGCCGGCGGTCGACGCCGCCCAGCCCTCGGGGTCGGTCGGCTCGTGGTAGAGCAACCCCCACGGAATCTCGTTCTGCCGGCAGAGCCGCTCGACGATCCGGGCGCCCTGGCTGAGGACCTCGACGGAGAGCGTGCCCGAGCACTCGTAGAGGACCCCGCGGACGGTGGTGTCGATCGTCCGCTCGAGCAGCATCTCGAGACGGGTCCCGTGGAGCGCGTTGACCTTGCTCTCGTCGCCGCTGGCCGAGCCCAGGGCCCAGACCAGCACCGTCACGTTGTCGAGCGCGTAGCGGAGCGTGCCGATCCGGTCCGGATCGCCGTCACACGGCTCGCCCCCGGCCTCGACGATCGCCGCGTGCCGGGACGGGTCGCGGGTGACGACCCGGACCGCGTGGCCCTCGGCCACCAGCCGTCGGGTCAGGCACAGGCCACGCTCGCCCCCGCCGATCAGGAGCAGCCGCATCAGACGCACGTCCTCGAAGCCAGCATGCGGCGAGTCTACGCAGGGGTTCGCGGCTTGCACCTCGTGGGACGCCGGCGGGCGTCGGGTATCGTCGGCCCCGAGGACATCCTTGATGGAACACACGCACCTTTCCGAGCTGACCGCCGCCGACGTCTCATTGCTACGGGAGGAACGTGGCGCGGCCCACACCCACGTCGGCGGGGTGGCGATCTTCGACGGTCCTCCCCCACCGATCGAAGCGCTGCGCGAGCACGTCCTCTGCCGGCTCGAGCGGGTGCCGCGCTACCGCACCACCCTGGTCGCGGCACCGTTCGGCATCGGCCGCCCCCGCTGGGTCGTCGACCCCAGCTTCACGATCGAGTACCACGTGCGGCACACCGCGTTGCCGTCACCCGGCGACATCGGCGAGCTGCGGACTGCGGCGGCCCGGATCTTCTCCGAGCGGCTCGACCGGACCAAGCCGCTCTGGGAGCTGTGGGTGATCGAGGGCATGGACGACGACCGCTTCGCGCTCGTCGCCAAGTCCCACCAGGCGCTCGTCGACGGCATCGTCGCCGTCGACCTGATGACGGCCCTGCTCGACCCCGTCCCCGAGCCCGCCCCGCCCGTCGCCGATCCCGCCCAGGGCCAGTGGCTCGCGCCGCCGCTCCCGAGCACCGCCCAGCTGGTCGCGGCCTCGGCCGGCAGCCTCGGCCGGCAGCTGCTCTCCGGGCCGCTGCGGGCGGTCCAGGCCGCCACCCGTCCCGGCGAGGCCCTGCACCGCCTGCGCGAGGCCGCTGACGCCACCAACGACCGGTTCGGCGCCCGGGTCCGTCCCGCGCCGCCGTCACCGCTCAACGTGCCGATCGGCCCCCACCGTCGGCTGGCGCACACCGCCGTCCCGGTGGCCGACCTCAAGCGGATCAAGGACACCTTCGGCGGGACGGTCAACGACGTGGTCCTGGCCACCGTCACCGGAGCGATCCGCCACTGGATGCACGAGCGCGGCCTGCAGACGGCCGGACTCGAGCTGCGCGCGGCGGTCCCGGTAGCGGTCGAGGCCCGCGGCCGCGAGGCCCGTCCGATCACGATGGCCTACGCGCCGCTGCCGGTCGGCGAGCCCGACCCGCTCGTCCGGCTGGAGCGGATCCGACGGGCGATGTCCGAGGGCGTCACCGGCAAGCGTGCCGTCGCCGCGAGCGCGCTCACCGCGTCCGAGTCGTTCGCCCCGCCCTCGGTGCTCGCCCAGGCTTCCCGCCTGCACTTCGCGGCCCGGCACTTCAACCTGCTGGTGACCAACGTGCCCGGCCCCCAGACGCCGATGTACCTGCTCGGTCGCCGGATGGAGACGACCGTCCCGGTCCCGTTCCTCTCGGGCGATCGGGCGCTGGCGATCGCGGTCATGTCCTACGCCGGCACGGCCGAGTTCGGCCTGCTCGGCGATCTGGACAAGCTGGCCGATCTCGATGCGATCGGCGAGGGCGTGGAGCTCGCGGTCGGCGAGCTGCTCGCGTGGGCCAGTGACGGCCGTCCGGCCCGCCGTCGGCGGGTCCGGTCCGCGGGCTGACCCGGGGCCCTCGGGAGAGGGCCGCTCGGGGTCGGTCCCGCGCCGCGACGTGGCGACCGCGAACTGCGGCCGCCGACCGAGCCGAAGCTCAGTGCTCGTCGTGGTGCAGCGGCAGCTCGTTGGTCTCGCGAATCGTGTCGCGAATCCAGGCGACGAGCACGCCGATGGTCACGATCAGGCCGACCGCGACCAGCCAGTAGGTCGTCGTGACGCCCACCAGCAGGGTCGTCACGCCGACGGTCAGCAGCAGCGGCTGAATGCTGTTGCCGGGGAGGTGGATGTCGTCGCCCGCAGGCGGGACGGGCTTGTCGAGCTCGCTCATGACTTAGGAGACGTAGATGACGGCCGCGACGAACGTCAGCAGGAACATCACGAGGATGACGATGCCGGCGATCAGCGCGTCGCGCAGGTTGCGCTTGGCGAGGTTGCGATCCATGGGGTCGGTCTCTTTCCGGTTCTCAGATCTTGGCGTCGAGGACCATCGCGGCGAACAACACCGAGAGGTACGCCAACGCGTATAGGTGGAGCGACAACGCGCGTGCGCGCGTCCCGTCGCGAAGGAGCAGCCAGGACTGGCGCATCAACTCGGCCCCGAGCAACAGCGCGGCGACGAGGTAGATGGTGCCGAAGGCCCCGGTGATGACGGGGACGACCGAGACCACCACGGTGATCGCCGACCAGGCCACGATCGCCTTGAAGGTGTAGCGGTCGCCGCGCACGACGGGAAGCATCGGGATGTTCGCCGCGGCGTAGTCGTCCTTGATCAGCATCGACAGCGCCCAGAAGTGCGGCGCGGTCCACGCGAAGACGATCGCGAACGGGTACAGCGAGTCGACGGCGAAGCCGCCGGTGACCGCGGCCCAGCCGACCATCGGCGGGAACGACCCCGCCAGGCCGCCGATGACGATGTTGTTGGTCGTGCGGCGCTTGAGCCACATCGTGTAGACGCCGACGTACCAGGCGAACCCGGCGAGCGCCAGCAGCGCAGCGGTGATGTTCGCGGCCAGCGCGAGCAGCACGAACGACGCGATCGTCAGCCACAGACCGACCCAGAGCGCGACGTGCGGCTCCATCCGGCCGGACGGGATCGGACGATCCTGCGTCCGCGACATCAGCGTGTCGATGTCGCGGTCGTACCAGTGGTTGATCGCACTCGCGCCACCGGAGGCCAACGAGCCTCCGACGACGGTCGCGAGCACCAGCAGCGGCGACGGGTTGCCCGCCGCGTACATCGCCGTGACCGTGGTCAGCAGCAGCAGGATCTGGACCTTCGGCTTCGTCAGCGCGATGAGGTCCGCGACCCGCTGGCGAGCCGTCGGGCTCACCAACGGCATCGCCGTGCCGCGCCGAGGGGCGGTGACGGACGAGGGCACGTCAGTCACCTCTCCGATTTCGGGGGGCCCGCCAGCTCACGCGGGCTGCCCTGCTCCGACTGCCTGTTCCGCCTCGCGGCGCTCGATCTCGGCGCGGATGTCCTTCATCGGCTCGACCGAGCGCACGCGCGGGACCGAGTCGAAGTTGTTCTGCGGCGGCGGCGACTGGGTGAACCACTCGAGCGTGTTGCCCTTCCACGGATCCGGACCGGAGACCGCGCCGTGCTTGAGGCTGCGCAGGGCGTTGATCGCCGTCATCAGGATGCCGGCACCGAGGATGAACGCACCGATCGTGGAGATCAGGTTGTAGATCGCCAGGTTTCCGACGTCCGCGTACTCGGAGATCCGTCGCGGCATGCCGTCGAGACCGATCGAGTGCTGGATCAGGAAGGTCGTGTGGAAGCCGACCAGCATCGTCCAGAAGCTCCACTTGCCGAGCTTCTCGTTCATCATCCGGCCGGTCATCTTCGGGTACCAGAAGTAGAGGCCCGAGAAGACCGCGAAGACCGCGCCGCCCATCAGCACGTAGTGGAAGTGCGCGACCACGAAGTACGTGTCGTGCAGCTGCCAGTCGACCGGGTAGATCGCCAGGAAGACGCCGGTGATGCCACCGATCAGGAACGTGCCGAGGAAGCCGACCGCGAACAGCAGCGGCGTGGCGAAGATGATCGTCCCCCGCCAGAGCGTGCCGATCCAGCTGAAGATCTTGATCCCGGTCGGGATCGAGATCAGCATCGAGCTGACCATGAAGAACACGAGCACGACGCTCGGGCTCGGCGTGGTGAACATGTGGTGCGCCCACACCATCAGGCCGAGGAAGGCGATGGTGAGGGTCGAGGCCGCGATCGCCTTGTAGCCGAAGATCGGCTTCCGGGCGAAGACCGGCAGGACCTCGGAGATGATGCCGAACCCGGGCAGCACCATGATGTAGACCTCGGGATGCCCGAAGAACCAGAAGAGGTGCTGCCACAGCAGCGGCGAACCGCCCGCGGCCGGGTTGTAGAAGTTCGTCCCGAAGTGCCGGTCCGTCAGCAGCAGCGTGACCGCGGCGGCGATCGCCGGCAGGGCCAGGATCAGCAGGACCGAGTAGGTCAGGATCGTCCAGCAGAACAGCGGCAGGCGACTCCAGGTCATGCCCGGCGCCCGCAGGTTCGCGATCGTGACGTAGAAGTTGACCGAGCCGACCAGCGAGCCGATGCCCGTCAGGTGGACCAGGAAGATCCAGGCGTCGACGCCGCCGTTGGGCAGGTAGTCCTTCGACGCCAGCGGGACGTAACAGGTCCAACCGCACTCGGGCGGGTTGAAGAAGACCGAGGCGTAGAAGACCAGGCCACCCGCAGCGAGCAGCCAGAACGACAGCGCGTTCAGCTTCGGGAAGGCCATGTCTCGTGCGCCGATCATCAGCGGCACGAAGTAGTTGCCGAAGCCCGCCATCACGGGCACCACGAACAGGAACACCATGGTGGTGCCGTGCATCGTGATCAGCTGGTTGTACGTCTTGAAGTCCAGGAGCGTGTTGTCCGGGACCGCGAGCTGCAGGCGGATCAGCAGCGCCTCGACCCCGCCGACGCCAAAGAAGGCGAAGGTGAGGACCAGGTACATGATCCCGATCTTCTTGTGATCGGTGGTGGTGACCCAGTCGACCCAGCCGCGCGTCGGCTTCTCGACCGAGTGAGCGACGACCTGTGGGATCGGCGTGGCAGTGACGGTGGCCATCGTGATTCCTCGGAAACGGAGGGCTAGTGCTGCGACGCGTCGGCGGGCGACGCGGCGTCGGACGGGGTGGTGGTCGGGGCCGGCGTGTTCGGCGCGGCCTCCGCGGCTTCGGCGGCGTCGGCCTGGGCGGCGCGCTCGTCGTCGGCGCGCTGCTCCTCGCGGAACTTCACGACGCCCTCGCCGGCGGCGAGCAGGGCCGCCTGCTGGCGCTTGAGCCAGACGTCGAAGTCGGCCGGCGAGATCGCGCGGACCCGAGCGGTCATGTTCGCGTGGTTCCGGCCGCAGAGCTCGGCGCACTGTCCGGTGTACACGCCTTCCTTGCCCAGCGGCACCTTGAACCACGTGTGGTTCGTGTAGCCGGGCAGCGCGTCGACCTTGCCGCCGAGCTGCGGGATCCACCAGGCGTGCCCGACGTCCGACGAGCGGACGTCGAGGGTGACGGTCGTCCCGGTCGGGACCACCATCTCCTCGTAGGCCGTGACGTTGTTGGAGCGGTCGGCGTCGCCGTCCGGGTAGACGAACCGCCAGGCGTACTGCTGGCCGTTGACGTCGATGTTCAAGGACTTGCCGTTGGGCGGCAGCAGCTTCGAGTCCTTCGCCGTCTGGAAGGAGGCGGGGATCTGCCAACCGGCCGCATCGGAGTTGTCCGGGTTGCGGATGCCGGGCAGCATCGCGAAGGTCACGATGCCCAGGACCAGCACGATCACCGCGGCGCCGGCCGTCCAGCCGATCTCCAGCCGCGTGTGGCCGTGCAGCTGCTCGGCGACCGCGTTGGGCCGGGTGGCGCGGAACTTCCACATCGCGTAGAAGAGGGCACCCTCGACCACGACGAAGATCACCGCGCCGACGGCGAACACGATCGCGTAGAGGGTGTGGATGCGGTCTGCATTCGGGGAACCGCCGCTCTGCGGCGCCCAGAAGGAGGCATGGGCTGGTCCGGCGAAGACGAGCGCCAGCGCGGTCACAAGGGCCAGCGCCAGCGGGAACGTCAACAGGACGGCCCGGGAAAGTTGAGGGATCCGGTTCGAGCGTCGCAAAGCGGGGTCGATTCTAGTGACGGACTGGGCGGAGGGGAACCACCCCCCACCTCGAACCCCGAAGATCGCCTTGGAAAGGCGGTTCTCGGGACCTCCGGCGGAGGACATTCGGACGGTCAGTGGCCGACGTACGTCGGCTCTTGCTTCGCCAGGAAGGCCAGAGCGGCTCCGGCAAAGTCATCGGTACCACCCAAGTGACGCTGCTCCTGGGCCTCCAGCGCGAGCAGCTCCTCGAGGTGACGGGCGACCTGCGCGTTCAGCGTCCGCTTGATCGCCGCGTACGCCGCGGTCGGCCCCGAGGCGAGCGCCCGAACCTGCTCCTCGACCGCCGAACGGAAGCCGTCGGTGGCCTCCACGCGGTTGACCAGGCCGATCTCGCGGGCCTCCTCGGCGGGCACGCGGCGGCCCTCGAACATGATCTCGGCCGCGCGCGTCCAACCGACCCGGGCGACGAGGAAGAGCGACGCGCCGCCGTCCGGCCCCAGGCCGATCTTGGTGAACGCGTGGTTGAGGACGGCCCGCTCGCTGACCGTGACCAGATCACACGCGAGCGCGAAGGACATGCCGATCCCGGCCGCCGCCCCGTCGACGCCCGCGAGCACCGGCTTGTCGAGGCGACGGACCTGGCGCATGATCGGGTGGTACCGGCTCTGGAGGATCTGCTCGAGGTCGGGGCGCCCCTCGGAGGTCAACGGGGTCGGATCGCTCCCCATCGAGCCGAGGTCGGCGCCGGCGGAGAAGGCTCGCCCGGCCCCGGTCACCAGGACCGCGCGGACGTCGTCGGCGGCACAGGCCTGGAGCGCCGCGAGCAGGTCTGCCCCCATCTGCGCGTTCCACGCGTTGAGCACCTGGGGCCGATCCATCTCGATCACCGCGGCTGGTCCGTCGCGGAGCAGGTTGACCGTCTCGTAGGCCTCTACCGTCTCGAACTCGCTCATGCGCGGAGCATCGCAGATCCTGGCTGGTCGGTCAGGACCTGGGCAGGGCCCGGAGGACCGGCCAGGACGAGCGGCATCGCGCCAAGCTCCGGGCGGCGGCCACCGGTCGCTAAGCTCCCGGCCTCGTGTCGTCCGGGAAAGCGATTCGCGCGGCCGCCTGGACGGCGGTCGCGCTTGGGGCGGCAACGCCGCTGGTACGGCGCCGCCTGCGCCTCCGGCCCTCGACGGTGCTGTCGGCTGCCGCCCTGGCCCCAGTGGCCCTGACGGTGGCCGTCCCCCGTACCCGCACGCGTGACGTCGCCGTCACCTGCCTCCAGATGTGGGCGTACTTCGCGGCCTACGAGCTGCCGGCCGACGATCCGGACAAGCAGCGCAGCCGCGTGCGGATCGACTACCCGGTCCGCAGCGACACCGTGATCGGCCTCGGCCGGATCCCGACCGTCCGCCTCCAGCGCGCGCTCCACCGGCCCGGCGACTTCCAGTGGTGGGAGAAGATCCTCAGCTGGAGCCACTGGGTCTGGTTCGCCGTCCCCCACACCGCCGCGGCCTACGTCCTCGCCTTCTACCCCGAGCAGTTCCCGCGTGCCGCCGCGCGGATCTACGCGACCTTCGATCTCGGTGCCGTCGTCTACTGGGCCGTGCCGACGGCCCCGCCGTGGTTCGCGGCCGAGGCCGGACGGATCGACGTCGGCGACGGCGAGCCGCTCCGTCGGATCATGCGCGAGTACGGCGAGCAGCTGTGGGGCACCCGCTGGCCCCAGATCTACGACGCCCTCGGGGGCAACCCGCTCGCCGCGATGCCGTCGCTCCACTTCGGCACCTCGGTCGCCGCCGCACAGGTCCTCCGCGACACCGGCCCGATCGCCGGCGCCGTCGGCTGGACCTACGCCGCGACGCTCGGCTTCGCGCTCGTCTACCTCGGCGAGCACTACGTGACCGACCTCGTCGCCGGCGGAGCGCTGGCCGAGGGCGTGCGGCGGGCCACACCGCGAGCCGCCGGTCCCGTCCGTCGCGCCGCGGACGCGATCGGTCGCTTCGCGGCCTACGCCCGCCGCTCCTAGACGAGTTCCGCCGCGGCGCGGCGAGCACGTCCACCGTTCGTCCACCCGCGGGCGACCCGCCCGGCTGCGGCTGCCGACCCCGCCGCACCCCCGCTTCCCGGCGGAGCGGGGCCCCGCACGGCTCGACGTTTATCGCTTCACTTTGTAAAGTAATGGAAGGAAGGCGAACTGACTTGCCCTCCGTCCCGCCGATCTACGAGGATGCACACATGCCCGACCCCGAGAACGTCATCGTCATCGGCAGTGGCCCCGCGGGCTACACCGCGGCGCTCTACACCGCGCGCGCCGAGCTCGAGCCGCTCGTGATCGAGGGCTGGAACTGGGGCGGCCTGCTCCAGCAGACGACCGACGTCGAGAACTTCCCCGGCTACCCCAAGGGGATCATGGGGCCGGACATGATGCAGGACCTGCGCGACCAGGCCGAGCGCTTCGGCGCCCGCCTCAAGACGGAGCAGGTGACCAAGGTCGACCTCGCCACCGAGCCCGGCGGCCTCCACAGCGTCTGGGTCGACAGCACCGAGTACCGCACCCGTGCCGTGATCGTCGCAACCGGCGCCGAGCACCGCAAGCTCGGCGTTCCGGGCGAGGACGAGCTCTCCGGCCGCGGCGTCTCCTACTGCGCCACCTGCGACGCCGCCTTCTTCAAGGACCACGACACGCTGATCGTCGGCGGCGGCGACAGCGCGATGGAAGAGGCCATCTTCCTGGCCAAGTTCGGCCGCTCGGTCACGATCGTCAACCGCCGCGACGAGTTCCGCGCCTCGGCGATCATGCTCGACCGCGCCAAGGCCGTCGAGAACATCCGCTTCATGACCCCGTACGTCGTCTCCCGCTTCGAGGCGAAGCCGGGCGAGGGCCTCACGCCGCTCCAGACGGTCGTGCTCGAGCACGCCGAGACGGGCGCCGAGGAGACGCTCGAGATCACCGGGGCCTTCATCGCGATCGGCCACGATCCGCAGAGCGAGCTGGTCCGCGATCAGCTCGACGTCGACGACGAGGGCTACGTGCGGGTCGACGGCGTCACGACCAGCACCAACCGGCCGGGCGTGTTCGCCGCAGGCGACCTGATCGACTCCTCGTACCGCCAGGCGATCACCGCCGCCGGCTCCGGCTGCAAGGCCGCGCTCGACGCCGAGCGCTACCTCCGCGACGTCCCCGCGCTCGCCGAGAGCGCCGCGACCACCGCCTGATCGACGGCGGGGCCCGTCCGGGCCCCTGCCCCACGGCTCGGCGATGCCGTGTCCACCGCTGCGGTGGACCAGGCATCGCCGAGGCCAAGCGCCCACCCCGCGCCTCCCCTCGCCCCGTCCGCACGCCGCCGCGCGGACGCTCGGCCCCCCGGACGAGCGCTGGCCCCGGACGAACGTCGGCCCCGGCGCAGGAACGCGATCTCCGCCGGCGAAGGCCGAGTCAACCAGGCAGAGCCTGACCCGGAACGCCCCCGCACCCAGGATGCGGGCTCCCGCTCCGGCAACGCCGTCTCGTCACCGCGACGGCACATCCACGCACTAATCGTCCGTTCGTCCATTCCGCATCACGGGACGTCCGCCGGGCTGGGCAAGATGGGTTCGCCAGGGTCGATCGAACGATCGTCCGAAAAGAGTTCGACAGAACGGCGGAACCTCTGGCCATCTCCGGTGTTCGTATGAGGTAGACCCATGAATCAGCACACGTACAGCTTCCCGAAGGTCACCCCCGCCGACCCGCGCGAACTGCGCGAGAGCCTTCGCGCCATCCGCCGTGAGGCCGCCGCCGACGAGGCCCCCAAGGCGCAGCCCGGCGACGAGCGCCGGGCGCGCGACGAGCAGCGCGGGCACTAGCCCCGCCGCACCCCGTCACCCGAGCGGCCGAGACGGCCGCTCTCCCCCGCGCACCACCCCGCCGCGACCGAGTCGGGCGGACCGGCCCCTGCGCGGAGCAGGCCTTCGCCCCCACCGCTCGCATGCCGACCAGCTCGGCAGATGGCCGGCCCCTGCGCTACCGCACGAGGCCAGCCACCGACGAGCGGCGCTCCTCAGGCCCCGCCGATCCGCACCTCCTCGGCCTCCGGATCCTCGACCTCCCGCCCCGGGACGTAGCAACTGGTCGCGAGCAGCCCGCGCTCGCTGGCCCACGCGCGAACGATGTCCCGGACCGAGATCACCCCGACGACGCTCGGGCCGCGCATCACGACCAGATGCCGGAAGCCGCCGTCGACCATCGCCGCTGCCGCCTCGTCCAACGACCACTCCGGGGCCGCGTAGACGACCGACGACGTCACGTGCTCGCCGACGAGCGCGGTCGCCATGTCCTCGTCCTCGGCGAACGCCCGGAGCACGTCGCGCTCCGTGATGATGCCCGGCCCCGCACCCTCGGGATCGATCACCACCGCCGCCCCGACCTTGCGGGCGGCCATCATCCGGGCCGCCTGACGCAGGCTGTGACCGGCGCCGACCTGCACCGCCAGCGGACTCATCGCATCTCGGACCAGCATCGCTCCATCTCCCTTCGCTCGTGCTACACGGCACACTTGTTCGTGCTCATCCGCACAAGTATCGCAAAGGGCCCGACGGACGGGGGCGTAGAGTGAGTGGCAACGCGCCAACTTCGTCGATCTCCGCCGGAAAGTGATCCCGTCGTGCCCGATCCCCGTACCCCTTGCGACATGCGGCGACCCGACACCATCTGCATCCGAACGGCCCTCTTCGAGGAGGCGGTCTCCGTCCTCGAGGAGGAGTACGCCAGCGACCTCACCGTCGCGGACCTCGCGGACCGCGTCTCCTGCTCGTGCCGCCAGCTGCAACGCGCGTTCCACGACGTCGGTGGCACGAGCTTCCGGACCGCGCTGGCCGAGATCCGCATGGAACAGGCCGCCCAGATGCTGTCGAGCGGCCCCGTCTCCGTTCGCGAGACCGCCCGCCAGGTCGGCTACCGCCAGCCCGCGCAGTTCGCGAAGGCGTTCCGCCGCCACCACGGCGTCGCCCCCTCCCAGTACCGAATCGGCCGTCACATCGGTCGCCTCCGCGACCTCCGCGAGGCCAACGACCAGGCCGTCGCCGCACGCTGAGCGGCGTCCCCCCGGGGGAGCAGGTAGATTTTCACCATGGCCCTCCGTCAGCGCTACCGTTTCCGCGCGCCCTCCACGGGCCGCGAGGTCATCATCGAGGCCCAGCCCGGGCACACGTACCGGGACAGCGACACGGGCGAAACGCTCGACGTCGTCGGCAAGCTCGTGCCCCTCGCGCCCAGCCCGTCGAACCTTCCCTGGGCCCTGGAGAACCTTCGGCACTGCCCGTCGTGTGACCAGATGGCCCAGCGCGACCTGAACGACTGCCCGACCTGCGGCCGTCGGATGGCCCCGATCGGCGCCTAGATCCGCACACGCGGATCACGTCCCCGGACGGATCACTCTTTGCGGCGCCTCCCCCAGATCCTCACCGTCATCGCCCTGCTCGCCGGCTCCACGGGGCTGGCCGCATGCGGCGGCGGGGACCTCACCGACGTCCAGCCGAGCCGGACACCGGCCCTGATGCCGCCCACCGGCGGCAGCGAGAACGCCGGCGCCGGGGACCAGGCGGGCACGATCAGCGATCTCCCGACCAGCACGACCACGACCACCGGCCCCACGCCGGCGGCGGACGGCTCCGGGACCAGCAGCGGGGACGGCACGACCACCAACGGCTCGTCCGGCGGCACCTCCACCGGTGACGGGACCACCAGCGGCTCCGGCGGCACCTCCGCCGGCGGTGGCACGTCCTCCGGGACCGGCAGCTCCGGCGGCACCTCGTCGAGCGGCGGGACCGGCACGGGCACCGGGACGACGGGGTCCGGCTCCACGGGCTCCGGCTCCGGGTCGACCGGCTCCGGCACGGGCACCGGCACCGGCACCGGGACGACGGGGTCCGGCTCGACCGGCCCCGACTCCTCGGGCGGCGCCGCGCCGAACGAGTTCAACGAGTTCTGCCAGACCAACCCCGGCGTCTGTCGCTGAGCCGGTAGCGGCTCGCGGCGCTCGCGGCAGACGCCGCGGGGCAGACGCTGCTGGGGCGCGGGGAGTCGCCTCCCCCGCCCCGCGTTCTCTCGGTCGGGGCTAGCGCCCGGCCGGCGCCGTCGCCGCGGCTGTGGACGCCGTGCGACGCTTCGGGTCCGGCACGAAGGTGGCGGTGTAGGCCATCCGCTCGGCCTTGTAGAGGCAGTTGAACGTCCCGCTCTTGCCGGCCGAGAGCGTCGTGTCGACGTAGTAGTCGCGCTTGCGCTCGTCGGTCGCGCCGCCGCAGCGGCCGGCCGGGCGGCTCGCGCGCCACGACGTCTTCGCGTCGTAGCCCTGGACGAGGATCGGGGCCCACGAGGGCACGCTGAGACCGATCACGTCGCCCTTCCGCACCGCGAAGCTCTGCGGCAGCGCGAAGGTGACCTCGCCCCCGAAGTACGGATCGAGCTGCTTGACCGTCGAGGCGGCCACCGCCGCGGCGTTGACGCTCTTCCCGCGCCGCAGCACGACCAGCTGCGCCTGGGCCCGGCCCAGCTGCTTCTGGAGCGCGGCCCGGTCCTTCTCCGCCGGCGCGCCGAGCGTGATGCTCCAGGCGACGATCCGGCCCGCGGCGGGCGCGGTGTAGACGTTGCGGTTGCCGGCGACCGAGGTCGGCAGGGCGGTGGTCCGGGTGACCACCGAGCACGCGTCCGGGCACTGCGGGAGCTTCCCGTCCTTGACCTCGCCGATCTCGGTCAGCGAGGCGCCGAGCACGGAAGCGGGCGCCAGGGCCGACGCGGCCACCGCGATTCCCAGGGAAACAACAAGACGACGACTGCTCATAGTGGTCCGAAACCCTCCGGGTCCGTGAAAGTTGCGGCTACACCTACCGGCCGGACGACCGGTGCACCAGGTGACCGGCAGCCCGATCCGCGCCGGAGACGTCCTGCTGCGCGCTCCTGGGGCGCGGCGATCGTCCTGGCGATCGCGGCTCAGCGTCGGTCACGGGCGGGTGGCCTGCGCCCCTGATCATCCCCGATTCGTCCGCGGCGGTGCGTGCTGCACGTCCGCGCCCGGATGCGGCGCCCCGCCTCGCCGGGCGCGGCGAACCGGCCTGCGGCTCAGGCCGTCAGGCGGGCGTGGACGCGCGAGACCTCGTCCCGGTCCCCCGGGGCCGGGATCCACGGCAACCGCAGCGGATCGTCCGCGTAGCGCGGGATCACGTGCAGGTGGAAGTGGAAGACGGTCTGCCACGCCGCCGAGCCGCAGTTGTTGAGGACGTTGACGCCGGTCGCGTCGAGCCGGTCGGAGAGCTGGCCGGCGACCCGGCGGGCGGTCTCCCCGCACGCGGCGAGATCCTCGGCGCCGACTGTCAGCAGATCCCGCGAGTGGTTCCGCGGCACGATCACCGTGTGGCCGGGCGTCGCCGGATTGACGTCGAGGAAGGCGATCGTGCGCTCGTCCTCGGCGACCACCAGCGACGGCAGCTCGCCGGCGACGATCTTGCAGAAGATGCAGTCCGGATCCCGTTCGGCCATGGGCTGCAGCCTATCCGGCGCCGGTCGCCGGGCCCCGCGCCGCGCGCGACGACGCGGCCGGCGTCGGCGACGACGCCCGCGCGCCGCCGCCCGTCAGTCGCTGCGAACGCCGTCAGGGCCCTCGGCCTGGAGCCGTCGGGCGAGCGCGATCGCCTCGTCGGCGGTGCTGATCCGGCCCGTGTCGGCCGCGATCGCCAGCTCCTCGAGCAGCTTGCCCAGCGTCCGGCCCGGACGGATGCCGAGCGCCTCGGCGAGCGCATCGCCACGGACCGGAGCGCTCGGAGGCCGCTCCGCCCAGCGGACCGCCCTCGCGGTCAGTGCCGCCCACGGCGCGCCCTCCGGCCCCAGGTGCGCGCGGGCGACCAGGATCGCCTCCGGTCCGTCGGCGCCGAGCGGCCGGACGGCGTCGAACAGCACCCGGTCGGTCGGTGCGACGCCCGCCAGCGCCGTGAGCTGGCGGGGCAGGCGCGCCGCCCGGGCGACCGCGGCCCGCAGCTGGCGACTCGGTCGCAGGGGGTCGAGGGCCGCAGCCGGGTCGGGGGCGGCCACCAGCAGCGCGGCGAGCCCGAGCACGGCCCGCGACGCGGGGTCGTCCCGCCGGCCCGCCAGGATCAGTGCGTCCTCCGCCGTTGCCTCGGGGACCGTCGCCGCTGGATCGAGGACCGCCTCGAGCAGCTCCCGAACCCGTGGCCGCAGGGCACCTTCGGCGGTCGTCGCGGCCGGCAGCAGGGCCACGAGCACACCGGTCGCGTCGGCGACGGACAGGCCCTCCGCCCACCCCGGCGAGGCCAGCGTGCGGGTCAGCTCCGGCAGCAGCCGCTCGCCGGGCACCCCCACGAGCCGCGGGGCTGCGGCCCGGGCCGCGGCGACCGTCGCCGGCTCAGGGACCATCCCGAGCTCGGCGGCGAACCGCGCCAGTCGGACCACCCGCACCGGGTCCGCCGAGAAGGCCTCCGGCGTCACCATCCGCAGAACGCCCCGCTCGAGGTCCTCGCGACCCCCGAAACGGTCGACCAAGGGGCCCCCGGCGACCGGCTCGGCGAGCGCGTTGACGGTCAGGTCGCGGCAGCGGAGGTCGGCGTCCAGGTCCGGACCCTGCAACGGGGTCAGGTCGAGCTGCCACGGCGTGCCGGCGACGGAGTCCGGTCCCGCCACTCGCCAGGCCCCGAACGCGTCCGAGAGCGCGAAGGCGTGTCCCCGACCGGCACGGGCGACCTCGCGGGCGACGCGACGCGCCTCGTCCGCCCCGGCGATCGCCACGTCGAGATCGTCGGTGGGGCGCCCCCGCAGCCGCTCGCGGACCGCTCCGCCGACGATCCACGCCGGAGGGCCGTCGACGAGCGCCGCGCGCAGCAGTCCGAGGGCGACGTCGGCCGGCCCGCGGGCAGGGTCGGCGTCCGGAGGACCGGCGGCCTGGTCCCGATCGATCACGCTCAGGCCCCGGCGGCGCTCAGCGGCTGGCCGTCACGGTGCGGGATCCGGATCACCCGCGCACCGATCCCGCAGGTGATCTCGTAGTTGATCGTGCCCAGGCGCCGGGCCAGCTCCTCGGCGGTCACGCGCTCGTCGCCGTCGCGGCCGATCAGCGTCACCACCGCACCGACCTGGTCGCGGGCGTCGGGGCCGAGGTCGACCCCGACGCTGTCCATCGAGACCGTTCCGACCAGCGGCACCCGCCGCCCCCCGACCAGCATCTCGGTGCCGGTCCCGGCCACCGCGCGGTGGATGCCGTCGGCGTAGCCGACCGGGACGTTGCCGATTCGGGTCGCGCGATCGGCGACGAACCGCCGCCCGTAGCCGACGCTGTCGCCCGGCTCGCACGGCTTGACCGAGGCCAGCCAGCTCTCCCAGCTCAGCGCCGGCTCGAGGCCGTGGTCGTCCGGGTCGTGGCCGAACGGGTCGAGACCGTAGAGCGCGATCCCCGGCCGGACCATGTCGAAGTGGCTCGCCGGGTCCCGCAGCGTCGCGGCGCTGTTGGCCGCGTGGGCGACGATCGCCGGGTGCCGTGCCCGGACCCGTTCGACGAAGGCCGTGAAGCGGGCCAGCTGGAGGTCGAAGAAGTCGTCGTCGCGCTCGTCGGCGGTCGCGAAGTGGGTCATCACGC
The DNA here is from genome assembly GCF_056269115.1 of Patulibacter ginsengiterrae. Lineage (NCBI taxonomy): Bacteria > Bacillati > Actinomycetota > Thermoleophilia > Solirubrobacterales > Patulibacteraceae > Patulibacter > Patulibacter ginsengiterrae. Next base: position 45,729 of record NZ_JBWDOG010000016.1, read on the forward strand.
CCGAGAGCCGGAGGTGCGCGGCGTCGGCGATCCGGTCGCAGAGGGCGAGGGCCAGGTCGGGATCCCGCTGGCCGAGCCGGCCCATCCCGCTGTCGAGCTTGACGTGGACCGCGGCGGGCCGGCCGAGCTGCTCCAGGTCGGCCACGCCCTCCGGCTCCCAGACCACGACCTCGGCGCCCGCGTCCAGCGCCTCCTCGAGGTCGCCGTCCCGCAGCGGTCCGAGCACCAGCAGGCGAGCGTCGATCCCGCCGCGGCGCAGCTCCGTCGCCTCGCTCGCGGTCACGACCGCGATCCAGGTCGCGCCACCCCCGAGCGCCGCGCGTGCGGCCGTCAACGCCCCGTGGCCGTAGCCGTCGGCCTTGACCACCGCGCAGATCGCCGTGCCCGGCCGGAGCAGGCCCTCTAGCCGGGCGACGTTGCGCTCGATCGCGGCGACGTTGATCCGGGCGACAGCACGCATGGTCGGAACGCTACTGCGCGCGCAACTCGTAGCGTCGTCGCGCCCGCCCCACCGCCGCCGCCACGTCGCCCGCCACGATCCCGTCCGGCCCGTGCTCGTCGCTCGCCAAGCGCCCGGCCTCCAGGTGCAGCCAGACCGCGGCCGCCGCGGCGACGAACGGCTCCGTCCCCCGCGCGAGCAGGGCTCCGACGATCCCGGCCAGCACGTCACCGGTGCCGGCCGTCGCCAGCCCCGGGACGCCACCGGGACTGACCGCGACCCGTCCGTCCGGGGCCACGATCAGCGTGTCGTCGCCCTTCAGCACCACCACCGCGTCCGCTCGCACGGCGGCATCACGGGCGTGGAACAGGCGACGGGCGCCGACCTCGGCCGTGGTCGTCCCGAGCAGTCGCGCCAGCTCGCCCGCGTGCGGCGTCAGGACCGTCGGCCGGTCTGACCCGACGGCCCGGAGCGCCTCGGGCGCGCCGGCGACCGCGGCCAACCCGTCGGCATCGACCACCAGCGGCCCCGTATGAGACGCCGCCAGGGCCCGTAGGAGCCCGTCGCGGGCCGGGCCCCTCCCGAGCCCCGGCCCGATCACCAGCGTGCCGTCATGGGCCTCCAGTGCGGCCATGATCGGGGCGGCGGCATCGCGGTCGACGCCACCGTCCTCGCCGGCTGGCAGCGCGAGCCCGAGCGTCTCCACCGGGGCCCGGGCGACGACCGAGGCCTCGATCGTCTCGGGCACGGCGACCGTGACGTACCCCGCTCCCGCTCGCATCGCCCCGCGGGCGACGAGGCAGGGGGCGCCGGTCATCCCCGGCGAGCCGCCGACGACCACCACGTGCCCGGAGCGGAACTTGGTCCCGTCGACCGCCCGGGTCGGCAGCTCGCCCAGCAGCGCGTCGGTCAGCAGGCCCGCGCTCGGGGCGGGAACCTCGGCCCCGCGCACCGCGGCGGCCGGGATCCCGATGTCGACGACCGCGACCCGTCCGGCGCAGATCTTGCCGGGGGCGATCCAGACGCCCGGCGGGGCCGCGTGGAAGGTCACGGTGACCGTCGCGCGGACCGCCTCCGCCGCCACCTCCCCCGTGCTCGCATCGACGCCGCTGGGCACGTCACAGGCGACGACCGGGACGGCGGCGCCTCCATCCTCCGGCCTCGCCGCGCTGGCGATCGCCGCGATCGCATCGGCCGCGACCCCGCGAGGTGCGCCCGTGGCGCCCGTCCCCAGGATCGCGTCGACGATCACCGCCACCCCGTCGAGCGCCCGAGGGTCCCAGGCGTCGACCGGGCCACCGAGCCGGTCGCGGGCGTCGGCCGCATCGCCGCGCAGGCGCTCGGCCGGCACCGTCGACAGGACCCGCACCTCGCGCCCGCTCTCCCGCAGCTGGCGGGCGGCCACGTAGCCGTCACCGCCGTTGTTGCCGGCGCCGCAGACCACCACGACGATCCCTTCCGGGGCCAGCGAGACGACGGCGTCGACGACCGCACTGCCGGCCGTCGCCATCAGCACCGGGCCGGGGATCCCGACCGTCCCGATCGCCCAGCGGTCGGTCGCCCGCATCCCCTCCGCATCGAGCAGCGGGGCGAGGCCTCCCGGCAGGGCTGGGGTCGGGGCGTCGGGGCTCACCGCGCGACGCCCCCGGCCGAGTCCGGACCGGCCGTCGCCCAGGCGACCGCCGCAGCCGTGTGCCGCTCGTGCGTCAACGAGATCACCACCGCCACCCCGAGCTCGTCGGCCCGGACCGCAGCGGCCCCGGTCAGCCGCACCGACGGCGGCCCGCCGCGGCCCACGACCTCGATCTCGAGCGGTCGCAACGCGTCCAGCCGCAGGGCCTTCGTCACCGCCTCCTTGGCGCAGAAGCGCGCCGCGAGGTGACGACCGGGCCGCGCGCTGCGCGTGCTCGACTCCTGCTCGGCGGGCGTGAAGAGTCGATCGCGGAGGCCGGGGCGTCGCTCCAGCGCCCGCTCGAGTCGGGCGACGTCCAGCAGGTCGATCCCGACTCCCTCGCGCATCGGCACGATGCTACCGGCGGCCCCGGAGCCGAGCCCGGGGCCTCACTCCCCGTTCGACCGCGCCCCGCCCGTGGGCGGGCTAGGCGTCGCGCCGACCGGGCACGAGCAGGACGAGCGCGTCGCAGACCTCGCGAGCCTCGGCCTCGGACGGAGCCTCGGCCATCACCCGCACCAGCTGCTCCGTGCCGGAGGCGCGCACCAGCACCCGCCCGCGACCCTCGAGCGCCGCGTCAGCAGCGGCGACGGCCTCGGTCAGCCCGGGGTCGACCATCGCCCCGTCGCGATCCTCGACCGGAACGTTGATCAGCACCTGCGGCAGGCGCCGCATGATCTGCGCGTCGGCCAACCGCCGGCCGGCGAGCGCTTCGAGCACCAGCAACGCGGCGGCGATCCCGTCGCCCGACGGCACGAAGCCCGTCTCGATCAGGTGACCGGACTGCTCGCCGCCGAGGTTCCAGCCGCGCTCGTCGAGCGCCTGCATCACGTGACGGTCGCCGACCGGGGTCGTGGCGACCGGGATCCCGGCCGCCTCCATCGCCGCGTGGAAGCCGTAGTTGGACATCACCGTGACGGCGACGCCCCCGAGCAGGCGGCCCTCGTCCTGGAGGTGCAGCGCCATGATCGCCAGCAGCTCGTCGCCGTCGTAGGCGCGACCCGCGTGGTCGACGGCGAGCATCCGGTCGCCGTCGCCGTCGAAGGCGAAGCCGATCTCGTACCCGCGCTCGACGACCAGCTCGGCGACCGCCTCGGGGTGGGTCGACCCGACCCCGGCGTTGATGTTGCGGCCGTCGGGGGTGTCCCCGATCACGAGCACCTCGGCCCCGCGACGGCGGAACGCCTCGGCCGCGACGCCGGAGGTCGCCCCGTTGGCGCAGTCCAGCGCGATCAGGCGACCACGGAGGTCGAGCCCGGAGAACCGCTCGTCGAGCGCCCGCAGATGGTCCTCGACGGCGCCGAACAGCGGCGCCACCTGACCGATCTCGGCCTGGCGGGTGCGTTCGTCGGGCAGCTCCTCGACCAGCGCCGCGACCCGCTCCTCGAGCGTGTCGGCGAGCTTCCGCCCGTCCGGACCGAAGAGCTTGATGCCGTTGTCGGCGAAGGGGTTGTGCGACGCGGAGATGACTGCGGCCAGGTCGAAGCCAAGTCGGCTGACCAGCAGGGCCGCGCCCGGGGTCGGCAGCACGCCCGCGAGGTGGACGTCGGCCCCGGAGGCCGACGCGCCGGCGGCGAAGGCCGCCTCGAGCATCGGACCGGAGGCCCGTGTGTCGCGGACCACCAGCACCCGCGGCCGCCGACCCTCGGCGACCGCCGCGCTGTCGCCGTCCGGGGCGGCAATGCCCCCCAGAACGGCGGCACGGCCGAGTCGCAGGGCGAGCTCGGCCGTGAGTACCGTGCCTGCGGCTCCTCGGACACCGTCGGTGCCGAAGAGTCGCGGGCCGCTTGGGCGGGGGATGGAAATCCCTTCCCCGCCTAGCGCTTGCTGAACTGCGGGCGCTTACGCGCCTTCTTGAAGCCGGCCTTCTTGCGCTCCTTGACACGCGCGTCACGCGTCAGGAAGCCACGCTTCTTGAGCTCGCCACGGAGGTTCGGCTGCGCGACGATCAGGGCACGCGAGATCGCGTGGCGCAGAGCGCCGGCTTGGGCGCTGACGCCACCGCCGTGGATGCGCACGACGACGTCGATCTGCTCGTGGTATCCGACGACCTCGAGGGCCTGACGGATGTTCCGGCGCAGTGCCTCACGCGGGAAGTACGTGTCGAGGTCCTTGCCGTTGACCGTGTAGGCCCCGGTGCCCGGCTTCAGGATGACGCGAGCGATCGCGGACTTCCGCTTGCCGGTCGCCGTGTAGCGGGCGCCTTCGACCAGGTCGATCGAGACGTCGGTGATCGGCTCGTCGGCCGAAGCCTCGTCGCCCTCACCGCCCTCGCTCGCCTCGCCCTCGGGCGTGTCGCCGTCGAAGTAGTAGCCGAACTCGTCGGACTTCTCCGAGCCGAGGGCGGCGTTGCCCTCGAGCACGATGTCGACCTCGAGGTCGGCACCCGGGATCGCCGGCTTCACGCGCGGCTCGTCGGAGGCATCGTCCTCGATGTCCTCCTCGGCAGCAGCCTCCTCGGCCACCGGAGCCGACTCGTCGGCGGCCGGAGCCGCGGCCTCCTCGGCAGGAGCTTCCTCAGCCTGCGGGGCCTCGGGGGCCTCCGCCTGCTGGGCGTCGTCCGGAGTCACGCTGGACTCGGGCGTCTCGTCGGGGGTGACGTCGTCAGTCATCGGGCGTTGATCTCCAGGGCCTGCGGCTGCTGGGCCACGTGCGGGTGCTCGGGGCCGGCGTAGACCTTGAGCTTGGTCAGTTGCTTCTTGGCCAGGCGGTTCTTGGGCATCATGCCCTTGACGGCCTTGCGGATGATCTCCTCGGGCTGCTTCGCGAGCTGCTCCTCGAAGGTCCGGGTGTACAGGCCGCCGGGGAAGCCGGAATGGCGGTGGTACAGCTTGTCGGTCCGCTTCTTGCCGGTGACGTCGATCTTCTCGGCGTTCACCACCACCACGAAGTCGCCGGTGTCGACGTGCGGGGTGTACTCCGGCTTGCGCTTGCCGCGCAGGTGCTCGGAGATCTGGGTGGCGAGTCGACCGAGGGTCTGGCCGGTGGCATCCACCACATACCAGGAGCGCTCACGGGTCTCGGAACTAGCGACGTACGTCTTCACGGGCAATCTCAGGTTCGTGCGCGGGCAGGGATGGACGCGCAGCGGCGAGCCATGGTAGCTGAGGATAGGTCATCTGCGCGGTCCGGTCAGCCCGACCTCGCGGTCACGAGCCCACAACAGGAGGTTCACAGCCCCCAGCAGGAACACGATCAGACCCCAGCTCAACGGGCGTCCAAGGGCCGGAACGTTATCGCGTGCGGCGAGCACGGCGACGGTCCCCGTCACCGCGGCGGCGGTCGCGGCGATCCCGACCGCGACGCCACGAACGTCGAGCAGCAGCACCAGCAGCAGCCCGATCGAGCCGCCCGCGGCCGCCGCGACCGTCGGGGTCGGCGTCAGACCGCCCCAGGCACGTTCGGCGACCAGCAGGGCGGCCCCCACCAGCGTGAGCACGATCACGGCGCCCCAGGGGCCGTCATCACGCCCACAGGCGGCTGCGCAGACCAGCAGGCAGACGGCGATCGCCAGCGGGACGCGAGCGAGCGGGAGCGCGTCGGCAGCGGCCGCGACGCAGATCGCGACGCCACCGAGCAGATAGGCCACGGCGCGCGGACCGCGAGCCGGTCCGGCGGGCGCCATGGCGCGGGAGTCGCGGGCTACTCCCACTCGATCGTGCCGGGGGGCTTGCTCGTGATGTCGAGCACGACCCGGTTGACTTCGCTGACCTCGCCGACCATCCGCGTCGCGACGCGATCGAGCAGGTCGTACGGAAGCCGCGCCCAGTCGGCGGTCATCGCGTCGTCGGAGGTGACGGCGCGGATCGCGATCACGTACCCGTAGGTCCGCTCGTCACCCTGGACGCCGACGGTACGGACGTCCGGGAGCACGCAGAAGCTCTGCCACAGCTCGCGGTAGAGCCCGGCGGCGCGGACCTCCTCCTGGAGGATCGCGTCGCACTCGCGGAGCAGGTCGAGCTTGGCCTGGGTGACCTCGCCGCCGACGATCCGGATGCCGAGGCCCGGCCCCGGGAACGGCTGGCGCCAGACCATCCGCTCGGGAAGGCCGATCTCGGTCCCGACCGCCCGGACCTCGTCCTTGAAGAGCGCGCGGAGCGGCTCGACGAGCTCGAAGGTCATGTCCTCGGGCAGGCCGCCGACGTTGTGGTGACTCTTGATCGTGGCGGCGCCGGTGCCGCCGCCGGACTCGATGACGTCGGAGTAGAGGGTGCCCTGGACGAGGAACTTCGCCCCGGTGTCGCCGCCAGCGGCGCTGACCTCGCCGAACGTCTTCACCTCGGCGCCCTCGACGGCCTCCGCCCCGGCCCCGACCGCGAGCTTCAGCGCCTCCTCCTCGAAGATCCGGATGAACTCGCCGCCGATCGCCTTGCGCTTGGCCTCGGGCTCGGTGACGCCCTTCAGGCGCTCGAGGAAGCGGTCCTTCGCGTCGACGACGACGAGCGGCACGTGGAAGTGCTCGCCGAAGGTCTTCTCGACCTGCTCCGTCTCGTTCTTGCGCATCAGGCCGTGGTCGACGTAGACGCAGGTCAGCTGGTCGCCGACCGCCTTGTGGACCAGGAGCGCGGCGACCGAGCTGTCGACGCCGCCGGAGAGGCCGCAGATGACCTTGCCGTCGCCGACCTGCTCGCGGATCAGGCGGATCTGCTCCTCGGCGATGTTCGCCGCCGACCAGTTCAGGTCGCAGTGGCAGATGTCCCGCAGGAAGGTCTGGAGGACCTGCTGCCCGTAGGGCGTGTGGACGACCTCGGGGTGGTACTGGATCCCGTAGACGCCCCGCTCGACCGACTCGAAGGCCGCCACCGGGGAGGCGGTCGAGCTGGCCAGCGCGACGGCCCCCTCGGGCGGCGTGTAGACGGTGTCGCGGTGGCTCATCCAGGCCGGCTGCTCGTCCGGCTGGTCCTTCAGCAGCGTGCCGTGCTCGTGGACGGTCAGCTGGGAACGGCCGTACTCGCCGACCTCGGCCGACTCGACGCGGCCACCGAGCTCGCGGGCGAGCAGCTGCATGCCGTAACAGATGCCCAGGACCGGGACCCCGAGCTTCAGCAGCTCCGGATCGAGCGGCGGCGCGTCCGGCGAGTAGACCGACGACGGCCCGCCCGAGAGGATGATCCCCTTCGGCTTGCGGCGGCGGACCTCCTCCGCCCCCACGTGATGGGGCAGCAGCTCGCTGAAGACACCACACTCACGGACGCGGCGGGCGATCAGCTGGCTGTACTGCCCGCCGAAGTCCAGGACGACGACCTCGTCGACGTCGGTGCCCGCGGGCAGGGGGTTCTCGGGGGGCTTGGGGGACACGGTCACGGCTCAGTAGGTGGGGTTGTTGGCGGCGGGAGCGACGGCGATCTCCGCACGGTTGAACTCGGCGATGTCGAGCGAGCCGCAGGTGGCCATCGAGCGCTTCAGGGCGCCGATCAGGTTGGTGGTGCCGCGGCCGTCGAGGGCCGGGCCGAGCAGGACCTGCTCGAGGGGACCGACGGTACCGACCTCGATCCGGCTCCCCCGCGGCAGTTCGCGATGGGCGACGGCCGGCGTCCAGTGCCAGCCACGTCCCGGGGCCTCCTCGGCGCGAGCCAGCGGGGCACCGAGCATCACGGCGTCGGCGCCGCAGGCGATCGCCTTGGCGAGATCGCCGCCCGTCCGCATGCCGCCGTCGGCGATCACCTGGACGTACTCGCCGGTCTCCAGCACGTGGGTCGAGCGGGCCCCGGCGACGTCGGCGATCGCCGTCGCCTGCGGCAGGCCGACGCCGAGCACGCGACGGACGGTCGAACCGACGCCCGCGCCGACGCCGACGAGCACGCCGGCCGCGCCGGTCCGCATCAGGTGCAGGCCGGTGTGGTAGCTGGAGCAGCCGCCGACGACCACCGGAACCGGGACCTCGGCGATGAACTGCTTGAGGTTCAGGACCTCGTGGTCGCCGCTCACGTCGCCCGACGGGGTCTCGCGCGCAACGTGCTCGGCACTGACGACGGTCCCGAGGATCACGAGCACGTCGAGGCCCGCCTCGAGCGCCACCTCGTAGTGACGGCGGACGCGCTGCGGCGTCAGCGAACCGGCAACGACGACGCCGGGCTCGGCCTTGATCTCACGGATCCGCTCGCGGATCAGCTCGGCGCGAACCGGCGCGGCGTGCAGCTCGCGCAGACGGACGAGCGCCTCGGCCTCGGGCAGGTCGGCCAGCTTGGCCAACTGCTCCTCGGCGTCCTCGTGGCGGGTCCAGACCCCCTCGAGGTCGAGCACGGCGAGGCCGCCGAGCCGCCCGATCGTCTTCGCCGTCGTCGGCGAGATCGCCGCGTCCATCGGCGACGCCATCAGCGGCAACTCGAACCGGTAGGGCCCGAGCTTCCAGGCGACGTCCACCTCGTCCGGGTTGCGAGTGCGCCGCGAGGGCACGATCGTGATCTCGTCGAAGCCGTAAGCGCGGCGGGCCTTCTTGCCCCGGCCGATCTCGATCTCCATTCGATAAAGGATCGCGCAGCGGCCGGATGGGCGTCGGCCGGTTCGGCCGGGCCGGGCTGGGTCGGGCCGGACTCAGTCTTCGCCGCCGTCGGGATCGATCGTCTCGATCTCGACGTCGTGGACGAGCCGGTCGACCTGACGGGGGTCGACGAGGCCCGCGCCGAGCCGCTGGGTCGCGTCGGCACCGCAGGCGACCGCGTAGCGCAGCGCCTCCTCGTCCGACCGCTGCTCGTAGCGGGCGGCCACGAGCCCCGCCAGGAAGGCGTCGCCGGAACCGATCCGGGCGACCGTCTCCCGCAGCTTGATCCGCGCTCGCAGCAGGTGGGTCGCGGCCGGCCCGGAGGCACCGCCGTCGTGACGGACCCCCGCCACGCAACCGTCCTGCAGGGTCATCACGGCCTCGCGCACGCCGTGGTCGAGCAGCTCCCGGATCGCCAGCGCGCGGTCCTCGTCGCTGGCGAACTCGTGGCCGACGATCTCCTCGGCCTCGAGCTGGTTCGGGGTGATCGCGTCGGGCTCCGCCTTGAGCACGTGGCGCAGCGGCTCACCGTCGGTGTCGGCGTAGACCCGCACGCCGATCCGGTGCAGCTCGCGGACCAGGTCCCCGTAGACCGACTCGGGCACGTTGCGCGGCAGCGAGCCGGCGAGCACCACCACGTCGGCGCCACGAGCCAGGTAGAGCAGCTTGTCCTGGAACAGCTGGAGCTCGCGCTCGTCGACCCGCGGGCCCTTCTCGTTGACCTCGGTCTGGATCCCGCTGGTCGGATCGAAGATCGCGGTGTTCGTCCGCGACTCGTCGGCGATCCGCACGAAGTCGTTGAGGATCGACTCGCGGGTCAGCTGCTCGACGATCCGGGTCCCGGTCGCGCCACCGGCGAACCCGGTGGCGATCACCGGCTGCCCGAGCGTCTTCAGCGTCCGCGCGACGTTGACGCCCTTGCCGCCGGCGAGCGTGGTCTGCTCGACGGCACGGTGACGGTGCCCCAGACGGATGTTCGGCACCACCAGTGACCGGTCGATGGCCGCGTTCAACGTTACGGTGATGATCATCGCGAGCCCCCCACCCTACGCAGTCGCCGGCTGATCACGAGACCGCCTCGTCGGGCGAGCGCCGCGACCGCGGCGACCGCCGCAGGAGCACGGCCAGCGCGATCCCGCAGATCAGCGCGAGGCCGATCAGCCCGCGCACCCACGGCCGTCCGAGGTGGTCGTCGGCGCGCTCCCAGAAGCTGGCCTGGGCGATCTCGCCCGCCGTCACCGCCGGCACCCGCTCGACGACCCGGCCCCGCTGGAGGACCTCGATCGTGCCCAGCCGCGTGCCCTTGGCGACCGGCCCCTCGACGTCGACCGGCAGGTCGATCACCCGCGTCGTCACCCGCTCTCCGCGGCGGGCGACGCGGGTCACCGAGGACGCGGCGACGAGATCGGCCTGCGCGTCCCGGTAGCGCAGCGGCAGCCGCGCCACGACCGCACCGGCCTTGACCGGTCGGACGCGGTGGTAGCGGCCGAGCGCGTACCGCAGCAGCGCCAGGCTGTCGCTGTCGCGGGCGCCCTCCGAGGGATCCCCCAGCACGACCGTGATCACCGAGACGCCGTTGCGGCGCCCGGACCCGACCAGCGCGTAGCCGGCCTTGCTGGTGTGCCCGGTCTTGACCCCGTCGACCCACGGCACGGTCTGGACCAGCGTGTTGCGGTTGACCACCGTGATCGGCGGCGAGGCCGACTCCAGCCGCATCGACTTGCGGTCGACGATCGTCCGGAACGCCGGATAGCGCCGCAGCAGCAGCGTCAGCTTGACCAGATCGGCGGCGCTCGCGTGGTGGCCGGGCTGGTCGAGCCCGATCGGGTTGCGGAAGCGCGCATCGAGGCCGAGCGCCCGCGAACGGTCGTTCATCAGCTCGACGAACCGCGGGACGCTGCCGCCGACGCCCTTCGCGATCGCGACCGCCGCGTCGTTGCCCGACGGCAGCAGCATCGCGCCGAGCAGGTCCCGCAGGGTCATCCGCTCGCCGGCGTGGATGCCGGCCAGCGACTCGGCCGGAGCCGCGTCGTAGCGCGGGACCGTGATCTGCTCGTCGAGGTCCGGCTGCCGTTCGAGCGCGACCAGCGCGGTCATCAGCTTGGTGGTCGAGGCGATCCCCCGCTGATCGGTGCTCCGACGGGAGTAGACGACGTCCCCGGAGGTGACCTCGACGGCGATCGCCGACCCGGCCTCGATCGACGGCGGATCGGCCGCGGCCGATCCCGGACCGCCGGCGAACGCCAGCAGCCCGAAGAGCAGGAACAGGGGGAACCGGCGCGCAGGTCGCGCCCCGCGACTAGCCACGGAGGCGGAGCCGCTGACCAGCCCGGATCGCCTGGGGATCCACCTTCGGGTTCAGCTCGGTGAGCCGCTCGACCGTGATGCCGTAGCGATTGGCGATCTTGCCGAGGCTGTCGCCGGGGCGCACCGTGTACAGACGTCGCTTCGGTTGCTTGCTCGCCTCGGTGACCGTCGTTCGCGCCGCCGTCTCCGAGCCGCTGTCGCGTGACCCGCTGCTGACGACCATGAGGACGGCCACCACGATCACCAACAAGGCGACGGGAGCAACGATTCGAAACGGGCTGCGCGGTGGCATCTCGGGGCAGAATACGGCGTCAGGCGCGGGGCACGGACCGACGGCGGCGCTCAGCGCAGGCCGGCAGCCGCCGCACGGAGCTCTTCGGCAGCCCGTCGGGCGGCCGAAGCCGGATCCGCCGCGCCGGGCGGCGCGGCACCCACGATCGAGCGCGAGGCCGTGACCAGCGCCGCTCCAGGACCGGCTGCGAAAGCCGGTGCGAGGTCCTCGACGCGGCCGCCCTGAGCGCCGACGCCCGGCAGCAGGAAGGGCGTCCGGGGCATCAGCTCGCGGAGCCGCTGGAGTCGCTCGGGCGCCGTCGCACCGACGACCGCTCCGACCGGGTCGAGCGGAGCCGGGCCGGATCCGGCGTCGGCGGTCGCGGCGGTCGCCGCCGCGCCCAGGTCGGCGACCATCCGGGCGACGCGGGCCCAGACGGGCTCGCCGTCCTCGAGCGCGTGCTCCTGGAGGTCGCCCGCGCCCGGATTCGAGGTGCGGACGAGGACGATGACGCCGGCACCGCGGGTGACGGCGACGTCGATGAAGGGTTGGATGCTGTCGCGCCCCATGTACGGCGCGACGGTGACGGCGTCTCCGCCGATGCCGGGGACGTGGCCCCACGGCGTGTCGGTCCCGCCGAGCAGCGCTTGGGCGTAGGAGCCGGCCGAGACGTCGATGTCTCCGCGCTTGGCGTCCAGCAACACCAGCAGGCCGAGGTCCTGGGCGTAGCGGGTGACGGTGGTCAGGGCGGTCAGTCCGTCGGCTCCGAGCCGCTCGAACGAGGCGCTCTGGAGCTTGACTGCCACGCAGGCGTCGGCCACGGCGTCGAGCACGCGGCGACAGTGATCGGTGACCGCGAGTGCGGCCGCCCGGGCCGGCGGCAAGCCGTCGGCCGAGGAGGCAACGCCAGCCCAGAGCCGCGACGGATCGGGATCAAGCCCGACCACGACGGCGCTGTTCCGACGCTGAACCGCGGACGCCAGCCGGAACCCGAATCCGGGAACCGACTGGTCGCCAAGCACCTGCAACGTCAGGCGACCGACTTCTTCAGCGCGGCGCCGGCCGAGAACTTCGGCAGCTTCTTGGCGGCGATGTCGATCTGCTGGCCGGTGGCCGGGTTGATGCCCTTACGCGCGCTGCGCTCCGCAACGGAGAACTTGCCGAAGCCGGAGAAGGTCACGTCGCTGCCGCGCGAGAGCGCGTCGCTGATGGTCTCCAGAACCGCATCAACAGCGGCCTGCGCGTCCTTCTTGCCGAGACCGGCCTTCTCGGCGACATGGTCAACGAATTCTGCCTTGGTCATGTTCCGCTCCTCCTGTGGGGGGCACCTAATCGGAATGCGACGCTATCGCGTCTGCTCGCCCCCCGCAGGCTGCGGGATGGCGGCCCCTCCCGAGCCGCAAGACAAGGGAAGGACGGCGAAAGTGTGCCTTCCCAACAGGACGGAACGCGGTGCGACCCCCTGGCGACCCTCCCGCCGACCGCCCCGCGAGAGCACCCGATCGGCGTCGGACCGCCCCGCCACGGACCCCGCGAACTGGTTGGATAGACGGCGATGACGCTCGAGCGAATCTCGTGGGCCGTGGTCGTCCTCGCCTGTGCGGTGACGGCCCTCCTGCTCGCCGTGGGCGGCTACGTCGGCTACGGCGGGGTCGCCACCGCGGTCGGCCTCTCCGCGGCGATAAACCTGCGCTGAGCAGGGAGAACCCGGCGCCGGCTAGCGGTACATCCGGCTTCCCAGCCACTCCTTGAAGGCCCGTGCCGCCTGGCCACGGTGCGAGATCTCGGCCTTCTCGTCCCGGCTCAGCTCGGCCATCGTCCGGCCGCCGGCGAGCTCGTCGTCGGGCAGGAAGATCGGGTCGTACCCGAAGCCGCCGAGCCCGCGTGGGGCGTCGGCCATCCGGCCTTCGCAACGTCCTTCCACGACGTGCTCGATTCCGCCGTCCGGATCGACGTAGGCGAGCGCGCAGACGTAGGCCAGGGCACTTCCCGGCGGGACCCGTTCGATCAGCAACGCGAGGTTCTCCTCGTCGGTCGCGTCCTCCCCGGCGAACCGCGCCGAGCGGATTCCGGGGGCGCCATCGAGTGCTTCGGCGACGATGCCGGAGTCGTCCGCGAACGCCCTCCGCCCCGTCCCGGCGGCCGCGGCCCGTGCCTTGTCGAGCGCGTTGGCGGCGAACGTCGTCCCGGTCTCGGGCGGGAGGTCGACGTTGTCGGGAAGCGGGGTGACGGTGCACGGCGCCAGCAACGTCGCGAACTCCTCCGCCTTGTGTGCGTTGCGCGTGGCGAGGATCAGTTTCAGCACGAGGCCATCCTACGAGTCGGACGGCCGCCGACCCGCCCTCGGGGCGGACGCGACGGCCGTCCCGGATCGACGCTCAGGAGCGGCGCCGACCGGGGAGGGCCGTTCCTCACTTCGGGGCCTTCCCCGCGCTCCCGATCGCGGCCTTGACCTTCTCGACGACCGCCTGGGCGATCCCGCCGCCCTTCAGGCCACCGGCGGCGACCACCACCCCGGCCATCACCGCCGCGATCAGCATCGCCAGGGCGACGTACTCGACCGTCCCCTGGCCCCGCTCGTCGCGGAGCCGGAGCAGGCGGTGGTGGACGGTGGCGGCGAGCGCCATCGGCGCCCACGGCGTCGGCGGGTGGGTCGGGAGATGGATCGGGACGTGGATCGGGCGGGACATGGGATTCCTCCGGTCGGAGTTGGCTTGCCGCTCCATGGTCCACCGGAAGCCTGTGCCGACTCCAGGGGTCAACCGTGCACAATCAGCACCAAATGCGTGTCCTCGTCGTGTCGAACATGGCGCCCGACGCCCAGCACCCGGAACGCGGCGGCTTCGTGCGCGACCAGGTGGCGGCGCTGCGGCGGATCCCCGGGATCGAGGTCGAGCTCGACGAGTTCGCGCCCGGCGGCTACCGCAGCGCCGCCCGTGGCCTCCGCCAGCGACACCGCGGCGTCCGCTACGACGTCGTCCACTCGCACTTCGGGCTGACCGCCGTCCCCGCGCTCGTCGTCCGCGCCCGCCGTCGCGCGGTCACCCTGCACGGCCGCGATCTGCGTCACCCGCAGACACGGCTCGTCACGCTCGCGGTGCTCCCGACCCAGCGACTGATCGGCCTCGCGTCGGGCGATCTCGCCTCGCTGCTGCCGCGCCCGTTCCACCGACGGATGCAGTCGCTGCCCGTCGGCCTCGCGCTCGACCGGTTCGGCCCGACCGCCCGCGAGGACGCCCGTCGCGAGCTCGGCCTCGACCCCGCCGAGCGGTTCCTGCTCTTCCCCTACGGACCGGACCGCCGGGTCAAGCGGGTCGACCGGGCGCGCGAGCTGGCGGCCGCCGTCGGGGTCCCACTGCGCACCCTCGGCGGGCAGCCTCCCGAGCGGATGCGTGCCTGGCTCAACGCCGCCACGGCGGTGGTGATCCCCAGCGAACACGAGGGCTTCGGACTCGCTGCCGTCGAAGCGCTCGCCTGTGACGTGCCCGTCCTCGCCACCCCCACCGGTGCCCACCCCGAGACCGTGGGCGCGACCCCCGGCTGCCTCTGCGCCGCCTGGGACGTCGACCGCTGGGCCGCTGCCCTCTGCCCCCACCTGGCGAGCGACGATCCCCGGGTCCCGGGCCGCGCGATCGCCGAGCGCCACGGGACCGACGTCTACGCCCGGCGGCTGGCGGAGGCCTGGCGAACGATGCTCCCGTCGCCGCTAGACTCCGGCCGCGGGCCGACGGTCTGAACACGTCGCCGCCCGTCACCCTATGAGCAGCCTCTTTCACCGCATCCGCCAGCGACGCGGAGAGGACGACGCGATCGACACCCCTGCGTCCTCCCCGGAGCCGGACCCGACGGCACCGCCGACGATGGTGGCCCCCGCCCCGGACGCCACCTCCACGGCCCCCGAGCCCGCGGACCCCGCCGCCGTCGGGACCCCGTCCGAGGCCGCCGACGCCCCGTCCGCCGCAACCCCGCCGGCGCCCGCGACAGACACGTCCGCCCCCGCGAGCGGCGAGGCGGCTGCCCCCGCGGCCGCCGACGCCCCGACCCGCGTGCACGGCCTGCCCCCGTCGCTCGACCCCGAGGCCGCCCTCGCTGCCGAGCTGTCCGACGACGTGCGCACCGGGCCGCTCCCGGCCGCTCCCGCTCCCACTCCGGCTCCCCCGCCCGCGTCCGCCGAGGCCGCCAGCGGGTCGCCGACGCCGCCGCCCGGAGCACCCGGGGCCGCGACGGACGCCAGCGCCGCGCCGCAGGTTCCCGCGGCCACCGTCACCCCCGAGGCCGACGGCGGCGCGCCCGAGACCCCCGCCCGCCCGCCGAAGGTCGGCGTCCGCAACCGCGGACGGATGCGACGCCGGCTGCGCTACCTCCGTCGGGTCCGCGAGCTCGGCTACCGCGACCTCGGCGGCCTCGTCTTCGAGCTGCGGCGGGCCAACGCCCAGAACGAGATCCTGGTCGGCGCGAAGGTCGACGCGCTCCTGCGGATCGACGCCGAGCTGCACGCGCTCGAGCACGCCGTCCGCGACTACCAGCCGATCGAGGAGCTGCACGAGCCGGGCGTGTCCGTCTGCATCCGTTGCGGGGCCCTGCACGGCAGCGAGGCGCACTTCTGCCCCCAGTGCGGCCTCCGGATCGGCCACCCCGGATCGGCGCTCAGCGCCGCCGATCCGGCCGCCGTCAACGCCAACAGCGGCCCGCCCGCGATCCCGGGCATCACGGGAACTCCGGCCGGGCCCGCAACCGGAACCCACCCGACCCCGGGCCCGGTGACCGGCAGCCATGCCGCGCCCGGTCCCGCCACCGGCAGCCACCCCACCCCGGGGCCCGCGACCGGCAGCCACACCCGCCCCGGCTTCGGCGGTGCTCCCGCGTCGGTATTCGGCCGTCCTGCCGCGCCCGGGTCCGGGCCGGCCACCCCGACGCCGCCCGGCCCGGCCACGCCGACGCCGCCGGAGGGCGCCAAGCCGGCGCCCCAGACCCGTCCCACGCCCCCCGGTAGCGAGGCGACCCCGACCGAGCCCGCCCGGTCGCCCTGGTCCTCGATCCCCGACCGCCCGTACCCCGGTCCGACCGGCCCGGCCGCCCCTGGCCCGACCGACGGCACCGCGGACGAGCCGTCCTCCGGTCGATGACCCGAACCCCGCCGACCCCGATCGTCTGCCCTCGCTGCGGCGGGACCGTCGGTCCCGAACAGGCCTGGTGCCTGACCTGTGGCGCCCCGGCCCGGACCCGGATGCGGCCGACCCCGAACTGGAAGATCCCGCTCGCCGCGATCGCCGCGATCGTCCTGATCGTGGCCGGCGGCACCGTCGGCGCGTTCGTGGCCTTGACCACCGACCGCGAGGCCCCGACCGC
This sequence comes from Patulibacter ginsengiterrae, assembly GCF_056269115.1. NCBI lineage: Bacteria > Bacillati > Actinomycetota > Thermoleophilia > Solirubrobacterales > Patulibacteraceae > Patulibacter > Patulibacter ginsengiterrae. Next base: position 62,248 of record NZ_JBWDOG010000016.1, read on the forward strand.
GACGCCCACCACCGAGCCGGCGATCACCGCCCCCGCCGCGACGCCGCCGGCCACGCAGGCCCCGACGGCAACCCCGACCATCCCCCCGGCCGTCGGCACCACCCCGACCCCGGGGACCGCCGGGACCAGCCCCGACGGCACGACGTCCGCCCCCGACGGCACGACCACGCCCGGCACCATGACGACCCCGCCGCCCGCCGCGGAGGCGACCCCGACGACGACCGGCACCACGACGAAGAGCGGCCCGGCGACCTAGCGTCGCCCGGCGACCTCAGCCGGCCGCGACCGCCGGCCAGCGGTCGGCGAGGAATGCCTGCGCCTGCGCGACCACCGGGGTCACCGGGAGCGAATCGCCGGCCGGCTCGGGCGGCCGCGACCAGACCTCGAGCGTCGCCGCGACCGTCCGGGCGAGCGCGTCGACCGCGTAGCCACCCTCCAGCACCAACCCGACCGGGACCTCGAGCTCGGTCCCGAGCCGGTGGATCGCCGCCGCAACCGCCGCGAACCCGGCGTCGCTGACCTCGCAGCCCGCCAGCGGGTCCTCGGCGTGCGCGTCGTAGCCGGCCGAGACCAGGATCAGCTGGGGCCGGTAGGACCGCGCGATCGGCAGCAGCAGCCGCTCCGTCATCCCGATCCAGGTCGCGTCGCCGCTGCCCTCCGGAACCGGCAGGTTGACGGTGAAGCCGCGGCCGGCGCCGTGGCCCTGCTCGTCCGAGCGGCCCGTCCCGGGGTAGAGCGGGAACTCGTGGATCGAGCAGAAGAGGACCTCGTCGGTCCCCGCGAAGATCTCGGCCGTGCCGTTGCCGTGGTGCACGTCCCAGTCGTAGATCAGCACCCGCTCGAGGCCGTACGCGTCGCGGGCGTGGCGGGCCGCGACCGCGACGTTGTTGAAGAGGCAGAAGCCCATCGGCTGGGCGGTCTCGCAGTGGTGGCCGGGCGGCCGGTGCAGCGAGGCCGCGCGATCGATCCCGTCGGCGTCGGGCCCGAGCAAGGCGTCGACCACCGCCACCGCCCCGCCGGCCGCGTGCAGGGCCGCCTCCCACGAGCCGGCCGAGACGATCGTGTCGGCATCGATCGACCCGCCCCCGATCGCGGCGAGCGCGCGGATCCGCTCGACGTGGGTCGCTGGATGGATCGCCTCCAGCTGCTCGATCGTCGCCGCGGGCGACTCCCGCGGCCGGAAGCCGCACCAGTCCCGGGCCTCCAGCTCGCGTTCCACGGCGACGATCCGCGCCGCACGCTCCGGGTGCGAACCGGTGTCGTGCCGCAACGAGGATCCATGACGAAAGAGCACTGGGGCCACGGCGGATACGGTACCCGGCATGCCCGCCTCCGCTGACGCGACCACCGACGTCCTCGTCGTCGGGGCCGGAGCCGCCGGTCTCTACGCTGCGCTACGGGCCGCCCGCGACGGTGCCCGGGTGACCGTCGTCAGCGCGACCCCCCTGGCCGAGACCGCTTCCTACTGGGCCCAGGGCGGCGTCGCCGCCGCACTCGCGGTCGACGACGACCCCGCCGCCCACCTCCTCGACACCGAGCGGGCCGGCCGCGGACTCGTGCGCCGCTCGGCGGCCGAGGTGCTCTGCCGGGAGGCCCCCGATGCCGTGCGCGACCTCGAGGCGCTCGGCGTCCGCTTCGACGCCGACCGCCACGGCCGCCTGGTGCTCGGATTGGAGGGCGGCCACACCCACCGCCGCGTCGTCCACGCCGGGGGCAGCGCGACCGGCCGGCGACTCGTCCGTCAGCTCTCGGCCCAGCTCGTCGGCCATCCCAACGTGACGGTGCTCGAACGGACCCGGGCGGCAGTCGTCTGGACCAGCGAGGGCCGCTGCGTCGGCGTCGTGACCGAGGACGGGGCCGGCGGTCGCCCGGTCCTCGCCCGCGCCACGATCCTCGCCTGCGGGGGCTCGGCCGCGCTCTGGCGCCGGACGACCAACCCGCCCGGCTCGGTCGGGATCGGTGCCCAGCTCGCCTACGCCGCCGGCGCCGAGCTGGCCGATCTCGAGTTCGTCCAGTTCCATCCGACCGCGGTCACCGGGATCCCGGGCCGCGAGGGCTTCCTGGTGACCGAGGCGATCCGTGGCGAGGGCGCCCTGCTCCTGAACGGCAACGGCGAGCGGTTCGTCCAGGAGCTGGCCCCGCGCGACGAGGTCGCCTACGCGGTCTGGCGGACGATGCAGGACGAAGGCAGCGACCACGTCCTGCTCGACATGCGCGAGGTCGATCCCGGCGCGTTCCCCAACGTCGTCGGCACGCTGCGGGAGTCCGGGCTCGATCCGGCCACCACTCCGATCCCCGTCGCCCCCGCCTGCCATTACACGATGGGCGGCGTCGCCTGCGACCTGAACGGGGCGACCCGCGTCCCGGGCCTGTTCGTGATCGGCGAGACCGCCTGCACCGGCCTCCACGGGGCGAACCGGCTGGCGTCGAACTCGCTCGCCGAGTGCATCGTCTTCGGCGGCCGCGCCGCGCGCGCCGCGCTCGACGCCCCCCCGCTCCCGGCGTCGCCCGACCCGGCCCCCGCGAGCCCGACCGTGCTCACCCCGACCCGGGAGACCCGCACGGCGCTCTGGCAGCACGCCGGGATCGAGCGCGACGCGGAGTCGCTCGCCCTGCTCCTCGACGACCCGCATCCGCTCGCGCGCGCGATCGGGGCCGCCGCGCTGGCCCGCGAGGAGTCCCGCGGGGCGCACCGCCGGAGCGACCATCCCGACCTCGATCCGGGGCTCGACGAGATCCACACGATCGTCGAGCCAGTGGTCGGCGGAGAGGCCCCCCGGACCCGCCGCGAACGCTGGGGCACCGGCGCTTCGGCGCGGGCCTGAGCCCGGCCCCGGGAGCGCCGCGCGGTCCGCGCCGGGCACCGCCGCAGGGGGCCCTTAACCGAAACCCAACATTCGAGGGGTTCTAAGAGATAGACGGCTATTCCCTCCGTCGAACTTGACTATGTACCACCTCTCCAGGACCCTCTACCGCGACGTCACCCGGAACCTCCCGGACGGCGGCAACCACGCAAGCCAGGAGCGTGTGCTCCGTGCGTGTGAGTCGACGATCGAGCGGTTGGTGACGGACCCCCACTACTTCGCCCATCCGGCAAGAAGCCTCTTCCACGAGATCCGCTTCCTGTTCCCGATGGCGGCCCAGGCCCGCGTCTGGCAGATCGTCGACCGGCACGTGACCACGGTCGCCGACGAGCTCCGCCGCCGGCCCGACCTCGGCCACGACCTGACTGGCACCAAGCCGACCTGTCAGGCGACGACCCGCCGCGGCCAGCCCTGTCAGCGGGACCCGCTCGCGGCCTCCCGCTACTGCCCGTCGCACCAGCACCTGACCGCGACCGAGGAGCTCTTCGACGAGTTCCACGAGATCGAGCACCAGCACGAGGAGATCGCCGCCCTCGCCGCGTAGCCGGTTGCGCCATTGAGGGGCCGTCCGCCGGTCGCACCGCGAGCGTCGCTACGCTCGCGGACGATGCTCCTGGGAGTCGACGTCGGCGGCACCTTCACCGATGCGACGCTGGTCGACGGCGATCGTGTCCACACCGCCAAGACGCCGACCACCCCCGACGACCAGTCGCGGGGCGTGCTCGCCGCGATCGACGCCGTGCTCGCCGAGGCTGGAGCCACGGCTGCCGACGTGAGCGGCTTCCGCCACGGCATGACCGTGGCCACCAACGCGTTGCTCGAGGGCCGGCTGGCCCGGACCGTGCTCTGCGCGACCGCGGGCTTCGTCGACCTGATCGAGCTCGGGCGCCAGGACCGCCCGCACCTCTACGACCTCAGCCGCCGCCGGCCCGCTCCGTTGACGCCCCCGGAACGCCGGGTCGCCGTCGCCGAGCGCTGTGGCCCCGACGGCGTCGAGCGGCCGCTGACCGCGGCCGAGACCGACCGCGTCGCGACCGCGGTCGCTGCCCTCGAGCCGGAGGCGGTCGCGGTCGTCCTGCTCCACGCGGACCGCTATCCGGCCCACGAGCAGCAGCTCGGCGCCGCCCTCCGCGAGCGCCTCGGGCCCGACGTCCAGATCTCGCTCTCGCACGTCGCCGTCGGCACCTTCCGCGAGTACGAACGGGCGGCCACCACCGAGGTCGACGCCGCCGTCTCGCCGCTGGTCGGCCGCTACCTCCGGCGGCTCGCCGAGCGCTGCACCGAGGCTGGCCTCCCCCGTCCCCAGGTCCTGCAGTCATCCGGCGGCGTCTGCGAGCTCGAGGTCGCCGCCAGCCGCGGGGCGACCACCGTCCTCTCCGGCCCCGCCGGTGGTGCCGCGGCCGCCACCATCGTCGCCCGCACCGCCGACGAGCCCGACCTGCTCTGCTTCGACATGGGCGGCACCTCCTGCGACGTGCTGGTCGTCAGCGGCGGGCGCGTGCGCGAGGTCGGCGGCGGCGAGGTCGGCGGGCGTCCGATCGCCCTGCCGACGATCGACATCCACACCGTCGGCGCCGGTGGCGGATCGATCGCCTGGGCCGACGCCGGCGGCGCCCTCCGGGTCGGCCCCCGCTCGGCCGGCGCCGTCCCCGGCCCTGCGGCCTACGGGCAGGGCGGCGAGGAGCCGACCGTGACCGACGCCCACGTGGTGCTCGGGACGCTCGATCCCGCGGTGCCGCTCGCCGGCGGCGTCCGGCTCGACGTCGATGCCGCGCGGGCTGCGGTCGCCAGGCTGGCCGCGAAGCTCGACCTCGACCCGCTCGCCTGCGCCCGCGGGATCCTGCGGGTCGCCGACGCCGAGATGGGCCGCGCGCTGCGGGTGATGACCGTCGAGCGGGGCGTCGATCCGCGCGACTTCGCGCTGCTGGCCTACGGTGGCGCGGGCGGCCTCCACGCGGCCGGCCTCGCCGCCCGGCTCGGGATCCGCCGGGTGCTCGTCCCCCAGGCCGGCGGCGTGCTCTCCGCGCTCGGGCTGGCGGCCGCGGAGCGACGCACCGATCGCGCGCGGACGGTGCTCCTGCGCGGTCCCGCGATCACCGCCGAGGCGCTGCGACCCGACCCCGGGGCGGCCACGCCCACGTCCTCCCAGGACGTTCGCCAGACGCCGACCCTGCACGACCCGCGGGTCGCGATGGCCTACGACGTCCGCTACACCGGCCAGGCGTTCGAGCTGACCGTCCGCGACTGCCCGCCCGACCCCGAGGCCCTCCGGCGGGCCTTCGACGCGGCTCACGAGCAGCGCTACGGGTTCTCCGACCCCGACGCCGAGCTCGAGCTGGTGACCGTCCGCCAGGCCGTCGTCGAGCCCGGACCGGCGGTCGCGCTCGGGCACGACGGCCACGGCTCGGACCGGGTTCCGGGCCCGGCCGTGCTCCGGCTGCGCGGGGCGACGGTCGTCGTGCCCGCCGGCTGGACCGCCCGCACCGACTCCCACGGCACGCTCCGGCTCGACGCCGACGACCCGCATCCGCGGCCGGCGCCGTGGGACGAGGAGCAGCGATGACCCGCCCCGACCACGGCATGCTCGACGCGATCGACCTCCAGGTGCTGGTCGGCGCTCTCCGCGCCGCCTGCGACGAGATGGGCGCGGTCCTGATCCGCAGCGCCCACTCCGTCAACATCACCGAGCGCCGCGACTGCTCGACCGCGCTCTTCGACGCCCAGGGACGGATGATCGCCCAGGCCGAGCACATCCCGGTCCACCTCGGCGCGATGCCGGCCTCGGTCGCCGCCGTCCGCGACGAGCACCACCGGCCCGGCGTCTCCTGGATCCTCAACGACCCGTTCGCCGGCGGCTCGCACCTGCCGGACATCACCGTCGTGACCCCCGTCTTCGCCCCTCCCGGCGACGCTCCCGGCGAGGTCCAGGGGCACGAGCCCGTTCAGGCGCCCGAGGGCGTGCGCTCCGGGACCGAGCCCCACGTTCCGGCCCCGCCGCCACACCTGATCGGCTTCGCCGCCGCCCGCGCCCATCACGCCGACGTCGGGGGCAGCACCCCCGGCTCGATGCCCGCGGATTCGACCTCGCTCGACCAGGAGGGCGTGGTGATCGCTCCGGTCCCGCTCACAGCCGCGCTGATCGACGAGCTCGCCGGGCAGATGCGGCATCCGGCCCAGCGGCGCGCCGACCTCCGCGCCCAGCAGGCCGCGTGCGTCGCCGGAGCAGCCCGCCTGACCGCCCTCGCAAGCGCGCGCGGACCTGAGCGGCTCGCGGCCCAGATCGACGACGTGCTCGCCTACGGGGAGCGACGGATGGCCGCCGCGATCCGTTCGCTGCCGGTCGGCGTCCACCGCCGTAGCGACGTGCTCGAGGCCCGTGACGCACCGATCGAGCTGCAGGTCGCGGTCACCGTCGAGGAGGACCGGGTCACGATCGACCTTCGCGACGCCCCCGACCAGGGCCACCACAACCTCAACTGCCCGCGGGCCGTGACCGAGTCGGCGTGCCTGTTCGCGATCCGGGCCGCGGTCGGCGACGCCGAGCTGCCGACCGACGACGGCACCCGTCGCCGAATCCGGGTGCTCACCCGGGCCGGCTCGCTGCTCGACGCGCGCCCGTGGCCCGACGGCTCGCGTCCGGCGGTCGTCGCCGGCAACGTCGAGACCAGCTCGCGGGTGGCCGACCTCGTGCTCGGCGCGCTCGGACGGGCGCTCGGGCAGGGCACGATGAACAACGTGACCCTCGGCGACAACACCCGCACGATGTACGAGACGATCGCCGGCGGTCAGGGCGCACTCGCCACCTGCGACGGTCCGACCGCTGTTCACGTCGCGATGTCCAACACCCGCAACACGCCGATCGAGGCGCTCGAGGTGAGCTTCCCGGTGCGGGTGGACCGTTACGAGGTTCGCCGCGGAAGTGGTGGTGCGGGTCACCACCGCGGCGGCGACGGCGTGGTTCGCGAGCTGCGGGTGCTCGCGCCGCTCGAGTTCCAGCTGCTGACCGAGCGGCGGAGCACTGCGCCTCCCGGTGCCGCGGGCGGCGAAGACGGTGATCCCGGGCGCAACCTGCTCGACGGTCGACCGCTTCCGGCCAAGGCCGGTGGCCTGCTCGTTCCGGGTCAGCGCCTGCGGATCGACACCCCTGGCGGCGGGGGATACGGCCGCCCTGACAACCGGTCGTTCGACTCCGAACCGCCGCGCTGACGGTCCCGGGCTCCGTGCTTTGGCGCACGGATTGACGGCAACCCCTTGGATTTTGCACCGTTGTCTGCAACGATGCTTTCTCCGTCCTGTTGCGATCTCCCGCTTGTGTGCGGCTGCGCGCAGGGTCGTTCATCATCAACTGTTGGTTCCGCCATGCCGATTGCATTCAAGGAATGGGCGGTCACGGTTCGTGCCCTCGCCGAGGGTGAGCAGCTGCTCACGCTACGCAAGGGTGGGCTTCGCGAAGAGCACAAGCACTTCCGGCTCGAGCACGACCGTTTCTTCCTGTATCCCACCTTCGATCACCAGCGCAACGATGTTGTGAGGGAGTCCCACCTCCCCGAGCTTCGTCGTGCCCTCGAGGAAGGCGTCTGGCCGGACGGCGATCCGCCGCCGACCGCGCTGACCGACGACGGCGGCATCCCCCAGCCGGAGCGCGTTCGCATCCGGGCCTGGGCCGAGGCCGTTGCGCACTACACGGTCACCGACGCCCGCGTCGTCGAGGCGCTGTCCCCGTACTACGTGTGGACGCCCGACTACGCCGAGAAGCGGCTGAACTGGAAGCACCGCCACCCGCTGCACGTCGTGCTGCTGCGCGCCTACCGGATCCCGCGTCCGGTGACGGTCCGCGTCCGCGACGACTTCGGCGCGAGCCGGTCGTGGTTGGAGATCCAGCGCGACCTGCCGTTCGAGGGCACCCCCGTGCTCTCCGACGACGAGTTCACCCGGGCCACCGACCAGATCGAGTCGATCCTGGACGGCACCGCGGACCGCTCGTCGGTCCCCGCCCTGGCCTAGAGCACCCGTGTCGGGCGGCGCTGAGGCTCGCGCCGCCGACATGGTCCTCCCCGACGCGGAGCGCGTGCTCTGCGTCGGGATCGGCGGAGGCGGCGACGTGGTCGGCGCCCTCGCCGCCGCGCAGCTCCTGGAACGGGAGACAGTGCTCGGCGGCCTCAGCTGGGAACGGCTGCCCGTCGACCCGGTCCCGGGTCCCCGGCGGATCGACGAGCTCGTCGACGCCACCCCGCTCGCCACAGCCGCCGCGCTCGCCGGCGCTACGACGCGGACCTCTTCCGGCGTGCTCTTCGCCGAGTCCCGGATCGCCGCCCATCTCGGCACCGCGACGGTCCTGATCGACCCAAATCCCGGTCCGGCGATCGTCGCCGACGGGCTGGCGGCCGCCGCGGACCACCTCGGTTGCGACGGGATCCTGCTCGTCGACGTCGGCGGCGACGTGCTCGCTCACGGTCACGAGGCAACGCTCGCGAGCCCGCTCGCCGACGCCACGCTGCTGGCCGCCGGCGCGCTGCTCGTCCGGCGCGGCCAGCAGGTCGCCCTCTGCGTGGTCGGTGCCGGCTGCGACGGCGAGCTGACGCCGCTGGAGGTCCGCGCCCGAATCGACGAAGCGGCCGCCCTCGGTGGCCTGCTCGCCGAGGTCCCGCTCTCCCCCACCGGCCTCGACGAGCTCGAGGCGGCCGTCGCCGACGTGCCGACCGAGGCCAGCGCGCTCGCGATCCGCTGCGCCCGCGGCCAACGTGGCCCGGTGCTGATCCGCAACGGACGCCGCTCGGTCGAGTGCACCGCGCTCGGCGGCCGGGCCGTCTTCCTCGATATCGAGGCGTGCCTCGCCGGGCCCGCGCGACTGGCCGTCGTCGTGCTCGACGCCGAGGACCTCGACGCCGCCGACCGACGCCTGGCCGAGCGCGGAATCACGTCCGAGCTGGCCTGGGAACGGGCCCAGCGCCCGAGCTGAGCGGGCCCCGGCCCCGGCCCCGGAGCCACCCTGGCCCGCGGGGTCGACGCGGCCGGGCGGTCAGTCCGCGGCGGCGGTGACCGTGACGGGGACCTCGGTGATCTCGCCCGCCTTGGTGATCAGGTAGCTGCGGACCTCGGGCTCGTCACCGGTGGTCCCCACGATCAGCCACTCGACGTTCGGCCAGTGGGCGGCGAAGTTGACGTCGGTCTGCGACGGGTAGGGCGCCGACCGGGTGTGCGAGTGGTAGATCACGCCGAGCTCGTCGCCGGCGTCCTCGATCTCGTCGTGAACGCCGAGCAGCGCCAGCGGAGCGATCTCGAACCCGAGCGGCTTGGGGCCGTCGAGGGCGTTCTCCAGCTCGTGGACGGTCACGGCGACGCCGTCCCGCACGCCGAGCACGCCGCAGCACTCGTCCGGCGCGTCACGCACGGCATGGGCGATGACCTGATCGAGCAGGCCCTGAGCGATCCGCATGCGGTCAGGCCGCGTGGCCGACGGCGACGCCGGAATCCGTCACGACTTGTCGCGCCCGAAGGCGTCCTCGGCCGTGTGCTCGTCGGCCTTGGCCGAAGCGGTCGTGGTCGCGACCGGGCTCGGAGCGGCGTGGACCTCGGCCGGCGCCTTGCGGACCGGCTTCTCATCCTCTTCCTCGAACGGGTTCGAGGAGGAGATGCTGTCCTTGAACTCGCGCATGCCCTTGCCCAGCGACTTCCCGACCTCAGGCAACTTCTTCGGGCCGAGGATCAGGAGCGCGACCACGAGGATCACGATCAGTTCGGGAGCACCGATAGGGCCCATCAGATCACCACCAAAGCGTTGATTCGAGTTTCTCGATCTCTTCGATCGGCTTCGTGTAGATGCCGGACGAGAGGTACTTCCAGCCGTCGTCGCAGACGATGAAGACGACGTTGCCCTCGTCCATCTCGTTCGCGATCCGGACGGCGACGCGGGCGATCGCGCCGGAGCTGACCCCGGCGAACAGGCCCTCTTCGTCGAGCAGCTTGCGCGTCCAGACGATCGCGTCCTGGTTGGTGACGAAGATCTTCCGGTCGAGCAGCGAGAGGTCGATGATCGGCGGGATGAAGCCGTCGTCCAGCGACCGCAGGCCCTGGACCGGCTCGCCCTGCATCGGCTCGGCGGCGACGATCTTGACGCGGTCGCCGAGCTCTTCCTTGAAGCGGCGGCCGTTGCCCATCAGGGTGCCGCCGGTGCCGAGGCCGGCGACGAACGCGTCGACCTCGCCGTCGAGCTCCTCGAGGATCTCCAGCGCGGTGCCGTTGTAGTGCGCGAGCGGATTCGCCGGGTTGCCGTACTGGTACGGCATCACGTACTGCGGATCCTCGGCGGCCATCTTCTCGGCCAGCGCGACGGCGCCGTTGGAGCCCTGGTCACCGGGCGAGTAGACGATCTCGGCGCCGTACATCAGCAGGAGGTCGGTGCGCTCCTTGGTGACGTTGTCCGGCATCACGACCTTGAGCCGGTAGCCCTTGCGCCGACAGATCATCGCGAGCGCGATCCCGGTGTTGCCGGAGGTCGGCTCGAGGATGATCGAGTCCGGACCGATCGTCCCGCGCGCCTCGGCGTCCTCGATCAGCGCCTTGGCGACGCGATCCTTGACCGAGCCGGTCGGATTGGCGGATTCGAGCTTCGCCCAGATCCGCACCCCCGGCTTGGGGGAGAGTCGCTTGAGCTCGATCAGCGGGGTGTGACCGATCGACTGCACGATGTCGCCGTAGCGACCGGCGCACGGACGATTCTCGAGAGGAGGGAGGGCCATGACCTCACGAAGTGTAGACACCCCGCAACCTCGGCCCGGCCAGTCTTCGTTCATGCGTCCACGGTGAGTCGCCGAGCAGGCGTGCACGAGCGAGCAACTAGGCTTGCCGCGTGGCACGCTCAGGCACGGATCGACGGACGCTCCGCACGACCGCGGCGATCCTCGACGCCGCGGAGGCGCTGTTCCACGTCCGCGGCTTCCACGCCACGACCGTGGAGGCGATCGCCGAGCGCGCCGAGGTCGCGGTCGGCTCGATCTACTTCCACTTCACCGCCAAGGACCGGCTCTACCTGGCGCTGGTCGAACGGGCGCTGGACGTCAACGAGCGCTACATGGCGGAGGCCTATGGCCAGGGGCGGTCGCCGCTCGAGGAGCTGCTGGCCGCCGCCGAGGCCTACCTCCGGTTCCACCTCGACCATCCCGGGTCGTTCCGGATGATCGCGCTCCGGGGCCTCGACGTCGGCGCAGGCCCGGAGCTGGCCGCGATCGAGGCCGGATTGGCCGACCGGGTCGAACGGATGGTCGGCCAGGTCGGCGACGCGATCGCGCGGGCCGTGGCCGCGGGCCAGGCGCGGGTCGACGACCCCGCTACGGCGGCGGTCTTCCTGTGGGGCTCGTGGAACGGCGTGGTCGCCCTCCACCAGCGCCCCGACCGCCTGGCCCTCGACGAGCAGCGGCTGCGACAGGTGCTCGCCGTCGGGCGGCGGATCGTGGTCGAGGGGTTGGCGTCGGCGACGCTGCGCAACGCCGACGGCACGATCTCGGACGAGCTCGCCGACTTTTTGTAGTGACGCTCAACTTCGGGTAGCGTTGCGGCCGTGATCCGTGTCGGGGCCGTCCAACTCGAGGCCGTCGTCGCCGACGTCGACGCCAACCTCGCGGCCTGCGAGCGCCTGGCCGACGAGGCCGCGGCACAGGGCGCGCGGGTGATCGCGCTGCCCGAGTTCTTCTCGACGGGGATCGCGTTCGACCCGGCGCTGGTCGATGCGGTCCTGCCGCCGGACGGTGCGGCGACCGTGCTGCTCCGTGCCCTGGCGCGACGCCACGGCGCGCTCGTCGGCGGGTCGTTCCTCTGCCGCGATCCCGATGGCCATGTCCGCAACGCGTACGTGCTGGCCGGGCCGGAGGGCGTGGTCGGCCGCCACGACAAGGACCTCCCGACGATGTGGGAGAACGCCTTCTACGTCGGGGGCGACGATCCGGGCGCGATCGAGCTGCGGCTGCCGGAGTCGGTCGCGCCCGAGCAGCCGGAGATCACGGTCGGGACCGCGGTCTGCTGGGAGCTGATGCGGACCCAGACCGTCCACCGCCTGCGCGGCCGGATCGACCTGGCGATGACCGGGTCCGGCTGGTGGTCGGTGCCGGAGTGGCGTCCGCGCGGCGTCTTCCGCCGACTCGAGGCCGCCAACGCGGCGACCGCCCACCTGGCGGCCGCGAGCTTCGCCCGCTACGTCGGCGCCCCGGTGGTGCACGCCGCTCACGCGGGCCGCCTGCGCTGCTCGATGCCCTGGCTGCCCGTCGGGTACGAGGGCCGGTTCGAGGGCGCGACGCTGATCTGCGACGGCGACGGACGGATCCTCGCCGAGCGCGCCCGCGACGCCGGCGAGGGCGTGGTCGTGGCGGACGTCACGCCGGGCCGCCGGCCCCCGTCGGCGATGCCGCCGGAGCGCTTCTGGCTGCACCGGCGGGGCGCCCTCGCCGCCGTGACCTGGGCCTACCAACGTCGTCACGGTCGCCGCTGGTACGCCAGCCACGTCGGCCCATCGGCCGTACGGCCGTCGCCCCCTCGCCCCACCTCACCGCACGGAGACGCAGCATGAATCCCTTGACCCAGTTCGGCCTCTGCCTCCTCGCCTTCGGCGCGCTATCCGGGTGGGTGGTGGTGCTGCGCACCGAGTACCCACAGGTCCTGACCCGAATCGGCGTGAAGAGCCCGCGGCGGCTACTCCAGGCGCACATCGACTTCATCATGATGGGCGTGATCCTGATCGCCGTCGGGCTTGCGCTGCCCGATCTCGCGGGCTGGAACCGCGCCCTGCTGATCGCCGGCACGATCGTGAACCCGCTGCTGTTCCTGCCGCTCGCGTTCCGCGAGGAGTGGTCGAAGGCGATCCCCTACCGGGTGATCACGATCCTGTCGTTCCTCGCCATGAGCACCGGGACCGTCGCCGCGGCGATCGCCGGCCTCGGCGCCTGAGGCTCCGCGGCCGGCGCACCCTGAGGGGCCGCCAGCGCGAAGCGGCCTACCCCGATGGCCAGCCGCGCCGGTGCCCGCCCGATCGCGCCGCGACCGCCGTCAGTTCGACGTGCTGAGCACCAGCGGGTAGACCTGACCCGCGCCGCGGCGGCGGAGCTGCCCGCCGACCATCGCCCCCGTCCAACCGCTCTGCCGCAGATCGTCGATCAGCAGGCAGGGCCCGGACGGCACGTCGCCGACGATCGCGAAGGCCCCCCGGACGTTCGCCGCCTGCTGGGCCGCGCCCCGCTGGTCCGCCTGCCGCGGCCGCTCTTCGCAGCGGGCCACGACGGGCTGCCACGGCAGCCCGAGCGCTGCGGCGACCCGCGCAGCCACGTCGGCCACCGGGTCCCCCGCCCGCCGGGACGGCACCGCCGCCACCCAGGCGACCGGCACGCGCCAACCACGAACGAGCTCGGCCAACGCGGTCACGACATCATCGCCCAGCCGGCCGGCCTCGAGCTCCCCGCGGACCTGCGCGTCCCAGCCGGCGTCCCCCCGACGCGCGAGCGCGCGCCCCGGCTCGATCCGCGCACCGTCCGGGATCTTGCGCATCTTGCCGCTGACCGCATCCGGAGCCATCCGCTTGGGCTCGAACCCGACCGGCCGCGACCGCAGCGCCGCCTGCGCCTCGCGCACGAGCTCACGGTCCGGGGCGCGGTCGTACTTCGCCGCGGTGCAGATCGCGCAGCGGCCGCAGTCGGACGGATCGGGATCGTCGAGCTGTTCCTGCAGCGTCCGCATCAGGCAGCGGCCGTCGGTGCCGTAGGCCGCCATCGCCTCCTGCTCGCCCCGCCGCAGCGCCGTCACGTGGTGGTAGCGGTCGGCATCGTAGGTCCAGGTGCTGCCCGGCTCGTGGACCCAACGGCCCCCGGAGCGCCCGACCGCGCCCTCGACGTCGAGGACCTTCAGCATCGCCTCCAGGCGGGTCAGGCCGAGGTTGACCTGGGCCTGGATCTCCCGCGTGGTCGCCCCCGCGTCACCGACCTCGGCCAGGATCCCGCGGACCTCCGCCACCCGTTCCGCGGACGGGAACGCCTGGGTGATGAAGAAGTCCTGGATCCGCCGGTCCTCGCTGCCGCGCAACAGGACGACCTCGGCGTGGTCGACACCGCGCCCCGCTCGGCCGACCTGCTGGTAGTAGGCCACCACCGATCCAGGCGCCTGGTAGTGGACGATGAACCCCAGGTCCGGCTTGTCGTAGCCCATCCCCAGGGCGCTGGTGGCCACGACCGCCTTGACCTGGTCGTCCTGCAACCGTCCTTCGAGCGCGATCCGGTGCTCGGTCGCCTGCTGGCCGGTGTAGGCCTCGGCCGCGATCCCGTGGTCGGCCAGGAACGCCGCGACCTGCTCGGCGTCGGCGACGGTCAGCGTGTAGACGATCCCCGAGCCCGGAAGCTCGTCCGGGCCGCTCCGCAGCCGCTCGACCAGCCACGCCAGACGCTCGGCGGGATGCGGCAGCTCGACCGTCTCCAGCCGCAAGCTGGTGCGGGCCAGCGATCCACGGTAGGTCTGGAGGGCTCGGCCGGCGCTCTCCGCCCCTCCGTCCGCGGACGCGGAGCCGGCGGCCGTCAGCTGTTCGACGACGTCGGCCACCACTCGATCGTTGGCCGTCGCCGTCGTCCCGAGCACCGCGGCGTCCGGCGGCAGCCCGGCGAGCACGTCCCGGATCCGCCGGTAGTCGGGGCGGAAGTCGTGTCCCCAGTCGGAGACGCAGTGGGCTTCGTCGATCACGAGCAGGCCCGTGCGCGCCGCGACCAACGGCAGCAGCCGCTCGCGGAAGCGGTCGGCGTTCAGACGCTCGGGACCGATCAGGAGCAGGTCGACGTCGTCGGCCCCGATCAGGCGCTCGATCTCCGTCCACTCGCCCTGGTTCGTCGAGTTGATCGTGTGCGCCCGCAGGCCCATCGCCTCGGCCGCCGTCAGCTGGTTGCGCATCAACGAGAGCAGCGGCGAGACGATCAGCGTCGGCCCCGCGCCCCGGGCGCGCAGCAACGCCGTCGCGACGAAGTAGACCGCGCTCTTGCCCCAGCCGGTCCGTTGGACGCAGAGGACCCGGGCCCGATCCTCGACGAGGTCGCGGATCGCGTCGAGCTGGTGCTCGCGGAAGACCGCCTCCGGGTTGCCGGTCAGCTGCCGGAGGCGGGTGAGGGCCTCGTCGGCGAGGGACGGGGCGGGCTGCAGCGTTTCCGACATCCCGGTCCATGCTGACGAACCAGTCGTGCCACGTGGGTTGCGCGCCGTGCCAATAGCGCGCAGGCCCTGTGCCAACTTCGTCACGAACGGGCTCCAACGGCCGCTCGCACGCGAGCTGTGCTCCTAGCGGTCGTCCTAGCTGCCGTCCTACGCCGGTCGCGCGACGCGCTCACCGGCGGCACCGCGGTCCCGATCGGCCCAGACCGCCACGACCGCGAGCAGCGCGATCACGGCGCCGAACAGCGCCACCGTGGTCGACAGGTCGAGCGTGTCCGCGAGCAGCCCCTCCCCGATCACCGGCAGCATCATGCCCAGGTAGGCCGCGACGTAGAAGGCACTGAACAGCTCGGCCCCACCGCCGTCGCCGGCCGCCTGGTGCAGCCGCCCGAGCGCCCCCTGGAACGCGACCCCGAACGCCGCGCCGATCACGACGATCGCCACCAGGTAGAGCGCGAGGCTGCCGACCTCGATCGCCACGGCCTGGAGCGCGAGACCGGGGACCAGCCCGAGCAGACCGAGCCGCTGCTGCCGTGCGACTGGCACTCGGGCGTGCAACAGCGGCGGCACCGCCAGCGCCACCACCGCCATCAGGCAGGGGACGGCGCCGGCGAGCAGGTGACTGGGCTGCCCGAGGCCGACCCGCAGGAACGTCCCCGTCAAGGCGCTGACCAGCCCGAGGACGGCGAACCCGCAGAAGCCGGCCGCCGCGGTCGTCGCGAAGGCCCGGGCCTGACCGGAGGGCACGCCGACGCGCGGCCAGCTCGGTCGGGCCGGGCGCCGTTCGGCCACCGTCTCGCGCACGCGCAGCAGAACCAGCCCCGCGAGCACCACCAGCGCCAGGTGGACGACGTAGGCCGTCGTCGTCGGGCTCACCAGCCACGCCGCGATCGCGCCGGCGACCAGCGCCCCCGCGCCACCCCCGAGGATCGTCGCCACACCGGACAGCTGGCCTGCCCGCGCCCGCCACCGCTCGGGCGCCGCCTCGACCATCCCGGCGGCCGCGGCCCCGGTCAGCAGCGCGACGGCGATCCCGCAGAGGAAACGGCCGACCAGCAACGCCCAGAGCCGGTCGCTCCCGAGCGCGAAGCAGAGGTCGCTGAGAAGGACGACGCCCAGCCCGATCGCGATCACCGGACGCCGCCCGAGCCGATCGCTGAGGTGCCCGCAGGTCAGCAGGGTGAGCAGGACGCCGAGTGCATAGGCCGCGAACAGCACGGTGATCGCCGTCGCCCCGAGGTCCAGGCGCTCGGCGTAGAGCACGTAGAGCGGGGACGGCAGTTGGCTGGCGAGGACGACGACCACCAGGATCGACGCCAGCAGCACCAGCGGCCAGGCCGACTCGCGGCGGACGGTGAGCACTGCGGCCTCCGGGGGATTCGCGGGGAGGCCCCTGCCGGGGGAGCTGGCGCGCCGGTCCATGGGGCCACGGTAGCAGCCGAAGTGACCGATGGTCACTAATCAATTAGGCGTACCTTACCCGCCGCCCTGAACGCCGCCCAAGAGGGTCTCGAGCAGCACCTCGAAGCGGGGCGCCGGCTCGAGCGGCGACGTCCGCGCCTGCTCGGTGGCGACCCAGCCGACGACGCTCGTGCCGAACGCGTACCAGTACTGGACGGCATCGTCGTGCGCGAGCCCCGCATCGACGACCAGGACCGTGACGACCCGCTGCTGGAGGCGGTCGTAGGCGGCCGTGTGCTCGTGCGGCCCGACCAGCCGGTGGGCGTGCCCGGGAGCCGCCAGCAGGACCCGCCGGATCGTCCACCCCAGCTCGACCAGCCAGGCGCGCCACTCGCCGTCGACCGGCCCCTCCCGCGGCGTCATCCGCTCCAGCACGACGTCGCTCACCAGCTCGACCAGCGCCTCACGGCTGGCCACCCAGCGGTAGAGCGCCCCGTGCGAGACCCCGAGCCGGCGGGCCAGGCCGTGCATGCTCAGGTCCGCGAGATCGAGCTCGAGGGCCGCCTCGATGATCGCCTCGCGGCTCAGCCGTGGGGGCCTCCCGGGGCCGGGATGCGGCGACGGGACGGGCGTCACCGCGCGCACCCCGGACCACACGGCCGGCCGGGCGTGGGTGACGAGCGGGCGATCTCCGACATCGCCCCAATGCTGACGGACCGGACCGCACCCGGTGGGCCGGAATCGACCACCGGCGCTCGGCGGGCCCCGGTCGGCCCCAGCCCGAAGCCCGCTGAACCCCCGATCGCCGCGGGGCTCGCTCGCGGTCGAGCCCGACCGGACGTCCACCGGCGCCCCGCCTATGCGTCCAAACCGCCGAACGACCAGCCACCCGCGCGTAACGTGCACGCTGCGAGGTCGTGTGGTGGGCCCGGGAGGCCAGAATGACGCGGTGCACCGTCCGTTGGCTGCTGTCGGCGGCGTTCCTCATCTCGATGTCCCTGATCGCCGTGATCCCGGCGCAGTCGTCGACGGTCGTCGGCCGCTCGACCGACGCCCAGGGCAAGGGCGTCTTCACGCTCGACGGCAATCCGTGGGTGTCGATCGGCTGGAACGACTACACGCTCTCCAACCACCCGGTGCTCGGAGACCAGAACTGCGGCGACCCGATGAGCTCGGAGGACTTCACCCGCCAGATGGACCGGATCCAGGCCACCGGGGCCAACACGATCCGCGTCTGGTTCTTCCAGGAGTACTACCACGACGCCCCGAGCAACGATCGCTGGCGGCCGTTCGTCCGGATCCTCGAAGGGGCCAAGGATCGTGGCCTGAAGATCGTCCCCGTGCTGATCAACCAGTGGTCGGCGTGCGACCGCGCCAACGACTGGTACGACCAGGCGGACAACGGCCAGTACGGCAACCTCACGACCGGGTTCTACGCGAACGACTACTCGACCGCCGGGGCCACCCCGATGGAGAGCTACGAGTTCTCCGCGCGCGCGTGGGCCCAGCAGGTCGCCAAGCGCTTCAACCCCGACTCGGGCTACGCGTCGACGATCGCGTTCTTCCAGCTCGTCAACGAGGCCGAGACCCGGACCTGGGCCAACGACAAGCAGTGCACCCCCGGCGGCGCGCAGGTGCTCCGGAACTTCGCCGACGACATGACCGGTGCCCTGAAGACCGCCTACGTCGATGGCGTCAGCGGGCGCCAGGCCCCGCTCGTGTCGCTCGGGACGATGGGGATCGGGCAGTGCGGTCAGAAGCCGGAGGACGCGACCCCCTCCGATCCCAACGACGACCGCACCGAGTACGAGTACATCCACGACGGGGCCGTCGACATCTGCGAGGTCCACGACTACGACGCGATGAACGAGGCGTGGCCGACCAACGTCTACGGCATCGCCGGCAACAGCTTCGCCGACCGGCTCAGCGAGTGCGGGAGCAAGCCCTTCATCGTCGGCGAGGCGGGGATCAAGGCGAACGTCCGCGCCGGGGCCAAGGGCCGCTTCGACGACCCTCCGACGTACTACGAGAGCGACCCCACGACCACGGCGACCCTCCAGCGCCGCGCGGACTGGTTCCACGACAAGATCAGCACCGCGCTCGGCAACGGGACCGACGGCTACCTGCTGTGGGACAAGTACTTCCTGAAGACGACCCACCCGTACAACAAGGGCCGCCACGAGAACTTCGGCATCGGGGCGCCCGGCGATCCCACGACGTGCGCCTTCCGCTCGTTCACCGCCGCCCCCAACTGCGGCCCGTTCGGCCCCCCGGTCGGGGCTCCGGACGACGGCGTCTTCACCCACTACGGCTTCGAGCAGGACGACGCCGGCTGGGGCTCCGACTCCTGGAACGGGCTCACCGTCGGGCGCTCGAGCTACGTCAGCGACCAGGGCGACTACGCGCTCGCCGTGAAGATGGCGGCCGAGCCGACCAAGGCCTACGCCGGGGTCGGCACCTACTACGGCCTGACCGGCCTCGATTCGGGGACCGTCGTCACCCTCCGCTTCCACAGCGCGAGCGACGCCGACCAGGTCCAGGTCCAGCCCTACGTGAAGGACGCGAGCTGGACCGCGCACTTCGGGTCGACCACGAGCCTCTCCGGCTCGGGCTGGCAGACCGTGACGTTCACCGTTCCGACGGTCGACGCGGTGCAGGCGATCGGCGTCCACTTCCTCAACCCCCAGCACCAGACCGGCAGCGTCCATCTCGACACGGTCCGCTGGTAGCGGCGACCACGGAGCCCTTCCCATGACCACCGTTCTCTCCCCTCGCCAGCGACTAGCCCTCGCGCTCGCGGCGGTCGTGCTCAGCCTCCTGGCCGTCGCCGCGGTGCTGCTCGCGACGAACGCCAACGGCGCTCCGGGCACGATCAGCGCGAACGGCGACCAGCTGAGCTGGGACGTCCCGGGTCGAGCCAGCGTGACGATCCGCACCACCCCCGGCACCGCCTGCGGGGGAGCGCCGTGCGCTGTCCTGAGCGACGCCGAAGGCGCCTCTGCCCCCACCGGTTCGTGCGTCGCGACGGACGCCGGCGGCCCCGGCGTGCGCTGCCCGACCGACGGCCTCCGTCGTCTCCAGGTCACCGGCCAGCCCGGACCGAGCAACCTGCCCGTCAGCGTCGCGGTCGACCGTTCGCCCGGTCAGCCGTGCCCGGCGTACGAGCTGGCGATCGTCCAGACGGCCAGCAACGGGCCGGTCAGCGCCCGCGACGGCTGCCGCCAGCTGATCGAGTGCTCGAGCCGCTACACCGGTCCGATCGACGCCGACGGCCTCGACGAGGTCTCCGCCGACTGCACCCGCGTCGACGTCGACGGCAAGGTCCTCCGGCGACCGGGGACCGGTGGGGCCTGCGGCGACTCCAGCAGCAACTGCTCGCCCGGCGGGGGCGGGGGCGGCTCGTCGACGAGCGGGATCCACCCCGTCACCGGCCCGAGTGGGCCGACGATCCCCGAGCACCGAGCACCGTCGGGGAAGACGCCCAGCGGTGCCCCGCTGATCTCGTCGGTCCGACTCCAGCCCGCCGGCCGGCACGCGCTCCGGGCGCATTTCTCGCTGGGCCAGGAGGCGCGGGTCTCGGCGGTGCTCTTCCGGCGCACGCCCAAGCGGCGCTGGAAGCTCGTCGCCAGCATCCCGCGACCGGGTCGCCTCGGTGCGAACCAGGTCCTCTTCCGCTCGAGCGCCCGCGCCCGGATCACCCCGGGCCTCTACCGCACGATGGTCGTGATCGCGCTCCCCGAGGGCAAGCCCGTCACGTCGCGCGCGATCCGCAAGCGCTGAGCGGCCGCCCGCGGAATCCGCCGACAGCTCACGGTCCGGCCCCGAGGACGGCGCCGGACCTCGTTCACCGCGCGGCCGGGGCCAGCGTCCCCCGGCGCCCCTGGAGGAACTCGGCCTCCGCCTCCCCCAGCGGCGTCGACGGCGGCGCCCCGTGGAGGTACTCCGCCGCGATCGCGCCCCAGTCGGCCCCCGCCCGCAGCTGGCCGAGCACGATCGCGACGATCGCGTGCATCCGCCGGGCGAGGATCGCCTCCGGCGGGATCGTGAACTGGTTGACCTGATCGCGGATCTCGGCCCGCTGCTCGCGGTTGGGCCGCTCCCGCCCGCCCCCGTGCCCGCCGGGACCCCCGCGGGCGTCCTCGGGGGTGAATCGCCGCTCACCCGGGAGCGCGTACCAGCCCGAGACCGAGCGCATCATCCGCAGCGTCCACTCGGCGTCGACCGCCTCGGCCCGCGCGGGAGGCAGGTACCCGCCGTTCCGGAGGGCTGCCTTCAGGCCCTCGGCGTCACCGGCCGTCAGCGCGGCGGCGATCGTCCGCTCCCCCGCGAGCTGGCCCGGATCGACGTCCTTCAGGAGACCGAAGTCGAGGAAGCAGACCCGGCCGTCGGCGCAGCGCAGGTAGTTGCCCGGGTGCGGGTCGCCGAGCGCGATCCCGTCGCGGTAGAGCAGCCCGAAGAAGAACCGGAAGACGATCTCGCCGTAGCGGTCGCGTTCGGCCTCGTCGCTGCGGCGGACCGCCTCGAAGCCCTCGCCCTCGACGTACTCGGAGATCAGCACCCGCCGCGTCGACAGGTCGGTGCGGACCCGCGGGACCTTCATGGACGGGTGCCCGCGCAGCAGCCGCTCGATCCGACGCTGGTTCTGGGCCTCGAGCTCGTAGTCGAGCTCCTCGCCGATCCGCTCGCGCATCTCGGCCGCGAGCGCCCGCGCGTCGAGCCCCGGCGCCAGCCGCTTGACCAGCGGCAGCAGCAGCATCGCGTTGCGGAGATCGGTCTCGACCGCCTCGGCGACACCCGGATACTGGACCTTGACGACCACGTCGTCGCCGTCGAGGGTGGTCGCCCGGTGGACCTGGCCGATCGAGGCGGCGGCGAACGCCTGCTCGTCGAAGCTCGCGAAGACGCTCGAGAGCGGGCCGCCCAGCTCCTGGCGCAGCAGCTTCTCGAGCTTGGAGAAGGGGACCGGAGGAACGTCGTCGCGGAGCGCCGCCAGCTTGCGCTGGAGCTCGTCCTGCTCCTCGTCCGGGAGCCCGTCGAGCTCGACCATCGAGAGCATCTGGCCGACCTTCATCGCCGCGCCCCGCATCTGGCCCAGCTGCTCGACGAGCTGGTTGACGAGCGCCGCGGTGCGGTCGCTCTGGGCCTCGGCGGCCCGTTCGGGGGTGCGGACGCGGTTGGCGGCCCGCATCCCGGCCCAGCGCAGGCCCTGGCCGGCGACGAGGCCGCCGACCCGAGCGGTCCGGGAGACCCGACTGGTCGGGAGCTTCCCGGCTTCGGGCGGCGGTTCGTTCGGCCCGTCGGTCATACCGACGAGCGTACCGCCCTGTCCTCAGCGTTCCCTGAGGGACGGGTCCTCAACGCGGGTGCGTGCGAGGGGTTCGTGGATCAAGCAGGTCGGTGCGCGCGGGGCGAGAGCTGGGCGCCAGCCCTGCCGAGCCCCGTGCGTGCCGAGATGCGCCGCGTCCACGGTCGCCTCGCACCGCCCGCCGAGGTGCGAAGCGCCTACGGGCGCGCCGCACCGCCCGCCATGGCCGGGAGGATGACGATGGTGTCGGCCTCCACCACGGCGGTCTCGAGGCCGCCGAGGACGCGGACGTCCTCGTCGTTCAGGTAGACGTTGACGAACCGGTTGAGGTCGCCGTCGGCGCCGAACAGCTGCGTCTTGAGCTCGCCGTGGGCTTCGACGAGCGCGTCGAGCACCTCGCGGACGTTGCTGCCGTCGGCGGACACCTGACGCTCGCCGCCGACGGCGGGACGCAGAACCGGAGGAATGCGAATCGTGGCCATGGAAGGATCAATCGTAGTGGGATGGAGACGCCCGCCGCGAACGACGAGCCGGGACGACGCAGGCGCCGCTCGCGGCGAACGGTTGCCTGGAACAGCTCGGGCCGAAATCTCAGCTGCCGGGCCGTCGGACTGAGGCGAAGGTATCGGGGGCGCTGGCAAGGACGCAGGACCCGCCGAAGGCCGCCAGGCCTTCAAGCGGTCCGAGGACACCGCCAGCGCCCCCGAGACCGAGCCTCAGCCGGCGGCCGCGCAGAAGGCCTCGTAATCGGGGAAGACGCCGATCTCGTCCTCGGAGATCGACTCAGGATCGCGGGAGCAGACGGGGCAGTTCGGATCGCGCCGGACCTTGACCTCGTTCATCTCGGCCGCGAGCGCGTCGTACATCACCAGGCGGCCGCGGAGCGAGTCGCCCTTGCCGATGATCAGCTTGATGACCTCGGTCGCCTGCAGCAACCCGGCGGTCCCGGGCAGCACGCCCAGCACGCCGTTGGCGCCGCAGGACGGAGCCAGCTCGGCGGGCGGCGGCTCGGGGAAGAGGCAGCGGTAGCAGGGGCCGTCGTTGGCGGTGTCGAAGACCGACAGCTGGGCCTCGAAGCCGAGGATCGCGGCGCTGACCACGGGCTTGCCGAGGCGGACCGCGGCGTCGTTGATCAGGTACCGCGTCGGGAAGTTGTCGGTCCCGTCGACGATGATGTCGTAGCCGCGGAAGATCTCCAGGACGCTGCTGCTGTCCAGCCGCGTCTCGTGCGCGATGACCTTGACCTCGGGGTTGAGGTCGTTGATCCGGCGGGTGGCCGACTCGACCTTCGAGACGCCGACCGTCGAGGTCCCGTGGACGACCTGGCGCTGGAGGTTGGAGAGGTCGACGACGTCGTCGTCGACGATCCCGATCGTGCCGACGCCGGCCGCGGCCAGGTAGAGCGCGTTCGGCGAACCGAGCGCGCCCGCGCCGATCAGCAGCACCTTGGCGTCGATCAGCTTGATCTGCCCGTCGAGGCCGACCTCGTCGATCAGGATGTGGCGGCTGTAGCGCTCGCGCTGCTCGGCGGTCAGCGTCCGCGGGACGTCGACCTCGTAGCCGCGGTCCTTCCAGAGCGTGTAGCCCCCGGTCATCGACTCGACCTTCGCGTACCCCAGGTCCTCCTGGAGCGTGCGGGCGGCCAGCGCCGAGCGGTTGCCGGACGCGCAGTAGAGGATCACGCGCTTGTCGCGATCGCCGACGGCGCCGTCGATCCGCGACTCGAGGAATCCGCGCGGGACGTGGATCGCCCCGGGCAGCTTCCCGGCCGCGACCTCGTCGCTCTCGCGAACGTCGATCAGTACGACGCCCTCGTCGAAGAGGACATCGTGCACCTGCGCCGGATCGACCTCGTCGACCTGGCCCTTGATCTGGCGGACGAATTCCGCACCCGAGGGGGTCATGTCATCACCTGAACGTCCATGGGAATTAACTACTTTACAAAGTGTAGCGACTGTCGCAAGCCGGTTGCCAAACCGCCCGCAGTACTCGCGCGACGCGCGCGAAGCGGACGAGCCTCTACCCTCGGTCGTACCGTGAACGCGCGCGTCCGCCTGTCCCTGTTCGTCACCGCCGTCGTGGTCCTCGGAGTCTGCACCGTCCTGGCCCTCGCCCGTCCGGGAAGCTCCGACGGCGGCGTCGCCGACGGCATCGTCAGTGCCCAGTCGCCGTACGTCGGGGCGACCCGCCCGCCCGCTCCGTCACCGGCCTTCCGCCTGCGGGACCAGCACGGCAAGCCGACGAGCATCGATCAGTTCCGCGGCCAGCCGCTGATCGTCACCTTCATCTACAGCACCTGCGAGGACACCTGCCCGGCCGCGGCCCGGCAGATCGCGTCGGCGCTCGACACCCTCGACCAGCCGGTCCCGACGCTGGCCGTCAGCGTCGATCCGGTCGGGGACACGCCCGCGTCCGCCCAGCGCTTCCTCAACAAGATGCGGCTCGGGACGCGAGCGAAGTTCCTGCTCGGCGACCGCGCCCAGCTCGCGCCGGTCTGGAAGGCCTACGCGATCGAGCCCCAGGGGCCGAAGTTCGACCACTCCGCCTACGTGCTCGTGCTCGACGGCCAGGGACGCCAGCGGGTCGCGTTCCCGGTCGACAAGCTGACCGCGGACGGGCTCGCCCACGACGTCCGCGTCGTCCAGGCCCAGGACGCCGCCGGCGACACGCCGACGGCGACCCGCGGCTGAACCGACTCAGCCGGGCTGGCCCGCCGCCCGCTCCGCGTTGCGCTGGATCCGATCCTCGCGGCGGAGCGCGTCGACGAAGACCAGGCCGAAGGCGATCCCGAAGACGAGGATCTCCAGCAGGCACATCGAGGCGCCCGCGAGCTGCTGGTCGGTCAGCGGATCGATCCCGCGCCGCGCCGCGGTGACCGCGTAGTCGGGGAACATCTCGCGCCCCATGAAGGTGAGCGGCAGGCAGACCGCGACGGTCGCGAACCGCGACGCTGCGATCACGGCCAGCCGCTGCATCCGCGGGCGATGGCGTCGGCGGCCGAGCGGATCGATCACGACCCACCAGAGCAGGACGCCGGTGTAGAACAGCAGCGCGTGCTGGAGCAGGTGCAGGACGGGGCTGCTCTGGGTCAGCTGGAGCATCGCCGGCACCGCCCACGTCCACTGCATCGCCGCGAACAGGCCGACGGCGACGAACGGATTCGTGAGGAAGCTCGTGATCCGGCCCCAGCGTCCGCGCGGAGCGAGCAGCCGCAGCGCTGCGCGGGGCAGCCCGAGGGTCAGCAGCGGGCTGCGGAGCCCGAGCACGAGCAGGGCCGAGGCGAGGTCCGCCAGCAGCACGTGCTGGAGCATGTGCGCGGACAGCAGGTCGTCCGCCGCCGACGACAGCGGCGGGACCGCGGTCGCGACGATCGCGAGCAGGCCGAGCCCGAAGGGCAGGATGTGGCTGATCCCGAGCTGGGCACCGCCCGGCTTGCGGCGAGCGGTACGGAACAGGCGGGCGTAGACGTAGGCGTAGACCGCCGCGATCGGGAGGACGGTGACCAGCTGTGCTGGCCAGGTTGCCGTCGCAAGGGTGAGGGACATGAGGTTCTCCGGCGTGCGCGCTCCTCCGGAAGCCGGCAGGAGCACCGTGATCGGGTCGTAGGCCGCGGCCGGGCCGCGAGCGTCGGCGACGAACGCGAGGGCGCGCGCCGTCGCTTCCGACGGCGTTCAGGACCCGGGCCGGGTCCTCAGGAGGGCGCGCTCGCGAGGCCCGCCCGGGGTGGCGGGCGGCGGGCGAGCCGATCGCCGACCAGCGCGCTTCCGCGGACGACCGGACCGCTGGCCCGGCGCGCCTGCCGGGGCACGCGGGCGTCGGCAGGCCGCTGACGGCGCGGGCGACGGGCGATCCCGCGCAACCGCGCCAGCGACCGCTCGCCGACGTAGCGCGACAGCAGCAACGGCAGCAGCAGGACCAGGCCGGGGGCCAGGAACAGCAGGCCGGTGCCGAGCTCGGTCGACGCCAGCGCACAGGCCAGCGCCACCAGGACGGCGGCGGCCACGGCAACCCGATGACGACGAGTCGTCATCGGGGCGAGTCTAGTTGATCGTCTCGCCCGTCTCGCCCGTCTCGCCCGTCACCGGCCAAGCCGGCCTCGTGCGTGATCCGATCAGCGATCGGTCGCGAGCGCCGCCAGCGCGGCGTCCTCGCGGTCGCACGCGGCGAGGTAGACGGCCCAGCGCTCGGTTCCCGGACGGGCGGTCCAGGCGGCCCACTCGGTGTGGGCCTCGTCGCGGGCGGCTTCCCAGGCGGCGCGGATCATGTCCTCCGCGTCGGAGCGCCACACGACGATCTCGTGCGTGTCGTCGATCGAGTCGAGCAACAGGTGAAGCTGGTGACTGTCACGCGTGGGCATCTGGCTCTCGGGTCTGACGGTGGGTCGTTACCCGGGAGAACCCCGGACCGGCCCGTTGGTTGCGCTCGGCCTGCGAATACGCGCGACCGTACCGACGACAGGTGATCCCACTCCCCGCCTCCGTCGGCGGCGCCCCACCCCGGGGTTGCGCCGCCAGCGCGCCGCGCTCCCGGTCAGGAAGCGGGCGGGAGCTCGTCGTCCGCGATGCCCTCGCCGAAGCCGTCCTCGGCCTCGTCCTCCGGCAGCTTGCGGCCGGCGTACCAGAGGCCGCCGGCGACCAGCGCGACCGGGGCCAGGTAGAGCAGTGCGTGGTACCAGTGACCGACGTGGGCGAGGACCATCACGACAGCAACCATAGCCCGAGCGACGTGAACCCGACCATCACGGCCAGCATCCAGTACTGCGATCGGGCTGCTGCCCGCGGCCCGCGGAAGGTCCGCAGCGCCAGGTCGTGCGCAGCCACCAGCCCGGCGACGTGGCCGAGCACCAGCGCGGTGACCTGGACGTACCAGGTGCCGTTGCCGCTGAGCACGCCGTAGTCGACGCCCCAGCCGGAGGTCCCGAGCCAGTTCGAGCCGTCGCCCCGCGGGTCCGACAGCAGGTAGCCCATCGTCTGCCCCTGCTGGAGCAGCAGCGAGCAGTAGTGCGCGACCGCGTAGCCGAGCGCGATCGGGACCAGGGTCGGCGCGAACCGGCCCATCAGGTCGCGCGAGCTCAACCGGGTCGGATCGACGCTCCGAATCCCGGCGATCCCGAGCCGAACGAAGCCGCTGACCAGGCCGATCACGGCGAGCAGGCCGACGGTCTTCGCCGCCGTCGCCGCCCCGTTGGGACCGAGCCCGAAGACCGAGCTGAAGAAGTCCTCGAGCGTCGGGCCGACCGCGCCGTCGGAGGTCCACAGCTCACCGGCGGAGATCCCGTCGAAGGTCGTGGAGCCGATCAGCACCAGCACGACCGCGGCGAGCCCGATCTCGGGCCGGACCTCGCCCAGACCGGTGGCGGGCCAGCGCAGGTGCAGCCGGCCCTCGGTCCAGCGCAGCGGCGCGAGCGCCGCGGCCAGCCGGAAGTACTGCCCGAAGCCGTCGGCCTGGTCGAGGAAGCGGGTGCCGTAGAGGCTGGCGCCGATCAGCATGACCGCGCCGTAGACGAGCACCAGCACGCCGAGCACGCCCGGATCGTCGTGGCTGGGGGCCGCCAGCTCGAGCCAGGCGAAGCAGAGCAGGACCAGCGCCGCGGGCCAGAGGCCGAGCCGCGCGGGGTACGGCTGCGGGGTCGGCAGGCCGTCGGGGCCGGCGATCCGGCGTCCGATCCAGCCGGCGAAGTCGGCGATCGCCCGCCACGGGCTCAGGGCCCGCCAGATGTCGCCGACGAACAGCGAGAGCACCGGCAGCCCGACCCAGAAGCTGACGTAGACCATCGTCGGGGCGATGTTCGCCTGGACGTTGCTCGTGCCGGTCAGGCCGGCCCAGATCGTGAGGGCCCAGAGCGCGACCCCGAGCAGGCCGAGCACGACCCGGCCGACGTGGCGGACGGGCGCCGGCACCGCCACCGAGCGCCCGACCGCCAACGCCGCCAGCCGCGGCCGGGGCCAGAGGACCATCAGCCCGACGAACGAGACCACCAGGACGATCGCGGCGGCCCAGGCGAACAGCCACTCCGGGATCGGCAGCGTCCGCGTCCCGCCCAGCCCGTGGGCGGCGGCGGAGGAGGGCGCGAGCAGGAGCAGGACGACGCCCAGCAACGCCGCCGACCCCCACCACGCCCGATGCGATCGGCGGCGAGACATGCGGCGGATGCTACGGCGCCAGAACGATGTACCGTGTCGCCCCCATGCGCGTGCCCGCCGAGAGCATCCCCGCCCCCGCGTTCCCCCGGCCCGCACTCTGGCTGAACGTCGCCATGCTGCGGATGGACCAGCAGCGAGGCCGTCCGGTCCTGGTCGAGTTCTGGGACTTCTGCCGCCCCGCTTCGGTCCGCAGCCTGGAGTACCTCAAGGCCTGGCACGAGCGCTACGAGCCGCACGGCCTGCGGGTCGTCGGCGTGCACTGGCCGGGCTTCCCGTGCTCCAAGGGCTACGACGTGATCAAGCCCGCCGTCGAGCGGCTCGGGGTCGAGTTCCCGGTCCTGATCGACGACGACGCCAAGTACCGCGACGAGGTCGAGGCCCCCGGCTGGCCCGCCCGCTACCTGTTCGACGGCAAGAGCTGGCTCGTCGACTACCACCACGGCGAGGGCGGCTACCGGGAGACCGAGGAGGCGATCCTCGAGCTGCTCGGCCTCGACGAGCAGCCGCTCGCCCCGCAGCGTCCGGTCGACGACGACGATGCGCTGCTCGTGGTCCCCTCTCCCGAGCAGGAAGGTCCCTGGTCGGGGTCCTACACCGCGGGCGAGGTCTGGGCCGTGCTCGAGCCGCCGGCCGAAGGCCCCGGCGCGATCCAGGTCAACGGCGAGACCGTCACCGTCGACCATCCCGGCGCCTACCTGCTGATCGATCACGGCGGGCTCTCGGCGACCGGCGAGCTCGACCTCGTCGCCGACGAGGGCACGATCGTGCACGGGGTCAGCTTCGCCCCCGGGCTGTCCGCCGGCTCGGCGAACGGCAGCGCCCACGACGGCGAGTAGCGCCCGCCCGACGCGGCGGGCGCGGCGGGCGCGAGAGCACCGTTCTACGTGCCTACCGCCCCATCTCCGTGCTCTCGCCGCCGCAACGACGGCGAGAGCACTGTTTTGGAGACGGCCTCTCCGCCTGGTCCTCGCCCCCGGCGGCGTCCCGACGCCGCTCACGTCCGGGAGACTGCGGAACCACCCATCTAGGCCGACGCGAACGGGTCGCGGACGTCGTCGAGCAGCCCGAGCAGGCGCGGAACGCCGTCGGAGCCGATCCGGATCGCCCGTCCGGGCCAGTACGGCGAGGCCGCCGGATCGCTGCCGCTGAGCAGCGTCCCGTCGTAGACCCAGCAGCCGCAGTTGTGCAGGCGACTTCCGTCGTCGAGCCGCCACTCCCAGGCCGCGTCGCCCGACTGCGGCCCCGCGCGGTGGCTGTGACCGACGATCAAGTGGCCGGGGTGCACGTCGAGACGGGTCGCGACCGACGCGATCGCGCGGGTGCCGGCGATCCGCAGCGCGTCGGGAGTCAGCTGCCCCTCGAAGTCGCCGATCCCCGCCCGTCCGAGCAGCCGGATCGCCCGCGGGAGCCCGGTCCGCAGCATCCGGCCGCGCCACGAGGTCCGGTCGTTGAGGTGCTCCCAGACCCCCGCCGACGTCCGCTGCGAGGCGCTGACGCCGTGGCCCGCAGCGTGGTCGGCGAGGCCGTCCATCCAACCGTAGGCCGGTCCCAGCAACCGCTCGAAGCTGTCCGGGTCGCGGAGGTCGTCGGTCCCGGTGCCGTGGATCCGGGCGACCAGGCCGGCCGCCAGCCGCTCGACGGTCGGGATCCGCCAGAGCGCATCCATGTAGTGACCGTGGGTCACCAGCACGCCGCCGGACGGCCCGGACGGCCCGGACGGCCCGGACGGCGCGACCAGCCAGGCGGCGGGATAGGCGATCCGGACCTCGGCGGGGGCGAGCGCCTCGGCGACGGCGACGGCGATCTCGGAGACCTCGTCGGGAGCGACGTCGTTGGTCAGCGCGAGCGGGCGGTCGCCCATCCGCAGGTGGTCGAGCCACGGCCGGACGAGCCGGTGGTCGTGGTTGCCCGCGAGCAGCAGGACCTGGCGGTCGGGGCCGAGCCGCTCCCCCAGCGCGCGCAGCGCGGGGCGGGCCCGATCGAGGATCTCGCGCGGCGGCGCGTGGCGCAGCTCGAGCAGATCCCCGGCGACCACCAGTCGCTCGACGTCGTCGAGCGCGGCCAGCAGGCGGTCGCGCGCGACGCCGGGAGCGCGCAGCACGTCGGCGCCGCCACCGGACCCGAGGTGCAGGTCCGAGACGACCAGGGTCGGCGTGGCGGTGCCGGTCATCTGCCCGCCGCCCGTCGTCCGACCGCGGAGGCGGCTCAGGCCCCGACGGCCTCGCGGGCGTGCTGCTCGACGCGGATCGCCTTCGGCAGCATGAAGCGGACGTCCTCGCGGATCACCTCGAGCTGCCGCACGTCCTTCGTCCCCCGCGAGCGGAACAGCTCCAGCAGCTGCTCGACGAGCTCCTCGGGGGCACTGGCGCCGGAGGTGATGCCGATCGTGCGTCGCCCCTCGAGCCACTCCTCCTGGACCTCGGTCGCGTTGTCGATCAGGTAGGAGTCGGTCCCGAGCTCGCGCGTGACGTCGACCAGGCGCAGCGAGTTGGAGGAGTTCTTCGAGCCGATCACGAGCACCAGGTCGCACTGCTCGGCCAACGCCTTGACCGCCGACTGGCGGTTGGTCGTGGCGTAGCAGATGTCGTCCTTGCGGGGCCCGGTGATGTGGGCGAAGCGCTCGCGCAGACGGGCGATGATCTCCTTCGTCTCGCCCACCGAGAGCGTCGTCTGGGAGATGTAGGCGAGCTTCTCGGTCTCGGGGTCGATCTCGAGCCGGTCGACGTCCTCGATCGTCTCGACGAGCGTGATGTGCTCGGGGGCCTCGCCCATCGTGCCCTCGACCTCCTCATGGCCGGCGTGGCCGATGAGGATCATCTGGTAGCCGTCCTCGGCGAACTTGACGGCCTCGCGGTGGACCTTGGTCACCAGCGGGCAGGTCGCGTCGATCGTCCGCAGCCCGCGCTCTTCGGCGTCGGCGTGGACGGCGGGGCTGACCCCGTGGGCGCTGAAGACGGTGATCGCGTTCGCGGGGACCTCGTCGGTCAGCTCGTCGACGAAGATCGCGCCGCGCGCCTGGAGGCTCTCGACCACGTGCTTGTTGTGGACGATCTCCTTGCGGACGTAGACCGGCGGGCCGTAGAGGTCGAGCGCGCGCTCGACCGTCTGGACGGCCCGGTCGACCCCTGCGCAGAATCCGCGCGGGCGCGCCAGCAGGACGGTGTCCG
Organism: Patulibacter ginsengiterrae; assembly: GCF_056269115.1. NCBI lineage: Bacteria > Bacillati > Actinomycetota > Thermoleophilia > Solirubrobacterales > Patulibacteraceae > Patulibacter > Patulibacter ginsengiterrae. The sequence continues at coordinate 93,296 of NZ_JBWDOG010000016.1, forward strand.
GGGTGGAGAGCGCGGTCACCCCACCATCGTAGCGGCTCCGTCCGTGACCTCCGCCGATCTCCGACGCCGACGGTCGGCTATTCGCCCGACGGAACTGCGCGCGTGGGACCGGCCCTGGTGCCGGGTCCCCGCGCCCTCCGCGCGTGACCGGCGCCGCTAGCGCCGTCGGCGCTCGGCCGCCAGCCAGGCGACCATCGTCTCGCCGGTGGCGTCGATCGCCCGCGACGAGAGCCGATCGAGGGTGTCCTCGACCGTGTTCTTCTGCGGGTAGCTCCAGTCGATCAGGTCGACCGCGGGCACGCCCGCCTCGAGGAACGGGACGTGGTCGTCGATGATCGCGAACTGGCTCACCCCGGCGAAGACCGTCCCGACGCCGACCCGCTGAGCGGCCGAGCGAACCCGACTCCAGAGCTTCTGGTCGGAACGCGGCTCGCGGGGCAGTCGCAACCCGCGGTTGGCGGCGTAGTCGACCAACGTCAGCGCCTCGACCTCGTCCGCGTGGGCGTCGGCGTAGGCCTTCGATCCGCGCAGGCCGTCGCGCGCGAACTGGCTGTCGTCGCCTCCGGGCGGCAGCTCCTCGCCGTCGAAGAGCACGAAGCGGATCTCGCGCCCGCCGGCCGGGCGCGGTGTCCGCGCCAGTCTCCGCGCCGCCTCGAGCACGACCGCGGTGCCCGCCGCCGAGTCGTTGGCCCCGACGAAGCCGGTCGGCAGGATCTGCGTGTCGTAGTGAGCCGCGAGCACGATCGCGGGCTTGCGCCCCGGGATCCGCCCGACCAGGTTGAACAGGCCGGGGTGCCCGTCGACCGCCTCCTGGCGGCCCCGCGGCAAGCGCGCGAGCAGCTGCGGGCGTAGCCGCTCCAGCGCCGTCGACGTCGAGGGGCGCGGCCCGAAGCTGAGTTGCGTCTTGACCAGCCGCAGGGCCCGGTCCGCGTCGAAGCGGTCGACCGTCGCCCGCGGCACCCGCGGGTCGGCGCGCTGGGCGGCCCGCAGCTGGGCGTTCAACGATGGCTCCGGCGCAGCCTCCGTGGTGGTGGTCGCCGCCGTCGCCGCCGAAGCGGCAAGCGCGGCACTGGTCGTCGCCGGATCGTCCTCTCCGCCACCGGCGAGCAGGACGACCAGCAGGACGATCACGACGGCCGCCGCGCCCCCGATCGCGACGAGCCACCCGCGCGACCCCCACCCGCCTGGCCCCTTGGAGGACGCTGCCGAAAGATCAGGAGGCGCGGTCATAGCTACGAAAGTATATGGAGCCTACGCGACCGCCCGTGCAGGCTCTTGCCGATTCCGACGCCACGGGTAGGGTGGAGGGCTCGCAGCCGTCGGTCGCACCTGCGCCGACGACAGAGGGGACGACATGGCTCAGCAGAACTCCGATCGACTCACCGCCGTCGACGCAGGCTTCCTCCACCAGGAGGGTCCCGCCGCCCACATGCATATCGGCGGGGTGATCGTCTTCGAGGGACCACCACCACCGTTCGCGGAGGTCCTCAACACGGTCCGCGGGCGCCTGCACCTGCTGCCGCGCTACCGGCAGCGGCTCGAGCAGGCACCGCTCCAGAGCGGCAACCCGGTCTGGATCGACGACCCGGCCTTCAACCTCGAGTACCACGTCCGGCGGACCGCCCTCCCCCAGCCGGGCACCCGCGACCAGCTGCGCGAGGCGACCGCCCAGATCTTCTCCCAGCGGCTCGATCGGTCCAAGCCGCTCTGGGAGCTGTGGGTGATCGAGGGGATCGAGACCGGCCGCTGGGCGTTGATCTCGAAGACCCATCACGCGCTGATCGACGGCCTCAGCGGGATCGACATCGGCACCGCCCTGCTCGACATCGGCCCCGAGCCGATGGAGATCCCCCACCCCGACGAGGCCTGGCAGCCGCGACCGGTCCCGAGCCGCTCGGAGCTGCTCGCCGACGGCGTGGTCGGGATCGCCCGCGCCGGCGTCCTCGGCGCGGCCCGGGCGATCGATGCGGTGTCCCGGCCGACCGCCGCCGTCGCCCGCGCTCGCGAGGTCGGCGAGGGGATCGCCGAGATGGGCTGGGCGCTGATGAACCCCGCCCCGGGCACCCCGCTGAACGTGCCGATCGGCACCCACCGCCGCTACCGCGCCGTCGAGAGCGAGCTGGCCACCTTCAAGCGGATCAAGGACCAGTTCGGCGGGACCGTCAACGACGTCGTCCTGACCGTGGTGACCAGCGCCCTGCGCGGCTGGTTGCAGGAGCGCGGCGTCCGGACCGAGGGCCTCGAGCTCCGCGCGCTGGTGCCGGTCTCGACCCGGGTCGCGAGCGAGCAGGGCCAGCTCGGCAACCGGCTGACGGCGATGCGCGGCCCGTTGCCGGTCTACATCGCCGACCCGATCGAGCGGCTCGAGTTCATCCGCGAGGCGATGAAGGACCTCAAGGAGAGCAAGCAGGCGCTGGGGGCCGAGGCGATCGCCAACGTCCAGAACTTCGCGCCGCCGACGATCCTCGCCCAGGCGTCCCGGCTGACCTTCTCGACCCGGCTCTTCAACCTGCTGGTCACCAACGTGCCGGGCCCGCAGTTCCCGCTCTACTTCCGCGGACGCAAGATGGAGCGGGCGTTCCCGATCGCGTTCCTGCCCGAGAACCACGCCCTGGCGATCGCGATCCTCTCCTACAACGGCGCGGTCAGCTTCGGTCTGATCAGCGATCGCGACGCGGTGCCCGACCTGAAGGTGATCGCCGACGGGATCCGCCACGCACTCGACGAGCTCGACGAGCTGGCGCAGGCCAAGGCCGCGGGCGAGCGGCGCCCGCGCGTGCGGGCCTAGCGCCCACAGGACGCGCACGGCCCGGCTCGATCGGACCGACGCCCAAGCCGGGCCGGTCGAGGCGCCGTCAGGGGCGGTGCCCGGCCCGGGCGCCGCGCTCGCCGCTCAGTTCCGGTGGAGGCTGAGCGCGGTCTTGGTCGAGAGTCGAGCCCGATTGCCCGCCTTGTCGACGCCACGCAGGGCAAAGCGGACCGTCCCCTGCGGCACCGACACCGAGAGGCTGCGGGCGGCGGTGCTCGCGACCCGGGTGAAGCGCCCGCCGTCGACGCTGCGCCAGACCTCGACGCGCCGGACCCCGGAGGCGACCAGCGGACGCGGGGCGCGGTCGCTGACCTGCCACGCCAGTCGGGCCCGTCCGCTGGAGACCGTCCGCGACCGGCTGCGGAAGCTCGCCTTCGGAGCCTGGAGATCGACCCGCCGGGCGGCGTCGACGGCGGCGAAGGCGTCGACGACCCCCCAGCCGGTCTGCTCAGTCCAGCCACCCGACCGCTGCGCGGTCTGCTTGATCAGGCGCACGATCTCCTGCGAGCCGAGCTGCGGGTTCGCCGACCGCATCAGTCCGGCGACCCCCGCGACCATCGGAGCGGCCATCGAGGTGCCCGCCTCGTAGGCGTAGCGGCGATCCCCGCGGACGTCGGTCCGCTGCGCGAGCGCCGCCACCGGCTGCCCGGTGGCCGGATCGGTCGTCCGCTCGTAGCTGGCGTTCCCGGCCGGGAACGCGCCGATGATGCCGGGCGGCCCTCCGGAGTTGGCGTAGGCCCCGAAGGCGGCCACGCTGATCTGGGTCCCGAAGCCGGCGAAGCTCGCTCGCCGGCCGTCGGCGGTCGCCGCGGTCACGGTCAGCCCGATGCCGTCGTCGAGCTTGCTGCCGGTCCCGGTCGGCTGGAGGATGTTGGCCGGGTAGCCCTGCTCGGCACCGGGCCGGTCGGAGGCCGCGGTCACCAGGACGACGCCCTTGTCCGCGGCGGCCTGCAGCGCCTGCCGGAGGACCAGCGGCGCGTCGACGCCGCCGTCGACGCCGAAGCTCATCACGATCGCGTCGACGCCGAGCTCCGCCGCCCGGGTCACGGCCTTCGCGACGCTCGAGTCGTAGAGGTCGCTCTTGATCGTGATCAGCTTGCAGCGGCCACCGGCCCCGACCGTGCCGGCGGCGTCGTTGAACGCCGAGCAGGCGAGTGAGGCGACGTGCGTGCCGTGACCGAACTCGTCGGTCCGCGCGGTCCCCGGAACGGTCCCCTGGGCACGTTCGACGAACGACCGTTTGATCACCGGCGACAGCTGGGGATGACTCGCGTCGAAGCCGGTGTCGATCACCGCGATCGTCGTCTTCGCGCCGTTGGTCAGCTTCCACGCCTCGGGCAGGCGCATCTGGCTCGCCCACCAGGCCTTGGCCACGCCGTCCGGCGCGAGCGGCTCCTGGTCGTGGAGGACGGGGTCGTTCGGCAGGCTGCGAACGGCGGCTCGGCGCTCGGGGACGACCTCGACGACGGCCGGGTCCTGCTCCAGCTCTGCGGCCCGCTGCGCACGGGCCGCGGCGTCACCGCCGGCGACGACCGTCGACCGGAGCCCGTCCTCGGTCCGCGTGGTGACCAGCAGCCGCCCGGTCGGACCGGAGCGCTGCTCGGCCGTCGCTCCGGCGTGCTTCTGGGTGGACGTCGCCGCGAGCGCGGCCGGTGAGGCCGCCGCTCCGCTGAGGCAGACGACGATGGCGACGCCGAGCAGGCGGACGGCGGGACGGGCAACGGGACGGTGCATGTTCTCCCGGGTTGCAACCCCCACACAGGGCTGCGGTTTCGGTCGGGGGCGAAGAGATCGGGCCAAGCGGCGCGCGGTGGCGCTCAGAAGCCGAGCGCGAACTTCGCGTCTTCGCTCATCTTCTCCGGCGACCACGGCGGGATGAACGTCACCTCGGAGCCGACCGTCTCGACGCCGTCGAGCTCGCCGACGAACTCCTCGATCTGGGACTCGACCTGCGGCCCGATCGGGCAGCCCGGCGTCGTCAGCGTGTACGTCACCTGCACGTGGCCGTCCTCGATGACGACCCCGTAGATCAGTCCGAGCTCCACGAAGTCCAACCCCAGCTCGGGATCGATCACGTTCGCGAGCGCGGCTTCTACATCTTCGACGCTGGCCATCTACCGAGTGTCGCACACTGGCGCGGGCGATCGATCGGCCTGCGCTCCCGCTCGGCGCCGCTCCGGCGTACGGTACGAGGATGATCCTGATCGTCCTGCTCGCCCTCGTTGGCGGTGCCGTGCTCGAGGTCTGGGCCGTCCTGCGGGTCGCAGACCTGATCGGGGCCGCCCCGACCGCGCTGCTCCTGATCGCCAGCTCGATGCTGGGGGCGCGGGTGCTCGGCCGCGGCGCACTCCACGCCTGGCGGCGAGTGGCGGACGCCTCGCAGACCGGGGACAAGGTCGGCGCGCGGGTCCTCGACGCCGGGATCGTGGTCATCGCCGGGGTGCTGCTGCTGGTCCCCGGCCTGATCAGCGGCGCGCTGGGGCTGCTGCTCCTGCTGCCGCCGGTGCGGACGTTGGTGCGACCGTTGCTCGGCTTCCTCGTCCTGCGGCGGATGACGATGCCGTTCGTCGTCGGGACGCGCGGCGCCGGCTGGGCGGCAGGCCAGGCCGCCCGTCGCCGCGCGGGCGCGGCGGACGTCGAGGGGACCGCGACCGAGCAGCCGCGGCCCGGGGACGTGCCACCGACCCTGCCCGAGAGCGACCTGTTCGACGACGAGCCGGTCCGGCGCTCGCCGCCGCCCGACCTCGAGGGCCACGCGGACAGCGACGACGATCCCCGCTGAGCGGCGTTCTCGCGACGGGAGGGGCTCGTCGTCCGCGGCCGGGTGCCGTCGCTGACGACGGAGACGGCCGCCCGTCGGTCCGGGTCGCAGGCTGGCATGATCGCCGGATGGCCCTCGATCCCGCTCTGGAACGGCCCCATGTCGCCGACGACCCGGCGTTCAGCGACGCCGTCACCTGCGCCTTCGCCGACGAGCGCTCGGGCGTCCAGGGCACGGTGCGGATCGGCGTCGCCGGCGGGGCGGCCTCCGGGCTGATCATGGTCTTCGCCGAGGGCGCTCCGGTGATCAGCCAGGCCGAGGGCGGGATCGCCGTCGAGGGGACGCCGCAGGACTACACCGAGCTGCAGGCTGCCGGGATCGACCACACGATCGTCGAGGCCCATCACCGCTGGACGGTCTCGGTCGCCTCTGACGCGGGCGCGCTCGACCTGACCTTCGAGGCGACCGGCCCGCCGCTGGTGCTCGCGGCCGACCATCCCGCCGCGAAGTGGGGCGGCATGGAGGGCTACGAGCAGCCGTGCCGCGTGACCGGCAGCCTCAGCTGGGCGGGCGGAAGCCGCCGGGTCAAGATCGACGGTGTCGGCCAGCGCGGCCACCAGTGGGGTGCCCCGGACTGGAGTCGGCTGGAGCTGGCACGCACGGTCACCGGCTGGTTCGGCGACGAGGTCGCCTTCAACGTCAACGCCCTGCGGCCCGACGGTGCCGAGTCCCACGCCGACGAGATCGCCTGGTCGACCGTCTCCCGCGCGCCGGCCCTGGTCGCGGAGGAGCAGTTCGACGACGAGGACGAGGACGACGTCGCTCCGGAGCCGCTGGCCGAGCCCGACACGGCTCGGGCCGTGGTCGAGACGCCGGAGCCGCGGATCTCGACCACGACCGACAGCGGTGGCCGCCACACCCACGCCACGATCGAGCTCTGGGAGAGCGACGAGGGGCCGGTCTGGACGGCGACGGGCGAGGCGATCTCGGGCACCACCATGGAGCTCGGCCGCCTGCGGCTCGACATGGCCTTCTTCCGCTGGCGCCTCGGCGACCGCAGCGGCCTCGGCCGCTACGACATCCTCCGCAAGGTCCCCGCGCCCGACGAGTCCTAAGACGCCGCGCGGTTCCGCGAGGGGAACCGCAAAGCCGCGCGGTTGCGTCTGAGGTGGTCGTAGGCCGAGCAGGTCGCCGCCGGGAAGCGAGAGCTGGACGCCAGTCCTGCCGAGCGAACCAGGTGGCGAGATGCGACGGCATACGGCCGCCTCAGACCAACCGCCTAGTTCTCGGAGCCGAGGCGATCCCAGCAGTACAGCTCGGTCGCCTCGCGCGCGATCAAGGTGGCGCTCTCGTCCGAGAGGTGCGGAAGCACCGCGCGCAGGGCCTGTTCCTCGGCGACGCCCGCGTCGAACGCGTCCTCGCCCCGGAAGCCGGCGGCGATCTTCATCGCCTCACGGCGATTCTCGCCGAGGGTCGGGAAGACGCGGACGAGGAAGTCGCGGTTGGCGACCGGCTGGCCGACCTCCAGCGAGGCGTGCCAGGCGGCGAGCATCGAGAGGTCGTTCTCGTCGAGGTCGGCGAGCGTGCGGGAGTACTGCCCGACGAGCTCGGGCTCCGGGATCTCGTCGACCCAGGCGCGCACGACCTCGCCGACCAGCTGGCGACGGGCCTCGCGGCCGATCGACTCGGCGATGACGCGGATCGCGTCCTGGGGACAGATGAAGACGAGGTCCACGGGTTCTTGGAACGGTAGGGCGCGGGCCGGACGGAGCCCGTGCTACTCGATGCCGAACTCGTCGGCGGCGGTTCCTCCGCCCGCGGCCGCAGGCCCTCTGGGCGCCGACGCGGTGCCAGCACTCGACGAGCCTCCGGAGCTGTTCGACGGAACGCTCGGGTCTGTCGGGGCCGGGGCCGTCGACTCCGGGGCCGTGGGCGCTGGGGCCGTCGGCGCCGTCCGACGTTCCTCGGCCGCCCGTCGAGCCGCCGCCCGTCGAGCGGCGTCGGCGGCCGCCCGACGACGCTCCGCCCGGCCGGCCGCGGCCCGCCGCCGGCTGGCCGGTGGTCGGATCGATCGCGACGTCACCTGCCGGCGCGCCGGGCTGCTGCTCGGCCGCACCGGGGCGCTTGCCGATCGTCTC
>NZ_JBWDOG010000017.1:0-93981 GCF_056269115.1 Patulibacter ginsengiterrae
GTGTCCCCCCGCATGTCCCTGTTTATCTTCCACCGAGCGGTAACCGCTGCCATGACCCACGGCCGAGTTCGATGAGTACGTCGGTCACCGCGGGAGCAGCCGGTCCAGACCCGTCGGCCCTCGCCCCGGAGTCGGAAGCCGAAGCCGACGTCGCCCGCTCGCAGCGCCAGCTGCTCTGGGCGCGCCTCAAGCGCGACCGGGTGGCGATGGCGAGCCTGGTCGTGATCGTGCTGCTGATCCTGATCGCGATCTTCGCGCCGCTGGTGATCAAGCTGCTCGGGGTCCCGGGGCCGGACGTGCAGAGCGCGGGCAGCGTCGACGAGCTCGGGCTGCCGGTCGCGACCGGGCCGAGCGTCGACCACCCGTTCGGGCTCGACCAGCTCGGCCGTGACGTCGCCAGCCGCGTCATCTACGGCGCACGGGTCTCGCTGCTGGTCGCGCTGATCTCGACCTTCCTCGCGGTCACCTTCGGCGTGATCGCCGGAACCCTCGCCGGCTACTACCGGGGGTGGGTCGACACGTTCGTCTCCCGCGTGCTGGACGTGATGCTCGCGTTCCCGATCCTGATGCTCGGGATCGGCCTCGCGGCGGCCTGCTCGATCGGCAACGGCTGCCTCGGCGGCCTGATCACCCCGGGCGTCCCGGTCGTCGTCCTGATCATCGCGATCTCCGGCTTCCCGTTCATCGCCCGGATCGTGCGCGGCCAGGTGCTCTCGCTGCGCGAGAAGGAGTTCGTCGAGGCCGCCCGCTCGATCGGCGCGTCCGACCGGCGGATCATGGCCTCGCACCTGCTGCCCAACCTGGTGGCGCCGATCATCGTCTACTCGACGGTCCTGGTCCCCCAGAACATCCTCTTCGAAGCGTCGCTCTCGTTCCTCGGCGTCGGGGTCCAGGCCCCGACCGCCAGCTGGGGACAGATGCTCGGCGACGCAGCCAAGCACACCGATCAGTGGTGGTTCATGGTCTTCCCCGGCCTGGCGCTGCTGATCACGGTGCTCGCGTTCAACCTGCTCGGCGACGGGCTCCAGGACGCGCTCAACCCCCGCAAGCGGTCATGACCCAGCTTCGTTCCGTCCCATCATCGTGGGGCCCCGAGCAGGATCGGGCCCCGTACAGGAGGAAGTCCATGCAGAAGACAACACGTCGACTGCTCGCCCTCGGCATCGCCGGCAGTCTCGCCGTCGGCGTCACGGCGTGCGGTTCAGGCGACAACGAGTCGACCACGTCCAGCGATTCGGGCGCGGCCGCGGCCGGCACCGTGGTGGCGGCGAACAAGATCAGCGGTCCTGCCGGCGTCCGCGACGGCAAGTTCTTCCGGGCCGTGCCGACGGACGACCAGCAGAAGGGCGGCAAGCTGCAGGTCCTCTTCGCGGAGCAGTTCCAGCATCTGGACCCCGGCGCGGCGTACTTCCAGGCCGACTACATGGTCACCTCGGTCGTGCACCGGGCGCTCTACACCTACGACCCGGCGGACAGCTCGAAGGTCCTGCCCGACCTGGCCTCGTCGGCGCCGGCGATCTCCGGCGACGGCAAGACGGTCACGGTCAAGATCCAGCCGAACGCCAAGTTCGGCCCGCCGGTCAACCGCACCATCACCTCCGCCGACGTCAAGTACGCGTTCGAGCGGGGGATGAAGTCCTCGGTCCAGAACGGCTACGAGGCCGCCTACTTCGGTGACGTGCTCGGCCTCAAGGGCTCCAACGGCGGGAACATCCCGGGGATCGAGACGCCGGACAAGACGACGATCGTCTTCCGGCTCAGCAAGCCCAGCGGCGCGACCGTCGCCAAGGCCCTGGTCCTGCCGCTGTCCTCGCCGGTCCCGCGCGAGTACGCCGCGAAGCTCGACGCCAAGACGCCGAGCACCTACGACCAGGACCCGACCACGCAGGTCGCCTCCGGTCCCTACATGATCAAGAGCTACGCGGCCGGTCGTGCGGCGACGCTGGTCCGCAACCCGAACTGGAACGGCAAGGCCAGCGGTGACCCGCGGCCCGCCTACGTCGACGAGGTCGACATCAAGCTCGGCGGCGACTCCGACGTCAACAGCCGCCAGGTGCTCTCGGGCACGAACATGCTCGGCGGCGACCCGCCGTCCGCGGAGGGCGTCAAGCGGTTCGTCAAGGACGCGCCGCAGCAGATCACCTTCAGCGCGCTCGGCAACCGCTACGTCGCGCTGAACACGACCAAGAAGCCGTTCAACGACCTCAACGTCCGCAAGGCGGTCGCGGCGGTCCTCGACCGTGACGCGATGCGCCTGCAGCGCGGCGGCCCGCTCGTCGGCGAGATCGCGACCCACTTCCTCTTCCCGGGCTCCCCGGGCTTCGAGCAGGCGGGCGGCGAGGAGGGGCCCGGCTACGACTTCCTGAACTACGCCTCGGGCAACCTCGAGCTCGCCCAGAGCTACCTCAAGAAGGCCGGGTTCAAGAACGGCATGTACAGCGGGCCGTCGATCACGATGATCGCCGACACGGAGTCGCCCGGCCGCGAGACCAGCGAGGTCGTCCAGAACAGCTTCTCGAAGCTCGGCTTCAAGGTGAACATGCGCAACGTCGGTCACGCGACGATGTACGAGAAGTACTGCCAGGTGGTCGAGGCGATGAAGGAGGTCGACGCCTGCCCCAACTTCGGGTGGCTGCCGGACTTCGTCGACGGTCAGCCGATGTTCGCGCCGACCTTCGACGGCGACTACATCCAGCCGGTCAACATGAACAACCCGTCGCTGTTCGACGACAAGCAGATCAACGCCGAGATCACGAAGGGCTCGGAGACGGTCGCGGCGAGCCGTCGCGACCAGATCTTCGGTCAGGTCGACCGTGACGTCACCGCCCAGGTGCCGGCGATCCCGTGGCTCTGGGACACGCAGGCCAACGTCCAGGGCAAGAACGTCCACGGCGTGATCGCGACGTGGAACTCCGCCTGGGACCTGTCCTACACCTCGCTGGTGAACCCCTAGCCGAACGCCGGACGGTCGGGGGCCGCGACGCGGCCCCCGACCCACGCGCGCCACCCCCATGGCCCTCTACATTCTCCGCCGCCTGGTCTGGATGGTCTTCCTGCTGCTGGTCGTCAGCGCGGTCGCCTTCCTGATCTTCTACGCGCTCCCGTCTGGCGACCCGGCCGCGGCCCGTGCAGGACGGGCTGCGAGCCCGGAGCTGATCGACCAGATCCGGCACACGCTGCTGCTCGACCGGCCGCTGTACGAGCAGTACTACGAGTACATGAAGAAGATCGTCCTGCACTTCGACTTCGGCTTCAGCTACAAGAACAACGCCGACGTCTCACAGTCGATCATCTCGCGCCTGCCGGCCACGATCTCGCTCGCGGTCGGGGCGGCGTTCATCTGGCTCGTCGCCGGCGTCTCGATCGGCATCCTCTCCGCGCTCCGGCCGCGCAGCCTCTTCGATCGCTTCGCCATGGGTGGCGCGCTGGTGGCGATCTCGGCTCCGGTCTACTGGCTCGGCCTGATGTCGCTGCTGCTCTTCGCCGAGGACATCGGCGTCTTCCCGATCCTTCCCGGCGCCGGCAGCTACGTGCCGCTGACCGAGGACCCCTGGGGCTGGTTCACCTCGCTGATCCTCCCGTGGTTCGTGCTCGCGGCGTCGTTCGCGGCGATCTACGCCCGGTTGATGCGGGCGAACCTGATCGAGGTCCTGTCGGAGGACTACATCCGCACGGCGCAGGCCAAGGGCCTCTCGCGCCGACGGGTGATCTTCCGGCACGCCGTCCGCTCGGCGATCACGCCGGTCGTGACCGCGTTCGGGCTCGACCTCGGGATCCTGCTCGGCGGCGCGGTCCTGACCGAGACCGTCTTCAACATCCCCGGGATCGGTCGCCTCTCGTACGACGCGATCACGAACTCCGACCTCCCGGTGATCCAGGGCACCGTGCTCTTCGCGGCGATGTTCATCATCGTCGCCAACATCGTCGTCGACATCGTCTACGCATTCATCGACCCGCGGGTGAAGCTGTCATGAGCGAGCCGCTGCTCGAGGTCCGAGACCTCCACGCCGAGCTGCCCAGCGAGGGCGGCATGGTCCATGCGGTCAACGGCGTCAGCTTCAGCGTCGAGCCGGGCAAGGTGCTCGGCGTCGTCGGCGAGTCCGGTTCGGGCAAGTCGGTGACGATGCTGACCTTGATGGGCCTGACCCGCGGGCCGGGAGTCCACGTCAGCGGCGAGGTCCGCTTCGGCGGCCGCGACCTGCTGACCGCCTCGGAGAGCGACCTGCAGTCGATCCGCGGCGACGAGATCGCGATGATCTTCCAGGACCCGCTCTCCTCGCTGCACCCGTTCTACCGCGTCGGGTACCAGATCATCGAGGCGATCCTGGCCCACCGCGACGTGACCAAGAAGCAGGCGCGGGCGCGGGCGATCGAGCTGCTCGGCCTGGTCGGGATCCCCAAGCCCGAACGGCGCGTCGACGACTACCCGCACGAGTTCTCGGGCGGCATGCGTCAGCGCGTGATGATCGCGATGGGGCTGGCCAACGACCCCAAGCTGCTGATCGCGGACGAGCCGACGACGGCGCTCGACGTGACGGTCCAGGCCCAGATCCTGGCCCTGATCGCCCGGCTCCAGGAAGAGCTCGGGATGGCCGTCGTGATGATCACGCACGACCTCGGGGTCGTCGCCGAGATGGCCGACGAGATCGTCGTGATGTACGCCGGCCGGGTCGTCGAGCAGGCGCCGGTCGAACAGCTCTTCCGGGCGCCGCGGCACCCCTACACCTGGGGGCTGCTGCGCTCGATCCCGCGCCTCGACCTGCCGCGCGGGGTCGACCTCGTCCCCGTCGAGGGCCGGCCGCCGAGCATGATCCGGGTACCGGACCGGTGCAGCTTCAAGCCGCGCTGCCCCTACGCCGGCGCCTGCTGCGCGGACGAGGGGATGCCGGCTCTCGAGCCGACGCCCGGGAACCCCCGCCACCTGGTCCGCTGCGGCATGCCCGAGGAGCAGCGGACGGCGGTCTGGTCGGCGCTCGCCGCCGGCCGTACCCCTGCGGAGGCCGCTGCGGCAGCGGGGCTCGCCCCCGAGCAGGAGGACGTGGCGTGATGACTCCCGAGACGCCGAGGACGCCGACGGCCGAGGCGACCCCGCCCGCGGACGAGCAGGACGCCGTCCTCCAGGTCCGCGACCTGCACAAGGTCTACACGTCGGGCGGCGGCCTCCTCAGCGGCAAGCCCCGCGAGCAGGTCCACGCCGTCAACGGCGTCAGCTTCGACGTCCTCCGGGGCGAGACCTTCGGCCTGGTCGGGGAGTCCGGCTGCGGCAAGTCGACGACCGCGCGGATGATCTGCCGGCTGCTCCATCCGACCTCGGGTCAGATCCTGTTCGACGGCACCGACATCGCCGGGATGGGGCGGAAGCAGCTGCTGCCGTTCCGGCGCGACGTCCAGATGGTCTTCCAGGACCCGTACTCGTCGCTGAACCCGCGGCACACGGTCGGGTCGATCATCGGCGAGCCGTTCATCGTCCACAGCGTCGAGGGCGGGCTCAGTCGCAAGAAGCGGGTCCAGGAGCTGATGGACCTCGTCGGGCTCAACCCGGAGCACTACAACCGGCTCCCGCACGAGTTCTCCGGCGGGCAGCGCCAGCGGATCGGGGTCGCCCGTGCGCTCGCGCTCGACCCCAAGCTGCTGATCGCGGACGAGCCGGTCTCCGCGCTCGACGTGTCGATCCAGGCGCAGATCCTGAACCTGCTGCGCCAGCTCCAGCGCGACCTCGGCCTGTCGCTGCTGTTCATCGCCCACGACCTCTCGGTCGTCCGCTACATGTGTGACCGTGTGGCGGTGATGTACGCAGGCGAGATCATCGAGCTGGCCGAATCGGACGCGCTCTTCGGCGATCCGCAGGCCGAGTACACCAAGGCCCTGATGCGGGCGGTGCCGGTGCCGGACCCGGGAGCCCGCGAGCGCCTCCGCGCCGCGGAGGACGCCGCCGCGAACGGCCCCGTCGACGCGGGCTGATGTCGGCCGTGCTGCCGCCCGCCGTTCGGGCCTGGCGGGAGCACGGGACCGCGCTCTCCGTCGACGGGCAGGAGCTGTTCGTCGTCGACAGCGGTGACCCCGCCGGACGCGGCCCGCGGACCCCGGTCGTGATCGTCCACGGCTTCCCCGGCTCGTCGTACGACTTCGCGGGGGTCGTCGCGGCGCTCTCCGAGCACCGGCGGGTCGTCAGCTTCGACCTGCTGGGGTACGGGCTCTCGGCGAAGCCGAACGACCGCTACTCGCTGTTCGCGCAGGCCGACCTGGTCGAGTCGCTGCTCGCCCGGCTGGCGATCGACCGCTGTGCGCTGGTCGGCCACGACATGGGCGACACGATCGTCGCCGAGCTGCTCCACCGCCACAATGCGGGCCGGCTCGGGTTCGACGTCGAGCGCACGTTCCTCACCAACGGCTCGATCTTCATCGACCTCGCGCAGCTCACCCGCGGCCAGCGGCTGGCCCTGCGGCTGCCGGACCGGCGGGTGTCGCTGCCGGTCCCGGACCTGATCGTGCGGCGCAGTCTGCGCGAGAGCTTCGTCGCCGCCGCGCCGCCTCCGGCAGGCGCGCTCGACGCGATGGTCGCGCTGATCCAGCGCGCGGGCGGAGGACGCCTGCTGTCCCGCCAGATCCGCTACATCGAGGAACGGCGGGTCCACCAGGCGACCTGGACCGCGGCGCTGGTCGAGTACGCCGGGCCGCTGACGGCGATCTGGGGGACGCTCGATCCGATCGCGGTCGTGGCGATGCCGCAGCGGCTCCACGCGCTCCGGCCCGCGACCGAGCTCGTGCTCTGGTCGGACGTCGGCCACTGGCCGTCGGTCGAGGCGCCGGAGCGGCTGGCCGAGGCGATCGTCAGGCGGCTGTGACGGGTCGTAGACTCGTGGGGATGCCCGAACTCGAGCGCTTCCTGCCCCGTTACGCCGCCGAGCCGCCGCAGGACACCGCCCCCTACGGCCGTTGGGCGGACCGTCTGACCGCGACCTTCTTCGAGGTCGCCGCGAAGCTGGAGCCGGATCCCGACGAGCCGTCCGAGGCCGACGGGATCGGCGAGCCGGGGGAGCTGCAGTGGTTCCCCGACCGCACCTGGCACGGGCGCAGCTTCCTGCCGGTGACGTCGCGTACGAGCACCGGCCTCGAGATGTACGGATTCGTCCGCTACGTCCCGGCCGACGAAGACGGTGCCGAGCCGCACTCCTTCGACGCCGAGGCGCAGGTCACGAGCGAGCTGGCCGAGAACAACCCGGACTGGAAGATCGACATCTGCGAGACGGTCGTCGGCTCCTGGCGCGGGGACGGCGAGGTCGCCGCTATGACCCTCGTCTGGGGGCAGCCGATGATCTCCGGCGCGGCGAACGCGGTCGCGGAGCTGGACGGCACGGTCGTCGACCGCTGCATGGTGCGCGACGGCCGTTTCACGCTGCTGGCGCCCGACGACTACTTCGGCGACACGCTCGAGGTCGTGCTGCTGGGCAGCGACGGGCGCGAGCTGGCGCGCGAGTCGCTGTATGAGGACGACGAGGGCGACGAGGCCGGCGACGATCCCGCCGCCTCCGACGAGGCATGAGCAGCACGACCTCGATCGACCTCGTCGAGGCGATCCGTAGCCGCCGGACCCACAAGGCCTACGGTCCCGAACCGGTCGATCCGGCGACGATCCGCGAGCTCGTCGAGCTGGCGCGCTGGGCCCCGAACCACCACCTGACCGAGCCGTGGCGGTTCCGCGTCGTCGGTCCGCAGGCGCTCGCGCGGCTGAAGGACGCCGGCCCGGCGGACGCCGCGGCCAAGCTCGACCGGGCGCCGACGCTGGTCGTCGCCTCGGTCGTCGTCGATCCCGATCCGCGGGTGGCGGCGGAGGATCGCGACGCGACCGCGGCGGCCGTCTACGGGCTGCTGCTCGCGGCCCACGCGCGCGGGCTCGCCGGCTACTGGCGGACGCCGGCGGTGCTGCTGGATCCGGCCGGACGGGCCGCGGTCGGCCTGTCCGAGAACGAGGTCGCGCTCGGGCTGATCCACCTCGGGCCGCGACGGCAGGAGGTTCGGACGCCGGAACGCCGTGCCGTCGCCGAGATCCTGGAGCTCCTCGACTGATGCGGTCTCGAATGCGACGGCGGACGGCGGCGGTCGTCCTGGCCGGCCTCGCCACGGTCGCGGTCAGCGGCTGCGGTCAGGCGGGCCAGTTCGGCGACGACGATCCGCGGCTGGCGGTCAACGAGCTGCTGCTGGCGGCGGTCGGCCAGGCGAACGGGCAGCGGGCCTGCGCGTTGCTGAGCCCGGCGGCCCGCGAGCGGCTGGACTCGAGCCCGGCCGGGTCGTGCCGGCAGGCGATGAACAACGCGGTCAGCTCGCTGCCGGGCGCCTACGACGCGACCAGCGATGCCGGTCGCGGCGCCGCCGACGTCGACTACGCGGTGCGCCGCGAGGGCGACGATCGCGCGACGGTCACCGCTCGCCGGGGCAAGGGCTCGCCGTGGACCTTCCGGATGATCCGGCTGCCGTCGGACGAGGCCGAGCAGGACGTCGTCGGTCGCGACGAAGACCATCCGTCGACGCCGTGGCGGGTCGACCGCGGCGCCGAGCAGCTGCTCGAGGTCGAGCCGTCGCGCCCGGGGCCGCAGACGACCCCGGCCCCGGCGACGACCACCACGCCGTAGGCGCGAGCTGTCGCGGCCGCCGAGGCGGCGCGACGGCAGGTTCCGCAGGGCCAGCGTCTGCTCGTCCGCCCGGTGGTGGGCGAGCAGGAAGGACCCTGGCCGCGCTGCGTCGTGGTCGGCGCGGTGCATGCCCGTGAACGGGTGCGGCCGCGCCGATCCCTCGTGCGGCGGCCGCGCGGCAGGCCCGGCGCACCGCGGTCCCGTGCTCCTGATCCGTCATTGCCTCGGAAAGGTCGACTTGCAATTGGTCTAGATCTTGATCCATACTGCCGGCGGGAGAGAGCACCGACGGGAGAGAGAGCAATGGGGACCGAAGGCAACAGCGGACTCAGGACCGGGACGGTCAGTCCGATAGGGATCGTGTTCATGGTGGTGGCCACGGCCGCCCCGCTGACCGCGATGGCGACCGCGATGCCGCTCGCGGTCGGCCTGGGAAACGGGGTCGGCGCACCGGGCGCCTACCTGCTGGTGGCGGCGGTGCTCGCGCTGTTCGCCGTCGGCTACTCGGCGATGAGCGCGCACATCACCAACGCGGGCGCGTTCTACGCCTACGTGACGGCCGGGCTCGGCCGTCCGCTCGGGATGGCGGCGGGCCTGGTGGCGGTGCTCGCCTACAACGTGCTCGTGCTCTACGTCGTCGGGCTGGTCGGGTACTTCTCGCACCAGACCTTCGTCGATGAGCTCGGCGTCGACCTGCCGTGGTGGGTCTTCTCGGCCGTCGGGTTGACGATCGCGCTGGTCGTCGGGATCCGGGGGCTCGAGCTGAACGTCCGCGTGCTCGGCTTCTTCCTGATCGTCGAGACCGCGCTGCTGATGGTCTTCAACGTCGCCTCGCTGGTGCAGGAGGGGACCTCGGTCCTGCCGACCGCGTCGTTCGATCCGGGGCAGGTCTTCTCCGGCTCGCCCGGGCTGGCGCTGCTGTTCGCGGTCACCTGCTTCATCGGCTTCGAGGCGACGGCGATCTTCGGCGAGGAGGCTCGCGATCCGCGCAAGACGGTCCCGCGCGCGACCTACGCCGCGATCGCCTTCGTCGGCACCCTCTACGTGATCACGACCTGGATCCTGGTCGGCACCAACGGCGGCGTCGACGCCGGGGCGATCGCGGCCAAGGACCCGGGCATGTTCACCTTCGACGCGATCTCGTCGACGCTCGGCGGCTGGTCGACCGGCCTGGTCAGCTGGCTGCTGCTGACGAGCCTGCTCGCCGTCCTGATGGCGCTGCACAACATGGCCTCGCGCTACCTGATGGCGTTCGGCCGCGAGGGCGTGCTGCCGCGGGCGCTCGGCCGCACCCACCCCCGCTTCCAGACGCCCTACGTCGCCGCGATCACCCAGGCCGCCGGGATCGCCGTGCTCACCGCCGTCTACGTGATCGCCGGGGCCGACCCGTACCTCAACCTCGGCTCGCAGACCGCGGGGGTCGGCACGCTCGCCGTGATCTGCCTGATGGCGACCTGCTCGTTCTCGGTGCCGTTCTTCTTCGCTCGACGCGGACCGCTGCGGCCGTGGCACCACGTGATCGCGCCGGTCACCGCGGGGCTGGCGCTCTCGTTCTTCGCCTTCCTGATCGTCAACAACTACGCGCTGGTCAGCGGCAGCACCTCGGGCCTGGTCAACCGCCTGCCGCTGCTGCTCCTGATCGTCGCCGCGATCGGCTTCGCGGTCGGGCTTCGGCGCCCGCAGCGGGTGCCGCTCGATGCACTCGAAGCGCCGTCGTCGTCGCCAGTCGCGCCCGTCGCCGTCCCCCGTCCGGAGGTTCCCGAGAATGTCTGAGTCCGCCGCGCCGACCGCGATCCTGACGACCGCCGCCGACCTGGTTCGCGGCGAGTCCGCCCGCCCGTCGCAGGTGATCGGCCGGGCCGAGGATCCCAGCACCGGCGCCACGGCGGGTGAGCTGCGCGCCAGCGATCCCGACCGGATCGAGCAGGCGCTGGCGGCGGCCGAACGCGGCTGGGGCCACGGTGCCGGCGACTGGAGCGGTCGCTCGCTCGACGATCGGCTGCGTGGCGTAGCGCGGATCGGCGAGCAGCTCGACCGTCGGGCGGAGCAGCTGGCGGAGGCGCACGCGCGCGAGATCGGGATCCCGATCGCGACCGCCCGCGGCTTCGCGGCCGGCCTGGCCGGCGTCGTCGAGGGCGTCGTCGCGACCGCCCGGCAGGAGCTGCCGGCCCGGCCGCTCGAGACCCCCGGCCGGCGGGTCGAGATCCTGCGGCTGCCGTGGGGGCCGGCGGCGCTGCTGGCGCCATGGAACGCCGGGGCGTTCGTGGCCGTCACCAAGCTCGCCAACGCGCTGGTGGCCGGATGCCCGGCGATCCTCAAGCCGTCGGAGCACGATCGGGCGACGGCGGCGCTGCTGGTCGAGGCGCTGGTCGCCGCGGACCTCGGGCCCGACGCGGTCCAGGTGGTCTGCGGTGCCGCCGAGGCCGGCCGCCAGCTGGTCGCCGACAGCCGGACGAAGGTCATCAGCTACACCGGCAGCACCGCCGGCGGGCAGGCGGTCGCGCGCGCGGCGATCGAGCGGATGCCGTCGTTGCAACTCGAGTTGAGCGCCAGCAACCCGGCGCTGGTCCTGCCGGGGGCCGACCTCGAGGCGGTCGCCGCCGAGCTCGCACGGGGCGCGCTGGTCCTCAACGGGCAGTGGTGCGAGGCGCCGCGACGGGTGCTCGTGCCCCACGCCGACCACGACCGGCTCGTGGGGCTGCTGCTCGCCGAGCTCGGCCGCCGCACGATCGGCCCGGCGTCCGACCCGGCGACCGAGATCGGTCCGCTCGCCTTCCGCGGGCACCGCGCGCGGATCCTGGAGCAGATCGCTGCGCTCGGCGCGTGCGGCGAGGTCTCCGTCTCGCACGAGCGGCTGCCCCGCGAGGGCTTCTTCGTCTCGCCGACCGTGGTCGGGGCACTGCCGCTGGACGCCGTGGGCGATGAGCTGTTCGGGCCGGTCCTGGCCGTCCAGCCCTACGCCGCGGTCGAGGAGGCGATCGCCGCGACCGACGCGAACGGCGACGGGCTCGCGGCCTACGTGCTCGGGCCCGACCGCGACGAGGCGTTCGCCGTCGGCCGGCGGCTGCACGCCGGCGAGGTCCGGCTGGGCGGGGTCCGCGTGCTCGACCTCGCGGCCGGCTCGAGCCAGTCGTTCTGGGGCACGAGCGGGATCGGCGGGCACGGGAGCGCGACCGTGCTCGACGCCTACGTCGGGACGCGGATCGTCGGTGAAGAGGATCCGTCGCTGCCGCTCTGAGGTCGAGCCGGGTGGGGGCGGGCGGCGCGTCCGCCGTCACCCGGCGGCGCGTGATCGCCGGTCGCCGCCGTTCGGAGTCGGAGCGCGAGGACCCGGCGGTCGGCCGAGGTCGAGGCCCCGGGCTCAGGCGATGTCGAGGATCTCCTGGCGGAGGCCGGCGACGTGGGCCTCCATCGCGGCGCGGGCACCGGCCGCGTCGCCGGCGGCGACCCGCTCCAGGATCGCGGTATGGCCCTCGATCGCGCTCGCGACGATGATGTCGAAGTCGAGCACGTCGAGTTGGTCGAACATCGCGACTCGCGCGTCCTCGATCGCGCGCCGCAGCGGCGGGCAGTCGGCGATCTCGGCCAGGGTCAGGTGGAAGCTGGTGTCGGCACGCCGGAACAGGCCGAGCGTCGTCGCCTGGCCGAGGTCGTCGACCGCCTTGCGGAGGCGGTCGAGGGTCTCGGGCGTGTGCCGCTCGGCCGCGCGGGCAGCGGACAGCGGCTCGATCGCCTGACGGAACTCCTGGAGCGCGAGGATCTCGTCGAGGTGCTCGCGCAGGTACTCGCTGCTGCGGGCGGGGGAGGCGGGCGGCCCGCTGACGATCGCGCCGCCGGCGGAGCCGCGGCGCATCTCGAGGTAGCCCTCGCCCTCGAGCACGCGCAGGGCCTCGCGCAGGGTCACGCGCGAGACGCCGAGCAGCTCGGCGTGCTCGCGCTCGGGCGGCAGCTTCTCGCCCGGCGCGTAGGTCCCCAGGTGGATGGCGCGCCGCAGGTGCTGGACGACGACCGCGTAGGCGGCCGGCACGAGCACGTGTCCGTCGTTCGTCGTCACGTGGTCCATTCTGCCAAAGAACGTTTGCACTGAAGATGTCATTGGTCTAGATTCTGATCCATGAGCACGCGGGACACCGAACGAGACGCCGAGCAGCCCTCGCCGGCCCCCGCCCACGACGCGCCGCTGATCGGCGTGACCGGGGGCCGGAGCCGGACCTCGCGCGTGACCGGGATGCCCGAGCTGCTGCTCAGCGGGCTGGTCGACATCCACCACGTGCCGTACGTCAACGGGATCGCGGCGGCGGGCGGGATCCCCGTCCAGGTCCCGCGCGAGGCGGACCCGGTCGCGCTGCTGCGGCGGCTCGACGCGCTCGTCGTCGCCGGCGGGGACGACATCGACCCCCGCCGCTACGGACGCGTGCCGGGCTCGCGCAGCACCCAGATCGACCCGGACCGCGACGCCTACGAGCTCGAGCTGATCCGCACCGCGCTGGCGCTCGACGTGCCGCTGCTCGGGATCTGCCGCGGGCACCAGCTGATCAACGTCGTCTGTGGCGGCACGCTCGTCGTCGACCTGCCGCTCGACGAGGGCGAGGCCCACGGCCAGCTGGCCTACCCACTGCACGCTCGCGTCCACGGCCTGCGGTTCGTCGACGGCGAGCCGCTCGCGGAGCTGCTCGGGCCCGAGATCGTCGTCAACAGCTTCCACCACCAGGCCGTCGACCGGCCCGGGGACGGGGTCTCGCTGGTCGCGGCCGCGCCCGACGGCGTCTGCGAGGCGCTGCGGGTCGGCCCGCGCGCGCTCGGCGTCCAGTGGCACCCCGAGTACCTGCGCGAGCAGCCCGACCCCCTGTTCTCGTGGCTCGTCCACGAGGCCCGAAGCACCACCATCGAGAGAGAGATCCGCACCCATGCCCCAGCAGCAGCCTGAGCCCCGCCCCGTCCTCGCGATCGGCGACCGACACCGGGGGCGCCGTGCGCTCGTGACCGGCGCCGGCTCCGGGATCGGCCGCGCGATCGCCGTCCGGCTCGCGGCCGAGGGCGCCCGCGTGGCCTGCCTCGACGTCGCGGCCGAGCACGCCGAGCAGACGGCCGCGACGATCGTCGCCGCCGGCGGCGAGGCGATCGGCGTCACCGCCGACGTGCGCTCGCGGAGCGAGCTCGACGCGGCCGTCGCCGCCGCGGTGGCCGCCTTCGGGGGCCTCGACCAGCTGGTCAACGCGGCCGGGATCGTGACGATGTCCGGCTTCGACGACGTCACCGAGGAGGAGTGGGACCGCGTCGTCGACATCAACCTCAAGGGCTACTTCCTGACCGCCAAGGCCGCCGTGGCGGCGCTGCGCGAGGGGGTGGCGCCGGCGATCGTGAACATCACCACGATCGAGTCGGAGATCATCTGCAGCCCGAGCGGGCGCTGCCAGGTCCACTACAACGCGTCGAAGGGCGGCGCGCTGATGCTGACCAAGGCGCTGGCCGCGGAGCTGGCGGCGAGCGGGATCCGCGTCAACGCCGTCGCGCCGGGGGCGACGAACACGCTCTTCACCGGCACCAGCTTCGCCGACCCGGAGATCTTCGACAGCTTCTCCGACCGGCTGCTGATCAAGCGCGTCGGCGAGCCCGAGGACCAGGCGGCGGCCGTCTCGTTCCTGCTCTCCGACGACGCGTCGTACATCACCGGCGTGCAACTGCCGGTCGATGGCGGTTGGATGGTCCGATGAGCTCTCGGGAACGCGACGACGAGACGGTGCGTCGGACGACCGGTCGGCTGACCGCCGACGACCTGCTGTCGGAGCAGTTCGACACCGTGGTCCTGGCCACCGTCGACGTGCAGGGGCGGCTCGTCGGCCGGCGGCTCTCGCCGCGGACGTTCGTCGACAAGGTCCTGACCGGGATCCACCTCTGCACCTGCACGCTGGCCTGGGACATCGACCAGTCGCTCGACGGGATCAGCCTCGACTACGCCGGGATCCACACCGGCTGGCACGACTACGTCGTCCGCCCGGACGTCTCGACGCTGCGGGTCGCGGGCTGGTCGGAGCGGACCGCGATCTGCCTCGGCGACGCGGTCGACGACCGCGGCGAGCTGGTGCCGATCGCGCCGCGGACGATCCTGCGGCGGCAGCTCGAGGCGCTCGACGCGCTCGGTCTGACGGCCAGCGCCAGCACCGAGCTGGAGTTCTTCCTCTACCGCGACGGCTACGAGGCCGCGCGGCGCAGCGACTACGCGGCGCTGGTGCCGACCACCAACCGCCACTCCGACTACACGATCCAGGAGACCGAGGACCTCGAGTACTTCTTCCGGCCGACGCGGGCGGCGCTCGAGGCGTCGGGCCTGCACGTCGAGATGAGCCAGGGCGAGTGGGGCCTCGGCCAGTGGGAGATGAACCTCGGGCACGACGCGCCGCTGGCGATGGCCGACGCGCACGCGCTCTTCAAGCTCGGGGTCAAGACGATGGGCAGCCGCGCCGGGCTGGCGGCGTCGTTCATGGCCCGGCCGACGACCGAGGCGGGAATCGGCTCGTCCTGTCACGTGCACGTCTCGCTGCGGGACCGCTCCGGCACCGCGATCTACCACGACGCCGACGATCCGCGGGGCATCAGCACGGCGATCCGGCAGAGCGTCGGCGGCGTGCTCGATCGGGCTCCGGAGCTGATGCTCTGGTACGCGCCGACGATCAACAGCTACCGGCGGACGGGCAGCGAGGACTTCGCCGGCCGCGGGGCGACCTGGGGCTTCGACAACCGCACGGTCACCTGCCGGGTGGTCGAGGGCGGACCCGCGGCGACCCGGCTGGAGTACCGCGTGCCGGGCGCCGACGTCAACCCGTACCTGGCGCTGGCCGCGGTCCTCGCCTCGGTCCGGGACGGGATCGAGCGCACGCTCGACCCGGGCGAGCCGACGCTCGGCAACGGCTACGAGCGGGACGTCGCGCCGCTGCCGGAGACGCTCGACCGGGCGACTGGCTGTTGGGAGCGGAGCGACTTCGTACGCGAGGCGTTCGGGGCCGAGGTCCAGGCCCACTACGCGACGCTCGCGCGGCACGAGTGCCGGTCGTTCAACCAGAGCGTCACCGACTGGGAGCGGCGCCGCTACTTCGAGGCGATCTAGCCGTTGGGCCGCCAGGGCGCGGGGCCGCCGGACGGGTCCGGCGGCCCCGGCTTGGTGGCCCGCGCTACAGGCCCTGCGGCGCGCGGAGCGCCGTCAGCGTGCTGGCGTAGAGGCGCTGCTTGATCGTGCCGAGCGTGGTCGGGTCCTTGGCCGCGAGCGCCCCGGCCCGCTCGATCGCGCGGGTGAGCAGGTCGCCCTCGTCGGCGAGCTCGTCGACGATCCCCGCCGCGAGCGCGTCGGGTCCGCCGTAGCGGCGGCCGGTCGTCATCGCCTCGTGGGCGGTCGCCCCCGGCAGCCGGGCCGACAGCAGGGCCGTCATGCCCGGGGTGAACGGGATCGAGATGTCGACCTCGGGCACGCAGAAGTACCCGCGGTCCCGCCGCATCACGCGCTGGTCGTGGGCCATCGCCAGCATCGCGCCGGCGGCGAACGCGTGGCCCTGGATCGCGGCGACGGTCGGGACCCCGGCCTCGAGCACCTCGGCGAAGAGCGCGTGGACCTGGCCGACGAAGTCCTCGATCTGGTCGGCGTGGGCACCCAGCCACTCGAGGTCGAGGCCGTTGGACCAGAACTTGCCGGTGGCCGTCGTCACCAGCGCGCGCGGGGCGGGCGTGGCGAGGACGACCGCGAGCTGCTCGCGGACGCCGGCGATCCAGTCGGGGTTGAAGCGGTTCTCGTCGTCGCCGAGGCGGAGGACGAAGACGTCGCCTTCGCGGTCGAGATCGGGCACGGGGACTCCTGTCGGTGGTGGACGCCGACGATCGTCGGCCGGCTCCTGCCCGCAGAGGGTAACGGATCAGCTGTTCTAGAACATGCGAGCTAGAATGAGGCGATGGCACGTCCGCGGGTGCACGACCAGGACGAGATCCTCGACGCCGCCGAGGCGATCCTGGCCGGCGGCGACCCCGCCGCCCTCACGATTCGCGCGCTCGCCGAGCGGACGGGGGCGCCGAGCGGATCGCTGTACCACGCGTTCGGCTCGCGTACGCAGCTGCTGGGGCGGATGTGGCTGCGGGCGGCGCGCCGGTTCCTCGACGAGCAGCGCGCGGCGGTCGATGGGGTCCGCGCGGCCGGGGGCTCGGCGGTCGACGCGACCGTCGCGGCGGCGTTGACCCTGGCCGGCTTCCGGCGCACCCACCCCGACGCGGCCCGGGTCCTGGCCGAGTACCGCCGCGAGTCGCTGGTCCGGGAGGGGCTGCCGGCCCCGATCGTCGCGGACCTGGCGGCGCTCGACGACGAGCTGCTCGTGCTCCTGCGGGAGCTGGCCCACGGGCTCTGGGCGCGCCGCGACCGCCGGGCGATCGAGACCATCGCCGTCTGCCTCGTCGACCTGCCGTCGGTGCTCTTCGGCGGCGAGCGCGAGCGGATCGTCGACACCGAGGCGCTGCTGCGGGTCGCGGTCGAGGCGATCCTGGCGACGCCGCCGGAGCTGCCGCGGGATTCGCCACGGGGCTGACCGGACGCGGCTGGTCGGCGATACTCCGGGAGTGACCGGACGCAACGTGCTGGGCGGGCCGCTCGAGCCTTGTGGCACCGACCCGATGACCGGCTTCTACCGCGACGGGTGCTGCCGGACGACGCCGGAGGATCCCGGCAGCCACACGATCTGCGCCGTGGTGACCGAGGAGTTCCTCGCCCACCAGCGGCGGATCGGCAACGACCTCAGCACCCCGCGGCCGGAGTTCGCCTTCCCGGGGCTGGTCCCGGGCGACCGCTGGTGCGTGACGGCGGCCAACTGGCTGCACGCCCACCACGCGGGAGCGGCCGCCTTCGTCGTGCTGGCCTCGACCGACGAGCGGGCGCTCGAGCGCGTCCCCCTGGAGGCGCTGCGGGAGCACGCCGTCGACGTCCCAGCCGATCCGGGGCCGCTCACGGACTGACCCGTCCGGCCGTCGGGAGCGCGGCCCAGAGGGACCGGGCCGGCGTAACCTAGCGGCCGCCCGCGCGTCCGTGGGAGCATCGGACGCATGGCCGAGACGCGTCACCGCCAGAGTGCGGGCCTGCTGCTGTTCCGCTGCGACCCGGACGGGCTGCGGGTCCTGATCGCGCACATGGGCGGGCCACTGTGGGCGCGCAAGGACGAGCGCGCTTGGTCGGTGCCGAAGGGCGAGCACCCCGACGAGGAGCCGCCGCTCGACGCCGCCCGCCGCGAGTTCGAGGAGGAGCTCGGCCTGCCCGCGCCCGCCGGCCCGACGATCGACCTCGGCGAGGTCCGTCAGGGCAGCGGCAAGCGCGTCCGCTGCTGGGCGGTCGAGGGCGAGCTCGATCCCGACGCGATCGTGCCGGGCACCTTCGAGCTGACGTGGCCACCCCGCTCCGGTCGAACCGTGACGGTGCCCGAGATCGACCGGGTCGCGTGGATGACGATCGACGAGGCCCGCCCCCGGCTGGTCGCGGCCCAGGAGGCGTTCCTCGACCGCCTGGTCGAGGCGCTCACCGACGCCGCCTGATCGACAACCGCGGCCCTGTCGCAACGCTACGAGCCATTTCGGTCGGGCACTCGACGGGCGCGCTATCGTCGTCGTGACCGAGCGCGACGATCACGATCGGGTGGTCACCGTGATGCTTGGCGGGGACTCCTGATGCAGGCGCTCTACGACAGCCACGCCCGCGCGATCGCGATCCAGCTGACCGGCGACGCGCGGCAGGACCGGACGCACGAGGTCGCCCCGGGAGCGATCGTCGGCCTGCGCGACGGCCAGCCGGTCGAGGTCGAGCTGCTGGCGGTGGGAAGCGACGACGACGGCGCGCGGCTTGCGCAGATCGCCGGCCATTACGGCCTCGACGTGCAGGCGCTCTCCGCCTCGTTGCAGGCGGCGGTCGCCGCGCCGGACCGGCCGGTCACGGTCGACGTCGGCGCGCGCCACGCCGCCTGACCGGGTCGCGACCAACGGGCGGGCGTCCGTGCCTGCCGTGCCGGACGCCCCGCTACAGCGGCGGCGGCGAGTCGATGCAGATCAGCCGCAGCGGCTCGCTGTCGCTCGCGTTGCGGAAGCGGTGCGGACGATCGCTCTGGTAGTAGGCGCTGTCGCCGACCCGCAGCTCGCAGGTCTCGGCCGCCTCGACCTCGAGCAGCAGGGTGCCCTCGAGCACGTGGACGAACTCCTCGCCCGCGTGGTGGCCACGCTCGGCGAGGCGGGCGCCCGGGTCCAGCTCCAGCAGCATCGGGAACATCGCCCGGTCGGTGCCCTCGGAGAGCAGGAAGATCGTGATCCCCTCCTCCGACGAGTGCAGCTGACGGGTCTCGTCGGCGCGGACGACGTCCGGGTCGGCCGGGCCGCGCTCGGGCAGCAGGTCGGTGATCGAGATCCCGTAGAACTCGACCAGCCGGGTCAGCCGCCCGATCGTGATGTCGCTGCGGCCGTTCTCGACCAGCGAGAGGAACGACGCCGAGATGTCGGTCTCTCGCGCGACCTCACCGAGCGAGAGCCGTCGCCGGCTCCGCAACGCCTTCAGTTGGCTGCCGACGAACTCCTGCTGCCGGGCCAGGGCTGCGGTCCGGGTGGAGGACGGTGGGTCGGCGGACACGGTCGGGACGATACTCGGAGATCGGGAGGGGCTGGGAACGCTCAGACGACCTGGCCCTCGGGGGTCAGCGAGCCCGAGGCGAACCGCGAGGGTCCGAGCGTCGAGAGCAGCGGGTCGAGTGCGGCGCCGCGGACGGCCTCGGCGACGGCGCGTCCGATCGTCGGCGCCATCATCAGGCCGCGACCGTTGAGGCCGGCGGCGATCCAGAGCCCGTCGTGGCCGTCGAGGGCCCCGAGCACCGGCTGGTTGTCGGGCGTGACGTCGTAGTAGCCCTCGACCAGGACCGGGAACGAGACGTACTCGAGGATCGGCAGCAGCTCGCTGATCGCGGTCCGGACCTTGCTGTGCCAGTCGGCGCGGGTCTCGCCCGGGACGGCCCCGGCGGAGAGGTCGCTGGCCAGGACCGAGCCGTCGGCCAGCTGCTTGGCGGCGAAGTGGCGCTCGGGCGCGATCACCAGCGGCTCGAGCAGCCGCTCGCGGATCGGGTTGCTGTAGAAGAGGTAGCGCGGCTCGCGCTCGATCGGCAGCTCGATGCCGAGCGGCGTCAGCAGCTTGGGGCTGTCCCAGGCGGCGGCGACCACGACCTGGCCGGCGCGCGCGCTGGTGCCGTCGTCGAGGTCCAGTCGCCAGCCCTCGCCGTCGGGCCTGATCGCGCTCACCGCGTGCTCGACGAAGCGGGTGCCGTCGCGCCGGGCGGCGTCGGCGAAGGCGCCGACCACCGCCAGCGGCTTGTCGAAGTAGCCGTCCTGGTCGCACCAGACGCCGCCGGTGATCCGCGACGAGTCGAGGCCCTCGACCAGCTCGCCGGCCTCGGCCGGGGTCAGCGCGCGCGACGGGATCCCCAGCTGGTGCTGGACGTCGAGGCGGGCATGCTGGGTGGCCAGCTCGGTCTCGGACTCGGCCACGAACAGGTAGCCGCAGCTGCGCAGGACCGGGTCGACGGCAGGCGCGAGCCGGTCGCCGATCTCGTTGTAGAAGGCGAACGCCTCCCGCGCCATCCGGCATGCGACCTCGGTCCCCCACTGCTGGCGAACGCCGCCGGGCTGGATCGCCGAGGCACCCGAGCCGATGCCCGCGCCGTCGAAGATCGTCACCGACACGCCATGCTGGGCGAGGTGCCAGGCCACGGAGAGGCCGGTGATGCCCGCACCGACGATGGCGACGTCGGGGGTGGACTCGGCGCCAGGATTCACTGAAATGGACATTTCGACCAGAATACTGGATACTGCACCGCGTGAAGCCCGGCGATCACGATCGAGCACTCGATCGGGTCCCGCCGGAACCGTCCAGAACGACCTCGTCACCCGTACGAGGCGAGGCAGGCAGAAGGGGCAGTGAGAATGCGTCTCTCGATCACGCATAGAGCCGGAGCCACCGCCGCGGTAGGGGCTCTCGCCCTGGCCATGGCCGGCTGTGGAAGCAGCTCATCGGACTCGACCACGACGTCCGCGTCCAAGACGGGTGGCGCGGCCTCCGGCACGCTGGTCATCGACCAGTCGTTCGTCGACAAGGGCAACGATCCCGGTCACGAGTTCACGCCGACCAACAACATGCTCGTGCAGGCGATGTACGACACGCTGGTCACGTTCGAGCCGGGCAAGACGACGCCGAAGCCGTCGCTCGCCGCCTCGTGGGAGGGCTCGAAGGACGCCAAGAGCTTCCGCTTCACGCTCAACCCCGACGCCGTCTTCTCCGATGGCACGCCGGTCACGTCGAAGGACGTGCTCTTCTCGTTCAACCGGCTGGTCAACCTCCAGGCCAGCGGCGCCTTCCTGCTCGACGGCGTGAGCTTCACCGCGCCGGACGCGAAGACCGTCGTGGTGACGTCGAAGACGCCGAACCCGGCGCTGCTCCGCATCCTCGCCACGCCCCCGACCTCGATCCTCAACAGCAAGCTGCTGCAGGCGAACGGCGGGACCGACGCGAAGGACGCGAGCAAGACCGACACCGCCGAGGCGTTCCTCCAGCGCGAGTCCGCCGGCAGCGGCCCCTACACGCTCGAGCAGGGCGCGCAGAACCAGCAGTACACGCTGAAGCTGAACCCGAAGTACTGGGGGCAGAAGCCGGCCTTCTCGAAGGTCGTCGTCCGCAACCTGCCCGCGCCGACGCAGCTGCTCAACGTCCAGCGCGGCGCCAACGAGATCGCCCTCGACCTCTCGGCGCAGCAGGCCCAGACGCTCAGCCGCGACGCCAACCTGCAGGTCACCACCAACGCCTCGGTCAACGTCTTCGACGTCGAGGCGAACATGGACCCGAAGATCTCCCCGACCGGCAACGTCGAGGTCCGCAAGGCGATCCGGCTGGCGCTCGACTACGAGGGCTACAAGCGGCTCTCCGGCGTCGGCGCGGTCCAGGCCCCGGGCGTGATCCCGTCGCAGTTCCTCGGCGCCCTGCCCGCGGACGCGGCGTCGAAGCAGGACATCGAGCAGGCCAAGGCGATCCTGAAGGCGTCCGGCGTCTCGAGCCCGAAGGTCAAGCTCTCCTACCCGTCCGACGCGACCCCCAACGGCGTCTCGTTCAGCTCGATCGCGCAGAAGGTCAAGTCCGACCTCGGCAAGATCGGGATCGACGTGACCCTCGACGGCCGTCCTGCGGTCACCTTCCTCAAGGACTACGCGGCCGGCAAGAACCAGATGAGCGTGTCCTACTGGGGCCCGGACTACCCGGACCCCAACGACTACCTCGTGTACCTGCCGGGCGCGCCGGGCAACAGCCGCGCGAACAACGCCAACTGGCCCGCGAGCGCGCGTCCCGACCTCGTCAAGCTCGGCGAGCAGGCCCGTGGCACGCTCGACGACGAGGCCCGCGGCCAGCTCTTCCAGCAGCTGCAGACCGAGTTCAACAAGGACAGCCCGTACTTCCCGCTGTTCCAGCCGGCGCAGGCGATCGTCGGGTCGAAGAACCTGAGCGGCGTCGTGCTCGACCCCACGTACACCCTCAACATCCGGACCGTTGGAAGCCGCTGAGCAGCCCGCCGTGCCGGAGCGAGCGCGACGGAGGTCGCGCTCGCACCGGCCACTGGTGCGGTTCCTGGCCCGACGGCTCGGGGCCCTGGCCCTGCTGCTGGTCGGGATCACCCTGATCTCGTTCCTGCTCACGCAGGCGGTGCCGGGCGACCCGGCGCTGGCCAACCTCGGCCAGAACCCGACGCCCGAGGCGATCCAGGCCTTCAACGAGAAGTACGGCCTCGACCAGCCGCTCCCGGCCCAGTACCTCACCTACCTCGACAACCTCGTCCACGGGGACCTCGGGACCTCGCAGCAGACCCACCAGCCGGTCCGCGACGACCTCTCCAAGGCGATCCCGGCGACGCTCGAGCTGGCGCTGTTCTCGATCGTCTTCTCGGCGATCTTCGGCGTCGCCTTCGGCGTGATCGCGGCCCTCCGCCGCGACGGTCCGATCGACCACGGCCTGCGGGTCACGTCGCTGATGGGGATCTCGGTCCCGATGTTCTGGCTCGGCCTGATCGGCCTCTACCTCTTCTTCTTCAAGCTCGGCTGGCTGCCGGGCGGCGGCCGCCTGTCACCGGACCTCAACAGTCCCGACGGCCCAACCGGGCTCTACACGCTCGACGCGCTGCTGCGCGGTGACCTCGCGACCTTCTGGGACGCGATCGAGCACCTGATCCTGCCCGCGGCCGTGCTCACCGCCTACAACATCAGCCTGATCGCCCGCTACACGCGATCGGCGGTGCTCGAGGTGCTGCACGCCGACTTCGTGCGGGCCGCCCACGCCAAGGGCCTGCCCGGCCACCTGGTCGTCACCCGCTACATCCTGCGCGCGGCGCTGCCGTCGGTGATCACGGTGATGGGCCTGGTCTTCGCCAACGTCCTGGCCGGCGCGGTGCTGGTCGAGAACATCTTCAGCTGGCCCGGGATCGGGCAGTACGCCTACAAGAGCGCGATCTCGCTCGACCTGCCGGCGATCATGGGCGTGAGCATCTTCATCGCCGCCGTCTACGTCCTCGTCAACCTCCTCGTCGACCTCTTGCATGCGGCGATCGACCCGCGGATCCGGCTGACATGAGCGCGCCTCCGACTCCGACCCCCACCCCGTCCGCCGTGCTCCCGCCCTCGCGTCTGCGCCGCTTCCGGCGCCGCCGCGGGCGGACGCGCTCGCCGTGGCGCCAGCCGGTGATGGTCGCCGGCCTGACGATCGCCGGCCTCTGGGTCCTGATCGCGATCTTCGCGCCGCTGATCGCGCCGCACGATCCGCTCGCCCAGGACTTCCCGATCATGCAGGCGCCGACCGGCGCCCACCCGTTCGGGACCGACGAGCTCGGCCGCGACATCCTCAGCCGCGTGCTGATGGCGACCCGCAACTCGCTGCCGCTGGCGCTGCTGCTCGTCGCGCTGGCGGGCTCGATCGGGACCGCGCTCGGCTTCCTCGCCGGCTACGTCGGCGGCGTCGTCGACGGGATCGTGATGCGGCTCGCCGACCTCACCTCGTCGTTCCCGGCGATCATCCTGGCGATGGTCGTGACGGCGTCGCTCGGGCCGAGCACCCGCAACGCGGTGCTGGCGCTGGTGATCGTCTCGTGGCCGATCTACGCCCGCGTGGTGCGGACGCTGGTCCGCGAGATCGGCGAGACGGAGTACGTCCAGGCCTCGCGGCTGCTGGGCGCCTCCGGCCTCTACGCGCTGCGCAAGGAGGTCCTGCCGAACGTGATGGGACCGATCGTGGTGCTGGTCACCATCTACCTGGCCGACGCGCTGCTGCTGCTGGCCGGGCTGTCGTTCCTCGGCCTCGGCACCCAGCCGCCGGCGCCGGAGTGGGGATCGATGATCTCGGTCGGCACCCAGTACTTCCAGAACTGGTGGATGGCCACGTTCCCGGGCCTGGCGATCTTCACCGCCGTGCTCGCGTTCAACTTCATCGGCGACGGGCTGCGGGACATCTTCGACCCGCAGTCCAGCTACCAGGGCACGGGGGAGGACCGATGAGCCTGCTGGAGATCGAGGACCTGACGATCCAGCTGCCGACGCCCAACGGGCGGCGGACGATCGTGCACGACGTCCAGCTGCAGGTCGAGGCCGGGCAGGTCTACGGGATCGCCGGCGAGAGCGGCAGCGGCAAGACGATGACGATGCTGTCGCTGCTCGGGTTGCTCCCGCGCGGCGGGACGACGACCGGCGCGGCCCGTTTCGACGGCACCGACGTGCTGGCGTCGACGGCCCGCCAGAGAGCGGTCCGCGGGCGCGAGATCGCGATGGTCTTCCAGGACCCGATGACCTCGCTGCACCCGATGCTGACCGTCGGCAAGCAGCTGACCGAGCACGCTCGGCGGCACCTCTCGCTCGACAAGCGCGAGGCCGAGCGGCGGGCGATCGCGATCCTCGACGAGGTGCGGATCCCCGACCCCGAGGCGGCGCTGCGGGCCTACCCGCACGAGTTCTCGGGCGGGATGCGCCAGCGGATCGCGATCGCGATCGCGCTGATCTGCGAGCCGCGGCTGCTGATCGCCGACGAGCCGACGACGGCGCTCGACGTGACGGTCCAGGCCGGGATCCTGCGGCTGCTCGATCGGCTGCGGCGCGAGAAGCAGATGGCGGTCGTGATGATCACCCACGACCTCGGCGTGATGTCGGCGGTCGCGGAGCGGCTGTCGGTGATGTACGCCGGGCGCGTGATCGAGCAGGGCGACGCCCGCCAGCTGCTCCAGCGTCCGGGCCACCCCTACACCCGCGGCCTGCTCGGTGCCCTGCCGCATCCGGAGGCCGGCGAGCAGGAGGGCGAGCTGCGGACGATCCCCGGGATCCCCGCCAGCCCGCTCGACCCGCCGAGCGGCTGCGCCTTCCACCCCCGCTGCACGCTGGCCGTCGACGCGTGCCGGGAGCGGATCCCGGTGCTCGTCGGCGGTGGCGAGGACCAGCGCGTCGCCTGCCCCGTGACTACCGCAGAGGAGCTCGCGTGAGCACGAACGAGACCACCGACGACGCGCGCGGCGAGAGCCGAGTCGCGCTCCAGATCGAGGACCTGGAGGTCGTCTACCAGCGCCGCGACCGCGACCCGGTACGGGCCGTAGCGGGCGCCAGCGTGACCGTCCAGCGCGGGCAGATCGTCGGCCTGGTCGGCGAGAGCGGCTGCGGCAAGTCGACCCTGGCCCGGGCTGCCGTCGGGCTCGAGAGGCCCGCCGCCGGCCGGATCGTGTTCGAGGGCCGGGAGCTGACGCCGCTGACCCGGCGAGCCCGTCCGAAGGCCGACATCGGCCTCCAGATGGTCTTCCAGAACCCGTTCTCGTCGCTCAACCCGCGGCGCAAGATCGGCGTGCAGCTGGCCGACGCGCTGGCGGTGACCGGGCGCGCGAGCCGGGCCGGTCGCGACCAGCAGGTGACCGAGCTGCTCGACCGGGTCGGGATGCCGGCCTCGGCCGCGGAGCGCTTCCCGCACCAGTTCAGCGGCGGGCAGCGGCAGCGGATCGCGATCGCCCGCGCGCTCGCGGCGGACCCGAGCGTGATCGTGCTCGACGAGCCGTTGTCGTCGCTCGACGCCTCGGCCCAGGCCCAGGTCGCGAACCTGCTGGTGACGCTCAGCCGCGACCTCGATCTCGGGCTGCTGCTGATCTCCCACGACCTGGCGATCGTCCACCACGTCGCCGACGCGGTCTCGGTGATGTACCTGGGCAAGATCGCGGAGACGGTCCCCAGCCGCGAGCTCTGGGAGCTGCCGGCGCACCCGTACACCGAAGCGCTGATCGGGGCGATCCCGCACGCCGACGGCGAGCGTCAGCTGCCGGTCGCGCTCCCGGGCGAGGTCCCGGACCCGAGCGCGCCGCCGAGCGGTTGCCGCTTCCACCCGCGCTGCCCGTACGCCTTCGACCGTTGCGCGGTCGAGGAGCCGCCGGCGTTCGAGATCGGCCGCGGACGCCAGGCGGCCTGCTGGCTCCACGAGGACCAGCCCGAGCCGCGGGCCCCGGCCGATCTCGCGGGGGCGCGGGTCGGCTGAGCTGAACCGCTGCGGTGGCCCGTCCGCGCCTCGAGCGCGGGCGGGCTACTTCGGGCGCTTGGCGGTTGCCGGCGCGTGCTTCGCGCTTCGCGGCTGGGTCAGGTCGCGGATCCCGGCCGTGGCCTTGCGGGAACCCTTGGCGAACGCCGCCTGGACGTCCTCGCGCAGCGGACCCCGATCCGCGACGACGCGAATCCCGTGCGAGTTGGTTTCGTCCAGCGGACCGAACATGCGCTCATTGTACGTGCTGGGGGAGGACGGAACTCAGCTCCAGAGCTGGACGAGCTGATCGTGCAGGAGCACGTCGATCGTCCTGCTGATGCCGTCCACGCGTTGCTCGGCCTGCCTGAAGATCGAGACGTCGGACGGATCCGTGGTGGTGAGCGTCGCCGCGCCGACCATGATGCGCTCGCGCTCTCCCGGGCCGGTCCAGACCAGCGGGATGCCGCGGACCGAGCGCCAGCGGCTGGCGTAGATCCTGGGGTCCCGCTCGACGACGGACCCTTGGGTGATCGCCTCGACGGCCACCCACTCGGAGTCCCAGGTCAACGGCACGCCGGTGATCGTCGACGGATCGATGTGGATGCGGTCGGACGACGCCCACAGGGTGACGTCGCGCTGGTCGTAGTCCAGACCCCAGAGGCCGAGTCCGAGGACCGCGTCCGCGGTATCCAGCCCGGCCTCCTCAAGCGCCTTCCGGACGCCGGACAGCGAGGCGGCGAGGATGTCACGCACCGCTCGCTGCCGCGCCTCCAGACGGACCACGGGTAGGCAGCGACGGCGGCCTTTGCTTGCTCGTTTCTGCGCGCGCTCCGGATATGGGGCGGGGGGCTTTCCGGCGCCGCGCCGGCGGCGTGCCTCGTGCATGAGCTGGGCGAGCTCCGCATAGAAGTCGGCCCAGTACGCGGTGACGTTGGCGTGCCGCAGGCGCGCTCGGGTCGCCGATTCGAGCTCGCATCGAACGGCGGGATTCAAGCGCGGTGAGCTCTGTCGCGTGAGGATCGCGATGTGCTCGTCCGTGGTCGAGCCGTAGACCCACCGCAGGAGGTTCTGGTCGGTGAACGAGAGGCCGAGGAAGACGCAGACACCGTCGAGGGCCTCGCGCATGAACTGGTCCTGCCAACTGCCGGCCGGCCACTGGGCGTAGTCACCCTCGGTGAGGATCACGGCGTCCTCGCCAGGTGCACCGGTCAACAGGCCGTGGAGGTGGCGAACGGTCGCGATGCCGTCCGGCTCCGGCTCGTTGTCCTTCCGGGCCTCGACCGTGAGCTCGGCGTCGCCGAGCGCCTGCTCCAGCAGCTGGTCGTAGTTGAAGGTGGCGAGCTGGATCTCCGGGTAGTCGCGCTTCCAGCGGGCGATCTCGCGGGTGAGCGGGCCGGGATCGAAGTGCGCGGGACCTCGGTCCCGGTACAGGTAGCGCTCGACGCGCTTGACGAACTGCTCGTCGCTGCCGGCGAGGGCGCGGGCGGTAGCGGCCATGCCGAGCAGGCCGGGCTCTGCGGCGGCATCGAGCCAGGCCGCCCGGTCGTTGTCGTTCAGCGAGGCGGGGGCGACCGATTCCAGGAGCGCCCGAACCAGCCTGCCCCACGACGGAAGCCCGGCCTCCATCGAGGCGCCGGCACCGACGACGAACGTCAGGCGCTGGGCGCTCGCGAGACGCTCGATGATCGGCTGGGGGTCGTTGTCCGGTTGGGCGACGAGGAAACTGGGGCGGTCACCGACGCCCGCTGCGTCGGGAGCGGCGTCGAGGTCGACCAGCAGGGCCGAGGCCCGGGCGAGCGCCGCGGAGAGGTCTGCGAGCTGGCCGCGCTGCACCGGGGCGACGATACGCGGGTCGGCGGACGGCCCTGCGTACGCCGCCTGCGGCCTAGGCGGTCAGCTCGCGCAGGGCGTCGAGCAGCCGGTCGACCTCGGCCGCCGTCGTGTAGTGGAAGAGCCCGATCCGCAGCGCGGGCTGGAGGTCGATCCGCTCCTTGAGGCCGAGGCAGTAGAAGCTGTCGTGGGCCCCGGCGTTGATCCCGCGCTCGGCCAGCGCGACCGAGATCGCGGTCGCGTCGTGGCCGGCGAAGTCGAGCAGGAAGGTCGGGACGCGGCCCTCGAGGGTCGGCGGGCCGATCACGCGGGCGCTCGCGGGGAGCCCGTCGAGCAGTCGCTGGGCGAGCACGCGGACGTGCTCGTGGGCGGCGGCGCCGTCGAACGACTCGAGGTAGTCGATCGAGGCGCTGAAGCCGGCGAGCTGCTCGTACGGCTGGGTGCCGGTCTCGAAGCGGTGGCCGATCGGGTCGCTCGGGGCGGCACGGACCTTGTACGGGCGCCAGCCCGCAACGACCGACGGCCGCACGTAGGCGAGCCCGAGGTGCGGGCCGCAGACCTTGTACGGCGAGCAGACGAGCACGTCGGCGCCGATCGCCTCGACGTCGATCGGGGCGTGGGCGGCGTAGTGGGTGGCGTCGATCCAGGCGATCGCCCCGCGCTCGCGCGCGAGCGCGCAGACGCGCGCGGCATCGATCGTGGTGCCGACCGAGTTGGCGGCCCACGAGAACGAGACGACGCGGGTGCGGTTGCTCAGCTGGGCCTCGAGGTCGGCGTAGTCGAGCGTGCAGGTCGCGGGGTCGATGTCGACGATCCGCACGACCGCGCCGACGTCCTCGGCGATCGCGAGCCAGGGGGAGACGCTGGCGTCGTGGTCGAGCCGGGTCACGAGCAGCTCGTCGCCTTCGCGCAGCTCGCGGGCGAACGCGCGCGAGAGCGAGAAGTTGAGGCTGGTCATGTTCTGCCCGAAGACGACCGCGTCGGCGTCGCAGCCGAGGAAGCGTCCGGCGGCGTTGCGGGCGTCCTCGACGATCCGGCCGACCCGCTGGCTGGTCGCGAACGGGCCGCCGAGGTTGGCGGCCGACTCGCGCATCGTCGTCGCGACGGCGGCGCTGACGGCGTCGGGGACCTGGCTGCCGCCGGGCGTGTCGAAGAAGGCCGTCTCGCCCTGGAGCGCGGAGAACCGCTCCCGGACGGCCTCGACGTCGAAGCCGCCCATCAGGACGCCTGGTCGGTGACCGGGCCCGACGCGACGGCGTCGATCTCGACCTCGACCAGGCAGTCCTTGGGGATCAGGTCGGCGACGTAGAGCGTGGTGTTGGCGGGATCGACGCCGGCGAACAGCGCGCCGTGGGCCTCGACCGGGCCGCGCCAGTCGGCGCCGGCCAGGAGGTAGATCCGGGTCCGGAAGACGTCCTCGCGCTGGGCGCCGAGCGCGGCGGCCGCCTCGAGCGCCATCTCGAGCGCGATCCGGGTCTGGGCGCCGGCGTCGCCGGGGTGCAGCGCGGCCCCCTCGGCGTCGAGCGCCCCGGTCCCGCTGACGGCCACGATGTCCCCGTTGCGTGCCGCGCGCGAGTACGCCGCGAGACGCTCGAAGCCGGAGCCGCTCCTCAATCTGCTCATGCGGCCTACGATAGCGGGGCGCTCCACTATTGTGGACGAAGCATCCAATATTTGACGCGGCACGAGCGGGCAGGCATGCTGGTGCGCGGCAGCCGAGAGAACGAGGACGAACGATGACGCAGCCCGCGAAGACGACCCTGATGTACGCGGACACCACGCGGTCGGCGGACATGCGGAACGTGATCCCGCACGGCGTCCACGACCCGTTCCTCTTCATCGAGCACGAGGGCAAGCAGTACGTCGTCGTCCGCTCGCTCGAGGTCGCGCGGATGCAGCAGGTCCCGGGCCTGACGGCCTACCCGTCGGAGGAGTTCGGCCTCGACGAGCTGGTCGCCGCCGGCGCGACCGCCGAGGACGCGGCGCTGACGATCGGCCTCCGCGCCTGCCAGCGGCTCGGCGTGACCGCGGCGGTCGTGCCGCCGACCTTCCCGGTCGAGATGGCCGACCGCCTGCGCGCGGGCGGGATCGAGCTGGAGGTCGACCGCGCCGACTTCACCGCCCGCCGCCGCGCCAAGAGCGCCCCGCAGCTGGCCGGGATCCGTCGCGCCCAGACCGCCGCCGAGGCCGCGGTCGCCGCGGTCGCGACGATGCTCCACGCCGCGGCCCAGGACACCGACGGCGGGCTGCTGCTCGACGGCGAGCCGCTGACCTGCGAGCGCCTCAAGGAGGGCGTCGCGCTGGCCTTCATCCGCAACGGCTGCAGCGGCGACGACGTGATCGTCGCCCACGGCGAGCAGACCTGCATCGGCCACCACTCCGGCTCCGGCCAGGTCCGCGTCGGGGAGCCGGTCACGGTCGACCTCTGCCCCCAGGACGGGGAGTCGGGCTGCTACACCGACATCACCCGGACCTTCGTCGTCGGCGAGCCGAACGAGGAGCTGCAGACCTACTTCCGGCTGGTCGACGAGTCGCTGCGGCGGACCCACGCCGCGATCCGCCCGGGCCTGCCCGTGCGCGACCTGCACCGGATCTCGTGCGAGCCGTTCGAGGACGCCGGCCAGCCGACGCGGCTCTCGAAGCAGCCCGGAACGGTCCTGAACGACGGCTTCTTCCACAGCCTCGGCCACGGCGTCGGGCTCGACATCCACGAGGCTCCGCACCTCGATCAGAACGACGACGTGCTGGTCGTCGGCGACGTGATCGCGGTCGAGCCCGGCTGCTACCGGCAGGGCTTCGGCGGTGTCCGCCTGGAGGACCTGGTGCTGGTCACCGAGGACGGCTGCGAGCTGCTGACCGACTACCCGTACGAGCTGGCCCCGGTCCCGGTCCAGCGCGGGCGGGCGGCGTGATCTCCGCCGCGGCCGAGGCCCACGTCTCCGCCGCGGCGGAGCGGTTCGTCGACGAGTGGCGGGCCTGCTGCCGGATCCCGTCGGTCTCCGGCGCGCTCGAGTCGATCGCCGCGGCGGCCGACTGGATCGAACGGCGGATCGCGCCGCTGGTCGACGAGGTCCGCCGGATCGAGATCCCCGACTACGGGCCGCTGCTGGTCGCGGAGCTGCGGGGGACGAGCGACGAGCGGCTGCTCGTCTACAACCACTACGACGTCCAGCCGCCCGGCGACCCCGAGCAGTGGACCTCGCCGGCGTTCGCGGCCGAGCTGCGCGACGGCGCGATGTACGCCCGTGGCGCCTGCGACGACAAGGCCGACGTGACCGCCCGGATCCAGGCGCTCGAGGCCTGGCGGGCGACGTTCGACGGCCCGCCGCCGTTCGGGCTGGTCTTCCTCTTCGACCCGGCCGAGGAGATCGGCAGCCCCGGGCTGGAGGACGCGCTCGTCGCGCACGCCGACGCGCTGCGGGCCGACGCCTGCCTCTGGGAGAGCTTCCTCCGCGACGCCGACGGCCGACCCGGGATCGGCTTCGGCTGCCGCGGCAGCCTCCAGGTCGAGCTGCGGCTGAAGCCGCTGCGAAGCGACCAGCACACGGCCTTCGCCGCGGTCCTGCGCTCGGCGCCGCTGGAGCTGATGCGGGCGGTCACGTCGATGACGGCCCCCGACGGCCAGGTCCGGATCGACGGCTTCCACGACGCCGTGCGGGCGCCGACCGCCGACGAGGTCGCCGCCGCGGCCGCGATCCCCTTGCCGGGGGACGCGGTCACCGTCCCGGGCACGCGCCCGTACCTGCCCGGCAGCGACGAGGAGCTGGCCCAGCGGCTGGTCTTCGCGCCGTCGATGTCGGTCGCCGAGATGCTGGTCGGCGCCGACGGGGTCGGGGTCGTCCCGGCGGAGGCGGCGGTCAGCGTCCGCTTCGGGCTGGTCCCGGACCAGGAGCCGGAGGCGATCGTGGCGGCGATCCGCGCGCACCTCGACGCCCACGGCTTCGGGGAGGTCGAGATCAGCGTCGGCCGCTCGATCGCCCCCGCCCGCTCGCCGATCGACACGCCGTTCGCGCGCGCGACGATCGAGGCCGCCCGCGACGTCTTCGGCGAGCCGGCGGTCTACCCGGTCCTGATCGGGGCGGGGCCGGGGCGGATGTTCCTCGACCACCTCGGGACGCCGGTCGTCTCGCCCGCGGGCACGCTTCGGCCGGACGGCAACATGCACGGGCCGGACGAGCACGGCAGCGTCGTCGACTACCTCGACCACGTGCGGTTCACGATCCGCTTGTTCGAGCGGCTCGCCGTCTCGGGGGTGCGTCCGCGGGACTGAGGGCGGAGCAGGCGCCGTCGTGTCGGGTTAGCAGTACGTCACAGGCCCGTCAAGAAGATTGGACGTTCAGGCTTGCATCGGCATCGCGATACGCGGTATACATGACGCGCTCCGGGCCGGCCGTACGACCGCCGACCAGCGACCCCGGGCGCGAAAGGCACCAGGAATGGCCGGCTCGGCGATCATCGGCAGCACCTATTCGCGCTCCACGACGTGGACCGTTCCGGCGGGGGTCACCGAGCTCTACCTCTCGGTGCAGGGCGCGGCGGGCGGCCCGGGAGGCGGCCGCGGCGGGGCCGGCGGGCTCGGCGGGCAGGCGCGCGTGCGGGTCGCGGTCGAGCCGGGGGACGAGATCACGATCACGGTCGGCGCCCAGGGAGAGCCCGGCAACGGCTACGGGACGGGCGGGCTGCCCGGTGGCGGGACGGGCGGTCACGGCTGGCGCGACGGCAACGGTGGCGGGGGTGGCGGATTCTCCAGCGTCGCCGTCAACGGCAGGCTGGTGGTGCTCGCCGGCGGAGGCGGTGGGGGCGGGAACGGCAGCGGCGGCAGCGCGGTCGATCGCCGCGGCGGTGACGGTGGCCGGGGCGGCAACGGGGCCGATGCCGACGGGAGGCCCAGCGGCGACGGCAACGCGGGGCCGGGCCTCGGCGGCATCAACGGGGGGACCGGCGGCCACGGGGCGGGTAGCGGCCTCGGCGACGGTGGCAACGGCGACGACGCCGGCAACGGTGGTGCCGGCGGTGAGGGCATCAGCGTCGCGGGTGGGGTCAACGCAGCCGGTGGCGCCGGTGGCGGGGGCGCCACGGGCGGTGGTGGAGGCGGAGGGGGGACGGACTACCGCACCGGGGGTGGCGGTGGCGGCGGTTCCAGCTCGGGCGTCGACGGCGTCGAGCTCGGGGCCGCCAGCACGGTCGCCGGCTTGGTCAGCATCGGCTACCCGGACCCCGGCCTCGCCCCCGATCCGACCGGATGAGGGGCGTCGCTGCGCGTGTCACGACGGCCTTCGGGTCCGACGGGTGGTGGCCCGAACCGGCTCGACCCGGGCGGTGGCGGCCGACGCCAGGCCGCCGGCTGCGGACGACACCGGCACGCCGTTCCCGTCGGGCGCTGGAAGACTGGGCCGC
Organism: Patulibacter ginsengiterrae; assembly: GCF_056269115.1. NCBI lineage: Bacteria > Bacillati > Actinomycetota > Thermoleophilia > Solirubrobacterales > Patulibacteraceae > Patulibacter > Patulibacter ginsengiterrae. Next base: position 33,418 of record NZ_JBWDOG010000017.1, read on the forward strand.
GATGGGCCTCGTCGACGACCACCAGCCGCCACCAGCAGGGGCGGCGGTCACCGGGCACGACTGGGTCGCGGTCGACGTCGAGACGGCGATGCCCGCCCGTGACTCGCTCTGCTCGATCGCGGCGGTCCAGGTGCAGGACGGCGTCGTCGTGCGGACCTTCGAGCGGCTGGTCCGCCCGCCGGGCAACGTCTACGGCCCGTACAACACGGCCGTCCACGGGCTGACCGCGGCCGACACGGCCGGCAGCCCGACGTTCGGCGACGTCTGGGACGACTTCTGGTCGTTCGTCGGCGGTCGGCCGCTGGTCGCGCACAACGCGGCGTTCGATCGCAACGTGGTCCAGCGGAGCCTCGAGACGTGCGGCCGGGTCTATCCGGCCCGCAGCGAGTGGCACTGCACGGTCGCGTTCGGGCGCCTGGCCTGGCCGGAGCTGGCCGACCACAAGCTCCCGACCCTCTGCCGTTCGCTGGGGATCCGGCTGGATCGCCACCACGACGCGACCGCGGATGCGCTCGCCTGTGCGGCGGTCGGGATCGCCGTGCTGCGGGCCGCCGGGGCGCCGAGCTTCGCCGAAGCCGGCGCTCGCCTCGCCCGCAGTCGCTGAGACGGGGGCGAGGCGGCGGGCTCAGGCCTGGCGGGCGTCCCGGAGCGGGAGCTCGAGCACGGTGGCGTCGGGACGCGGTCCGCGGCCGACGAGCCGTCCGCCGCCGAGCGACCAGACCGGACGGGCGCCCTGGACGTCGGGCAGCTCGGTCGCGGTCATCAGCACGGACACGCCGGCGTCCCGGGCGAGCGACTGCAGCAGCGCCATGATCTCGCCCTGTTCGAGCATGTCGAGGCCAGCGCCGAGGTCGTCGATCAGCAGCAGCGTCGGCTGGCGGGCGACCGCGTGGGCGATCGACGCGAGGGTCCGGTCGCCGTCGGACAAGCTCGCCCACGGCTCCCGCGCGACGTCGCCGATGCCGACCCGCTTGAGCACCTCGGACGCTTGCTTCTGGGCCTTGCGCCAGCCCAGCCGATCGAGCAGGACCGCCGCGATCCAGTCGCCGACGGGGAGATCCTGGCTGCTCGGCCCGCGGCGGGTCGCGATGCCGATGGCATCGTGCAGCAACGAGCTGCGTTGGGCGTCCGTCAGCAGGCCGAGCTCCTGCCCGTCGAACAGCACGCGGCCGGCGTCCGGCGCCCGAAGTCCCGCCGCGATCTCGAGCAGCGTCGTCTTGCCGGCCCCGCGCGAGCCCCAGATCGCCGCCAGCTCTCCGCGCTCCAGCTCCAGGGACACGTCCTTGAGCACGTCGAGCGCGTGGTGTCCACGCCAGTGGCACTTGCAGACGGACTCCAGGGACAGGAGCGGGCCCATGCTCAGGACGTGCGCTCGGAGAAGTGGTCGCGGATCGATTCCAGCTGGACGCGGGTGTCGCGCAGCCAGGTCATGCGCCCGTGCAGCTCCGCGCCGCTCAGCCGGCCGAGGATGGCCGCGGAGACGACCTCCCAGGACCCGAGGTCGTCCAGCAGTCGGCCGACCGAGGGGACGGTGAGCTCCCCGACCCGTTCGAGGCAGGCCACCTCGGCGGCGGTGACGTAGTCGATCAGGGTGTCGAGGTGATCCGGGCGGGCGAGCCCGATCCGCATTCGCAGCTCGTCGTAGGACCCTGGCGGCTCGGTGAGCCACTCGTTCAGTCGCTGCTCGCCGGCCTCGGTCGCGGCATACATCGTTCGTTGGTTGCCGCGCTCCTCGTCGACGGCGACCACTGGACGGTGTGGCGCGATCAGCTCCAGCCGCTTCAGTTCCTTGAGCGCCTGGTAGACGGAGGAGCCCTGGACGGCGTCGGGATCGACGGCCCACTGCTCGAGCTGCTGGATCAGGGCGTAGCCGTAGCTCGGGCGGCGGGCGACGAGGCCGAGGACAACGAACTTGGTCGACGTAGACATGGGCTGGCTCAGGATCCGGGGTGCTTGGAGAGCCGAGCATATGTGATCGCGTTCACACACGTGACGTTTCTTACGAAACACCGCGTGCGCCAGTGGGTCGGTCGTCGTCCGGGCGGGCCGTATCGTCCGCTGGGACGCGAGCCGAGCGCACCTTCGCGGCGGGGTGGCCGGGGGCGCTTCGGGGTCTCGGGGCGGGGTCCGGCGGGTCAGCAGCCGGATGCCGCCGGGCCTACCACCAGTCGTCGCCACGGTGGTCGTCGCCGCAGTGCGGGTGCCGGCCCTCGCGCCGACGCGGTCGCGATCGCCAGCTGCGGCGGGCGGCGGCGGCCTCGTTGCGGCGCTTGCGGGTGTTGTCCGAGAGCGTGCCGCGTGCGATCCCGGTGACGACCGCGGGGCCGCGCAGGATCAGCAGGAAGTCCTCGCCGACGAACGCGTAGCGGTACCCACGCCGTTGCTCCCCGCGCAGCCAGCCGGGCTGGACGGACGCCATCCTGCCGACCTCGTTCAGCAGCAGCTGGACCCGTCCGAGGACCTCGTCGCCGCCGACCGCTGCCGCCGCGAACCGCTGCTCGAGTCGGATCAGGGCGTGCTCGCCGACCTCGACGAGCGACCCGTCCGGCAGCCGGAGCTTGGGGCGGGGGAGGGCCTGGGCGGCCCGGTCGGCTAGGGCAGCCTCACCGGAAACGACGTCGTGGAAGGGCATGAGATGAGCGGATGAATGCGATAGGAATCGGCGTTGTTCAAGCGATGATTCAGGCTAGCGACCGGCTCGTAAGAGGGCAATGCTCATATTGGACTATTCCACTTGGAGTAGCCCGTTCTCGGCGCCCGTGCCCGGCATCCGAGCAAAAACGTTCTTCAATCTGTCCTGGACGGGCGCTCGCTGCGGGCGTTCGCGGCCACGTATTCCCCATCCGTGTACGCCGATCTCTATCATCGTCGATCAATCCGGGGGCTACCTGGTCGATCAAGATCGATACGAGGAGGATGTCGTGAATGAGGTGATGAATTCGCCGCTGTCGATGGAGGAACTGGACCGGCAGTTGCAGGGTGCTGTCCTGTTCGTCCTGGCCGACGAGCATCCGGGCCGGATCTCGCTTGCGGACGTGGTCCGCGAGATGGGGCCGGGGACGGAGATGGCCGCCACGGTCGACGCGCTGGACGCCCTCGAGGTCGCGGGCCTGGCGCACCGGGACGGTGACGAGGTGGTGATCTCGGAGCCGGCGATGGCGGCGCTGCGGCTGGCGGACTGCGTGGCCTAGAGCGGGCCGCGACGTCGCTGGCCGACGGCGGGCGGGGGTTCGGCCACGGGCCCCCGCCGCAGTGCGTCCCAGGCGATGCTCAGGCGGCGCACGCCTTCGGCCAGGATCCCCTCGGGCTGCACGGGCATCAGGCGCAGCCGGTCGCGATGCCGCTGGTCGGGGGAGAACGTCGCGCCGGCGGCGATCAGGACGCCGTGGAGGAGCGCCGTCTGGACGAAGCTCCCGGAGTCGGCATCGGGCCCGGGAAGCTGGATCCAGAGCGAGCGGCCGCCCTCGGGGCGATCGATCCGCCACGAGGGCAGCGCCGCGCGCAGGAGCCCGATGGCGTCGGTAATCGCTCGTTGGGCCTCGGCCCGTCGTGATGCCGCGAGCGCGTCGGCGTCGGTCAGGAGCTCGTGGGCCACGACCTGCGCGATCAGCGAGGTGCCCAGGTCGTCGGTCCCCTTGAGTCGGGCCAGTCGCGTGAGGAGCGCCGGCGGTGAGCGGATCCACCCGATCCGCAGGCCGTTCCAGGCGAGCTTGCTGAGCGAGCCGATCGTGTAGATCGGGGCGTCCTCGGCGTACGAGGCCAGGGGACGTTGGGGCTCGTCCTCGAAGGTCAGGCCGGCGAAGATGTCGTCGTCGACGATCGGCAGCTGATGGGTCTCGGCCAGCGCCGCAAGGGCCTCGCGGTGGGCGGCGGGCGTGACCCGGCCGGTGACGGTGTGGCAGGTCGTCATGGCGAAGAGCAGCCGCGGTCGGTGGCTCTCGATCACGTGCGCGAGCCGGTCGGGATCGTCGATCGGGTCGAACGTCACCAGCTCGGCGCGACGCATGAGCAAGGCGTCGATCGCGCCGAGGTAGGTCGGGCTCTCGACCAGGGCCGGGGCGCCCGGGTCGACGTGGAGTCGGGCGATCAGGTTGATCGCCTGCTGCGCACCGGTGGTGACGAGGATCTGCTGCGCGTCGGTGGGCAGGCCCCGCGCGGTGAAGCGCGCGGCGATTGCCTCGCGCAGGGCGGGCAGCCCCTGCGTGGCGTACTCGAGGTGCTCGGCCAGGCCGGCGACGCGTGGCGCGCTGCGCTCCGTCGCCGCGCGAAGCTCGTCCGCGAACGGACGGGGCCGGGAGGTCGTGAGATTGACGACCTCGGCGGCCAGCGACCGGTACGGCGTACCGCCGTCGACGACGTCGCGCATCCACTCCCGGCGCCCGGCGGGCTCCGGCCGGACGGCGAACGTGCCGCTCCCGACCCGGCTCCGCGCCCACCCCGACTGTCGCAACAGGTCGTACGAGCGCGAGACGGTGACGCGGCTGAGCCCGAGCCTGCGCGCGAGGTCCCGCTCGGCGGGGAGCTTGGCCCCGGCCCCGATCGCCCCCGAGGAGATCGCCTCATGCAATGCCTTGCCGAGTGCCTCGTAGCGGGGGCCGCTCGCCTCGGCCAGTGACGCTTGTAGGAGCGGTGTCGGATCGAGCGTCAGCGAGCGGCGGGCGCCGAGACCGTCGGGCATTGGCCCACTGTAGTGGCCGGCTCCGAGCAGGCCATTTGCGTGGGTCGGCTACGCCAGCGATCGGTTGTAGCGGACCGAGGACTGCAGCTCGCCGACCCGGTCGTAGAGCGACCGCGCCCGGCCGTTGAACTGCTGGGTGTGCCAGTACAGCAACCCGGCACCGCGGGCGGTACCGGCGGTCCCCGTCGCCTCGATCAGCAGGCGGCCGATGTCGCGGCCCCTGCCGGCCGGGTCGACGTAGAGGTCCTCGAGGTAGCACGACGGCTTCTGTGCCCACGTCGTGGCGTGCACCACCGCGTGCGACAGGCCGACGAGCGGGCCCTCCTCGCCGTCGGCAGCGACGAGGGCGAAGAGCCCGTGACGCTCGCCGCACAGGTTCGCGAAGGCCTGCTCGGTGGTTGCGGCGCTCAACGGCTGGCGGTAGAACGCGAGGTACCCCTGCCACAGCCGGTCCCACTCGGGGCGGTCGGTCGGACGGAGCTCGCGGATCGTGACGGGGGACATTTGGCCTTCCGGGGGGAGGGGAGTGCTGCTGCCGGGCCATCGTAGGACCGGTCCGCGGGGCCTGTGCAGGCCAATTGGACTGGAACGACGGGGGCCGGGGGCCGGTCGCGGGGCGAAGGCTGGGGTCCGGTTCGGGGTGGGATCCCTGCGGGCCTCCCGGGCCGCGGTCCGCGCCCACCTGCGGCGCGGGCCGAGGCGGAGGGCGACCTGCGGCGGGCACCCGCGGGGCGCTCGGCGCGGCCCTGCGAGTCACCCGCAGGCGTTGCGGGCGAACGTCGACGCTCCCAGCGAGCACGCCGCCGAGAGCGCGACGGGCGGGTCAGGTGATGGTCGGCCCGACCGTGGTCAGCTCGTGCCGCAGATCGGCCAGCCCCGTGCCGGAGCCGACCGGGCTGCCGATGTTGGCCGACAGCGGTCCGCTCGGGAGCCCGCAGGGCGGGCTCGAGGTGTTCGTGACCGTAAACGCCTGACCCGAGGTCTGGAACTCGAACGCACCGAACGTGCCACCGAGGAAGGTCGCCGGGTTGAAGTAGAGCGTTGGGGTCTCGCCGGTCAGTCGGAGTCGGCAGGTGGGCAAGCTGGTCAGGGCGATGGTGCAATCAACCTGCGTCACCGACCATGGGATCACCCCGGGTGCCGGGAGGCTGGGAGGGCCGACCAGGTTGACGACCGCGGGGCCGAGCGGCTGGCAGGTCACGGTCACCGGTGTTGGTGGGGACTGGAAGGCGCAGCCGGAGAAGTTCAGCGACGCCGTGCCGATCGGGACCGGCGGCGTGTAGGTCCCGCTGGGAATCGTCGTGGTGGTGGACGTCGTGGTGCAGCGGACGGCGAGGCTCCCGGCCACCGTCCGCGAAGCTCCTGCGTTGGTGGTGAATGTTCCCCCGCCGGTGATCGTCACGGCGCTGGCGTTCGTGGCGGTGGTCAGGGTCAGCGCGCCGAGGATCGCGGATGCGAGCAGGGTCGTACGTGGGCGAAGCATGGTGGTGTGTCTTTCTCGTAGATGGACCCTCGTGGATCCGGCGGCGAGAACCTATCCCACCCAATGTGTGCAGTCCAGTCGTAGTTTGTGTTTCGGAGAGGCGTCGGGGGCTTCGGTCGGGCCCAGGGGCAACGCTGCTTCGCGGGAGGTGATGAACAAGGGTCAGATCTCGCCGAAGTGCGCTGACGCTGGCGGCCGTCATCAGGGCCGTCCGTATTGGATGGATCATGGTGCTTCCTTCTCGTTCGTGGTTCCCGGTGGTTCCGGTGCCGAGAAGCTAGATCACCCTGAGTGTCCGGTCCAGACCTGTTCCTGTTCGCGGGCGGGCGGGCGGGCGGCGCCGTCCGCCCGCCCGCCCGCTGCGAGCGGCCGCTACCCGCGTCCCTCGGTGCTCCCACCGCCCGCCTCGCGGGCGGCCTGCGCGATCAGCTCGGCGGTCGCCCGCGGCTGCGAGACGTAGATCGAGTGGCTGCCGGACGCCTCGACGACGGTCGAGCCGGCCCGCTCGGACATGGCTCGCTGGGCCGGCGGCGGGATCATCCGGTCGTCGGACGCGACGAGGTACCAGCTCGGCTTGCTGCGCCAGGCGGGCTCGCTGACGGAGCCGTTGAGCGCCTCGACGCCCCACGGGACCTGCGAGTCGGCCATGAACGCCGCCTGCCCGCCCGGGAGATCCGCCGCGAACGACTCCGCGAACCGCTCGCGGTCCAGGAACAGGAACCCGTCCTGCGGCGGCAGGATCGGCGGCACGGGCGCGCCGGGCGGCGGGTCCGCGATCAAGGTGTTGACCGACTCGCCAGCGTCGGGCGCGAACGCCGCGACGTAGACCAGGCCAGCCACCCGTTCGTGCTGCCCGGCCTCCGTGACCACGACGCCGCCGTAGGAGTGTCCGACGAGGATTGCCGGGCCGTCCTGGAGGTCCAGCACGTTGCGTGTCGTCTCGACGTCGCTCTCCAGCGAGAGCGTCTGGTTCTGCACGACGCTCACCTTGAAGCCCTCCGCCATCAGGAGGTCGTAGACCCCTCGCCAGCCGGAGCCGTCGACGAAGCCGCCGTGGACCAGGACCACGTTCTGCAGGTTTGCCATGGATGACCCTTTCCGTTCGCTGGCCGCCCCGGACGAGGGCGACCTTGGTCATCCCTGACTCTGGTCACGCTCTCGTCGGGCCGCGTACGTCAAACGACGACACTTCAGCCGTTGGCGACGTTCGCCGGCCAGGTTCGTCGCACGTGTCACCGGTCGTTGGGCGCGTCGACCCCGACCGCGACCGGCGCCAGCGCGGCAGCCAGTCCACCGCGGGAGGTGATCCCGAGCTTCGGGAACACGCGGTAGAGGTGCGTGCTGATGGTGCGGTGCGACAGGAACAGCCGCTGGCCGATCTCGCGGTTCGACAGCCCCTGCGCCGCCAGCTGCGCGATCTGCAGCTCCTGGGCGGTGAGCTGATCGCGGGCCTCCGGAAGTCGGCGGCGGCTGCGCTCGCCCGATGCCCGCAGCTCACGCCGTGCCTGCTCGCCCCATGGCGTGCACCCGAGCGCGTCGAAGGTATCGCGCGCCGTGCGCAGGACGGCACGAGAATCGGCCACACGGTGGTCGCGGCGGAGCCACTGACCGTAGGCGAGTTGGATCCTGGCCCGCTGGAAGGGCCAGCGCGCGAGGTCGGTCGCGAGCGCCTCGTCGAACCGCTGGCCGGCCTCCGCCGGAGCCGCCAGCAGCGCCCGGGCGTGGCGGAGACTGAGCGTGATCCAGGTGCCGGGCCGCTCACCGGCCATCGCCTCGACCTGTGCCACCCGTGCCCGGGCGGCGGCGTGCTCGTCGATCTGCCGCGCGGCGTCGGCCAGGTCCGCGATCAGCCACGAGGAGATCACCGGGTGATGGGCCGCGTCGGCCGGATCGAAGACCCGCTCGGCGGAGGCGTATGCGTCGGCGTGGCGGCCCGTGGCGAGGGCCGCCAGGACCCTCCCGAACTGTGCGAACGCCATCGTGATGTTCGCGCCGACCGGCTCGGCGATCAGCTCGGCGTCGGTGACCAGCCGGTCGGCCTTCTGGTCGTCCCCGCGCATCGCCGCGACGAGCGCGATCACCGTGTCGGCCGCCGCCATCCATTGCGGTTCGCCGAGCTCCTCGGCGAGCCGCCGTGCTTCCTCGGCGGCGGGAATCGCCACGTCCCAGTCGCCGAGCCGGGCGGCCATGTTCGAGTGGAGCACCAGCAGTCGCGGCAGGTGCCCGAGCCGTCCCTCGCTGCGCAGCCCGTCGATCGCGACCGCCAGGAAGTCGTTGCCCAGGTCGAAGGCACCGACGACCAGCGCAGCGGGGCCGAGGAAGCGAGCGGCGTCGGTGTCCGGGCGCTCGGCTCGTGCCGCGCTGCGCAGGCGCTCGAGCACCCCGGTCGCGTGGCCCATCGGATCGGCGTAGGCGTGGACCGCGAAGACGCGCGGATCGTCGGCACTCGCGTCCCCGAGCCGAGCGGCGGCGTCGATCAGGAGCTGTCGCGCTTCCGGGCCCGGATCGACCCACCACGCGCGTGAGGCGAGCAGCCAGAGGAGATCGATCTGCAGATCGCGATCGCCCGCTGCGCCGGCCCGTTCCGCGGCGGAGACGAGCGACATGAATCGCCCCGCGCCGCCGAGCGGGCGGGTTACCGCGGTCTCCTCGACCCAGGTGGCTCGCGCGCGGTCCAGCTCTCCGAGATCGAGCTGCCGGACTTCCCGGAGCAGCGGCGCCACGACGTCCGGGCGCCCGAGTTCGACGGCGAGCCCAGCGGCGGCGAGCAGGCGCCGCGTGCGGTGTGCCGGTGCACCGAGCTCGGCGGCGCGGCGCATCGCGGTGATCGCGACGGCGCCCGCGCCCCGCCGCCGCGCCCGCGCGCCGGCGGCCTCGAGCTCGCCCGCGATCTCCTCGTGCGTGCCGGTGAGCAGCGCCGCGCGGTGCCAGGCACGCCGGTCCTGGTCCTCCAGCACCTCCGCCAGCGCCTCGTGGACGCGCCGCCGCTCCGCCGGGCCCGCGCGCTGCGCGACCGCCGAGCGGATCAGCGAATGCCGGAAGCGCAGCGTCTGCAGATCGAGGTCGGCGATGCCGGCATCGGCGGCGGGCTCGGCGACGTCGAGATCGAGCGGCATGCCGGCGATGACGCTGGCCGCCTGCAGGATCTCGCCGATCGCGTCGTCGTCGCTGAGGGCGGCGACCAGGAGCACGAGGCGGGTAGCGTCGGGCAGATCGGAGACGCGCGCGGCGAACGCGCGCTCGAGGCGCTCGGTCAGCGGGAGGCCGCCCGGCACCGAAGGCTCGTCGGGCTCGTCGAGGACGGCCGGCAGCTCGAGGAGCGCCAGCGGGTTGCCGGCGGCCTCGCGCAGCACGCGGTTGCGGGCGGTGAGCGGAAGGGTCGGGGCGGCGGCGTCCAGCAGGGCCGCGGCGGTCGCCTCGTCGAGGCCGACGAGCCGGTGCTCCGGCAGTCCGGCCTCGACGAGCGCCGAGGGATAGCCATCGCGCGTCGCGGCCAGGAGCAGCACCCGATCGGACTCGATGCGACGAGCGACGAACCCGAGCACCTCCGCTGTCGGCGGGTCGAGCCAGTGCGCGTCGTCCACGACCAGCAGCAGGGAGGCATCGCCGGCGACGTCGGAGAGCAGGTCGAGCGAGGCCATCGCGATCCGGTAGTGCTGGGCGGTCAGCTCGTGCGTCAGCCCGAACGCGGCGTCGAGCGCGTCCCGTTGGGCGGGCTGCAGCTCGGCCGCGCGCTGGCGTACCGGGCGGAGCATCTGGTGCAGTCCGGCGAACGGCAGATGCGCTTCCGACTGCACGCCGACGGCCGAGAGCACCGTCATCCCGCGGTCGCGCGCTGTCCGTGCGGCGACGGACAGCATCCGGGACTTGCCGATGCCCGGCTCGCCACGGAGCACGAGCGCCTGCCCGCGGTCGCCGACCCCGTCCAGGAGCGACGTCAGGAGGCGCTGCTCCTGGACGCGGCCGACCAGCGGCGCAGCCTCGTCACGAGCGGGGCCGAACATGAGGGGACCATCCTCGCATGCGGTCCGTTCCCATCCGGGGTGCTGATCGCCGCTTGGCCTCGAGAACGGTGAGGAGGTGCTGCTCCGCGCGACGTCGCACACCGCTCCGCCACGGGACCTTCAGGCGCCCCCGGCAAGAATCGAACCCGCGCACATGGTCGAGGAACGCCTTCACGGGCTCGCGCCACCTCGTGCGAGGTCGGATCGCCCCGTTCACACCCGCCGCGTCAACGATCAGCCAGGGGTCTCGCCGGGTCGACGAGCAGGTCCGCCGCGCGCTGCGCCAGCGACGCCGCGAGCGTCAGGCCCGGATGCGCGGCCAGGGCGATCACGCCCGGGGCGCTCGAGAGCGGTGCGCAGAGTGTGCCGTCCCCGGACGGGATCGGACGCATGCCGATGGTCAGCGAGCGGAGCTCCGGCGCCGACGGCAGGCCGAACGTCTCCCTCACCGCGTCCAGCGACGCGCGGACCCGCGCTTGCGTCGCCGTCTCCGACTCGCCCGGGACGACGTCGTCGGCACCGACGAAGCCGTGCCGGGTGGAGGGCCGGATCTCGAACGACGGCGTGGACACCACGCGGTCGAGACGCAGGCCGGGCGCCGAGAAGGTGAAGCGCGCGGCGGGGGAGCCGCGCACCTCTACCCGCTCGTCTAGTCGCGAGGAGAGCTCGGGGATCGCCGTCCCGCACGCGAGCACGACCCGGTCGACGGTCAGCGCGAAGCCGTCGCCCTGAACGTCGTAGCCGCCCGCACGTCGCTTCTGGAGGCGATCCACTCGCACGCTGGCGATGGTCGCTCCGGCCGAGCAGGCGCGAGCGAGGATTGCCCGGCGCAGGTCGTCCGGCTCGACCATGCCTTCGTCGGTGGTGCACGCGGCGATCGGCGGTGCGTTCCGCAGGCCGGGAAGGAGCCGGCACAGAGCGTCGGCCTCGACCACCTGAACCTCGTCGCTTGCTCGTGTGGCGAACCGGCGTGTCTCCGCGGCCGCTCCCGCCCAGCTCACGGCACCGTTCCAGGCGATCAGCCCGTGGAGCGGCGGGGCGGCCGTGGCCCGGCGCAGCACGCCGAGGGCGAGGGCGAGGTCGTCTCCTCGCCGGGAGCCGGAGGACGGGGCCGCGGCGGACCCGTGAGCATTGAGCCAGCCGAACGCCGCGTCCGTCACCGGCGCCTGCGTCTCCTCCGCTGTGCAGACCACGACCGAGGCACCGCGGCGGGAGAGCTCGTCGGCCACCGCCGCCCCGAGCACGCCCGAACCGACGACGGCGACGCGCATCGGCCTCCGGCGATCCACTCGCCCGGACCAGAGCCCACCACGATCGCCGCCAGCACGCGGTCCCCGCACGCGAATCAGTCGGTCTCCGGGCGCCCGGCCCAGATCCCGCGTATGTGCTCCAGATGCGCCCGCGTCAGCTCGACCACGTCGCCTGCGCGGCGGGCCTGGAGGGCGTCGAGGATCTCGCGATGCTCGTGGACGGAGTAGAGCTCGCCGGGCTCGTACTCGCCCGCCGCGATTCCCGCACGGATCGTGGCCGCAGCTTGGTCGCGGAAGCTGGTGCGGGGCAGGCAGTGCGAGGACATGGCCAAGGTGATCCTGCCGGAGTTGCTGCCGCTGGTCGGGACGGCGGAGCGCACGATCGGGTGAAGCCGAACGGGCAATCGCGATGGTACACCGCACCCCGGAGCGTCGGCGAGCGTCTCGGCGTGAGCCTGCGCGACGCGGCGCTGTGCCTCGGGGTGCAGCGCGTCGCCGATGCGCACCTCGCGCGCGGCCTCTATCCATGAGCCGATCGAGCGCGGTTGATCGCGTCGCGACCTCGGCGTTGGGCCCCCGGCGAGCGGCGCACCCGTGGCGTGGCGCAGCACCACCGAGGGCTCTCGAAGACGGGGGCCAAGGACGTCGAAGGCCCGCCAATCCGTTCGCTTCCGATACGATCGTTTGCAGAATGAACGTATGTCGGGAGGGGCGATGAAGGTCCTCGCGCTCGGGGGCGCCGGGGAGATGGGACGCGCGGCGCTCGAGGCCGCTGGCCAGCTTGGCGCGTGGGGGCAGCTCACCGTCGCCGACCGCGACGGACGCCGCGCCCGCGAGGTGGCGGCTCGACACCCGCATGCGCGCGGGGTCGAGATCGACGCCAGCGACCCGGTCGCGCTGCGGGCGCTCCTGGACGGCCACGACGTGGTGCTGTCGACGATCGGGCCGTACTACCGGTTCGGCGATGCGGTCCTGACGGCGGCAATCGAGCGCGGTTGCCACTACGTGGACCTCTGCGACGATTGGCAGCCGACCCTGGCGATGCTGGAGCGTGACGAGCAGGCGGCCGCCGCAGGCGTGACGGCGATCGTCGGGGCGGGCGCGAGCCCCGGGATCACGAACATGCTGGCGCTCGTCGCGGCGGGATCGCTCGACGAGGTCGACACCCTGCTGACCGGGTGGGGCGGTGGGCCCGGCGGTGACGACGATGACGCTGCCGGCAACGGGGAGGACGCGGCGCTCGAGCACCTGGTGATGCAGTGTGCTGGGCACATCCGCGTCTGGGCCGACGGTGCGCCCGCCGATGTCGCGCCGCTGGCGCCGATCGCGATCGACTTCCCCGGCGTCGGCCGCGTGACCGTACGGACGGTCGGCCACCCCGAGCCCGTGACGCTGCCGCGTACGATCGCCGGCCTGCGCGATTCCGTGAACGTCATGGACCTCCCGTCCGGGATCGTCGCCGCTCTCCGCACCGAGGCGCGCGCGATCGACGCCGGACGTCGCACCGTCGGCGAGTCCGCCCGTCGGATCGCGGCGCTCGAAGTCGATCGGATCTCCCCGCTGCTGCCGCGGTACCTATTCGGAACGGTTCGCGACGCCATCACGCGGCGACGGTTCTTGCCCGAGCTGCACGCGACGGCGATCGGTCGGCGCGAGGGCCGGCCGGCGACCGTCGCTGCCACCCTGACGCGCGGCATCCCGGGAGGGATGGCGCCGATGACGGGGATCCCGATGGCCGTCGTCCTCTCGCTCCTCGTCAGCGGGAAGATCGAGCGGCGCGGGGTCTTCGCGCCGGAGGCCGGCGTGCCGCCGGCGGAGTTCTTCGAGCGGTTGGCGCCGTTCTGCGTCGCCGGTTCGAACGACGGTGGCGGCCCCGTGGCCCTGCACTCCGACGATCCCGAGCTCGACGGTCGGTGGTCAGCCGGGGCGGCATGACGTCCCGGCGACGTCCTACGGCGAGGCCGCCACGCTGCACCAAGGGGGCGAACTGGCCAACGAGAGCTACCGTCAGGCAACAGGCGTGGACAGCGCGCTGGCCACCCGCGACCTGGCGGGCCTCTTGCGACGCGGGCCTTGCCGAGCCCGAAGGTGAACGACGCGGACGAAAGCATCGGCTGCACGCCCAGCACCAAGGCGACGGCGGCTCAGGATCAGAGAGTTCCCATCACACTCGCGCCGGTGATGGGAACTCTGATGGGAACTCCCGAGAAGCTCGGCGTGACCGCATCGTCGTTCTGCTCGCCGAGAGCCCTTCGCTGCGGGTGGTGGACCTTGCAAGAGCGCTGGCTGTCTCGGTACCGACGATCGAGCGCGACCTCCGGGTGCTCCGTGAGGCCGGACGGATCGCTTCCCGTCGCCCGGGTCCTAAAGCGAACTGACTCCACCAGCGACATCGTCCGTGGCCCGGAACTGCCAGGAGAATTGCCACCTGGCCCACAAGAAGCCAACGAGGCGCCCGCGGCGAATAGCGGCAGGCTGCTTTGCAGGGACTTCTTCCGAAGCGAGCGCGTCTCGGTCCCCTGAGTGGTTCCGCGAACCATGTGCGCCGGACGGGTCCGATGGCAGCCGGAAGTCGCCTATTTGCAGGCCTTTCTCAGCGACCCCGGCAAGAATCGAACTTGCGCACATGGTTTAGGAACGCGTTCGCGGTGCTCGGGCCAGCTCGCGTGAGGTCGGATCAACCGGTTTCAAGCCAAACTCGGAGCTTGCGGAGCGGACGAACTGACCACAAGCTGGCCCACAAGAACGAACCCGTCGACGAATGGGCCGCCGACCAGGCAACTGACCGTGCTGAGGACTACGCCACGCTCTAGGCGTCCTCGTCGACGGGGCGCTTCACTTCGGGAAGCTCCCGAGTGCCCGCTTCCCGTCGGCGCTGGTTGAATCGCTCTCGTGCCTCGGCTGCCTTTGCCGGTCCGATGATCAGGTGGTCAACGAGGCTGTGGACCACCTCAAGCGTGTAGGTCGCCTCGTCCGGCATGACGTCGAAGATCATGCCCGCGTCGTCGTAGGCGCCATGTGTTGCGGTGTTGCCGATCCCTCGGACATCGTGCAGTTGTCCCGCGATATGGCTCGGGGGTCGATGCTCTTCGAGAAATGCATCGATCTCCTGTTCGAGATTTGGCTTCTTGATGTCCGCCATTTCGCGAAGTAGCCGCTGAAGGATCCGTCGGCTCAGGGCGGCGCTTGCATTTGCGCTGACGGGCAGAACGCTCTCGGCTTCCTGGAGTTCCTTCCGGAGGTCTGCCGGAATGCGCTCGTCAAGGGCCCGAACAGGGTGCGCTGGTCGAATCCACCGACCTTGAACCAAGGCTTGATCGCGGACGAGCGCCTGGCCCCTGAGGCCCCACTTGCCCTCTTCAAACCAAATCACCACTTGTTCGCACGTAGGGCAGCGGTTTGCTGCCAGGCCGAGGTAGGGCTGCTCGATCGGGTCGCCCCCGGGCACAATTAGCATCTCTGGCGTATTCGCCCAAGCCGTCGCGTGACCACAGTACGGACACGCTGGATCGATCGGCATTGCCGAAGCCTGCCACGCCTGCTGAAAGGCTGCTCGCGAACATGCTCCCATTTCCCGCCCATCGGCCCCGGTCCACTCCGCTCGCCGTTGTAGGCTGGTCGGCAGGCCCGCGTACGGTCGCATCCACTTTCGCGGCCGCGCTATCCGAGTCCGGCACGGCGCACCCGGCCGTGTACCGCCGGGGCTTGCTTCCGCTGGATGTCCGCGCGTCCTCCTAAACTGGCTCGTTGTGGAGTCCGCTACGTTGATCGTTCGCGAAGATTTCTACCTCATCGCGATCGCGGTGATCGGAGAGGCAGAGGGCGAAGAGAGCAAGTTCTCGTTGGACGACACGGCTCGTCGCTTCTTGCGTTCAGAGTCGCTGCGTCCGCTGCTCGAGCATGAGGTTGGCGCTGATCGCGCCGGCGACATCCTGAAACTCGGAACCGAGTTCATCGGGGGCGTGCGCACCGTAGGGCACTACAGCCAGGTGTTCGAGAAGTACTGCTCGAACATCCTCACCGCAGATCCGGCGGTTGTAGCGTTTGTCCGTACGTCCACGTTCTCCTTCCTGACGGCCTGGTCTCACCGCTACGGTGGCTACTCCCGAGGCTGGACCGCCAACGGGTCAGTCGTCACCCCGCCTGAGTAGACCAGGGTTCTGAGACCCCATCTGGCGCAGACGGCTGAGTCGCACATGACGCGAGGCCCGCCCCACCGAGCCTCCTGACTGGGCAAAATTAGGCGGTGCGTTTTGCCGACGACCGGCTTGCTACCGACCGCCAGGTCGCGACGACCGAGATCGCCGCCGTCGCGTGGAGGAGCGGGCGGAGACGCCCACCTACGGCGTTCTCGAGCGCCCTCGACGATTGCCTGCCGGGCGTTACGGTGACGCTGCCGACGGGAGCGCTGGTCGCGACGTTGATCTGGCGTCTGGCTACCGGGATCTCCGCGATGTTCGTCCGCTAGAGCCGGCTCTTGATCCTGTCGAGCTCCGTCTGAAGGGCCTGGGCTGCGGTTGGCCAGCCGAAGAGGTCGACGGCATCGAGCTCTGCGAGGCTCCAAGCCTTGTTGAGGTACTTCAGGAAGATCTCGGCGCGCTCGATGCGCGGCCTGATGGAGCGGACGACGCGCAGCTCGCCGCGAACGTCGGGGTCTGCGACTGGGGTGTCCACCACGACGGCATCCAGATACTCGAACGAACTTGGCAGGTGGGTTCGGAGGTAGGAACCCGCGGTAGTGAGGCGTAGAGCGCGTGGGTCTCCATTCGGGGGCAGCTGCTCGACGAGTTCGCCGTTCTTGGCGCGGTCGACTGCGAAGCTGATCTGGTCGGCGTTGAAACCGATGCCATGCAGAGCTGTCGAGATCTCGTTCATCTCGACGTAGCCCTCGTCCTTTGCCCGTTCAACCGCTCGCTGCAGGAGACCAAGCGTGCAGGGCAGCAGAAAATGCTCGCGGGTGTCGCCCGTCGAAATTGAAAACAGGTTCGGGATCCGAGAGAACTCGGGACTGTAGTACGCACCGCTTCCGAGCAGGATCGCCCGGACAAAGACGTGGTGCGGCACCGTGTAGGAACCGTCCGTGGACCGCTCGAGCGTCGCCTCCGCGTCGGAGTGCGGGCTGCCGACGAAGGTGGTGAGGAGCTCAAGCGCACGTCGCGCGCTACCGCCCGACAAGTTGATCAGGGTCTGCTGAAGCGGATCGCTTCGAGTGAAGCTCTTCAACAGGACATCGAGATACTCACCTAGGTCGTCCGAGTCTGCGGTCCACCCGATCCAGTGGGGGAGGGCGCCTTGCTCGGTGATGAACTTCCGGCCGAATGCCAGGCGCTGGACGATGACACGCTCGACCCTCGGCGGCTCAACGGTGAAGGCCCGCGGCTGGTAGGCACGCAGGACACCGCTGGCTTGAGATGCGTAGAAGGTCTCCGGGCGCAACGTGACGAAGACGGTGCAGGGCCAGCTCTTCGCCATCGTCTCGGCGATCAAGAACGCCTGTTCTTGGTCTGTTGCGCTGCGCTGGTCGACGTTGTCCAGCACGATGATGACTTGCTTGCGCCGGAGCTTGACCAGATGCTCCAACGATCGGCCCAAGTGCTGCTCCGTGTTCTCCGTGAGCTCCTCGAGATGCTTGATCTCGCGCAGCGCGAACTCTGCCTCGTTGCTCTCCTTGAGTCTTCCGTAAATGCCCTTCGCAAAGCGGACGATCTCGGCCTGGTAGGTCGCTCGAAGGAAGGACGATGCATCCACATCGACGTCGTAGTGCAGGAGCAGCTGTTCCTTGAACGACGTCGCAATGAACGACCGGAGGTCGCCGAGCGTCGCGCTTCGGCCGAGGTCGACGTAGAGGAGAATCGCAGCATCGGCAAGCTCCTTGGCGTCCACGCGCAGCAGGCGTCTCAGGAACATCGTCTTGCCGACCCCAACCCGGCCGAGGATCACGATGGGCTCTCTGCTGGCGCTGGTCTCAGCAACCTCCTCAGCGATCGCCGGATTCAGGCCGTCCTTCGTCCGGGCGTGCTCCAACCCGACTCCGAGTTCTTCGCCGAGCGCGGTGCCCTCACGAGCGCGAAGGACACCGCGGTTGAAGACCGAGAGCCTGGAATAGGCGCCCGCCTCGCTGTAGCACTCTCTGAGAAAGAGATCCTCCTCGTCGGTGTCACGTTTGTAGTCCGGACGAAACAGCGCGCTGAGCGTGCTCAACATCAGCTGCCGCTGCGACAGCGGTACCGTGCCGGGGTAGTCGCTGATTCGTTCCGCCAGACGAGGCGGGGGAGCCGGGTTGGTGCTGCCGCTAAGTAGCCGCCGCAGACCCGTACTCGTCGAGCTGTGCACGCTCAAGGCC
Organism: Patulibacter ginsengiterrae; assembly: GCF_056269115.1. Classification (NCBI taxonomy): domain Bacteria; kingdom Bacillati; phylum Actinomycetota; class Thermoleophilia; order Solirubrobacterales; family Patulibacteraceae; genus Patulibacter; species Patulibacter ginsengiterrae. Next base: position 51,176 of record NZ_JBWDOG010000017.1, read on the forward strand.
TCCCAGAGCTTCGGGAAGTCGGCGACCATCTCCTGCGGTGTGCCGAAGACGAGGGCGTGGCCATCGCGCGGCGCGATGCCGTCTTGCCGACTGGCGATGAAGGCGATGAGCTGGTGGCCGTTGCAGATTGCGGCGTAGGGGGCCCCACGCTGCTGCGCGTAGTTTTCGACCTGGCCGAGGGTTGCGGCCACCGCGCCGCCAAGTCCGTAGAGGGCCTTGAGCTTGGTGATCCGCTCGATGCCAGCGGGCAGCTCGAACGCGACGCCTTCGCGCTTCGCTTCGACGACGATCCTGGGTGAATGTCGGTCGAGGACATAGTCGGCGTACTGGCCGTTCTGGTGGTGCTCGACGCTAGCGTCGTCGGCGCTCCAGCCCAGGCATTCGAAGAGGAGCCGGTCGATCAGCTGCAGGCGCGTACTCGCCTCATTGCGCGCACCTGATGCTTCGGCCATCGCGATCGCGAGCTGCGTGATTCGCTCGAACGCGATGTCGTAGGGAGCCGCCGGCACCCGCAGGGTGTAGCAGTTGGGCAAGACGGAATGCTAGGATCGTCTGGCACGGTCGGAGCAACCAAAACGTTGCGTTCGGCTCATGAGCGAAGGTCTACTTGGGGCTCCGGGATTCCGGGGCCCCAAGTCGTTCATTCGACCCCGTCATGACCATTCGCCGGGCAAAAACTAGGGCCCGACGTCGTCGGGCCCTAGAAGATCATTCTCATGAGCCGAGCGACCAATGGTCCCCGGCGGTGCAGGTCACGGCAAATACCGGCGCTGAACATACCGCACTCCCGCCGAGCGGTGCGTCAACATCCGTCCGCTCGCCAAGGGGTCGATGCCCGCTATTTGACGACGCTCCGACGTCCCACTCAAGGGGTCCGACTCGTCAGGTCGGACGGGACATTGGCGCAGGTCAAGGGGCTGCCTCGAGCTGGACGTAGGCGCCGCAAGCCTTCGGTTCTGCCCGTCCGCCCCTGAGTGCCGAGCTCTTGGCGATCTTCTCCTTCGCTGCGGACATGCTGTTGAGGGCAATAATCCTGGTGCTCCCGTGCCCAGCCCGGTGGTGGCGTTCTTGCTTAGCGGGGCCGGCCCCCAGGCGACCGCCGCGCTGATCACGCAAGCCTCCCGCGAGGAGGGCGCCTAGCATTGCCCGGGCACGCCAGGCTGACGGCAGCGGCGAGGGCGATTGGCCCGACTGCGCATGAACTGCGCCAGGCTGGCCGTCATCGAACGTCAGCTTGACGTTCGGGCCGCAGTGCCTGACGCGCAGGGGAAAGGCACTTGCATACGCAGAAAATGGCATTTCGCAGGCCTTCCGAGCGCCCCCGGCAAGAATCGAACTTGCGCACATGGTTTAGGAAACCAATGCTCTATCCACTGAGCTACGGGGGCGGGACTCGGAATCCTAGAGCCTGACGGGCCGTTCGAGATCGGCGGTCGGCCGTGGCCCGGTGGTCTGCTGTCGCGCGCCTGTGGTGGCCGGGCGGCGGTCCGTGTCCGACTGGCCGTCGCGTCGTTTCGGGCGGCAGGGGTGGGTGCGGTCAGTCCTCGGCGACCAGATGCCAGTCGGTCAGCTCGCGCGCGGCCTCCAGCAGCGGCTCGTCGGGTTCGACGACGGTGGCGTCCGGGGCCAGCCCCGCGCGGAGGGCCGCCTCCACGCGGTCGATCTCCAGCGTCGGCGCGACGTCGGTCAGGGCCCCGGTCACCGAGGGATCGAGCGGCAGCTCGAGCGCGGCGTAGATCTGCTCGACCGCGTCCCGGATCCGCGGCCCGCCGTCGACGACCAGCACCAGGCTGACCATCGAGCCGCCCCGCACCAGCCGCTGCGCGGCGCCGGCGACCTTGAGCCGCCCGCCGACGTTGACGCTGTGCTCGCCGGGGCAGTACTCGCCCGGGATCTCGCCGACGCGGGCGTCGAGGCCGAGCTCGCGCAGGACGCCGGTGACGACGTCCGCGATCGCCGCGAACCGCTCGGGGATCCCGTTGCCGATCTCGTGGTCGCGTTCGACGCTGAAGCGCTCGACGATCAACGACCGCTCGTCGTAGACCGCAGCCAGCCCGCCGGCCGCACGCAGCAGCGGCGTGAAGCCGAGCTCGCGCGCGACCGCGCAGGCGGCCGGGAACCCTGGCCGCAGTCGATCGCGGCGCCCGAAGGCCGCCGTCGGGCCGGGGCGGTACAGGCGCACGAGCGGCCCCCGGTCGCCGCTGGCGACCGCCCGCAGCAGCGCGTGCGAGAGGCCGAGGTCGAGCCCCGGCTCGTCGGGCAGCGCGCGGGTGATCAGCTCGGCGGGCACCGGGACAGTCTCCCGCCTGGGCTCGGCCGGCCCGTCCCCGACGCGCCTGCGCACCCGCCTGCCGTCGGGTCCGTCGCGCCGCTGCTCCGCCGTCATCACGCCCTGGATCGGGGTGCGGGCGTGGCCCGTCGAGGCATGTTCGGTGGTCGCTGATTTGTCCGGATCGGATACAAAGCACCGCTCAAGCTAGGACGAACGGCAAAGTTTCTCCCCTTTCTGGGAGTGATTGGATACCTTCCGCGAGAAGCGCTGGGAATGGCCCGGCGCCGCACGGGGAGGGTGAGATGAAGCGCATCGGCATGTCGATCGCCGGGGTCGTCGCTGTTCTAGGCCTGGCGGCGTGTGGGTCCGGGCAGAGCACGAGCTCGAGCGACGGAGGCGACACCAAGGCCAAGGCCGGCGAACCGATCACGCTCGGGTTCGCGATCGGCGAGACCGGCTTCATGGCCCCCTATGACCTGCCGGCCCGAGCGGCGGCCCAGATGGCCGTCGAGGACGTCAACGCCGAGGGCGGGGCGCAGGGCCGCAAGTTCCGGATCGTCTCCGAGAACATGAAGTCGAAGCCGGAGCTCTCCGGCAACGCCGCCACCGCCGTGATCGGCAAGGGCGCCGACGTCGTCGTCACCAGCTGCGACTTCGACCAGGGGTCGCCGGCCGCGATCGTCGCCCAGGGCGCCGGCAAGCTCGCCTTCTCGACCTGTGCCGCGTCGACCTCGTTCGGGCCCGCCGGGATCGGCCCGCTCGCCTTCACGATGGCGACCGCCGCCCCGGTCGAGGGCGCGGCGATGGCCGAGTGGGCGTTCAACGAGCGCAAGCTGAAGACCGCCTACCTGCTGCTCGACAACACGATCGACTTCACCAAGCAGAGCGCCGCCGGCTTCAAGGCCCGCTACGCGAAGGTCGGCGGCACGCTCGTCGGCAGCGACACCTTCAAGCAGGGCGACCAGTCGCTGGCCGCCCAGATCACCAAGATCAAGCAGCTCCCGACGCCGCCGGCCGCGATCTACCTCGCGTCCTACATGCCGACCCAGGCGAGCGTGATCAAGCAGCTGCGCGCCGCCGGCCTCGAGATGCCGATCCTCGGCGACGAGGACCTCGACGGCGACTACTGGAAGGACGCGGTGCCGAACGTCGGCAACGTCTTCTTCGCCACCTACGCCTCGATCTACGGCGACGACCCCGACCCCAAGGTCAACAAGCTCGTCGACCGCTACGTGCAGGCCAAGGGCAAGCGGCCCGACACGTCCGCCTTCCTGACCGGCTACGCGATGGTCCAGGCGATCACCAAGGCCGTCGAGGGGACCGACGGATCGACCGAGGGCAAGGCGCTCGGAACCCAGCTGGAGACGTTCCGCGAGGAGCCGTTCGTGCTGCCGACGACGTTCACGGACAAGTGGCACATCAGCTTCGCCCGGACCCTCCGCGTCCAGCAGATCGAGAAGGGCAAGACGAGCTACCTGACCGAGGCCAACCCCAAGGACGTCCCGGCCCCGTAAGGCCGGGACCGGAAGCCGCACGCTCATGACCCTCGTCGATCACCCCCAGCCGTCCGAGGCCGCGGCGGCCGGTGGCCCCAGCGGCAACGCCGCCGGACGGCTCGACGCCTCCGGGCTCGTCGTCCGGTTCGAGGGCGTCGTGGCGATCGACGGGGTCGACTGCGCGTTCGAGCCCGGCACGATCGTCGGCCTGATCGGGCCCAACGGCGCCGGCAAGACGACGCTCGTCAACGTCCTGACCGGATTCCAGCGCCCGACCGAGGGCACGGTCCGGCTCGACGGCGAGGAGATCACCCGGCAGTCGCCCGAGCGGCGGGCGCGGGCGGGGGTCGTGCGGACCTTCCAGGGCGCGCGGCTGTTCTCCGACCTCGACGTGATCGAGAACGTCGAGGTCTCGGGCGTGGGGGTCGGCCTCCGCCGTCGGGCCGCTCGCGCCCGCGCCGTCGAGGCGCTCGACGCGCTGGGGATCGGGCACCTCGCCCATCGTCGCGCCGCCGACCTCAGCACCGGCCAGGAACGCCGGCTCCAGGTCGCCCGGGCGCTGGCGATGCGCCCGCGATTCCTGTTCCTCGACGAGCCCGCGGCCGGGCTCAACGAGCACGAGACCGACGAGCTGGTCGCGGCGATCACCGAGCTGCCGCGCACGATCGGCTGCGGCGTGGTCCTGATCGAGCACGACGTCCAGATGGTCATGAGCCTCTGCGCGCGGCTGGTGGTCCTCGACCAGGGCACGGTGCTGGCGGTCGGGACCCCGGCCGAGATCCGTGCCGACCAACGCGTCGTCGACGCCTACCTCGGGAGCTGAGCCGTGCTCGAACTCGACCAGGTCACCATCAGCTACGGGCGGACGGCGGTCGTCACCGGGCTCTCGCTGACCGTCGCCGCGGGCGAGGCCGTCAGCCTCGTCGGCCCCAACGGCGCGGGCAAGACCTCGACCCTGGCCGCGACCGTCGGCCTCCGCCAGATCACCGCCGGGGCGGTCCGCTTCGACGGTGAGGAGATCACCGGGACCGCCCCCGAGGTGCTCGTCCGGCGCGGGCTCGCGCTCGTCCCCGAGCGGCGCCAGATCTTCACCACACTGACCGTCCGCGAGAACCTGCGGCTGGCCACGGCCGACCTCGACCGGGCGGCCGCCGCCGAGGCGCTGGAGCGCGAGATGGAGCGGTTCCCGGCCCTCCGCGGCCGGCTCGAGCACCCGGCCGGCGGGCTCTCCGGCGGCCAGCAGCAGCAGCTGGCGATCTCCCGCGCGCTGATGTGCCGGCCGCGGCTGCTGCTGCTCGACGAGCCCTCGCTCGGGCTGGCCCCGAAGATCGTCGACGACGTCTTCGCCACGCTCGAGGAACTGCGCGCCACGGGCGTGACGATCCTGCTGGTCGAGCAGAACGCGCTCCGTGCGGTCCGCTTCGCCGACCGCGCCTACGTGCTCAACGCCGGCCGGGTCGTGCTCGAGGGCACGGGCGCCGAGCTCGCCGACAGCGACCTGCTCACCACCAGCTACCTCGGCGTCGCCCCGACGTCGACCGGCGGGAACGACGCATGAACAACCTCGTCCAGCACCTCGTCGACGCCGCCAGCCTGGGATCGCTCTACGCGGTCCTGGCGATCGGGATCGCGCTGATGTTCGGGATCATGAACCTGATGAACCTCGCCTACGGCGAGCTCATCATGATCGGGGCCTACAGCCTCTACGTGCTCGACGGCGTGCCCTGGCCGGCCCAACTGCTCGGCTGCATCGCGATCACGATCGTGGCCGCGCTGCTGATGGAACGGCTGGCGTTCCGGCCGTTCCGCGGAGCGTCGGCGCCGGTCCTGCTCGTGACCTCGTTCGCGCTCAGCTTCGCGCTCCAGGCGATCGCCACCGTGATCTTCGGCTCGCGGGCCAAGGGCGTCTCGCTGCCCGGCTTCCTCGACTCCTCGATCACCGTCGGGTCGGTCTCGTTCTCCAGCCTCAACGTCGTCAGCGTGGTCGTCGCGCTGGTGCTGGTGGCGGGCCTCGCGACCGGCCTCCGGCGCTCGATGATCGGCGTCCAGATGCGGGCGGCGGCCGAGAGCTTCGCCACCGCCCGGCTGGTCGGCGTGCGCGCCGACAAGGTGATCGCGGCGGCCTTCGGCATCAGCGGGCTGTTCGCCGGGGTCGCGGCGATCCTGGTCGTCTCCCAGAGCGGCACCGTCACCCCCACGATCGGGGTCGCCCCGGTCCTGGTCGCCTTCGTGGCCACGATCGTCGGCGGCCTCGGCAGCCTCTGGGGCGCCGCCTGGGGTGGCTTCGGCCTCGGGGCGCTGACCGTGCTGCTGCAGGTGGTGCTGCCGACCGAGCTCGCGCCCTACCGCGACGCCTTCCTCTACGCCGGAGTGATCTTCGTGCTGCTCGTCCGCCCCCAGGGCTTGATCATCGTCCGCGCCCGACTGGAGCGCGTCTGATGCGCGGCCTGCTCGAACGCGCCTGGCCGCTGCTGGGCCTCTGGCTGCTGCTGGTCGTCGTCGCGGCGGTCGGCGCGAACGCCTCGCTGGTGATCCAGCGCGACACGATCGAGATCCTCGTCAACGTCGTGCTGGTCGTCGGGCTCTACGCGTTCGTCGGCACCTCCGGCGTGCTCTCGTTCGGCCAGATGAGCTTCATGGCGATCGGGGCCTACGTCGGCGCGCTGCTGACGATCCCGAGCGTCCAGAAGGCGGTCCTGCTGCCCGACCTGCCCGGCTGGCTGCACGCGATCGAGCTCGGGCCGCTGCCCGGCGGCCTGATCGCGGGCCTGGTGACCGTCGCGATCGCGGCGATCATCGTCGTCCCGATCGCGCGGCTCTCCGGCCTCGCCGCCTCGCTGGTGATGTTCGCGGTGCTGGTGATCGTCTTCCAGGTCGCGTCGAACTGGACGGCCGTCACCCGCGGCAGCCAGACGATGATCGGGGTGCCGACCAACACCACGATCTTCAGCGCGCTGGCCTGGGCGGTCGCCGTGATCGGCCTGGTCTTCGTCTACCAGCGGTCGGCGTCGGGGCTGCGGCTGCGGGCGTCCCGCGAGGACGACTTCGCGGCCCGCGCGGCCGGCGTCTCGATCGCCCGCGAGCGCGCCAAGGCGTTCCTGCTGAGCGCCTTCGTGACCGGGATCGGCGGCTTCCTCTACGCCCAGTTCCAGGGGGCGTTCACGCCCTCGGCCTTCTACCTCCACATCACCTTCCTGACGATCGCGATGCTCGTCTTCGGCGGGCAGAAGAGCCTCGCCGGCGCGGTCGTCGGCGCCGTCGTGATCTCGATCCTGAGCTTCGTCTTCAACGCGGCCGAGGACGGCTTCAGCGCCGGCCCGATCGACTTCCCCGGCCGCGACGGCCTCGCCGCCGCCGCACTCGCCCTCTGCATCCTCGCCGTGCTCGCCCGTCGCCGCGACGGGATCATGCGCGGCCGCGAGCTGGAGTGGCCCGGAGCCTGGTGGCAACGCCGCCGGGCCGCCCGCCTCAACGACCCCGAAACCGACCGGAGCTGACCCCCGTGGTTCCCGACACCCTGACGGTCAAGATCACCTGCGACGTCGGCGGCACGTTCACCGACGTCGTCGTCTCCGACACCAGCGGCCGGCTCGCCCTGGGCAAGTCGCTGACGACCCCGCAGCGGCTCGCCGACGGCCTGCTCTCGGCGATCGCCAACGCCGCCCCGCAGCTCGGCCTCGACGCCCCCGGGCTGCTGGCCCGCTGCGACCTGTTCGTGTTCTCGACGACCCGCGCGACCAACGCGATCCTCGAGGGCAAGACCGCGCGCACCGCGCTGCTGGTGACCGAGGGCTTCCCGGACGTGCTCGTCCGCCGCGAGGGCGGGTCGATGCACCCGTACGACTTCAGCCGGCCGTACCCGGAGCCGTACGTCCCGCGCGCCCTGACCTTCGAGATCCGCGAGCGGATCGGCGCCGACGGCGAGACCGTCCTGCCGCTCGACGAGGACCAGGCCCGCGCGACGCTGCGCGGGATGGCCGCGCACGGGGTCGAGGCGGTCGCGGTCTGCCTGCTCTGGTCGACCGTCGACGGGAGCCACGAGCAGCGGCTCGCCGAGCTGCTGGCGGAGGAGCTGCCGGGCGTGCCGTTCACGCTCTCGCACCAGCTCAACCCGATCCTGCGCGAGTACCGGCGGGCCTCCGGGACGGCGATCGACGCGTCGCTCAAGCGGCTGCTGCCGGGGCACCTGACCGAGGTCGACGAGGGCCTGCGCGCGTCCGGCTTCACGGGGGAGCTGCTGGCCGCGACCTCGGTCGGCGGCGTGCTGCCGATGGCGGAGCTGGCGGCCAAGCCGGTCCTCGCCGCGAAGTCGGGGCCGTCGCTGGCCCCGGTCGCCGGGCGCCTGTTCGTCGACGAGCTCGACCGCGCCGACATCATCGTCTGCGACACCGGCGGCACCAGCTTCGACGTCTCGCTGATCCGCGACGGGGCGATCGTCACGACCCGCGAGACCTGGCTCGGCGGCGCCTTCACCGGCCACCTGACCGGGCTCTCGTCGGTCGACGTGCGCTCGATCGGGGCCGGGGGCGGCTCGGTCGCCTGGGTCGACGCGGGCGGCCTGCTGCGGGTCGGACCCGAGAGCGCCGGGGCCGACCCCGGACCCGCCTGCTACGGCCACGGCGGGGACCGGCCGACGGTCACCGACGCCGCGCTGCTGCTCGGCTACCTCGATCCGGAGCGGTTCCTCGGCGGACGGATGCGGCTCGACGCCGCGGCCGCCGAGCGGGTCCTGGGCGTGCTGGCCGACGAGCTCGGGAGCACGCCGGTCGCCGCCGCCGAGGCGGTGATGACGATCGCCAACCAGCACATGGTCGACGCGATCAAGGCGATCACGATCGACCAGGGGATCGACCCGCGGGCCTCGGGGATCGTCGCCGGCGGCGGCGCGGCCGGGCTCGGGATCGCGGCGATCGCCGACGCGCTCGACTGCGACCGGGTCGTGATGCCGCGCGCCGCCGGAGCGCTGAGCGCGTTCGGCGGCCAGTACAGCGACATCCTGGTCGAGGAGGGCCGGACGGTCCTCTGCGACAGCGCCGACGGCGACTTCGCCTCCGCCGACGCGGCGTTCGCGGAGATCGACGCCGTCCTGGCCACGACCGGGGCCGCGCTCCGCGACGCCGGGGTCGACGACCAGCAGGTCGAACGCTCGGTCGAGGCCCGCTACGCCCATCAGGCGTGGACGCTGCCGGTGCCGCTGCCGTTCGCCCGCTTCGACGGTCCGGAGCAGGTCGCGAGCCTGGCCGACGCCTTCCACGCCGCGCACGAGCGGGTCTTCGCCGTCTCCGACAGCGCCCAGCGGGTCGAGGTCGTGCACTGCGTCGGACGGCTGCGGGCCGCTCCGGCCAAGCCGCCACGGGGGACCGGCACCGCCGCCACCGTCGACGGCCCTCCCACGGCCAGCGCCCGGCGCACGATCACCTTCCCCGGCGCGGGCGCGCACGAGGCAAGCATCTGGACCGGTGACGGGCTCGGGCCCGGCGCCGCGATCGACGGGCCGGCGCTGGTCGTCGAGCCCACCACCACGATCGTCGTCCCGCCCGGGTGGTCCATCCGGGTGACGCCGATCGGCGACTACCTGCTGGAGCGCGCATGACCTCCGTGACCGGTTTCGATCCCGTCCTCGCGGCGGTCCTCGCCAATCGCTTCGAGACGATCGTGCGGGAGATGACCAACACGCTGTTCCGCGCGGGGCGCTCCTCCGTGCTGAACATGGCGCGCGACTTCTCGTGCTGCGTGGTGACCGCCGACGACGAGCTGCTGGCCGCGGCCGAGGGGCTCCAGGTCCACGTGCTCGGGGCGGGTCTCCAGACCACCTCGATGCGCGAGCTGCACCCGGACATGGCGCCCGGCGACGCCTACCTCCACAACGACCCCTACCTCGGCAACACCCACACCGCCGACCACACGCTGCTGGTCCCCGTCTACGCCGGCGGCGAGCACGTCTTCACCGTCTCGGCCAAGGCCCACCAGGCTGACTGCGGCAACGCCCAGCCGACCACCTACGTCCCGTTCGCCCGCGACCTCTACGAGGAGGGCGGGCTCTCGTTCCCGTGCGTGCGGATCCAGCGCGGCTACGAGGACGTCGCCGACATCGTGCGGATGTGCGAGCGGCGGATCCGGGTCCCGGACGTCTGGTACGGCGACTACCTCGCCTCGCTCGGCGCGGTCCGGATCGGCGAGCGGCGGATCGGCGAGCTGGTCGAGCAGTACGGGATCGAGACCCTGCGGGAGTTCCAGGCCTGGTGGCTGGACTACTCCGAGCGGCGGATGCAGCGGGCGATCGCCGAGCTGCCCGCGGCGCGGCTGCGCGCCGCGTCGACCCACGACCCGCTGCCGGGTCTGCCCGACGGGGTCGAGGTCCGCGTCGGGGTCGAGATCGATCCCGAGGCCGGCCGGGTCGAGGTCGACCTGCGCGACAACATCGACTGCGTCCCAGCCGGGATCAACCTCTCCCAGAGCTGCGCGATGGCCGGCGCGATCATCGCCGTCTTCAACTGCCTCCCGGCCGACGTCCCGCGCAACGCCGGCAGCTTCCGGCGGGTCGGGATCCTGCTCCGCGACGGCTCGATCGCCGGCGGCCTGCGGCACCCGTTCTCGGCCTCGATGGCGACGACGAACATCACCAACCGCCTGATCAACGCGGTCCAGGTCGCCTTCGCCCAGCTCGGCGAGGGCCACGGCCTGGCCGAGGGCGGGGGCGCGCTCGGGGTCGGCTGGGGCGTCTACTCGGGGACCGACGCGCGCAGCGGCCGGCCGTACATCAACCAGGCCGTGATCGGCAACAACGGCGGCCCCGGCGGCCCCTATGCCGACGGCTGGGTGACCTACGCGATGCCCGACTGCGCGAAGACCGTCTACATCGACTCGGTCGAGGTGATCGAGCAGAAGTACCCGCTGCGGTTCCGCTCGGTCCGGCTGCTGGAGGACTCCGGCGGCGCCGGTCGCCACCGCGGCGGCCCGGCGAGCGAGGTCGTCTACGGCCCGGTCGGCGCGCCGATGGAGGTCTTCTGGGCGGCCGACTACGCGCAGCGCCCGCCGGCCGGCGTGCACGGCGGCGGCTCCGGCGCGGCCGCCTCGGCGGCCAAGCTCGAGGCCGACGGGCGTCGCACCGAGCTGGAGGCGATGGGCGGGATCGAGCTCGTCCCCGGCGAGTGGATCGTCGGCGTCGAGAGCGGCGGGGGCGGCTACGGCGCCCCGCTGGCCCGCGACCCCGCGGCGGTCCTCCACGACGTCCGCGAGGGCTGGGTCTCCGCCCGCGCGGCCGACGAGATCTATGGCGTGGTCCTGACCGGGACCCGGGCGACGGCCGATCTGGCCGTCGACGTGACCGCGACCGACCGGCGGCGCGACGCCGCATGAACAGCTTGTACACGACAGGAGCGACGATGTCCCACGTCCCAACCGGCCGACGCGCATGAAGGCGCCGTACGTCGATGAGCCGACCGGCCCCGCCGCCGACCGCTACCTCGCGAGCACGCCCAGCTCGAAGGCCCTGAGCACCGAGGCTCGCCAGGTGATGCCCGGCGGCAGCACCCGCGCCTACGGCTTCTTCAAGCCCTACCCGGTGGTCTTCGAGCACGGGACGGGCCCGTACCTCTGGGACCTCGACGGGCGCCGCTACGTCGACTTCACCTACAACGGGCTGAGCCTGATCCACGGGCACGCCTACGCGCCCGTCCAGGACGCGCTGTTCGACGCGATCCCGCGCGGCACCGCCTGGGTCGGTCCCTCGCGCAGCCAGGTCGACTACGCGTCGATGCTCTGCGAGCGGATCCCGTCCGCCGAGCGGGTCCGGTTCACGAACACGGGCACGGAGGCGACGATGCTCGCCACCAAGCTCGCGCGCCGGGCCACCGGGCGGCCGCTGATCCTCAAGTCCTACGGCGCCTACCACGGCTCCTACGACGACCTCGAGGCCGGGCTCTACGGGATCGGCAACCTGCCGGGCCGGACGGTCCTCGGCCGCTTCGGCGACATCGAGTCCTACGAGCAGGTGTTCGCCGAATACGGCGAGCAGATCGCCGCGGTGATCATCGAGCCGGTGCTGCTGACGTTCCGCGTCGCGGCCCCGCCCGAGGGCTTCCTGCCGGCGCTGGTCGACCTCGCCCGGCGCCACGGCGCGATGGTGATCCTCGACGACTGCCTGATGTTCCGGCTCGCCCACGGTGGCTCGGCCCAGAAGTACGGCTTCGCGCCCGATCTGACCTGCCTCGGCAAGTTCATCGGCGGTGGCGTGCCGATGGGCGTCGTCGCGGGCAGCGAGGAGGTCCTCGGCCTGCTCGACTCGCGCCGCGAGGGGAGCGTCTACCACGGGGGCTCGTTCAACGGCAACCCGCTGGCCTGCACCGCCGGCCTGGTCGCGCTGGAGGACCTGACCGCGGAGCGGATCTCGGACATGGACCGGCGCGCCGAGAAGCTGCGCACGACCCTCCGCGAGCGCTCGCGGGCCGCCGGGCTGCCGGTCGAGGTGACGGGCGAGGGCTCGGTGCTCGGCAGCTACGTGCTCGACGCCGCGGGCGAGCCCGACCGCGAGACCGGCGCCTACCTGCACCTGGCCGCGATCGACCGTGGCGTCTTCTTCGGCCCCGACGGCGAGATGGCGCTCTGCACCACGCTCGACGACGAGGCGCTCGACTTCACGATCGAGGCGATGACCGGGGCGCTCGAGGAGACGGCCGAGTGGGCCGCCCGGTCGGTGGGGTAAACACACGGTGATGAGCGAGAACGACGAGACCAAGCCGGTCCGCGACGCGGTCAAGCTGCCGCTGGCGGCGACGGTGGCGCGCGGCCTACGGGACGCGATCGTCACCGGGCGCCTGAAGCCGGGCGACCGGATCAAGCAGGACGTGGTCGCGCAGGAGTACGGCGTCAGTCGCTCGCCGGTGCGCGAGGCGTTCCGCGAGCTGGCCGGCGAGGGCTTCGTCGAGCTCGAACGCGACGTCGGGGCGCGCGTGACCCGCGTGACCCGCCGCTCGCTCGAGCAGCTGTACGTCGCCCGCGAGGCGCTCGAGCCGCTGCTGATCGCCGAGACCGCGATCCGGATCAGCGACGAGGAGCTGGCGGAGGCACGGTCGCTCGACGAGCGCGCGCGGGAGCACGCGGTCGCCGGGGAGATCGCCGACTACCTCCGGCTCGACGGCGAGCTGCACCTGCTGCTGCTCCGCAGCTCGCGCCTCGAGCTGCTGTACGAGATCGCCTCGAGCCTCTGGCAGCGGACCGCGCCGCACCGGCTGGCGTACGTCCAGCAGCCGCGCCTGGAGCTGGCGATGGCCGAGCACCAGATGATCCTCGACGCGATCGCCCGCCGCGCCCCCGAGGACGCGGCCGACCTCTACCGGGTCCACACCCGGCACACCCGCCTCGCGCTCTCCCGGAGCGACGGCGAACTCGACGACACGGAGACCTGAGCATGTCCCACACCCGCATCCCGTCCCACTTCGGCGCCTTCAGCGAGCTGGTGGTGATCCCCGTCGGGGGCGGCTCGCTGATCCAGATCTCCGGCCAGGTCGGCTTCGACGCGACCGGCAAGGCGATCGTCGCCGGTGGCGTCGCGGCCGAGAGCCGGGCGATCTTCGACCAGATCGAGGGCCTGCTCGGGCAGGTCGGGGCGGGACTCGAGCACGTGGTCAAGCTGAACGCGTTCCTGACCGACCTCACGACCTACGGCGCGTTCAGCGCGGTCCGGGCCGAGCGCTTCCCGACCGACCACCCCGCCAGCGCCGCGGTCGGGGTCGCCGACCTGCTGCTCGGCGCGGCGGTCGAGGTCGACGGCGTCGCCTTCCTGCCCGAGGCCGCGTGACCGCCGTGCGCTACGTGGGCGACGCGACGCCCGCGGGCGCGACGATCCCGCGGGTCCTGCTCGACCGGGCCGAGCTGACGCCCGATGCCCGCTTCGTCGCCTGCGACGGCGCGGCGGTGACGTTCGCCGAGGCGCTGCTGCGGGCGCGCCAGGCGGCCGCGGCGCTGGCCGATGCGGGGCTGCGGGCCGGCGACAAGCTCGCGGTGATGCTGCCCAACGGCCTCGAGCTGCTCGACCTCTGGTTCGGCTCGGCGCTGCTCGGGGCGGTCTTCGTGCCGGTCAACACCGGCCTGGTCGGCGACGGGCTGCGTCACGTCCTCCGCCACAGCGAGAGCTCGCTGCTGGTCGCGGATGCGACGCTGGTGGCGGCCTGCGACGCGGCGCTCGGGGACGACGGGGCGCGGCTGCGGCGGTTCGCGCTCACCTCGGCGGGCAGTAGCGCGGGCGACGTTCCGGCCGCCGCGGGCTGGGACGACGCCCGCGCCTGGCTCGCGGGCAGCTACGCACCGGCCCCGGCGGCCGTCGTCCGCCCCGACGCCCTGGCCTCGATCCTCTACACCTCCGGCACCACCGGGCGCGCGAAGGGGGTGATGAACGGGCACCAGGCGTTCGTCACCACCGGGCTCGGGTTCACCCGCGAGATGGTCCGGGTCCGCGACGACGACGTCCTCTACACGTCGCTGCCGCTGTTCCACGTCAACGCCCAGATGCTCTCGACGATGGGCGCGCTCGTCTCCGGTCGGCCGCTGGTCCTGGCCCGCCGCTTCAGCGCCTCCGGCTTCCTCGACGACGTCCGCCGCGAGGGCGCGACCGTCTTCAACTACATCGGCGCGATGCTGACGATGATCGCCAAGCAGCCGGTTCGCGAGGACGACCACGAGAGCGGCCTGCGGCTGGCCGTCGGCGGGGCCGCGCCGGTCGACCTCTGGCCGGCGTTCGAGCGCCGCTTCGGGCTCGCGATCCTCGAGGCCTACGGGCTGACCGAGACCGCCACGATCTGCGTCGCCAACCCGCCGGACGCGGTCCGGGTCGGGACGATCGGGCGGGCCGTCGACTGGGCCGAGGTCCGGATCGAGGACGAGCACGGCGAGCAGGCGCCCGACGACGAGCCGGGCGAGATCGTCGTCCGTGCGACCCGCCCGGACGTGCTCTTCCGCGGCTACTACCGGGATCCGGAGGCGACCCGGGCGGCGATGGCCGGGGGCTGGTTCCACACCGGCGACCGCGGCCGCCGCGACGCCGACGGCTACCTGACCTTCCTCGACCGGCTCAAGGACGTGATCCGCCGCCGGGGCGAGAACATCTCCTCGTTCGAGGTCGAGCGGGCGGCCAACGCCCACGACGCCGTCGCCGAGAGCGCCGCCGTCGGGGTGCCGTCCGAGTTGGGTGAGGAGGACGTGCTGCTCGCGGTCGTGCTGCGTCCGGGGGAAAACGTCTCGGGGCCCGAGCTGCTGGAGCACTGCGCGGCCCGACTGGCCCCGTTCATGCTGCCGCGCTACGTGCGGGTCGTCGAGGCGCTGCCGAAGACGGCGACCCAGCGGGTCCAGAAGTTCCTGCTGCGGGCGGACGGCGTAGGCGCCGACGTCTGGGACCGCGAGCGGGCGACGACGGCGCTGGACGGACGGTCGATCCCGCTGGCAAACGGGGTCTCCGACGACACGGGCTCCGGTAGCGTTCGCGCCCGCTAGGGCGCGTGGACTCGGACCGTCGGCAGTGCGGGGGCGAGAGGGCGGGCGTCCGTCCAATTCGACCCGGAGCGCTTCTTGCCCGCTTTCCGTCCCTCCGCCGGTTCCCGTCCACGCTCGCGTCCAGGTTCGCGTCGCGGTCTGCTGATCGCGGCCGCCGCCGTCGGCGCCGCGCTCACGCTGGGCGCACCAGCCGCCTCCGCGGCTGACCTCAGCGAGGACTTCGGTCCCGGCGTCGCCGCCGGTCAGCCGTGGGCGCCCGTGGGCTGGACCCAGTCCAACCAGTCGTCCCCGCTCGGGGGCAACGGTTGGTTCCAGGGCAATCCGCCCTCCGCCGGCAGCGGCGGCCCGTTCGACGCTCACCAGGGTGCTGCGGCCTCCTACATCGCCGCGAACTTCAACAGCGTCAGCGGAGCCTCCGGGACGATCAGCAACTGGCTGATCTCGCCCCAGATCACGACCTTGACCAACGGCGACGAGGTCTCGTTCTACACGCGGACCGCCGACGAGCCGTACGTCGACCGGCTGGAGCTGCGGGTGTCGAGCGACGGCACCTGCAATCCGGGCGTCGGGCCGAGCGCGACCGGATCGTTCTCGACCCTGCTGCTCACGATCAACCCGACGCTCACCACGACCGGGTACCCGAAGGCCTGGACGAAGCAGACGGTCGTGCTGAGCGGCCTGCCGTCCGGCACCTCCGCCGGCTGCCTCGGCTTCCGCTACTCGGTCCCGAACGTGGGCCCGGCGACGACCAACGGCAACTACATCGGCATCGACAGCTTCCGGTTCGTCGAGGACGTCGTGGCGCCCGTCGCGCCGACCGTCTCGAACGTGTCGCCGAGCTCGCCTGGGCGCGACAACGCCCCGAAGGCGACCGGCGCGGCCGAGGCCGGGTCGACGGTCCGGATCTACGGCGACAGCGCCTGCACGGGGACGGTCCTCGGCACCGGCACCGCGACCGCCTTCAATGGCGGTGCGGGCGTGACCTTCACGGTCGCCGACAACGCGACGGTCACGCCCTACGCGACCGCGACCGACGACTCGGGCAACGTCTCGGCCTGCTCGACGGCGGGCCCGACCTACGTCGAGGACTCGATCGCGCCGGTCACCGGCGATGACGTGCCGACCGCGTGGCAGACCGCCGCGCCGGCCGTCACGCTGACCGCCTCCGACGCGAACGGCGTCGCCCACACCTACTACGAGGTCGGGGCCAACCCGGCGCTGCCGACCACGGCGAGCCCGGAGTACGAGCCGGCCCACAAGCCGACGCTCAACGACGGCCAGAAGATCCGCTACTTCAGCGTCGACTCCGCCGGCAACGCCGAGACGCCGCGCAGCTCGGACGCGGCGAAGGTCGACCTCGACGCGCCGGTCACCGCCGACGACGTGCCCGCCGGATGGGTCGGCGCGGCGCCGGTCGTCACGCTCGACGCGAGCGATCCGGACGGGTCGGGCGTCGCCCACACCTACTACGAGATCGGCGTCAACCCGGCGCTGCCGACGACCGCGAGCCCCGAGTACGACCCGGCGCACAAGCCGACGCTGAGCGACGGCCAGAAGATCCGCTACTTCAGCGTCGACGCGGTCGGGCACGCGGAGACCCCGCGCAGCTCGGACGCGCCGCAGGTCGACCTGACGGCACCGGCGACCACCGACGACGTGCCGACCGGCTGGGTCGCGACGGCCCCGGTCGTCACCCTCGACGCGAGCGATCCGGACGGGTCGGGCGTCGCCCACACCTACTACGAGGTCGGCGTCAACCCGGCGCTGCCGACGACCGCGAGCCCCGAGTACGACCCGGCGCACAAGCCGACGCTGAACGACGGCGAGCGGATCCGCTACTTCAGCGTCGACGCGGTCGGCCACGCCGAGACGCCGCGCAGCTCGGACCCGGCGAAGGTCGATCTGGTTGCGCCGGTGACCACCGACGACGTGACCGCAGGCACGGCTCCGGGGGCTGCGGTCAACCTGAGCGCGTCCGACGCGGGCTCGGGCGTGGCCACGACGTACTACACGTCCGGTGTCGACCCCGCTGCTCCGACGACGGACAGCCGCGAGTACGACCCGGCGAACCGGCCGGTGCTCGCCGCGGGCGAGCGGATCCGCTACTTCAGCGTCGACGCGGTCGGCAACGCCGAGGCGCCGCGCAGCTCGGTCGCGGTCTCGGTCCCGGCGGTTCCGGAGCCGCAGCCCGCGCCGCAGCAGCAGGCGAAGCCGCAGCCAGGCGCCGCGCTGGGAGCGCAGCCGTCACGCACGCCGGTCCGTGTGACCCGGATCGCGAGCGACGCCCGCTGCCTCGGCAACGTCCGTGGCGCGCGGCGGGAGATCACCGTCCGCTACGCCACGACGGAGACCACGAAGCTGTCGCTGACCCTGCAGCGCCGGGTCACGCGGAGCTCGCCGGCGGCGCCGACCGGCTGCCCGGCCGTGGCGCCGGCCGGGGCCGGACCCGCCTCCCGGGGCGGCAAGCCGATCGCCTACGCCACCGTCACGGCGGGGGCGTCGCCTCGGGTCGCTCGCGGGTCTCGAAAGCTCGCCCTGGTGCGGACGGACGAGGCCGGCACGCACGCGCTGCCGCTGCTGCGGACGTTCCGGGTCACGGCCTTGGCCCCCGGCCGCTACCGCCTGCGGATCCAGCCCACGGGCGCCGACGGCACCGCCGGTCGCACGAGCTACGCCCACTTCTGGGTGCTCGCCGCCCGCAAGTAGGCGCACGCGTGCCGGCGCCTGCGGGCGTCGGCACGCCGTGGCCCGGCCCAGGCCCCGACCCGGGTCGGGGCCTGGGGTGCCCGGCTCAGCTCGCGGGGCGGTCCGGGTAGACGTCGTCGATCGTCGTCAACGCGACGTAGGGGACGCCCGCGGCGGCGGTGATCCGGTCGCCGCCGCCGGCGAGGCGGTCGAGCACGGAGACGACGCCGACGATCGTGCGGCCCTCGGCCTGGAGCGCCTCGATCGCCTGGACGGTCGAGCCGCCGGTGGTGACGACGTCCTCGACCACCAGGCAGCGATCGGCGTCGGTCAGGAACGGGCCCTCGACCCGGCGCTGGAGGCCGTGGGCCTTCGACTCCTTGCGGACGAAGAAGGCGTTGGCGTCGGCACCCCCGGCCAGCGCGGCGCAGGCGACCGGGTCGGCCCCCATCGTCATCCCGCCGACGGCGGTCGCCCCGAAGGCGACGACCTGCTCGGCCAGCAGCTCGCCGAGCGCCCGGAACCCGTCCGGGCGCATGATCGCGCGCTTCGCGTCGACGTAGTACGAGGCGGTCTTGCCGCTGGTCAGCGTGACCTCGCCGATCACCAGGGCGTGCTCGCGGAGGATGGCGACCAGGCGGTCCTTGGGGTTGTCGTGCGGCGCGCTCATGGGTGCCGGCGATGGTACGCGCCCGGAGCCGCGGCTCGCGTGCCGCGACGCACCGCGGCCCCGGGCCCGGGGCGCGTCTCCGTCGCCGGCGGCTCTTCGGCGAGGGTGTCGAACTGGGGCCCTGAGTCCCCAGAATGGTGCGCTCGCCGCCGACCCTCCGGGGCACTGCCGTGGCCCCCCGATCCCGGGAGGCCACGGATTCACCCATCTAGTAGGTGTCGACGATCGTCCCCATCGTCATCCAGGCGAAGATCGAGGCGGCGTCCGCCATCGGTACCCGGAAGCAGCCGTGGCTGGCGTTGTAGACCGGCACCGACGGGTAGCCGTGGACCGCGTAGCCGCGGATGAAGTACGACGACTTGTACATGCCCTTGGCGTTCGTGCCCGGATCCTTCATGTAGACCCGGTAGCTGCCGCGGATCGTCGGGGTCGCCGGCGCGCCGGTCGACGTGTGGTAGATCCGCTCGACCTTGCCGCCGTTGCCGATCAGGGCCAGGACCTGGCGCGAGATGTCGCCCTCGACGTGGCGCCCGTGCGAGGGGAAGCGGACGCGGAAGCGGCCCTTTCCGGCCCGCAGCGCGGTGAAGACCGCGCGGTTGGCCTGGGTCGTCCGGGCCATCCGGGTCACCTTGCGGAAGGCGAGCACGGCGCGCTGGGTGCGGGCGTCGTAGACGCCGTGCTCGCCGATCACGTAGCCCTTCGACTTCAGCATCCCCTGGAGGATCCGGACCGACAGGCCGCGCTCGCCGGGGGCGGCCGAGGGGCTGGCCTGCACGACCAGGCGGACCTTGGCCCGGGTCGCCGCGACCGGCTGGCCGGCGGCGATCTCGGCGCGGACGGCGACCCGGCCACCCTTGCGGGCCTGCTTCGGGACGACGATCCGGGCGACGCCCTTCTTCGCGTCCTGCGACTGCTTCAGCGGCAGCGCCCGCGTCAGCTTCGTGCGCCCGTTGACCGTGAACGAGATCTTGACCGTGGTGCCGGGCACCCACGTGTCGAGGACCGCCAGCGCCCGCCAACGGTCGCCGCGGAGCGCCTTGCCGCTGCGGGCGCCCTCGGTGACCACGCTGAGCTTGGCGACGGGTGGTGCAGGTGCCGGCGCCGATGGGTCCGGGGACGGCGCGGGGGTGGTGGCCGGTGGTGGTGCGGGCGCCGCCGGCGTCGTCACGGCAGCGGACGCCGACGGTGCGGCGACCAGCAGGGACGGGACGACCGCCAGGAGGGCAGCGCGGCGGTGCGCGCGGGGACCGTTCATCGCCAGAAGATACCCCGGGCGAGGCCACGGCCGGTCGCCCGCGGACGATGTCCACTGGGGACGCTCGCCCGCGGCTGGTCTGCGGCTCAGGTCGACTCGGCGACCTGGCTCCGGGGCGGCGGTGCGGGCCGGAGCGGCCAGGCGGGCAGCTTCGCGCCGATCAGGCGGGCGATCACGGCGAACGCCGAGAGGATCGTGAAGGCACAGAGCCAGAGCGCGACGCCACCCGCGAACGACCAGTCGAGCGCGACGGTGATCGCCAGCACGTTGTTGGTCATGTGCAGCGCGATCGGCGCGTAGAGCGAGCCGCTGGCCTGGTAGAGCAGGCAGAGGACCGCGCCGAAGAGCGCGAGGATCGGGAGGAAGATCGCCTTCGACCCGGCGGCGTGCAGCGCCCCGAAGATCAGGCCGTCGATCACGGCAGCGACGCCGATCGCGACGTACTTCGGGGAGATCCGGCCGAGGCTGTTGCGGAGCCCGGTGTAGACGACCCCGCGGAGCAGGAACTCCTCGCCGATCGGGGCCAGCACGGTCACGCAGAAGGCGACGACGATGCCGGCGATGGCGGTGTCCTTGGCCCCGAGCTTCTCGGGCAGATCGTCCTTCTGGTCGCCGACGCCGAGCAACGAGCCGAGCAGGGCGGACAGCAGCGCGTAGGCCACGAACGCGAGCACGACCGCGCCGACCACCAGCCACGGGCGCGGCGGCATCCGCAGTCCGAAGTCGCGGCGCCGGACCGGGCCGATCATCAGGACCAGGATCAGGACCGGGACGGCGACGAAGACCCCGTTCTGGAGCACCGACGAGATCGCCGTGCCCGCGATCTTGGCCGTGGTCGAGCCTTCGCCGATCAGGAGCGCGGGGATCCCGATGAAGAGCGCGGCCCCGAAGGTGGTGATCAGGGCGACCAGCGCGTGGCTCGCGCCCCAGCGGTGCTCCGACGGCGACGGCAGCGGGACCGGGGCCTCGGACGGGGCCGGCGGCGGCATGGCGGGCGACGACGACGCGTTCACGGGCCCGAGGCTAGCGAGAAGACCTGAAGACCAGCCATTCCCGGGCGTGTTGCGCGGCCGCGCGGTGCTCAGGCCACGAACGTCCAGCGGGCCGTGAGGGCCGAGACGCCGGCGAGCAGCAGGATGCCGGTGACCGCGAGCGCGACCCCACGACCACGCTGCCACGAGCCGCGCGTCACCCACCAACCGGTCCACATCGCGAGCGGGAACAGGACTCCGAGGAACCGCGGCAGCGACATCAACGGCTCGCCCCCGCCGACGGCCGGCGAGCTGAGCGGCAGCAGCAGGGCGCAGGCGGTGTAGGCGGCGTAGGCCGGGGGCAGCCGCCGCGCGACCCCGACGAGCACGCAGAGGCCGACCACCAGGAAGGCCAGGAGGACGGGGTTCATCCACTCGGCCCCGGGCGTCGCGGCGCTCACGCCGGTCGTCCCCAGCAGCTGGGCGAGTCCGTCGCCGGCGGCCTCGACCGACCGGAGCAGGCCGACGAACGGGCCGACGTTCTCGCGGCCCCACTCCTGCTGCTGGTCGAGCGCGGTGGTCCAGCCGTGCCCGGCGATCCTCAGCGAGATCGCGAAGACGATCGTGCCGAGCGGGACCGCCGCCGCCGCCAGCCACGGCCGCCAGTCGTCGATCGCCGGCCAGCGGCGGGCTCCCGGGGGTGGGTCGGAGCGGGGATCGTCGGGGCGCGGCGCTCGGGCCCGTGCCCGGTACTGGGTCCAGGCCAGGACCGCGAGCGGCACGATCAGGACCACGCCCGCGCTGCGGGTCGACGAGGCGAGCGCCCCGAGCAGCCCCGCCAGCAGCCAGGCACGCTGGCGGGCGGCGAGCAGGCAGCCGGCCGAGAGCAGCAGGAACAGCCCCTCGGAGTAGACGGCGGTCAGCCACATCGACCCGGGGAAGGCGAGCAGCGCCCAGACCGCGGCACCGGCGGCCCGTCGGCCGAGCTCGAGCTCGGTCAGGCGGTGGACCAGCATCGCCCCGACGAACGCGCAGACGAACGAGATCAGCAGCCCGGCGACCAGCGGCGAGCCGACGACCCAGCCGCCGGCCCGCATCAGCACCGGATAGAGCGGGAAGAACGCGGCCCGCGGCGGGTACGAGGTCGGGTAGCCGACCTCGGCGATGTCGAGGAACCAGACCGCGTCCCAGCGCGCGAGCGGCGCGATCAGGTTGCTGAAGGTGTGGCCGAGCTCGGTCGTGTAGCCGGCGGGGTCGTAGACCTTCCGCGCCGGCTCGAGGCCCCAGATCGCGACCGCCGTGAGCCCGCTGAGGACGACCACCAACCGGGTGATCAGGAACGCCGGAAGCACCGCCAGCGCGGTCTGTGGCCAGGACGTTGGACGCCGATCGGCGTCGGGTGGCGCGACCTGCTCCGGCGCCGTGAGAGCGCTCGGCCAGTCGAGCTGGGAGTCGCGTCCCATCCCGTGCATGGTGTCGAACCAACACCGCCCGCGCGCTGCAGCCACCGCTGCAACCGGCAGGAGAATGCGCGTCGGCCCGGTAGCCTTGCCGGAGTCCCTATGTCCCATGCTGCCCGCAAGCGCCGTCAGCGCCGCTCCAAGGGGGGCGCCGCGCGCGTCCTACTCGTCTTCTTCTCCGTCGTCGGCGTCGGCCTCGTCGTCGGTGCGATCGGGGCGTTCGGCTACGTCTCGAGCATCGCCGACAGCGTCGACCTGAACGACCTCGCCGAGGTCGATCCCGGGGCCACGTCCGTCGTGTACTCGTCGGACGGGACGCGGCTCGGGTTCCTGCGCGGGCCGGTCCTGCGGCAGCCGGTCGCCTCGACGAAGATGGCCAAGACCGTCCGGCAGGCGACCGTCGCGGTCGAGGACCGCCGCTTCTACGAGCACGGGGGCGTCGACGTCGAGGGCATCTTCCGCGCGGCCACGCGCAACATCACCAGCGGCAGCAACGTCGAGGGCGCGTCGACGCTCGAGATGCAGCTGATCCGCAACCTCTGGACGAAGGACACCTCCAGCAGCCTCAAGCGGAAGATCCGCGAGGCGAAGCTCGCTGGCCAGCTCGAGGACCGCCACCCCGGTCCCGACGGCAAGGAGTGGGTGCTCACCACCTACCTCAACTCGGCCCCGTACGGCGTGTCCGGCGGCCAGGAGATCAAGGGCGTGGAGGCCGCGGCCCGGGTCTTCTTCGACACCACCGCCAGCCGCTTGACCGTCGGGCAGTCGGCGATGATCGCGGGCCTGCCGCAGGCGCCGACGCAGTACAACCCGTACACCAACGCCCCGGCCGCGCTCAAGCGCCGCAACGACGTGCTGCGGCGGATGGCGGAGCAGAACTACATCACCCCCGCGCAGGCGGCGAAGGCCCAGAACCAGCCGCTCGGGCTGAAGAAGGGCGACTACTACACCGCCCGTCGCGAGCAGGGCTTCATGGACTACGTGAAGAAGGAACTGGTCAAGAGGTACGGCCGCAAGCGCGTCTCCCAGGGCGGGTTGAAGGTCCACACGACGCTCGATCTGCGCAAGCAGCGGCTCGCGCGGGCCGCGATGGCGAAGAACCTGCCCGCCGCCAGCGACCCGAGCGCCGCCGTCGTGACGATCCAGCCGAAGACCGGTGACATCCAGGCGATGGCGAGCTCGCTCGCCTACGGCAAGTCGCAGTTCGAGCTGGCCTCGCAGGCGAAGCGCCAGCCGGGATCGACCTTCAAGATCATCGTGCTCGCGGCCGCGCTGGAGCAGGGGATCAGCCCGAGCACGACCTACCCGGCGCCGGGGACCTTCCCGATCCCGGCGCGGTGGGGCACCGGTGAGGTCAAGAACTTCGCCCGCGAGGGCAGCACGGGCACCCGGATGGACCTGGTCCAGGCGACGCTGAAGTCGGTCAACACCGTCTTCTTCCAGCTCGACCTCGACGTCGGCCCCGAGAACGTCACCAAGACCGCCCGCGCGATGGGTGTGACCTCGAAGCTCCAGAGCTTCCCCTCCGAGGGCATCGGCGGCCTCGGTGAGGGCGTCACCCCGCTCGAGATGGCGCGGGTCTACGCGACGCTCGCCAACCGCGGGAAGCGGACCGTGCCGCGGGCGATCACCAAGGTCGTCTTCCCCGACGGCCGGGTCAAGCGCCCGCAGCGCGTCCGCGCGGTCCAGGCGCTCAAGCCCGGGGTCGCGAGCGAGATCACCCGGATCCTCGAGAAGGACATCCAGTCCGGCACCGCGAAGTCGGCCGGCTACGGCTGCCCGGCCGGTGGCAAGACCGGCACCTCGGACAAGGCCGCCGACGTCTGGCTGACCGGCTACACGCCGAACATGGCGACCGCCGTCTGGGTCGGGTACCCGGGCAGCCGCCAGCCGATCCTGTCGACCTCGACGGCCGGCACGAACATCCAGGGCGCGACCGTGGCCTCGCCGATCTGGCACGACTACATGGCCGCCGCCCACGGCAGCTTCTGCGAGCCCTTCAAGGGCCTGGTGTCGTTCAGCGGCTCGAAGGGCTCCGGGCAGTACGCGACGTCGGGCGCCCCCGATTCGGGCGACTCGACGGGGACCGATTCGACCGATTCGACCGGTGGCGACTACACCGGCGACAGCGGTGCCGGTCAGGGCAGCGCCCGCTCGACCGACGGCACGGGCGGCCCCACGCCGTACCGGCCGGACGCCGCCGCGACCGCGGGCAACTGAGCGGTCGCCCGGCGACGCGACCGGGAAGGCCGGGGGCTCGCGCGGGGCGCCGATCGCCCGTAGCGGCGGGCGATCCGGGCCTAGGCGGTCCGCGTCGAACGGCTCCCGACTGGTACCGTAGGTCGGATGGCTAAAGAGGAAAAAGTCGAGTTCGAGGGCGAGGTCGTTGAGGCGCTGCCCAACGCCATGTTCAAGGTGAAGCTCGACAACGGTCACGAAGTACTCGGCCACGTGGCCGGCAAGATGCGGCGCTTCCGCATCCGCATCCTTCCCGGCGACCGGGTACGCGTCGAGGTCTCGCCGTACGACCTGACCCGCGCCCGGATCGTCTACCGCCACCGGTAGGCGACCGGCCGCTCGCATGGCTGAGCGGGCGCTGATCGAGGCGTTCACGGCCCGCCTCCGCCCGCGCGACGAGCGTCTGCTCGTCGGGCCGGGTGACGACGCCGCCGTGGTGCAGGCCGCCGGCTCGCTGGCGGTGACCAGCACCGACACGACCGTGCTCGGCGTGCACCTGCCGCTGAACCAGCCGCGGGTGACCCCGGCGGTCGTCGGCCACCGCGCGCTGGCCACCGCGCTCTCCGACCTCGCCGCGATGGGCGTGCCTGCGGGCGAGGCCTACGTGGCGCTGACGTTGCCGTCGACGTGGGGCGACGACGACGTGCTCGAGCTCTTCACGGCGATCGAGACGCTGGCCGAGTCGACTGGCACCACGATCGCCGGCGGCGACGTCAGCGACGGCGGGACGCTGGTGGTGACCGTCACCGTCGTCGGCTGGGCCGCCGACGGCGATGCGCTGCTGCGGCGGACCGAGGCCCGGGTCGGCGATCTCGTCGGCGTGACCGGGCGGCTCGGGGGCAGCGTCTGCGGGCTGGCGCTGCTGCAGGGCGCGCCGACGCTCGCCGCCTACGACGACCGGCCCGTCCGTGACGCGCTGATCGAGCGCTATCTGCGGCCGCTCCCGCGGCTGGAGGACGGCTTGCGGCTGCGCGCGGCGGGCGTCCGCACGGGGATCGACCTCTCGGACGGGATCGCCACCGACGCCGACCACGTCGGACGCGCTTCCGGCGTGCAGCTCGCGATCGACGTCGACCGGCTGCCCCGGCAGCTGGGGGTCGACGAGCTGGCGGTCGCCACCGGCGCGGATCCGGCCGAGCTGGCGGCGACCGGGGGCGAGGACTTCGAGCTGCTCGTCACCGCACCCCCGGACATCGCGGAGACGATCCCCGGCCTGACGTGGATCGGCGAGGTCCGGGCGGCGGTCGACGGCGCCGATCCGGGCGTGTTCCTGCACCGCAACGGCTTCCCGGTCCGCTGGGCGGGCTGGGAGCACCGCGGCGGCTGAGCCGAGCCCGAATCGAACGAACGGTGGTTCGGTCGAACGTCGCTCGGAGCGAACGCGGCTCTGATCGAACACCGCTCTTGCCGAACGCTGTTCGTGAGGTCGCGGACCGGCTGCCGGCCGGCTGCCGGGCGGCCGACGGCGGGCTATGCGGTCGACGCGGGCTAGGCGGTTGGGGTTGCCCCGCGGAGGCGCGCTGACTGCAGCTTGGCAAAGACGACGATCCGGCGCGCGGAGCTGAACGGCGGGTCGCAGGCGGTCAGGACGAGCTGGTCGTAGGGGCGGCGGTCGAGCACCCAGCGGCTGTCGGCAGCGACCCGGCGAACGCCGATCACGCGGTAGGAGAAGCGCCCGTACGGCGGCTCGAGCTGGATCTCGTCACCGCGGTGCAGCTGGTCGAGGTGCCGGAACGGGGCCAGGTAGGTCGTCCGGTGGCCGGCGATCGCGACCGTCCCGTGCTGTCCGGGGAGCGGCTGCGACGGGTAGAAGCCGGGGCCTTTGGTCAGCGAGTCGGCGTCGCTGCCGAAGACGACGACGAAGTTCGCGCCGACCTTCGGGATCCGGATCCGGGCCGCCGGGTCTCCGGGCCGCAGCTGCTTCTCGAACCGGCGGGCGAGGAAGCCGAGCCGCTCGGGGGCACCGTCGAGGGTGGCGAGCCGGCGTTGCTCGGCCGGGGTCGACGCCGTGGGGGGCAGCCGGTCGAGCCGGTCGCCGAGGTCGTCCTGGCGGAGCTTGGCCACGACGGCCGTCACTGGCTCCTGCCAGAGGTAGGTGACGACGACGTCGAGCACGACCAGGACGCCGACGACGAGGAGCAGGGTCGACACCGCGCGCAACGTTCGCCGTACGCGTGTCGACCGGATCATCGTCGTTCGAGTCTGATCGTCATCCCTTCGTCGTCTGGGGTGGTTTCGTCCTCGTCCGCGGGGAGGGGATCGTCCTCGTGGCGCCGCTGTCGCCGCTCCCGCCGCTCGGCCTGGAAGCGGGCGAGCCAGCGGTTCGTCGCGGCCGGCACCAGGGTCAGGCAGGTCGCGATGAAGGCCCCGAGCACGAGGCTGAGCAGCAACAGCGTGAAGGGGGTGATGTGGCCTCCGGCCGCGAGCAGGACCAGCCACCAGGGGACCTGGGTCAGCGGCACGTCGAGGTCGGACATCACCGTGATCGCGGCGGCCAGCGGCAGCAACGCGCCGAGGGCGGTCAGGCCGAGGCGGTGGAGCGGCTGGAGGAACGGCAGCGGGGCGATCGCGGCGGGCCACGCGAGCGCCGCGGGGAGCAGCAGGACGGCGGCGAGCGGGTTGGTCACGACGAGGACCGCCAGCACCAGCGCGACCATGCCGAAGACGGCGACGGTGACGGTGGTGCGGGTCGGCCGCAACCGTCCGGTCGCCTCCCGGGTGAGCACGGGCCGCGCGATCGCGACCGTGGCCACGAGGATCGCGAACAGGACGATGACGAGGACCCAGGCTCCCGTGCCGGTGTGGATCGCCTGGCCGGCGTAGGGGGCGGGCGTCGCCGGCCAGACCACGCCGATCCGGCCGAGCCCGACGGCCACGAGCGCGGCGACCAGCGGCCCGACCGCGCAGCCGGCGGTCCAGGCGGCACCGGCGGCGAGCGGGTGGCGGTCGCGGGCGAGCGACAAGCCGACCACCAGGGCCGCGCCGAGCATCGGCACCAGGACGGCGAGCAGCAGGACCCGCAGCGCCCAGGCGGGCAGCTCCTGCCCCGCCACCACCAGCCCGGTCTGCTGAGGGCCGACCGAGCCGTCGATCGCGTCGACCGCCCGCATGCTGCGGAGCGCGGCCCGGCCGTAGGCCCCGAACCGTTCGGGGGCGACCGCGGCGTCGGCGGTGGCCGGCGGTGCCCCACCGGCGGAGAGCAGGACGCTCGGGAGCCCGGCCTGGTTCAGCTCGCCCTGCTCGCCGACCGTGGCCGGGAGTCCGCGGCGGACCAGCTGTGGCCAGAGGCCTTCGCTCGTGGCCGGGTGCAGCCCTTCGTCGCGCAGCGCCGACTCGACGGTTCGCTGCCACCGCAGCGGGCCGGCAGCGACGCTGTTCGACCACGGCACGACCTGCGGCTGGCGCCCCGCTCCGCCGGAGAGGTCGCCGAGCACGAGCACGGCGGAGACCGGCTCCTTCAGGGTCCGGGCGAGCTGGGTGGCGCCGACGAGCCCGCCGCCGGCGGCCCCGGTGGTCGAGACGAAGCGGATGGTGTGCTGGAAGCGGGCCTGGCCGACGGCGCGGGCCAGCATGATCAACCCGGCCGTGCCGGTCAGCTCGGCGCGGCTGACCGGCTCGAGGGCGTCGCGGTGGGCCACGACCACGATCTCGGGGCCTGGCTGGCCGAGCAGGGTCACCGAGACGTTGCGGAGGGTCCGGTTGCCGTCGGGCGTGTCGGCGCGGAACTGCTCGGTCCGGAGGGTCGCGGCGGGCAACGCGCGTTGCAGCTCCTGGCCGACGCGGGTGGCGAGCGCGTCGTCTCCGGCCGAGCCGGCGCGCCGGTCCGGGTAGCGGCTGGCCAGCTCGTTGACGAGCGCGATGCCCCGGTTGTTGTCGAACGCGGCAGCGGTCAGGTCGGCGCTCAGCGGACGTGGCTGCTGCTGCAACGAGAACGCCGCGATCAGCGCCGCCAGCAGCAGCGCACCGATTCCGACTCGCAAGGTCAAGGACCGCCAGCGTACCGGCGGCGTACCCTGTTGAACGCCCCCCTCACGACAGGATCCACCGTCTCGGGACGGGGACATCCGCCGACGCACGGGACGACGACGCCACAGATGACCACTTCCGCCCGCATCCTGGTCGTTGACGACGAAGAGTCGATCCGGACGCTGCTCGCCTTCCCGCTGCGCCGTGACGGCCACGACGTGGTGACCGCGTCGACCGGCGCAGAGGCCCTCGAGCAGTTCGATCGGACCCGTCCGGACCTGGTCCTGCTCGACGTGATGCTGCCCGGGATCGACGGGTTCGAGGTCTGCCGTCAGCTCCGCGAGCGCTCGGCGGTGCCGATCATCATGCTCTCGGCGCGCGGTGAGGAGGTCGACCGGGTCGCGGGGCTCGAGCACGGCGCCGACGACTACGTGACCAAGCCGTTCTCGGTCCGCGAGCTGCGCAGCCGGGTCCGGGCCGCGCTCCGCCGTGCGGCGCTGCCCGCGGTCCTGTCCGGCGAGGCGCCTGCGATCGAGGTCGACGAGCTGCTGATCGAGCCGGACCGCCGGCGGGTCACCGTCCGTGGCGAGGAGGTCGAGTTGACCCACCTCGAGTTCGAGCTGCTGGTGACGATGGCCCAGGCTCCCGGCCGGGTCTTCACCCGCGACATGCTGCTGGAGCGCGCCTGGGGCGGCGCGGCCTACCGCGA
Organism: Patulibacter ginsengiterrae; assembly: GCF_056269115.1. NCBI lineage: Bacteria > Bacillati > Actinomycetota > Thermoleophilia > Solirubrobacterales > Patulibacteraceae > Patulibacter > Patulibacter ginsengiterrae. Next base: position 80,385 of record NZ_JBWDOG010000017.1, read on the forward strand.
GCGGCGGACCGTCGACGTCCACGTGCTCCACCTACGCGAGAAGATCGAGCGCAACCCGAAGGACCCCGAGTACGTGATCACGGTGCGCGGGCTCGGCTACCGGTTCCGCGACGCGGACGCCTGAGCCGGTGCGCTGGCGGGTGCGGTGGTCGCTGCGGCTGCGCCTGACCGCCGCGTTCGTCGCGGTGACGGTGATCGCCGTCGCGGCGATCTCGATCGAGGTGCTGCCGACCCTGGAGTCGTCGATGGCCCAGCAGCGTCTGCGGGCGCTGGCGCACGAGACCCGCCAGGCCGTCGACGACGCTCGCCACGGGGTCCCGGCGACCTCCGCCGTCCGCCCCTCCCCGGGTGGTGCCTCCGGCGCCGCTGGCAGCGCGACCCCCGGGGGCGCCGGCACCGCCGACGGCAAGGCGTCCGGAAGCACGGGGACCGCTGGCGCCGGCACGACCACCACAGGGGCGAGTCGCCCGAGCCCGGCCACCCGGGCCAGCGGCTCCGCCACCCGGCGTCCGGTCGCGGTCAGCAACCAGCGGCTGGTCGAGACGATCGCGGTGCGTACCGGCGGGTGGGTCGCGGTCCTGTCCCGCGGTCCCGACGACCTGCTGCCGGTGGTGCGCCAGACCAGCCGCGCGGCGCTCGTGCCCTCGGCGACGGTGATGGCGCTCGCGGGCCGTGCCCTCGACGAACAGCGCCTCGTCCTCCAGACCGACGATCGTGACGGCGCCCTGCGGGCGGTCGTCGCCGTCCCCATCCCGCCGGACGGGACCACCGCGGCGCCGCGGGTCGCGGTCGTCAGCGAGGGCCTCGCTGACGTCCAGGCGACCGTCTCGCTCGTCCGACGGCGGGTCCTGATCGGCGGGATGCTGGGCATCCTCGCCGCGCTGATCGCCGGGGCGGTGATGGCCGTCGGCGTCTCGGCTCGACTGCGCCGGCTCGAGCACGGCTCGCGCGAGGTTGCCGCCGGTCGCTTCACGACCCGCTTCAACGTCGACGCCGACGACGAGCTCGGCTCGCTCGCACGCTCGCTCGACACGATGCAGCGCCAGCTCGCAGAGCTGGACAACAGCCGCAAGCGGTTCATTGCGACCGCCTCGCACGAGCTGCGGACGCCGCTGCAGTCGCTCTCGGGCTTCGTGGAGCTGCTGCGGGACGAGGACCTCGACGAGGAGACCCGGCGCAGCTTCCTGGAGCGGCTGGCGACCCAGATCAGCCGGCTGACCCGGCTCTCCGGAGACCTGCTCGACCTCTCCCGGCTCGAGAGCGGCGGCGTCGACCTGCGCCCGGAGGACACCAACCTCCACGAGCTGGCCGAGCAGGTCGCCGGCGAGTTCCGGCCGATCGTCGAGCGCGACGGGCGTCCGTTGCGGGTCCGGTTGATCGGCCCGGCGGTCATCCAGCGGTGCGATCCGGACCGCGTCGGCCAGCTGATCCGGATCCTCGTCGACAACGCGATCAAGCACTCCGGCGAAGGCGACGCGGTCGAGATCCGCGTCGACCGCCGCGGCGGCGTCACCCGGATCGCCGTCAGCGACCACGGCCCGGGAATCCCGCCCGCGGAGCTGCCGCACATCTTCGATCCGTTCCACGGCACCGGGGCCGGGGGCGGATCCGGGGCGGGACTGGGGCTGGCGATCGCCCGCGAGCTCGCCCACCGGATGCGCGGGACCCTGCGCGTCGAGTCCGAGCCCGGGACGACGACCTTCGTCCTCGAGCTTCCGGCCTGAGCCTCCGGCCAGCGTCGGCGACCGGCCGGTCCGGAGCTGCGAGGCCCCCGCCGAGCCTCGCATCCTGCGGCCCGACGCCCGTGGGCGGCCGCCCGTCGCCCGGTACCCTGGTGGCGATGACCGAGCCCGTCCAGCAGCCGCTCGTCCTGGTCTCCAACCGGGGGCCGGTGACGTACGACGTCGACGGCAACATCCACCGTGGGACCGGTGGCTTGGTCACGGCGCTGACCGGCCTCGCGTCGCACCGCCGGGCGACCTGGATCGCCAACGCGATGGGCCGTGGCGACGCGACCCGGGCCCGCAAGGCCGACGGTCGTGCCTTCACGGTCGACTCGCCCGACGGCGGCTCCTACGACGTGCGGCTCGTCGTCAGCGACGAGCTCGCCTACGAGCGCTTCTACAGCATCATCGCCAACCCGATGCTGTGGTTCATCCAGCACTACCTGTGGGACCTCTCCAACGCTCCTGACGTGCGTTCGCACGAGGTCGAGGCCTACGAGTACGGCTACAAGATCGTCAACCAGGACCTCGCGGATGCGGTCGTCGAGGAGATCGACGGCGAGGAGCACCCCGTCGTGATGATCCACGACTACCACCTGTACCTGCTGCCGGCGATGATCCGCAAGCGCCGGCCGGACGTCTTCCTCCACCACTTCGTCCACATCCCGTGGTCGCAGTCGGACTCCTGGCGCGTGCTGCCGTCGAAGATGCGCGACGAGATCTACCGCGGGATCCTCTCCAACGACATCGTCGGCTTCCATACGCGCAGCTACCGCCGGAACTTCCTGCAGTGCTGCGAGGACCTGCTCGAGCTCGAGGTCGACCACGCCCAGGGCGTCGTCAAGATCGACGACCGCGAGGTCTGGGTCCGCGCCTACCCGCTGCCGATCGACGGCTCGGCGACGCGCGAGGTCTCGCGACGGGCGCGGGTCCGCGAGTTCGAGGACGAGCTGCTGCGCCGCCGGCGCGAGTACATGATCCTGCGCGTCGACCGCGCGGACCTCTCGAAGAACGTGCTGCGCGGGTTCTCCGCCTTCGACCTGTTCCTCGAGCAGCACCCGGAGTTCAGCGAGCGGGTGACGTTCATGGCCCAGCTGATGCCGTCGCGAACGGACGTGCCCGAGTACCGCGAGTACCTCGAGCGGATCGAGGCCCTGGTCGCGGTCGTCAACCATCGCCACGGGACGCCCGACTGGATGCCGATCCAGCTCAAGCTCCGCGACGACGTCGAGGAGGCGATGGCGGCCTACCGCCACTACGACGTCCACATCGTCAACGCGATGTTCGACGGCATGAACCTGGTGGCGAAGGAGGGGCCGATCGTCAACGAGCGCGACGGCGTCTCGATCCTGTCCGAGAACACGGGAGCGCACGAGGAGCTCGGCGAGTTCGCGCTGACCGTCAACCCGTTCGACGTGCAGGCGCTCGCCAACGCGATCCACCGGGCGCTGACGATGAGCGCCGAGGAGCGCCAGCATCGCGCGGAGGGCCTGCGCGAGATCGTGCTGCGCCGGAACCCCGGCGACTGGATCGACGACCAGCTCGTCGACGTCCGCCGCAAGACCTCGGGCGCCGCGGCCGACGACGCCGACTGAGCCGCCCACAAGCGGCCTCACGGGCCGAACTCGGCCGCGGCGCTGGGAGCCGTGCGGTGCCCGCCCGTGCGACGCGTCGGCGCGGCCGGCGCGAACGTCCGGGCCGGAGCGGGGGCGGTCGCGGCGGGCGCGACCCGGGCCCGAGCCCGCCCCGATGTCGTCGCCGGCGTCCGGCTGGCCGGGCCGCGGGCGGGGCGCCCCGACGTCCGACGGGCCGGGGCGTCCGACGGGACGGTCCGCCGCCGGCTTCGGTGGCCGGGAGGCCGGTCCCGGCGACGTCGAGGGCCGGAGGACCGCGACCGGTCGCTCGCCCGGTCGTCCGGGGTGGTGGTGCGACGCGTCGGACGGGCCGGCCCCGGACGGGCAGCGACGGAGGAGGTCGCGGGCCGCGCCGCGGTCGGTGGCGTCGCCGGGTGGACGCCGCCGGCTCCCGCGCTGGCTGCGGGCGGCGGAGCGGCCGTCGCGAGCCTCGCGCGGCCGTCGGGGACCGCAGGCGGCGAGCCGCCCAGTCGCGGCCCGAGCGTGACGAGCGCGATCGCGAGCCCGACTCCGCCGACGGCCACGACGGTGCCGGGTCGGGAGCGGAGCTGGGTCCGGGGCGGGGTCGGCGGAACGGGGCGGTTCTCGGTCATCGCACCCCGTTGACCCGCCAGCCGCTACCGTTTCGCCCCCGGACTTCGCGTCCGGACCTGGGGCCCGCACGCCACCTCGATCGCCACACCCTCGGGGTGGACGACCGGACGGCGAGGGCTTTGCTACTGTCGATCGTCGCGTTCCACGCGAATTCTCTTATGGCCGCTCCCGCTCCTTCATACGACCTCGTCATCCTTCTCCACGCGTCTGCTGAAGAGCAGCTGCGTCAGAAGCTGGCCGTCGATATCGACAAGCTGATCCAGGAGCAGGGCTCGCTCCTCGAGGGTCGGGAATGGGGTGTGCGCCAGCTCGCCTACCCGATCAACGACGAGGCGACCGCGGAGTACCGCGTCTTCCGCTTCAAGGGCCCGGCCGAGCTCCTCGTCGAGCTCGACCGCCAGCTGAAGATCAACGACTCGGTCCTGCGTCACCGGATCATCAAGCTCGAGCGGAACCCGGTCGACCTTCCCGATCTCGCCGAGATCGACGCGAACGCTGTCGCCGCCGGCGCTGCCGTCGCCGCCGCCGAAGAGGCCTGAGCCTCCGGCTCATCGCTCGCGCCGACCCGCTGTCGGCGCGCCGGATCGGTGCCGCCCCTTGGGCGGCACTTCTTCGTTCTGGGTCCGTCGAATCGCCCGACGGTTGCCCTGTCCCGGTTCTCTGCTGCTAATCGAGGGGTTCCCTGTGGGAGTCCCCGATCCGCCGCTGGTCCTGGGATGCTGCTTTCCTTGAGGTGACGTGTCGTACTGCGTCACCTGGCGACCGATTTCGTGCCGATCCTGTGCGCTTGGCGGCCCGCCCCGCCCCGGCCGCTACCGTCGGCCGACGTAACCCCGAGAAAGAGGACCCCATGCCGATCAACCGCGTCACGATCGTCGGGAACCTGACCCGCGACCCCGAGCTTCGGGGACTGAATTCCGGTGGCTCCGTCTGCTCGCTGCGCGTTGCCGTCAACGCGCGCCGCAAGGACGGGGCGACGGGCCAGTGGGTCGACGAACCGAACTTCTTCAACGTCAGCGTCTTCGGCAACCAGGCCGACGCGACCGCCAAGTTCCTCTCGAAGGGACGCCAGGTCGCCGTCGACGGTCGCCTGCGCTGGCGTGAGTGGACGGACCAGCAGGGCAACAAGCGCGAGTCGATCGAGATCGTCGCGCAGGAAGTCCAGTTCATCGGCGGCCGCGAGGGCGGTCCCGGCGGCGGCGCCCCCGGTGGCTCGGGCGGCGGGCAGGGCGCCTGGGGCGGCCAGCAGGGCGGCCAGGGCGGCCCCGCGCCGGCCGACGACTGGGGCGGCGGCGGAGGCGGCGGCCAGCAGGGCGGCGGCTTCTCCGGGGCCGGTCAGGGCTACCAGGTCGACCAGAGCGACTTCGGCGGCGGTCCGCCGGCCGGCGGTCAGCAGGGTCAGCAGGGCCAGCAGGGTGGATGGGGCGGCCAGCAGGGCGGCGGCCAGGCACCGGCTCCCGGCCCCCAGAGCGTTCCGGCGCCGGCCGACGACGACATCCCCTTCTAGGGCGGTCACGTCTGAGGCGTCCGTGGACGCATCGCATCTCGGCGCGCGTGAGCCTCGGCAGTGCTGGCGCACAGCTCTCGACTCACGCGCACCGACCTGCTCGGTCCACGAACACCTCAGGCGCAGCCGCCGCGGTCATGCCTTGGCGCCTGCGCGCCGTCTCTCGGTCCACGAACACCTCAGGCGCAACCGCAGGTGCTGAGGTGCATCCGCGCCGACGCGGCGAGCGGCCCGCTCGAGCGGGCCGCTGTCTCGGGCGCGGACGTGTCAGAATTCCCCGTCCTGCTGAGGGGCGCAGCGCCGTGCTGCGCCCGGCACGACAGAATCGAATCTGGTCCGCATGCCTGAAGCAATTCTCCTCCAAGACGTCCCGCAGCTCGGCTCCAAGGGTGCCGTCGTCGACGTCTCCAAGGGCTACCTCCGGAACTACCTGCTCCCGCGCAAGCTCGCCGCTCCGGCGACCAAGGCCGCGCGTGAGGACGCCCAGCGCGTCGCCGCCGCGCACTCGCGCCAGCGCGCCGAGGCCGTCGCCAACGCCCGTGAGCAGGCCGACGCCCTGACGAACACGGTCCTGACGATCGCCCACCAGACCGGCGAGGACGGCCGTCTGTTCGGTTCGGTCACCAACCAGGACATCGCCGACGCGATCAAGGAAGCGCGTGGCATCGACGTCGACAAGCGCAACGTGCGCCTCGGCGAGCCGATCCGCGCGACCGGCACCTACGTCGTCGACGTCGAGCTGACCGAGGGCGTCATCGCCAACGTCAAGACGATGATCGTCACCGAGCGCTAGAGCGCTCCCGCCGAGGGCACGGCCCTCGGCACGAGTCGCACGCCGGACGGAGCGGACCGCTCCACCGGCATGCGGCCTCCGCGAACGGCGCCGAGCTCGGCGCCGTTCGCGTTCTCGGTCGCGGAGCTGTTCCCGCACCGTCTGGCGCGGCCGCGCGACGCCACCCCTCGGGGGAGACCACGGCGAACGCGGCCACGCCAGAGAACGACCGACCGGTCGAGAACGCCCGTCCGGCCCGACGCTCGCCCCGCTGCCCGCGGAGTTCCCGCTATCTGCGAACGCCGCGGGCCGTCGCCACCGGGTCCACCGACCCCCGCTGCTAGGTTCGAGCTGCCCGCTCCATGACTCCAGACCACGACCACGACGCTCCTCCGCCCTTCGACGACTCGTACTCGGGCTCGGACGACCTCGGGGGATACGACGGCGGCGACGCGCCGGCGATCGGCGCGGCCCACGTCCCGCCACACGACCTCCACGCCGAGCAGGCCGTGCTCGGGGCGATGATGCTGTCGGAGCAGGCCCGCTACGGCCTGACCGTCGAGGACGGCCTCAAGGCCGAGGACTTCTACGCCCCGCAGCACCAGGTCACGTTCGACGCGATCCGGCAGCTCTACAGCGAGAACCAGCCGATCGACTCGATCACCGTCGTCGAGCAGCTACGGCGCTCCGGGACGATCGACCAGGCCGGTGGCCGCGAGGCGGTCTGGCAGCTGACCGCGGCGGTGACGGAGGTCGCCGCGCTCCCACGGCACGCCCAGATCGTCCAGGGCCTCGGCAAGATGCGGCGGCTGCTCCAGGCCACGTACGAGATCCAGACCGCCGTCCTCAAGGGCGACAACGACCCGGCGCTGATCGTCGAGCAGGCCCAGGGCCTGGTCTTCGACGTCTCCGAGGACGAGGACAACAAGGGCCTGCGGAGCGTCGCCTCGTTCATCGACGGCGAGGTCCAGCGGCTCGAGGAGCTGGAGAAGGACGGCCGCGACATCACCGGCCTCGAGACCGGATTCCGGGACCTCGACAAGGAGACGGCCGGCCTCCAGCCCGGCGCGATGGTCGTGCTCGCCGCCCGACCCGCGATGGGCAAGTCGGCCTTCGTCACCAACCTGGCCGAGAACGTCGCGCTCCAGGGCAAGGGCGCCGTCGCCCTGTTCTCGCTCGAGATGCCCGAGCGCGAGCTGCTCCAGCGCGTGCTCGCCTCGCAGGCGGCGATCAAGGGCGACGACGTCCGCAAGGGGCGGATCGGCGACCGCTGGCCCGACGTGCTCGAGGTCGCCGACCGGCTCGCGCAGGCCCCGCTCTTCATCGACGACAGCTCCGACATCGGGATCATGGAGATCCGCGCCAAGGCCCGGCGGCTGGCCGCGAGCCACCCGCACGGCGTCTCGCTGGTGATCGTCGACTACCTTCAGCTGATGCGAGCCGACGGTCGCGCCGAGAACCGCGTCCAGCAGATCGGCGAGATGTCGCGAGGGCTGAAGATCCTCGCCCAGGAGCTGAGCTGCCCGGTGATCGCGCTCTCGCAGCTCTCCCGTGGCGTCGACTCGCGACCGGACAAGCGCCCGCTGCTGAGCGACCTCCGTGAGTCCGGCAACATCGAGCAGGACGCCGACCTCGTGATGTTCCTCTACCGCGACGACTACTACAACAAGGAGACGGCGGAGCCTGGCGTGGCAGAGCTGATCATCGCCAAGAACCGTTCCGGCCGGACCGACACGATCCGGCTGCTGTTCCAGGGCGAGTACCCGCGCTTCCTGACGATGGCCCAGCCGTCGCAGACCCCGGGCGGCCCGCCCGCGAACTTCAGCGGTCCGCCGATGCCCGCCGGCGTCGGTGGCCCCGGAGCCGGTGGCGGACCACCCCTACCCGGCGGCGGGGTGGGCGGGCCTCCTCTCCCGCGCACATGAGCTCCACGACGCCCCCCAACTCCCGCGGCACACTCGCGTCGGCCGCCGGCTGGACGCTGCGCGTGCTCGGCCAGACGCTGTTCCTGCTCGGCCGCGCGACGACCGCGGTCGGTCGGGTCCTGACCGCCGCCGGCCGCTCGACCACGGCCGCCGGACGGGTGCTCGGCGAGGGCTCCGCCGATCCGGCGCTGCCCCCGGCCGCCGACGCGTGGTCCCGGACCGGCGGGGCGGCTTCGGCCCCGGGCCGGGCCACGGCCGCCGACCACCGGGCGCCTGCCCCCCGGGGCAGCTGACGTGCGCTGCCCCTACGGCATCTGCGACGGCTCCGGCTGGACGATCGACGAGCGCACACGGTCCGCGGCGGAGTGCCGCTGCATGCCCGAGCAGCGGGCCGCTCGTGCGGCGGGCAAGCTTCGCGCCCGGATTCCGCGGGAGTACCAGACCGCGTCGTTCGAGCACACCAACATCAGCGGCCTGCCGCGGCTGGTCGTGCGTGACGTCCGCGGCTACGTCGACGCGCTCGACGAGCGGGTCGAGGCGGGCGACGGGCTCTGGATCTCCGGCAGCGTCGGCACCGGCAAGACCTGGCTGGCGATGCTGGTCGCCCGCTACGCGATCGAGCGCGGGCATCCGGTCGCCGTCTACTCGGTGCCGCGGCTGCTCTCGGAGATCCGCCGGACCTACGACGGCGAGGGCACCACGACCCTCGACCTGCTCGACCAGCTCACGAGCGTCGCGCTGCTGGTGCTCGACGACGTCGGGACCGAGCGCTCGAACCCGTGGGTGCTCGAGCAGCTCTACACGATCATCAACGAGCGCTGGCAGGAGCGGCGGGCGATCGTGCTGACGACGAACCTCGACCCGATCGCGATGCAGGAGCAGATCGGGGAGCGGACCGTCTCCCGGCTCGAGGGCATGTGCCAGATGATCACGATCGATGGGGTCGACCACCGGACGTCGCGTCACCGGCTCGACCCCGGCGCGACCCAGCTCGACCAGCCCGCCTACGACCGCGACCCCGGCAGCCAGCAGCCTGGGGCGAACCTCGGCGCACCGCCGCCGTTCGACCCGCGTGACGCGGGTGCCGGCCCCGCCGGCGGCCCCGACCGGGTGCCGGTCCCGCCGACCTGGGGCGTCGACCCCGGGGGCCTGCACCGCCCGGTCCGCCGCGGCTACGACGGCCGCGACCGCTAGCCCGGCTGGGCGGACGGCGTCCGCTGCAAGCAGGGGGAAAGCCGCTCCGCGCGGGGGTCGTGCCGGTCACCGCCGAAGGGTGAGCGAGTGGCCTGCCGCCACCGACCGATAGGCTGAGCAAGAAATGCCTGGCATCGTGATCGTTGGCGCTCAATGGGGGGACGAGGGCAAGGGGAAGCTCGTCGATCTCCTGGCGGAGCGCTCCGACGTCGTCGTGCGCTTCCAGGGCGGGAACAACGCCGGGCACACGATCGTCCACGGCGACACGAAGTACGCCTTCCACCTCGTGCCCTCCGGGATCCTCTACCCGGGCACGACCTGCATCATCGGCAACGGCGTCGTCGTCGACCCCGAGGTGCTGCTGGGTGAGCTGGAGCAGCTGGGAACGCAGGGCGTCGACGCCAGCGGGCTGCGGATCAGCCCCAACGCGCACGTGATCATGCCGTACCACAAGCTGCTCGACGTGGCCGGTGAGACGCGGCTGGGCAAGAACCAGATCGGCACCACCAAGCGCGGCATCGGCCCGTGCTACGCCGACAAGGCGCTGCGGCTCGGGATCCGGGTCCAGGACCTGCTCGACGAGACGATCCTGAAGAAGAAGATCGTCGCGGCGATGGAGCCGAAGGCCCGCTCGCTGCGCCCCTGGGAGCGCGACCCGGTCCTCGACCTGCAGTCGATGACCGAGACCTACCTCGCCTTCGGGCACAAGCTCGAGCGCCACGTCGCCGACACCGCCGCGCTCGTCTGGGACGCGCTCGACGACGGCGGCAGCGTGCTCTTCGAGGGCGCCCAGGCGGCCCTGCTCGACATCGACCACGGCACCTACCCGTTCGTCACGTCGTCGAACCCGGTCGCGGGCGCCGCGGCGGTCGGCTCGGGCGCCGGTCCCAAGGACCTCGACGAGATCTGGGGCGTCGTCAAGGCGTACTCGACCCGCGTCGGCGCCGGACCGTTCCCGACCGAGCTCGACGGTCCGCTGGCCGACGGCCTGCGCGAGAAGGGCGGCGAGCGCGGCACGACGACCGGGCGCGACCGCCGGATCGGCTGGCTCGACCTGATCTCGCTGAAGTACGCCGCGCGCCTCTGCACGCTCGACCAGCTCTGCATCACCAAGCTCGACGTGCTCTCCGGGCAGAAGACGATCAAGGTCGCGACGCAGTACCGGACCGCCGACGACGCGATCCTCGATCGCTTTCCGTACCACCAGACGGTGCTGCACCACGCGACGCCGATCTACGACGAGCTGCCCGGCTGGGACGAGGACATCACCCACGCCCGCAGCCTCGACGACCTGCCGCAGGCCGCCCGCGACTACCTCGACTACATCGAGGAGCAGGTCGGCGTGCCGATCGGGATGATCGGCGTCGGCCCGGCCAACGACGAGATCATCTGGACCGAGGCCGGGCGCGCCTCGGACGCGGGGCGGCTCACGGCCTAGCGGGCCGCCGGCGGGTAGGCGGCCGGAGAGCAGCTCGTTCTCGGGCACCGGCCGGCCTCCTGCCGCATGCGGCCGGAGGGCCGCAGTAGGGTCGCCCCATGTGGCGTGTGACGACCGGGCAACCACGACGGCTAGCGCGGGCCGCGCCGCTCGTGCTGGCGCTCGCGGTGCTGCCGGCCATGACCGCCGCGGAGGCCGTCGCGGACGGTGCCGTCTTCACCTGCCTGAACCAGGGTGGGATCGAAACGGCCGCCGGCCCAGGGTACGGCGGGGTCTGGTTCTCGCCACCCGTCGACGGGAACCAGCGGCTCAACGTGGCCCTGGTCGTGGGCACCGACGAGGAGCCGGTGCGCGCGGCGCTGCGGGCGTGCGGGATCGAGCCGCAGGTCGACCTGCGACCTGCGGCCTACCCGTTCTCCGCCGTCCTGGCCGCCCAGGCCGAGCTCGGGCGGCGACTGCGCGGCTACCCCGGCGGCAGCGGCCTCGTGAGCTACGGGATCCCCGTGCGCGACGACCGCTTCGTGATCGCCGTGACCTTGCATCTGGACGCGACCGACGCGCAGGTGGCCGCGCTCCAGCAGCTCGCGACGTCCGTCACGGCCGACACCGGCATCCCGATCGTGTTCGACGCGCAACGGAGCGGCTTCCCCTCTCCGGCGACCGCGGATTCTCCGCCGCTGCCTCTCCCGGAAACGAAGCCCGTGCCGCGACCGGCGGCCACGGCGCGGATCATCACGACCTCGGGCTCGCGCCGCCAGGCCCTCCGGACGGGCGCGGTTCGGCTCCGCCTCCGCGGCCTGGGCGACGCCACGACGGTCACGCTGAAGACCGCTTTGGGCCGACGGATCGTGGTCGGCCGGGGCGTCGCCGCGGCGCGCAACGGCACGACCGTGGTCCGGATCCGGCTGACCGCGGCGGGCCGCGAGCGGATCCGGGCCGGGAAGCGCCTGTCGTTGGCCGTCACGCTCCAGACGGCCGACGGCACGACGACCGGGCAGCGCCTGCTGCTCCGCTGAACCTCCGGCGGGTCAGCCGGCGCTGCTCATCGCCACGTCGGTGGCGCCGTCGGGGAGGAGCACCAGCCGCTCGCCGCGGCGGAGCGTCCGCCGGGCGACGAGCCCGGTCGAGAGCAACGCGATCGAGGCCAGCGCGATCTGGACGCTGACCGCGCCCTCCTCGGTCCAGTAGACGTCGTCGAGCTTCAGCAGCAGCGCCGATTCGTCGAGGGTGAGGGCGACACCCGCCCCGAACGGGACCGCCAGCCAGCGGTCTGCGCCCGCCGACCGCGACACGATCGCCGCTCCCCCGGCGACGAACGCGACGACGATCCCCGGCACGAAGTGGTGGACGTGGGTGTCGCGGACGACCACGTTGCGGAACGGCCCGAACCGGCCACGGCGGTGGATCATCGTCGTCGACAACCGGGTCAGGAGCCAGACGCCGGTGAACGACAGCAGCAGGTTCAGCAGCGCGTTCTCGCGGTCCGAGCCCTCGCGGTAGCCGGTGACCGCGACGTGGACGGTCTCGCTGACCGCCTCGGCGCCGGCGTCCAGCAGCGTGCCGTCGGTCTCCGACGGCAGCGGCGCCGACCCGCGACGCCAGACCCGGCCGACCTCGACCGCTACGGCGAAGGCGCCGGTGAGCGCGGCCGTCCCGGCGAAGACCCGGGTCCGGCGCTCGGCGGCGCGGTGCGCGGCGGACTGGCGGCGCAGGAGGGTGCGGACAACGCCTCGTGGGCGCCGGAACGGCGCGACGCTCGACATCAGCCCAGCCTAGCCGCCGACCGCCGCTGTCCGTGATCGCCGTGCCCGCCGGGAGGCCGTGGGCCGATCGCTATGTTCGCCACTGGAGACGGCGACGGAGGACGATGTGCACGGGACGACGTACGAGGAACGAACGGCGCTGCGCGAGCGGCTGGGCCCGGTAGGGGTCTGGTGGACCGCGCTCGGCGACGTACCGGCTGCGGTCGAGCGCGAGGCGGCCCGCGAGCTGGAGGCGCTCGGCTACGGCTCGCTCTGGTTCGGCGAGGGGCCGACCAACAAGGAGCCGCTGGCCGACGCCGGGCTCCTGCTGGCGGCGACCGAGCGACTGCTGATCGGGACCGGGATCGCCAACATCTGGACCCGCGACCCGGTCGCGATGCACGCCGGAGGGCAGACGCTCGCCGAGGCCTACCCGGGCCGGTTCGTGCTCGGGATCGGGGTGAGCCACGCCTCGTTGGTCAACGCGCGCGGGCACGACTACGCCCGGCCGCTGACGGCGATGCGGGCCTACTTGGACGGCATGGAGGCGTCCCCCTACGCCGGGCCCGAGCCCGCCGACGGGGGACCGCGGATGCTGGCCGCGCTGCGCCCGAAGATGCTCGAGCTCTCGGGCCAGCGGACCGCCGGTGCCCACACCTACTTCGTGCCGCCGGAGCACACCGCGGCCGCCCGAGAGCGGCTTGGGCCCGGGCCGCTGCTGGTACCCGAGCAGGCGGTCGTGCTGGAGACCGATCCGGCGGTCGCGCGAGCGCTCGCCCGCGAGCACATGGCCTTCTACCTCGGCGCGCCGAACTACCGCAACGCGCTGCTCGAGCTGGGCTGGACGACCGACGACCTCGACGGGGGCGGCTCCGACGGGCTCGTCGACGCGATCGTGGCCTGGGGCGACGAGGCCGCGGTCACCGAGCGGGTCCGGGCCCACCACGACGCCGGCGCCGACCACGTCCTGGTCCAGCCGATCGCCGCCGGGATCGACGCCTCGCGTGGGGTCCTACGGCGGCTGGCGGGTCCGCTCATGACGGGCTGAGCGACCGCGGGGGGGGGGG
>NZ_JBWDOG010000018.1:0-91914 GCF_056269115.1 Patulibacter ginsengiterrae
GGGCAGCCGCCCGCCGCGGGCAGCCGCCCGCCGCGGGCAGCCGCCCGCCGCGGGCAGCCGCCCGCCCTGGCCTCCCCCCCCGGTGACCCGTTGACGTTGAAGCACCGCTCAGGTGCTCAACGTCAACGGGTCGGTTCGGGCCTCGGCTGCTCCTCATCGCGCGGAGGTGGCCACGCGCTCGGGTCGAAGGCGGGCCGATCGCCGGCGTCGCCGACCTCCTCGGCGCCGTCGTCCCCGGCCTCGTTGTGGAGCTCCCGCTCGTGCAGCGCGGTCAGGGCCACCGTCAGCTGCCGCAGCAGCTCGGGGCGCCCGATCCGGACCGCTTCGGCCTGCCGACGGCGGCGTTGCGACGAGTCGTAGAGCTTGCCGAGCCCGGCGATCCCGGCGCAGACGATCGCGAACCCCTTCACGATCGGGAAGAAGTTGTCGGCACCCCAGCTCAGCGCGTTGGCGAAGACCATCGGGCAAGCAGGCTAGAGCAGCCGACGACGGTGTCAGGACGCGGCGGACGAACGGCGAGGCCGCGCCGGCCGCCGCACGAGCCGTCGGCGATCGTCACGGCCCGGCATGATCGGCAGCCGATGGGGTTCACGCGCGCCGAGCTGGAGTCGTTCCGCGACGAGGAGGTGCCGGACCTGCTCGGGGTGGGTGGGGCCGAGCTCAAGCTGCTCTTCGTCGGGATCAACCCGGGGCTCTGGACCGCCGCGGTCCAGACCCACTTCGCCCACCCGGCCAATCGCTTCTACCCGGCGATCGCGCGGGCGGGGATCAGCGGCTACGAGATCGACCGGGCGGCCGGGATGTCCGACGCCGACCGTGCCCATCTGATCGGGCGTGGGGTCGGGATCACGAACCTCGTCCGGCGGGCCACGGTGCGCGCCTCCGAGCTCTCGCGCGAGGAGCTGCGGGAGGGCGGCGAGCGGCTGCAACGGCTCGTCGTCGAGCGGCGCCCGCGGGTCGTCGCGATCGCCGGCGTGACCGCCTACCGCGACGCCTTCGGGGAACGCAAGGCGGTGCCCGGACGGCAGCCGGAGAGCCTCGAGTCGGCGGCCCGCTTCGGCGGAGCGTCGCTCTGGGTGGTCCCGAATCCGAGCGGCCTCAACGCCCACGAGACGGTCGAGACGCTGGCCGCCGCCTACCGCGCGGTGGCGGTCGAGGCCGGCGTCGTCGACGGCTGAGCCGGGCTCCACCGGTCCGGAGTCGCGTCGCGGCGATGACCGGCGGATCCCGACCTGAGCCGTCTGCCGGGCCGCGCTCGGGAACGCCGTGACGACCGCCGCACTACGCTGGGCGGGTGCCGATCGAGCTTCCCCCCGGAACCGACGCGCCGCCACGGATCCGCCGGGTGACGCTCTCGACGTCGAAGCTCGACGACGAGCGCGGCTGGTGGCTCGGTCGCCTCGGACTGCGCCCGGCCGCGGGTGCGCCGTCGGGCGGCTTCGCGGTCGAGGTCGGTGACGGCGTGCTGGCCTTCGCGCCCGCCGACGCCGAGGCTCCCGCCCCCTCGCACCACGTCGCGCTGGAGGTCGCCGAGCACCGGCTGATCGAGGCGTCGCGGTGGCTCGAACGGGCCGCGCCGCTGATTCCGCTGGCCGACGGCGAGACGATCGTCGACTTCCCGAACTGGGTCGCCCACAGCGTCTACGTGCGGACGCCGTCGGGCCATATCGTCGAGTTGATCGCCCGCCACCGTCGCCCCTGGACGCCGAGCGTCGCGGGCGCCGACGGGCCGGACCTCGTCCGCGGGATCAGCGAGGTCGGCGTCTGCACGCCCGACGTCGGGGCGCTGGTCGACCGGCTCGAGGCGCTCGGCGCGTCGCGCTGGTTCGGCGATCCGGACACCGGCTTCGCGGCCGTCGGCGACGAGGCCGGGCTGCTGATCTGCGTCCGCGAGTGGCGGCCGTGGTTCCCGACCGACCAGCCGGCGGTGCCCGGCCCGGTCTCGATCGAGCTGACCGGCGTTCCCGGCCTGGTTCCGGGCGAGCCGGTGCCGGTCGGCAGCGCGACCGAGCTGTGGGTGCTGGAGGACCGCTCGTAGCCGCACGCCGAGGCGTCGCGGTCGCGGCCGGGATCGGCCGCTCCGGTCGTGGCCGGCGGCGGCAACCACCGTCCGCGGCGACCGCCTCGGGACCGGGCCCCGAATCGCTACGGTCTGGGGCGTGCGGATCGGACGGCGAGCGAGGGGACGACTGGCGCGGGGCGGAGCGATCGCCGCCGTCGGCGTCGGCCTGCTCGGCGCCGGTTCTCCCGCCGCGACGGCCGCCGGCACGCAGCTGGTGGTCGAGGGCGCCGGCTTCGGCCACGGCGTCGGGATGAGCCAGTGGGGCGCCTACGGGATGGCCCGGCGCGGCAGCGACGCTCGCGCGATCCTCGCCCACTACTACCGCGGCACCAGCCTCGCCCGGCTCGGGGGGCCACGACCGGTCCGCGTCGCGCTCCAGTGGGGCCAGCGCGCGGCGACCGTCTCCGGCGCCTCGCAGATCGGCGGGCTCGCCGTTCGTCCCGATCGCTCCTACGAGCTGGTCCGCGACGGTGGCGGGGTCGCGATCGAGCTGCTCGGCGCCGGTGCGCGCCGGATCGGGACCGCCCCGGCCGGTGTCCGGGTGCTCTCGAGCGGCGGTCCCCTGCGGGTCGGCGGGCGTTCCGCCGACGGGGTCCAGGACGGCAGCTTCCGGGGACGGATCGACGTCCTCCCGGACGCCGACGGCGTGCTCGTGGTCAACGAGCTCGACCTCGAGGACTACCTGCGCGGGGTGGTCACCGAGGAGTCGCCGGCGAGCTGGCCCGCGGCCGCGCTGGAGGCCCAGGCGATCGCCGCCCGGACCTACGCGATCACGACGCCGGTCTCCGGCCGGCCGTTCGACCAGTGGCCGGACACGCGGTCGCAGGTCTACACCGGGGTCAGCGGCGAGAGTGCGGCCGGTGACGCCGCGATCCGCGCGACCGCCAGGCAGGTCGTGACCGTCGACCGTCGCCCGGTCACCACCTTCTTCTTCTCCGCCAGCGGGGGCCAGACGGAGGACTCCCGCAACGTCTTCGGCGGTCCCGCCCGCTCGTGGCTGCGCAGCGTCGCCGACCCCGACGACCGCGACGCACCGCTGCACCGCTGGACGCGCCGGTTCTCGATCGCCGACGCGGACGCTCGGGTGGCCCGCTTCGGGGTCGGCTCGCTGGAGCAGATCGAGGTCGAGGAGCGCGGCGAGTCGCCGCGGATCGTGCGGGCGCGGGTCGCGGGGACCACGGGCTCGCGGACGGTCGACGGTGGCGAGATCCAGCGGGCGTTCGAGCTGCCGGAGCGGTGGGCGACGTTCGCGGTGGTCTCGATCTCCGACTGCCTGCCGGCGGTCCCGACCGCGGCCTCGGGGACGCCGGGTGACTCGCCGGCCTCCGACGCGACCGGCGAGCAGGTCGCGGCGACGGCGAGCGGGAACGCCGAACCGCGCGACGGCGGTTGGGTCGCGGCGGGCCGTCCCGAGGCGATCGCGGCGATGCTGCTCCGCGCGTCGCCGCTGCGGGCGCTGGAGCAACCGCCCGAGCGCGAGCGCAAGGCCGTTCCGGCGGGGAGCTGCCGCCTGCTCGGCGGGCTGACGCCGGCCCCGGCCGCGAGCGCCAGCCTCGAGCGGCGTCGTGGCGGCGACTGGGTCCGCGTGCGGTCGGTCGACCTCGACCGGGCCGGTCGGTTCGACCTGACGGTGCCGCGTGGCAGCTGGCGGGTGCGCTCGGGGGCCTTCGCGACCCCGGCTGCGAACGCCCGCCGGTAGCGGCCGGGCGTGGGAGACTCCCCCGATGTTGCCCGCCCCGTCCCGCCGCCGCTGATGCCCGAGCCACGACCGACGATCGAGATCGTGCTCGGCGACGACGTGCTGCGGCTGGACGGCACGGTCGTCGAGACGCTGCATCACGCCGCGACGGGCTACCGCTTCCACGTCTCCCACGTTGCCGTCGAGGCGAAGGAGAAGCGCGGCACGCTGCACCTGCGCGTCGGCTTCGAGGTCAGCGGCTCGGTCGTCGGCGGCACCCGGATCGCGGTCCCACTGGAGCGGCAGGCCGAGGTGATGGCGCTGTTCGCCGAGGCGCGCCGCCGGCGCGACGAGATCGCGGCCGGCGGCGGCTGAGCCTCAGTTCGTGTGCTTGACGGTGATCACGTCGCCGTCCTGCATCACGTAGTCGCGCCCCTCGGTCCGCAGCGTGCCCTTGTCGCGCGCCTGGCTGTAGCCGCCAGCGTCGAGCAGCTCCTTCCAGCCGACGACGTCGGCGCGGACGAAGCCCTTCTGGATGTCGGTGTGGATCTCGCCCGCGGCGTGCCACACGGTCAGCCCGCGGCGGAGGTGCCACGACTGGCCGCGGACGCCCGATCCGACGGTGAAGAAGGTGATCAGGTCGAGCAGCTGGAAGGCGCCGTGGGCGATCCGCTGGAGCCCGGACTCGGCGAAGCCCATGTCCTCGCGCATCGCGGCGGCCTCCTCGTCGTCCATCTCGACGAGCTCGGCCTCGAGTCGCGAGGAGACGGCGACGGCGACCGCGCCCATCGCGGCGGCGTGCTCGGCGATCGCGGCCGGGACCTCGCCCGAGGCGTCGTTCTCGTCGACGTTGGCCACGAACAGGACCGGCTTGGCGGTCAGCGGCGAGAGCGTCTTGACCACGTTCGGGTGGTCCTCGGGCGCCGGCACCATCCGGGCGGGCTTGCCGTCGTTCAGGGCGGGGATCAGCTGCTCGAGCCAGGCCAGCTCGGCCTTGGCCTCGGCGTCGCCGCCGCGGGCCATCTTCGCGACCCGGTCGAGCCGGCGCTCGGCCTGTTCGAGGTCGGCCATCAGCAGCTCGGTCTCGATCGTCTCGATGTCCCGCAGGGGATTGACCGAGCCGTCGGGGTGGATGATGTTGGCGTCGCCGTGGGCGCGGACGACGTGGACGATCGCGTCGGTCTCGCGGATGTTGGCCAGGAACTTGTTGCCCAGGCCCTCGCCCTTGTGGGCACCGGCGACGAGCCCGGCGATGTCGTGGAAGTCGATGTGGTCGTAGACGATCTCCGACGCCCCCATCTGCTCCGCGATCTGCTTCATCCGGTCGTCCTCGACCGGCACGACGGCGACGTTCGGCTCGATCGTGGTGAAGGGGTAGTTCGCCGCTTCGGCGCCCGACTTGGTCAGGGCGTTGAACAGCGACGACTTGCCCGCGTTGGGCATGCCGACGATCCCGATCTTCATCGCGAGGGTCCTTCGGTGGTGGTGGGGTCGGAGCCGGGATCCGGGGACGAGCCCGGTCCCGTGGCGTCCGAGAAGTCGTTGGACGGCGCGCCGTCGCCGCCCGTGCAGCAGCCCGGGGAACCGCAGGCCGACGGTGCGCGACGGGCGCGGACGCCGTCGCCGACCAGCCGGACGGCGCGGCCGACGGTGCAGCCGAGCGTCGCCCCGATCACGATGTCGGTCGGGTAGTGGACGCCGAGGTGCACCCGCGAGAGCGCCATCGCTCCGGCGGTGACGAACAGCGGGCCGCGCGGCAGCAGCCCGGCGTAGACCGTCGCGGCGGCGAACGACGAGGCCGCGTGCGAGCTGGGGAAGCTGAGCTGGGTCGGCGTCGGCACCAGCGGCGGCAGGTCGATCAGCTGTGGGCGCGGGCGACGCGCGACGCGCTTGACCGCGTTGTTGGTCAGGTAGGCGGCGGCGACGCCGGTCAGCCCGATCGCCCACTGCTCGCGCCGGCCGCGGTCGACGGCGGCCCCGATCGCGCCGATCCCGAGCCACAGCGCTCCGTGCTCGCCGGCCCGGGAGAAGACGACGATCGCGCGGGTCGCGCGGCGGGAGCGGGCGGTCGAGCGGATCGCGCGCATGCCGGCGAGATCGGCTCGGGCGAAGGCCCGGCCGGTGCGTCCGCGGAGGGCGCGGGCCAGCAGGCTGCGTCGGGCGTCGATCGCCTCGACCCGCAGGCGCGGATCGGACATCGGGGTTGCGAGGCGACGGACCACCCGTCCAGGGTAGGCGTCCGCTGGCGCCGAAGGCGTCACGGGGTGGCGGGGCGCCGGGAGGGTGGCGGGCGCGATTCCTCGCGCGAACGGGCAACATACGGTTGGTGAACCTGGCGTTGGTCGTCAACCCGAAGTCCGGAGCCGGTCGCCAGAGCGAGGAGATCGAGCAGCTGCTGCGCGGCGACGGTCACCACGTCAGCTGCTTCTCGCTCGACCAGGTCGACGAGGCCGTGGCGTCCGGCGCCGACCGCGTCGTGGTCGCCGGCGGGGACGGGTCGCTGGGCACCGTCTTCGCCGCCTGCGCCCGCGAGGGACTGCCGATGGCGGTGCTGCCGGCAGGGACGGCGAACGACTTCGCCCGCGCGATCGGGATCCCGGCCGACATGCCGACCGCGGCGGCGCTGGCGACCGACCCCGAGGCCGAGCGCCGTCCGGTCTGGGGTGCCCGACTCGACGGGCGGCCGTACGTCAACGTCGCCTCGATCGGGCTCGCGGTGCACGCGGCCGAGGAGGCCGCGCCGTTCAAGTCGCTGCTCGGCCCGGTCGCCTACGCGATCGGGGCGGGGATCGCGGCGTTCCGCGGACGGGTGGTGACCGCGACCGTGACCGTCGACGGCGAGCAGGTCTTCAGCGGCCGGGTCTGGCAGGTGCTGGTCGCCGCGTCCGGCTCGTTCGGCGGTGTCGTGCAGCTCCCGGTCTCCGATCCGGAGACGCCCGAGATCGAGGCCTTCGTGGTCACGGCCGGTTCCCGGATCGCGCTGCTGCGCCGGGTCTGGGGGATGCGCAGCGGTGGCGACCGCGGCGGCGTCGCGACCTTCCAGGGCCACCGGATCAGCGTCGACGTCGACCCCGACCTGCGCTGGAACGTCGACGGCGAGGTGGTCGAGCTCAGCGACGTGACGGTCGAGCCCCTGGGCCCCGTCGACCTGTTCGTCTCGAGCACCGCGAAGGGAACCGCCGATGCCGTCTGACCGCCCGGACGACGTGCCGACGCCAGACGCGCCGCTGCCCGACCACCTCCGCAACCGGCCGGACGGGCCGAAGGACCAGGGCCGCTCGCAGGGACGGCTGATCGTCCTGCTGCTGTTCGGCCTGATCCCGATGATGGTGGTCGTCTTCGTCGTGCTCAACTCGCTGAGCACCGGACCGCCGACCCCCGGCGAGCGCGGGGGCGGTGCCTCGGACCACCTCAACGAGGTCACCCGCTACTGCATCTACACCGCCAAGGACGACGCCGACTACCGGCAGTGCCTGGAGCAGACGGAGTGGCGCGTGCTCCAGACCCAGAAGAGCAACGCCGCCCGCTATGCGCGCGGCGAGCTCGACCGTTGCCTGCCGGGAGCCGGCTACCGCTGCACCCTGCGGTAGGGGCCTACAACCCGAAGCCGATCCGCGGCTCGTCCTTGTCGACGCGGACGAAGACGACCTTGTCGAGGTTGAGCTGGATCTCGGCGTCCTCGGTCTCGACGTAGGCCCAGCCGCCACCGTCGAGGACCTTGCGCAGGGCCTTCAGCTGGGACTCGGTGACGCGGACGGCCAGCGGCGGGGCGCTGTCCAGGCCGATGCTGACGCGGAGCTGCTTGTCGTCGGACACGGGCTCTCCTTGGAGGGGGTAGTCGGGCGGAAGGGGGTTAGATGGTCGATGCCAGGATCTCGCGGCGCGGTGCACGCGCCGGACGGGGCCTGATGCCGGCCAGTATCTCGACAATGCCACCGGCATTGCTCTCGACACCGACCGGTCCCAGGCAACCGCCCGACACGCACCCCGCATCCACGATCTCCGTGGAATCGAGCATCTAGTGGTGCGCCGGCTCGGTGAGCTCGGTGAGCACCTTGCCGGTCGACTTGGGGTGCAGGAAGGCCACGCGGCTCTCGCGGATGCCGACGCGCGGCGACTCGTCGATCAGCTGCACGCCACGCTCCTTGAGCGTCGCGAGCGCGGCGACGATGTCGGTCGTCTGGTAAGCGATGTGGTGAATGCCGGGCCCGTTCTTGGCCAGGAACCTCGCGACGCCATTGCCGGTCTCCACCCCGCCGAGCGGGGAGATCAGCTCGACATGGTTCTCGCCGACGTCGAACAGGACCGCCTCGACGCCCTGTGATTCGACCGTCTCGCGGTGGACGAGCTCGAGGCCGAGCACGTCGCGGTGGTAGGCGATCTGGTCCTCGAGGTCCTCGGGGGCCACGGCGATGCCGATGTGGTCGATCCGGTCGAACATCGGGCGGAGCTTATCCGTCCGCCTCCGCCGGTCCGTCGGATGTCGGCAGAATCGGGGGGATGGCGGCCCGGAGGACCCCGTCACCGGCAGCCTCAACGTCGGCCTCGCCCAGTGGCTGCGGGCGACGGGGCTCGCGCCGGCCCGCTACCGGGCGACGCAGGGTGGGGCGATCGGCCGGGCGGGCCGGATCCACGTCGAGGACGACGGCGAGCAGATCTGGGTCGGTGGCGACTGCCGGAGCCTGGTGGTGGGCCACGTCGAGCTCTGACGGAGGCGATCCGGCGCGCCGCGGGCGAGCGGAGCGGATAGCGTCGTCTCCATGGGGTTGCTCTCGCTCGCTCTGTTGCCCGCCCGCGCGGCGGTGGCCTCGGCCGAGCTGGTGCTCGCCGCCCGCGACCTGACCGCGCCGACGGGACCACTCCGCCGGCCGGGTGGGCTCGGCGAGCGGGTCCAGGTCCTGATCGCCGAGGGCGGCGTCGTCGACCAGCTCGCGCGGCTCGCCGATCCGCGTGGTCCGTTGGCCCGGATCGAGCAGCTGGCGAAGCTGACCGCGGACGACCGGCCGCTGGGGCGGGCGCTCGCCGTCGGCGGGCCGCTCGACCGCGTGTTCGCGGAGAACGGACCGCTCGACCGGGTCCTGACCGAGGGCGGCGCCGTCGACCGGCTGGTCGGCGAGGACGGCCCGCTGGAGCGGCTGCTGATCCAGGACGGGCCGCTCGACCGGCTGCTCGCGGTCGGCGGGCCGCTCGACCGGCTGACCGTCGAGGGCGGGACCCTGGAGCGGGCGCTGCTGGAGGACGGGATCCTCGAGCGGCTGTTCGTCGAGGACGGCCTGGTCGAGCGGATGCTCCAGTCGGGCGGCACGATCGAGCTGCTGCTGGCCCCGGACAGCACCGTCAACCGGCTGATCCAGCACGGGGGGACGCTCGACCGGCTGCTGGCGGAGGACGGTGGCGTCGAGCGGCTGCTGGCCGAGGACGGGCCGCTCGACCAGCTCGCCGACCTGTCGGTCGCGTTGGCGCAGCTCGGGGCGCTCAACGACACGCTCCAGCGGCTCGGGGCGCTCGAGGAGGCGCTGCGGCCGCTCGCGTCGCTGGAGCAGAGCCTGCGCCCGCTGGCCACGCTCGGCGACACGCTGGAGCCGCTGGGGACGCTGGGCGAGTCGTTGGAGGCGGTCGCCCAGGTCGCGCACGCGCTTGAGGACCTGGCGACCTCGACCCAGGCGCTGCCCGACCTGGCGCGCGCGGTCGAGACCCTGCCGGACCTGCCCGAGCGGGTCCAGGCGGTCGAGCAGCAGGTCCACGCGATCGGGATGCAGCTCGGACGGCTGGAGCCCGCGCTGGAGGGGATCGAGGCGACCGTCGGCGGGATGCGCGAGGCGGCGGAGACGCTCAGCCAGGCGGTCGTCCCGATCGGGCGGATGGCCGGCCGCCTGCCGGGCGGCAAGCGGCGGGCGCTGGCCGACGCCGCCGAGCGGGAGCGGGTGGGCGACGGCGAGTAGGGCCGCGGCCGGCGCGAGCCGGATCGGCACCGCGCCGGTGCCCGCCGGAACCCGGCGGGCCGCTTTGACGGGCTCCTAGATCTCGCCGATCGGCTCGAGCCAGCGACCGTCGGCCGGCAGACCCGAGAAGGTGAGCCGCGGGAGCGGCGTCTCGAACAGTCCGGGGATGTCCTCGAGGTCGAAGACCTCGACGCCCTCGACCTGGCAGAGCTGGTGCGCGTGCTCCGGGAAGACCAGCGCGGTGACCGCGATGCCCTCGGCGACGAGGCTGCGGGCGGCGTCGACGAACGCCATCCCGTCGTGCGACATGAGGATCGCCTCGCGCAGCCCGCCCTCGGCGCGGCGCTGGGCGAGCAGGGCGAGGATGTCGTCGTCGACGTCGCTGTCGTCGCGCAGCTTCGGCTTGAGGAACATCCGGAAGCCGGCCTGGCGGACGACCTCGGCCCAGCCCACGACCCCGTTGAACGTGCGCTCGGTGACGTTGGCGAAGACCGCCGCCTCGATCGCCGGACGCGAGCCCGTCCGCTCCTCGGCGACGGCGGCCCGGTCGCGTAGCCAGTCGGCCAGCGCGTCGATCCGTGGCCGCTCACGGCCCGTCGGCTTGCGCCGCAGGATCAGCTGGCCGAGCACCATGTCGATGTTCGGCGAGTCCCACAGCAGCAGCATCCGAGAATCGCTCACGTCGTCATCCTCGCAGTCGCGCCCCATACGTGAGGGCGCGTACGCGCTGGCGACCCGCTCAGCCAAGCAACCAAACGGTCACGTCGCGGAAGCAGGCGGTCGCGAACTCGAGATCCTCGACGTCGATCCGCTCGTCCTTGGCGTGCATCCGCCCCGCCTGCTCGCGCAGCTCGAGGTTGCGGTGGGGGAAGAAGCCGTACGCGACGCACGTGGGGAACGCGGCTCGCCAGGTCCGCGAGTCGGTGAAGCCGGGCAGGAACGTCGGCACGATCGCGGCGTCCGGGACCTGCTCGTCGATCCAGCTCTCGAGCGCGTCGAACAGCGGTCCCTCGGCGGGCGAGGCGTTGCCCGGGACGGTCGTGCCCCACTCGATCGTGATGCCCTCGGGCAGCGGGGCGAGCGCGTCCTCGATCCGGCCGCGGGCCTCGTCCTCGGTCAGCCCGGGCGGGACCCGGCAGTCGACCCGCAGCTCGGCGCGGTCCGGGATCACGTTGATCTTGTCGCCGGCGGAGACGATGTTGGGTGAGAAGGTGATCCGCGCCATCGGCTCGATCGCGGCGGCCAGCGCCGGATCCTCGGTCCGGAGGGCGGCGTAGGACCCGGCCGGGTCGCTGCCGTCGAGGCCGAGCCCGTCGAGCATCGCCGTGACGGCGGGCTGGAGGTCGAACGGCAGCTCGGCCTCGGCCAGCCGGCCGATCAGCGGGGCCAGCCGCACGAGCGCGTTGTCGCCCAGGCCCGGGGTCGCGGCGTGCGCCGCCCGCCCGCGGGCGTGGAGCGCGAACCGCAGCGGCCCCTTCTCCCCGACGCAGACCCCGTAGTAGCGCTTGCCGCGGAACTGCAGCGGGGCCCCGCCGCCCTCGTTGAGCAAGAGGTCGCAGCGGGCGAGGTCGGGGTGGTTCGCGCACAGCCAGACGGCCCCCTCCTCGCCGCCGGTCTCCTCGTCGACCACGACGATCAGCTTCAGCGCCCCGCGCGCCGGCCGCCAGCCGGTCCGGGCGAGGTCGATCGCGGCGGTCACCTCGGCCGCGGTCTGGGACTTCATGTCGATCGCGCCGCGACCCCAGATCTCGCCGTCGACCAGGTCGCCGGACCACGGGTCGTGCTGCCAGTCGCCGGGCTCGGCGAGGACCGTGTCGACGTGCGAGAGCAAGCCGAGGATCGGCCCCGCCGCCGCGGCCTCGGGGTCGCTCGCCCGCAGCTCGGCGACCAGGTTCGGTCGCGGCTCCGTACGGCCCTCGAGCGTGACGGTGAACCCGGCGTCGGCCAACAGCCCGGCCAGGAACTCGATCGCCTCGCGCTCGTTGCCCGGTGGGTTGACGGTGTCGAAGCGGATCAGCCGCTGCAGCAGCTCGGTGGCGGAGCCGGGAGACGGGGAGTCGGACGGGACGGACGCCATGTGGGGAGGCTAGATGATTGATTCCACGACGTCGCGGGGTGGTGCACGTCCTGGGCGGCTACGGGACCGGTCCGGTAGACGGACGGGCAACTGGTCCTGGTCGGGGGTCCGCGCCGGCCCTAGCGTGTTCCCGACGACGGGCGCGCGCCGTCGGGCCGGGACCACGGACGGAGGCAGGCGATGCGAGTAGCGGTGATCGGCGGGACGGGAACGCTCGGGCGGCTGGTGGTCGCCGAGCTGGCGGCGGGCGGCGACGAGGTCCGGGTGCTCTCGCGCTCGGCGGGGAGGCTGCCGGCCGGCGTCGGGCACCACCCGATCGACCTGCGGACCGGCGACGGGCTCGCGGCGGCGCTCGACGGGGTCGATGCGGTGGTCGACGCGGCCAACGCGACGTCCAAGGCCCAGGACGTGCTGGTGGCCGGGACGCGACGGGTCCTCGAGGCCGGCCGTGCGGCCGGGGTCGGGCACCACGTCCTGATCTCGATCGTCGGCTGCGATCGGGTCCCGATCGGCTACTACCGGGCGAAGGTGGCCCAGGAGCAGGCGCTCGGCGAGGGGACGGTGCCGTGGTCGCTGCTGCGCGCGACCCAGTTCCATCCGCTGCTCGACGACCTGTTCGCCGCGTCGGCGCGGTTCGGGGTCAGCCCGCGGGCACGGGTCCCGGTCCAGCCGATCGACCCGCTGCTGGTGGCGGTCCGGCTGGCGGCCGCGGTCCACGCCGGGCCGGGCGGACGCCTGCCCGACCTCGCCGGTCCGCGGATCGAGAGCGCCGCCGACCTGGCCGCGACCTGGCTGCGGGCGACCGGGCGCCGGCGGCTGCCGCTGCCGATCCCGTTGGTCGGCGGTGCGGGACGAGCGCTGCGCGACGGCGCGCTCTGCGCCCGCGAGCACGCGACCGACGGCCCGAACTTCGCCGACTGGCTGCGACGCCGCGAGGGCAGCGGCGAAGGCGTCGCCTCGGCGACCTGAGCGCGGGACACCGGGAACCGGCCCGCGGCCCGCGTGCGGCGTCGCCGGTCAGATCGCCTTGCCGGGGTTGAAGAGCTGGTCCGGGTCGAGCGCGAGCTTGATCGCGCGGCCGAGCCGGCGGGCGTCGCCGAGCTCGTCGTCGAGGTAGGGCAGCTTGAGCGCGCCGATCCCGTGCTCGCCGCTGATCGTGCCGCCGAGCTCGAGGGTCACGCGGATGATCTCGTCGAAGGCGGCCCGCGCTCGTCGCACCTGGTCGGCGTCGCGGTGGTCGTAGACGACCGTCGGGTGCATGTTGCCGTCGCCGGCGTGGCCGAAGGTGCCGATCAGGACGTCGTGCTTGGCGGCGATCCGCTCGATCGCGGCGAGCAGCGCCGGGATCGCGGGCACCGGCACGGTGACGTCGTCGAGCAGGGTGCTGCCACGGTGCTCCATCGCAGTGAAGGCGACCCGCCGGGCCTCGGTCAGCATCCGGCCCTCGTCGGGATCGTCGGAGGTGACGGCGAGGGTCGCGCCGGCCTCGTTGCAGAGCCGCTCCATCAGCGCGATCTCCTCGTGGCCGACGGCGCCGCCCGCGTCGGACCGCGCGAACAGCAGCGCGCTGACGTCGGGGTCGAACCCCATCGGCCGCAGCTCCTGGACCGCCGCGACCGTGGTCCGGTCCATCAGCTCCAGCATCGCCGGTCGCGTCCGGCGCACGATCCGCACGATCGCGTCGCCGGCCGAGGCCATGTCGGGGAAGGTCGCCGCGAGCGTCGAGGCCGGCGGCGGGGGCAGCAGCAGGCGGACGGTCGCCTCGGTGATCACACCGAGGGTCCCCTCCGAGCCGCAGACCAGCCCGGCGAGGTCGTAGCCGACGACGCCCTTGCGGGTGCGGCTGCCGAGTCGGACGGCGCTGCCGTCGGCGAGCACGACCTCGAGGTCGAGCAGGGCGTCGCGGGTCACGCCGTACTTCACGCAGCAGAGTCCCCCGGCGTTGGTGGCGACGTTGCCGCCGATCGTCGAGAACTCCCACGAGCCGGGGTCGGGGGCGTACCAGAGCCCGGCTTCGGCGGCCGCGGCGCCGAGCGTCGCGTTGATCACGCCGGGCTCGACGGTCGCGGTCATCGCGTCGGCGTCGATCCGGGGGCTGGCGTTCATCCGCTCGAGGCTGAGGACGATCCCGCCGTCGATCGCGTTGGCGCCGCCGCTGAGGCCGGAGCCCGCGCCGCGGGGCACGATCGGCGCCCCGTGACGGGCGGCGATCCGGACCACCGCCTGGACCTGCGCCGTGGTCGTCGGGCGGACCACGGCGAGCGGGGTGCCGGGGATGAGCAGGCCGGGAGCGGCCTGGTCGCGACGGTAGGTCTCGACGATCTCGGCGTCGGTGAGGACCTCGCCCTCGGCCTGGAGGTCGCGGACGAGGTCGTCGGTCGAACGCGGATCGGCGACGGGGCTCATGGCGCCCACTATACGACGAACGCGGGCTCTTGTCTGTTTGTCTGTCCAGCGAATCGCCCGGCTCCCTGCGGCGATCGGGGGCGCCGGAAAAAGAAACCTTGCCTGCTTGTCTGACCAGTGGCAGTATGCCCCCATGTCAAGCACCCTCGTCCACACCTGCCTGCGTGTCGTCGACGTCGACGCGGCGGTCCGGTTCTACGAACTGCTCGGCTTCGAGCGCCGCGGCCGACTCAACTTCGCGACCGCCTACAACGTCTATCTGGGCCTCCCCGGGCACGGCGATCAGCTCGAGCTGACGGTCAACGCCGGGCGGACCGCGCCCTACGACCTCGGCAGCGGCTTCAACCACCTGGCCCTGACCGTGGCCGACCTCGACGGGCTGCTCGAGCGGCTCGCCGCGGCCGGGATCGCGCCGGAGCAGCCGGCCTACCGTCCGGGCGGCCGCGACGACCTGCCCCGGATCGCGTTCGTCGCCGACCCCGACGGCTACCGCTGGGAGCTGATCGAGGGCGCGAGCTTCCCGACGCCCCAGGACCCAACCCCGGGCGCCTAGGACCGGCCGACCGTGCCGCTCCCGACCGCCCATGTCGCCGGCCTCCCGCTCGAGGAGACGCTGCTCGCTGCTGGTCCGGCGCTGCTGGTCTGGGGCGGCCTCGTCGGCCTCCAGGCCCGTGACCGCCTGCGCCGCCTGCGACCGCGGCGGCTCGGGGCCACCCAGACCGTGCCTGCCGCACCCGCCGCGACGTCCCGCAACGCCCGGCCGGCCGCCGCGCGGGCGTCGCCGATGACCACCGACCAGCGCCCGCCGACCCCGCCGAACCACTGCTCCCCCGACCAAGGACTCCTCCGATGAACCCGACCAGCACCGCCACCGACATCCGTCACCCGCTCGATCCCCTGACCGGCGAGGAGATCCGCGCCGCCGTCGCGATCGCTCGCGCCGACGGCCGCCTGACCGACCGCGCCCGCTTCGCGACCGTCTCGCTCGTCGAGCCCGCGAAGGACGCGATCGCCGCCTTCGCCCCCGGCGACGCGATCGACCGCCGGGTCGAGCTGATCGTGCTCGACAAGGGCGCCCGCGCCGTCTACGAAGTCGTCGTCTCCGTCACCACCGGCGGCGTCGCCTCCTGGAACCAGGCCGCCGACGGCTCGCAGCCCGCGGTCCTGCCCGAGGAGTGGGACCTCGCCGAGGGGATCGCCAAGGCCGATCCCGGATTCATCGAGGCCTGTCGCAAGCGCGGGGTGACCGACCTCGAGCACGTCTTCCTCGACCCGGTCTCGGCCGGCAACTTCAACGAGCCCGACGAGGACGGGCGGCGGCTCGTACGAGCCGTCTCCTACTGGCGTCGCGACGGCCGTGACAACGGCTACGCCTACCCGATCGGGGTCGTGCCGGTCGTCGATCTCTACGACGAGCGCGTGATCAAGATCCACGAGGGGCCGGAGGTGCCGCTGCCCCCGACCCACGGCCGGTTCGACGTCGAGTCCCAGGCCGACGGGCTCCGCGAGGACCTGAAGGACCTCCAGATCGTCCAGCCCGACGGGGTCTCGTTCAGCGTCGACGGCAGCGAGATCCGTTGGCAGAAGTGGTCGCTGCGGGCGAGCATGCACCCGCGCGAGGGCCTCGTCCTGCACCAGGTCGCCTACGACGGCCGCCCGATCATGCACCGCGCGGCGCTCTCGGAGATGGTCGTGCCGTACGGCGATCCGACCGACGAGCACTTCTTCAAGGCGGTCTTCGACGCGGGCGAGTACGGGCTCGGGCAGATGGCCAACTCGCTCGAGCTCGGCTGCGACTGCCTCGGCGAGATCCGCTACCTGGACGCGACCTTCTGCGACCAGCACGGCGAGCCGATGACGATCACCAACGCGATCTGCCTCCACGAGGAGGACTACGGGATCCTCTGGAAGCACTTCGACGCGCGCTCCGACGAGACCGAGGTCCGCCGCAACCGCCGCTTCGTCGTCTCCTACATCTGCACGGTCGGCAACTACGACTACGGCTTCTACTGGTACCTGTACCAGGACGGCACGATCGAGCTGGAGACCAAGGCCACCGGGATCATGCAGACCGAGACGGTCCCCGAGGGCGAGGACCCGGAGTGGGGCGAGCTGGTCGCGCCGCGGCTGGGGGCGATGCACCACCAGCACTTCTTCAACTTCCGGCTCGACATGACCGTCGACGGGCCGAGGAACACGGTCTACGAGATCAACTCGGAGTTCCTGCCGCTGTCTGACGAGAACCCGCACGGGGTGGCGATGCGGCCGGAGGCGACCCTGCTGGCGCGCGAGTCGGAGGCCGCCCGCGACGTCAACCCGGCGACCAACCGCTACTGGAAGATCGTCAACCCGAACGTCGAGAACGCGCTCGGCCGGCCGACCGCCTACAAGCTGATGCCGGGCCACAACAGCACCCTGCTGACGCACCCGGACGCGCCGGTGACCAAGCGCGCCGGCTTCGCCAAGCACCACGTCTGGGTGACGCAGCACGCCGCCGACGAGCGCTACGCCGCCGGCGACTACCCCAACCAGTCCGACCCGCAGGCCGCCCCGCACGGGATCCCGCGCTTCCAGCAGGCCGACCGTTCGCTCGAGAACGAGGACGTCGTGCTCTGGTACTCGTTCGGCGCCACCCACTTCCCGCGGCCGGAGGACTGGCCGGTGATGCCGGTCGAGCGGATGGGCTTCGTGCTCAAGCCGTTCGGCTTCTTCACCGCCAACCCGGCGCTCGACGTCCCGCCCCCCTCGGGCGGGCACTGCCGGCACAAGAACCACGACAGCCACGCCCAGGGACACGCCCAGGGCGGCGCGAGCGCGGACTGATCCGGCCCCGGGCGACAGACCGGCGGCACCTCCTCAGGGACCACACCGGGCGCGTACCGGCGCGGCGGGAGCGACGAGCGTCGCCCCGCCGTGCCGGCCGCTGCCCGGCCGACAACAGCAGAAGCGGAGCAGGGCATGTCCAACGAAGTCCTCACACCCCCGGCGGACGCCGGGCCCCAACAACCCGGCGTCCAACGGCTGAAGCCGAACGCGGTCGGGCTGCTCGGGGTCGTCTTCATGGCGGTCGCGACGGCCGCCCCGATCACGGCGATGACCGGCAACGTCCCGGCGACGATCGCCGGCGGCGGGATCGCCGGACCATCGGCCTACATCGTGGCCACGATCGTGCTGACGATCTTCTCGATCGGCTACGTCGCGATGGCCCGTCACCTGACCGCGACCGGGGCCTTCTACGGCTTCATCTCGCACGGGCTCGGACGGCTGGCGGGGATGCCCGCCGGTCTGCTGGCGGTCCTCGCCTACGTCGTCTTCGAGGCGGCGCTGGTCGGGATCTTCAGCTCGTTCGCGCATACGACCTTCCGCGACGTGCTCGGGATCGACCTGCCGTGGTGGGTCTGGGCGGCGGTGATGATCGCCGTCGTCGGCAGCCTCGGCTGGTTCGACGCCAACGTCGCGGCGAAGGTGCTCGGGTTCTTCCTGATCACCGAGGTCGTGGTCCTGCTCGCCGGCGCCCTGATCACGCTCTTCAGCGGTGGCGGCCCGGACGGGATCTTCGCCGCCCCGCTCGACCCGACCGGCCTCTTCAGCTCCAGCACGTCGGTCTCGGCCGGCGACGCGACGGCCTCGGTCGGCGGCAACATCGGCTTCGCGCTGTTCTTCGCCTTCTGGTCGTGGGTCGGCTTCGAGTCGACGGCGATGTACGGCGAGGAGTCGCGCAACCCGCGCAAGATCATCCCCCGCGCGACGCTGGTCGCGGTGCTCGGGATCGGGCTCTTCTACGTCTTCGTCTCGTGGATGGCGGTCGTCCAGGTCGGCAAGCAGGGGGCGCTCGAGACCGGCGTCAGCCTCGACGGGATCTCGCTCTTCACCGCCTCGCTGCAGTCGGGGCTCGGGGACTGGGCGGTCGACGTCTTCAAGCTGCTGCTGGTGACCGGCTCGCTGGCCTGCGGGATGGCGTTCCACCAGTGCGCGTCGCGCTACATGTACGCGCTCGGTCGCGAGGGCTTCCTCAGCCCGCGGCTCGGCCGGACCCACAAGCGCCACGGCTCGCCGCACGTCGCCTCGTGCACGCAGAGCGTGATCACGCTGCTGATCACGCTCGGCTTCTGGCTCGCCAACAGCGGCGTCGACCAGGGGACCAACGACTTCCCGTACCTCCAGCAGTACGTGCTGCTGGCGGTGCTCGGGACGCTCGCGATCCTGGTCGTCCAGGCGCTGACCTCGTTCGCGGTGATCGGCTACTTCCACGTGCAGAAGAAGCACCCGGAGACGGCCCATCCGTTCCGGACCTTCCTCGCTCCGCTGATCGGCGGGATCGCCCAGGTCTGCGTGATCTACCTGCTGCTCAGCAACCGCGACGCGGTCGGTGGTGCGGCCTCGGGCAGCTTCCTGTTCCAGGCGATCCCGTTCATCGTCTTCGGGGTCTTCGCGGCCGGGCTGGCGTTCGCGCTCTACCTCCGCTCGGCCCGGCCCAGCGACTACGACCGGATCGGCCGGGTCCTGATGGAGGAGACGAAGGAGCGGGATTCGAGCGCGGCCAGCCCGAGCGCCGGCTAGCGCCCGGCGCAGGCGCCGAGGCAGGCGGGCGGTCGTCGGTCCCGAGCGAGGGCCGACGACCGTGCCGTCTAGCCGGTCACCGCACCGGCGGCCGCCTGCCGGGGCCTGGCGGGGAGCACGCGGATGCTGCGCCGGGCGGTACGGGACCGCCCCTGGTCGGTGACCGTCGCGGTGTTGGTGATCCGGCCGGCCCGGGTGTCGCGGTCGACCCGAGCGACGAACCGGTGGACGACCGTCCGGCCCGGAGCCAGGCGCGCGATCCTCCAGCAGAGCCGGCCGTTGCGGAGGCTGCCCCCGCCCTTGGAGACCAGGCTGAGGTGCTTCGGCAGCGAGTCGCAGACCCGTTCGCCGACGGCGTCTTCGGTGCCCCGGCGGCTGGCGCGGACGGTCAGGGTGTAGGCCACTCGGTGGCCGGCGCGGACCGTCGTGCGGCTGGCGCGCTTGCGGATCGACAGCGCGTGCTGGGTGGGGGCCGCCGGCACGGGAGCCGGCACGACGGCGGCCAGCGGCAGCACGAGGCCCGCGTCCCAGGTCAGGTCCTCGCCGTCGACCCCGTTCGCGATCGGCGACGGGATCGTGATCGTCTGGGTCCGGCCGGTGAGCGGGTCGGCGTCGGAGTCGAGCCCGCGGTCGCTCCCTGCCCCCTGCACGGTGAAGTCGTAGCCGGGCTTGGCGGAGAAGGTCAGCTGGTAGCTGCCCGAGCGCAGCGTGAAGTGCCCGTCCGCTGCGGCGAACGTGTACCGCCCGTTGGCGTCGGTCGTGACGGTCCGGTCGACGGCGTTCCCGTCCTTGTCGGTGCCCGTCAACCGGACCAGCACGTCAGGGATCCCGGGTTCGCCAGCGTCCTGGATGCCGTTGCGGTTGCTGTCGCTCCAGACGAAGTCGCCCAGGTTCGAGGCGACGACCTGGACGGTGACCGGATCGGCGTAGACGGCGGGGATCTGGCTGCCTCCGCAGACGCCGCCGTCGGCATCCCGCGTGGCGACGCGGTTGTTCCCGCCTCCGCCGCCCGGGAAGGCGCAGAGGCCGGCGTCGTTGACGTAGCGGTCGCCGGACTGGTTCCCGGCCGTGTCGAGCACGATCCGGGCGGTGCCGCCCTCGCCGCTGGCGACCGGACCGGCGCGGACGATCCGGACCGCGGTCGCGGCGGCGACGTCCGCCGGGCAGCCCGCGGTGCCCAGCTCGACGCTGGTGCACCAGATGGTGCTGCCCGTCCCGGCCACGTTGCTGGGGTCTCCCGGGTTGCTGCTCACGTCGGCCGGCGGGGTCGAGGTGTAGGACACGACGTCGGCCGGCGCGGCTGGGACGACCGACCGCAGCGTGGCGGTGCCGTGGAACGCCGAGCCTGCGCCGCGTACGTCGCCGGCGCGCGGCAGCACGTCGATCAGGTCGAGCGCCGCGACGGGGGCCTCGGAGTCGTTGCTGTAGGCGAGGTCGTAGATCGCCTGGTCCTGCGGCTCGATCCATGGGGTCGGGGTCGACTTCACGACGGTCGCTGCGGACGCCCCCGCGGCGATCGTCAGGGCGAGTACCGGACTCCCGACGGCCAGCCGCAGGAGGTGGGATCTGCCTCCGCGGCCGAGCCTCTGGGGTGAGCGTGACATCTGCGGTCCTCCGGTGCGTGCGGAGAGGTGCGGGTTGCCGTCGCCGGACCAACGCCTGTCCCTGTGGGATCCCGGCGTCGTCCTGCTCCTGCGCGACCCGCTCCGAGACCATTGGCATCCGTTGGTCGCCGCCCGACCCTACCGTGGGCGTGGGCGCCCACGGCGAGCGTGGGCGGCTGGGGTGGCTAGGAGGGGCCCAGCACCCGTTCGTAGAAGCCCACGACGTGGGCCTCGACCAGCTCGCGGGCGCGGTCGGCATCGCCCTGCTCGATCGCGGCGAAGATCTGCTCGTGCTCGGCCAGCAGCAGCCGCAGGGTGTCGCGCGGCTGGGGCTCCGAGCGCAGCGCGTCGAGCAGGTGGACGCCGATCGAGTCACGGACGGCCAGCATCACCAGGTGGACCGCCTCGTTGCCGGAGGCGGCCGCGAGCGCGAGGTGGAAGCGCACGTCGGCCTCCTCGAACGCCTCGACGTCCTCTTCCGACCGGCGCATGACCTCGACCCAGTGGCCGATCTCGCGCAGCTCCTCGGCGGGGCGACGGCGGGCGACGGAGGCGACGGCCGAGCCCTCCAGCACCCGCCGCAGCTCGACCAGATCCGAGAGCGGCACGTGCCCGAGCCGCATCAGGTGCACGAACGCGTCGCGGGCGGGGCCGACCGAGAGCGCCTCCGGCCGCACGACCCGCAGCGGGGCGGTCGCTCCGTCGCTGACGACGAGGCCCTGGGCCTGGAGCACCCGCAGCGCCTCGCGGACGGTGGTCCGGCCGACGCCGAACCGATCGCAGAGCTCGCGCTCCGCGGGAAGGGCCTCGCCCCCGGAGAGCTCGCCCCGGAGGATCGCCTCGCGCAGCTGCTCGGCGACCTGCTCGTAGACGGGCCGGCGCTCTACGGCTTCGAACGCCATCGCTCGACTATAGACGGGCACGGACCGCAAGCGCCCACGGAACGCCGGGCTCTGCGGCGGGTCCCGGCGGGATCAGTCGAGCGGGGCCGGACGCCCGTGCGGGGTCCACGCGAGCGTCGGCGGCAGGACCGGCTGCAGGACGTGGCGGGTCCAGCTGCCGACGGCGTTGACGCCGATGTCCCGCAACGGGTCCCAGCGCAGCCCGAAGCCGCGGCGGATCTTGGCCGGCAGCAGCGAGGCGGTGACCTCGTTGACCATCCGCAGCAGCGGACGCAACGGGAGCGGCGCCGGCGGGTTGAGCACGATCCGGCGGGCGGCCTCGCGCGCGTCGTCGATCACCATCGTGCGGTCCGACGCGAGGGTCTCGGCGACGTACGCGTCGAAGCCGGTGATCGTCTGGGGCATGTCCTCCTGGCGCAGCCCGAAGAGCTCGCCGACGACGCGGTAGTCGCGCCAGAACGCGTTCCGTTCCTCCGGCCGCAGCGGCCGCACGAAGCGCGAGTGGACGACCATGGCCGAGTCGACGAGCGAGGCCAGGATCCACAGCAGCAGCTCGGGATCGTCGGCCCGCCAGCGGGTCCCGGCCGGCCAGGATCCGGCGTCGCGGTCGAGGCGGCCGGAGACAGCGCCGTGGATCGCCCGGACCCGCTCGCCCATCGCCTCGGCGGCGTCGGCCGGTCCGAAGACGGCGGTCGCCATCGCCTCGGCGGTCCGCTGGAGGCGCGGATACGCCTTCTCCGGCTCCTGGGCGGCGGTCGCACCCCAGAAGCCGCGGAAGGCCAGCGGATGCGAGGCCTGCAACAGCAGCGAGCGGGGGCCGTGCAGCATCACCGCGCGCTCCCGGTGGACCCGGCGGATCATCGAGTGATCGTCGAAGAGGCCGTCGCCGCTGGCGTGCGGCCGCTCCATCACCAGGCGGGGTGACGGGGGAACGGCAGTGGCGGTGGAGTGGTCGCTGGTCACGGGTGGACCTCGTGGCGGCCGTCTCGGGAAGCGGACGCGCTCCATCGATCGTAGCCGCCTCGCCAAGCCGGCCCGACCGAACGGCCAGCGGGACGGCCCCGGGGCGCTCGTGGCCGGTCGCCGTGCCATCCTCGAACGGTGGATCGGCTCTTCACCCCCGACCCGGACGACGGCTCCGTGCGTGCCGACCCGGTCGCGGCCGACGCGCCGCTCGCGGCGCGGATGCGTCCGCAGACGGTCGAGGACGTCGTCGGCCAGGACGAGCTGCTGGGCGAGGGGCGGCCACTGCGGGCCGCGATCGACGCCCAGATGCCGCACGCGATGCTGCTGCACGGGCCGCCCGGCTCGGGCAAGACGACGCTCTCGCGGATCATCGCGGGCGCGGCGGGCGCGGCCGTCGAGCAGCTCCAGGCCGTCGACTCGGGCAAGGCCGAGGTCCGCGCGGCGCTTGCCCGGGCCCAGGAGCGACGCGACGCCGCGGGCCGGCCGACGGTCCTCTTCATCGACGAGATCCACCGCTTCAACCGGACCCAGCAGGACGCGCTGCTGCCGGCCGTCGAGGAAGGGCTCGTGACCCTGATCGCGGCGACCACCGAGCCGGCCTGGGCGGCGGTCAGCCCAGCGCTGCGCTCACGGCTGCGGGTCTACCGGCTGCGGGCGCTCGAGGTCGACGACGTGCTGGTGCTGCTGCGCCGCGTGTTCGAGCGTGGGGTCCTCGACCGTCCGGCGGGCGAGAACGGCGCGCCGGCGGTGACGGTCCGGGCCGACGACGACGCGCTCGAGCTGCTGGCGGGGCGCAGCGCCGGCGACGCGCGCACGGCGCTCGGCGCGCTCGAGGCGGCCACCGCGCTGGCCCGCGCGGCGGCCGCGACGATGACCGACGGGCTCGCCGAGGGGGGGACGCAGAGCGTCCGGGTGACCAGCCGTCAGGCCGGCGCGGCGCTCGACCGCGCGGTCATCACGGCGGGTCCCGACCAGCCGCACGACCTTCTATCGGCCTACATAAAGAGCATCCGCGGCAGCGACCCCGACGCGGCCGTCTACTACCTCGCGGGGATGCTGGCGGCCGGCGAGGATCCGCGGACGATCGCCCGGCGGCTGGTCGTCTCCGCCAGCGAGGACATCGGCCTGGCCGACCCACAGGCGCTGCCGCTGGCGATCGCCGCAGCGGCGGTCGTCGACCGGATCGGGATGCCTGAGTGCCGGATCGCGCTCTCGCACGTGACGATCCGGCTTGCGCTCGCCGGCAAGAGCAGCGCCGCCTACCGCGCGATCAACGACGCCCTGGCCGAGATCGAGGAGCACGGCGTCAGCGCCCCGCCGCCGTACCTGCGCGGCAAGATCAGCGAGGGCTTCGTCCCCGGGGTCTACGACTACCCGCACGACCGTCCCGGGGGCGTCAGTCCCCAGGAGCTGCTGCCGGAGGGCCTGGAGGACCGCCGGTTCCTGCAACCGGCGCCCCACGAGCAGGTGCTCCGGGACCGGCTCGCCGCGGCCCGGGTCGCGCGCGGCCGAACGCCCTAGACCAGGGCGGGCGGCGGCCGGCCGTGACGGCTAGGACCCCGACCCCGACCCCGACCCCGACCCCGACCCCGACCCCGACCCCGACCCGGACCCCGGCGGCCGGCGGCCGCCGGGCGGCTTCCGGCTCGCCGGCCGGACGCCGCGGGCGGGGACCTGCGGCAGCGTCGGCCGCGGGGCCGCGGGGCGGGGCGTCGCCGGCTTGACGAGCCGCCGCGCGGGGGCGGCCGCGGCGGGCAGCGGACTACCCGCGGGAAGGGCGGGGAAGACCATCAGCAGCAGCGCCCGGACCGGGCCGTCGACGGCGACGTAGCGGTGCGGCTCGTCGGCGGCGTAGCGGGCGAAGTCGTTCGGCCGGAGGGTCACGGCGGCGTCCTCCGGGCCCGCCTCGAGGGTCCCGTCGAGGATGTAGAGCTGCTCGAGCACGCCCGGGGCGTGGCCGGGCGAGTGCTGGGCGCCGTCGGCCTGGAGGCGCATGCCGTACAGCTCGAGGATCGCGCTGCCGATGTGGGTCCGCTGGATCAGGCGGGCCTCCAGCTCCCAGTCCGGCACGAGCGGGCCGTCGTCGGCGCGGACGACCCGCGGAGCCGTCTCCGGCGGCTCGGCGACGAGGTCGCCGAGCGTCACGCCGAGCGCCCGGCTGAGCGCGTGGAGGGTGTCGATCGTGGGGTTGCCGCGGCCCGCCTCGAGTTGGGTCAGGGTGCCCTTGGCGAGTCCCGCGTGGTGGCCGAGGTCGACGAGCGAGAGCCCACGGGTGCGCCGGAGCCGGCGTACGTTGGCGCCGACCGTCTGGGCTGCGACGGTGCTCACGTCGCCTACGGTAGCGCTGCGGGGTGGGACGGGGTACGCCCCGGCGGTGGCGGAGCCACCCGGCTGGCGGGGCACTCGGCCGGACAGGACCGATGGCTAGGCTGTAGGAATGCCTGCTGCCGCCTACGCCGGTAAGGAGTGCGTCTGCCAGTTCAAGCGCGGGATCTGTGATCAGACCTGCGTCCGGGACATGCTCGACACGCCCTTCTACATCGCCTGCCTGCGCCTGCGAGGGCGCAAGTGCCTGGTCGTCGGGGGTGGCGAGCTCGGGCTGGAGAAGACCGAGGGCCTGCTCGCGTGCGACGGCGAGGTCGTGGTGATCTCGCCGGAGGTCAAGCCCGAGGTCGAGGCGCTCGCCGCCGAGGGGTCGATCGTCTGGGAGCAGCGGGACTACCGCAAGGGCGACCTCGAGGGCAAGTTCCTCGTGATCGCCTGCACCGACGACACCGACACCAACATCGGCATCTACAACGACGCCGAGGAGCGGGCGATGCTCGCGAACATCGTCGACGTGCCGCCGCTGTGCAACTTCATCCTGCCGGCGATCGTCCGGACCGGCCCGCTCGCGATCGCGATCTCGACCGCCGGTGCCTCGCCGGCGCTGGCCAAGCGGATGAAGGACGAGGTCTCCTCGCTGTTCGGCCCCGAGTACGCCCGGATGGCGGTGCTGCTCAACGACGTCCGGGGTTGGGCGAAGGGCACGCTGCCGACCTACCAGGACCGCAAGGCGTTCTTCGAGGGGATCGTCGGCCACGATCCGGATCCGCTCCAGCTGCTGCGCGACGGCGACGAGCCGCAGGTGCTGGAGATCATCGCCGCGGCGCAGCAGCACGCCGAGGCGGGGCTCGCCTCGGCCTGAGCGGCCGGGGCCGCGGGCGAGTCGGCCCCGCGGCGTGCTGGCTCAGCGCGCCCGGAACCGCAGCGTGCGGGTCACCGTCGGGGCGTTCGGTGAGGTGGCCGTGACCCGGATCGTGCCGGCCCGCTGCCGCAACTGGCGGTAGGCGGAGGAGGAGAGGCGCAGCCGCACGCGCCCGGTCGCGCCGGGAGCGACGGTCACCGAGCCGGTGGTCACACGGCGGCCGCCGATCTCGACGATCGACGCGACGCGGCACGGCCCGCTCGTGCGGCAGCTGACGCGACCGGCGTGGAGCAGCCGGCTCGAGCCGACCGTGATCCGGTGCAGGAGCTGGACTCGCGCGGCCCGGCCCGTGGGCGCGGGCGTCCGGCCGGTCGGCGCGGCGACGATCGGCGGGGCCGGGGCCGGGGCCGGGGCCGGCCGCTCCGCCGGGACGACAGGTGCGCCGACGACGTGGATCCGGGCGGTCGCCGTGCGCTCGCCGCCGGCGTCGGAGCCGCGGAGGGTGACGTCGTAGTCGCCGGTCGCGGTCGTGGCGGGCACGCTGACGGTGACGGGCACCTCGGTGGTGCGCGCGACCGGGTCCGGGCGTCGCTCGCTGGACGAGCGCTGCGCGCCCGCGGACGGCCGTGGCGGCTGCGGGGCGAGGTCCCAGGCCAGCGTGGCGCGCGCGGGCGTGGCGCTGGCGCCGGCGATCGAGGCGGTGGCGTCGAGCGCGATCGGCGAGGCGTCGTCGCCGTACCCGACCGCCCCGGCCTGGCGGACGTCGAACCGCAGCGTGGTGCTGGCGCCGGCGTCGACCGTGGCGGTCGTCTCCGGCGCGACGACGTCGGCGTCGGTCGGGACGGTCTCGGTCCACTGGCCGCTGCCCTCGGGGCAGTGGGTCGACTCGAAGTACGGGGCGTCGCCGAGGTCTTCATCGCAGTCGACGGCGCGGTCGGCGGCATAGTCGGTGTCGGCGCCGGTGCCGTCGGCGACCACCTGCGCGCCGATCGCGACCGCGGTGCCGCGCATCATCGCGCTGGGCGCCCCGTCGACCTGCGGGACGGGCACGTCGGCGTAGAAGAGGCCGCCGGCGTTCTCGGCACCCACCGGCATCGTGATCACGCTGGAGCGGTAGCCGACCCACTGGCCGACGCCGCCGAGCGGGGCGAGCCGCTGGTCGTCGACGACGTCGGGGTCGACCTCGAAGCTGACCTCGGGGTGGCCCTGCATTCGGATCGGCGGCGGCGTGAACCCGACCGGGAGCGCGTAGGCGACCAGCAACCGGTACTTGCCGGCGGTGGTGAACTGCACCGTCGCTCCGGGCCCGGAGACGAAGAAGGCGGAGAACGGGCCGCACGGCGTGGTGATGGGCTCGCCGGTGAACGACTTGGCCCCGGGCACGCAGCCGAGCTGCGCGAAGCGGATCGGCGAGAGCGGCGTCTGCTGCGTCGCCGACGGGTCGTTCACGGGGACGATGAAGGAGAAGCCGCTGGTGGCGGCGAGCACGGCGGTGGCGCCGGCGACGGTCATCAGTCGGCGCAAGGGGGGATGGGGCACAGGAACTCCGAGACGAGCGGTGATCAGCGGTAACGTCGGGGCAGCTTAGAGCGCCTGGACAGATCGGGTCGATCTGTTCCGTTCTGGTCGAAGATTCGTCTAGGCCGGGTTCATCGCCGGTCGCTTCGGCCGATCCCGACGGGTTCGTCGGTGAGTGGTTCGCTGTGCCTCGCAGGGCGCGCGGTGGCCCCCGGGCGGATCGCTGGGCGCTAGTCCTC
Source organism: Patulibacter ginsengiterrae (assembly GCF_056269115.1). Classification (NCBI taxonomy): domain Bacteria; kingdom Bacillati; phylum Actinomycetota; class Thermoleophilia; order Solirubrobacterales; family Patulibacteraceae; genus Patulibacter; species Patulibacter ginsengiterrae. The sequence goes on from NZ_JBWDOG010000018.1 coordinate 27,142, forward strand.
GGCCGGTACGTCGGCGGCGGCCCGTGCGCGCTGCTGCTCGGCGCGGGCCTGCTCCTGGGCCTGCTGGGCCGCGGCTCGCGCCTCCTGGGCCTCGGCTCGGGCCTGTTGGGCCTCCGCCCGCGCCTCCTGTCGCTCGCGCTGGGCCGCGGCGCGGACCTCCTGAGCCTCGGCCCGTAGCCGCTGTGCCTCGCGCTGGGCGTCGGCGCTGGCCTGCTTGGCCTTGGCGCGGGCCTTGGCCTCGACCTTGGCGGTCGCGGCCCGGGCCTGCCGCTCGGCCTTGAGCGTCTTGCGGCGCTCGCGCTCGGCCGCCTCACCGGCGGCGTGGCGCTCGAGCCAGCCGCCCTCGGCGGCGGCGTGGGCCTCGTCGTGGGCCCGGCGGACGTCGGTCCAGGCGCCGCGGGCCTGGCGCAGCGCCTCGATCACCTGCTTGCGGGCCTCGTTCGCGGTGCGGGCGGCGTCGGCCAGCTGGTTGCGGGTCTTCGCTCCCTGGACGACCGAGTTGAACGACCAGAGGCCGGTCTCCAGCAGGCGGGCCGCGCGGCGGGTGTCGGACATCACCAGCTCCTGGATCCGGTCCGGGGGGGTGCCGTCGAGGATGTGCCGTCGGCGCGACGAGACGTGGACGTCCCAGAGGCCGACGAGCGCGTGGGCGGCGATCTGGGGCTCGGGGTCGCGCGGGTCGACCTCGGCGCCGTCGGCGAGCGCCTCGGTCGCGACGTCGATCAGGCGCGCGGTCATCTCGCGCATCGCGGTCTGGAGCGCCGGCGTCTCCCGGATCAAGCGGCTGAACTCGAGCATCATCGGGATCATCCGCGGGTCGAGGCCGCTGAAGCGCGAGATCTCGTCCTCGATCATCCTGAGCACGGCCTCGGTCGGGGAGACGTCGGGCCCCCGCTCGGCCAGACAGGTCCGAAGCAGCTCGATCTGCTCGTCCTCGCGGTCGAAGACCAGCGATTCCTTGGTCGGGAAGTAGTTGTAGACGGTCTTCTCGGAGACGCCGACCTCGTCGGCGATCTCGGCGATCCGGACGGCGTCGAAGCCGCGCTCGCAGAACATCCAGGTCGCGGTGTCCGAGATCTGCTGGCGCATCAGCCGCTTCTTGCGCTCGCGCAGGCCCTCGTCGGGGCGGACCTCGGCCTCGTACGCCTGGCGCAGCTGCCGCATCGCCTCGGTCAGGTCCTCACGCGTCCAACCCGCGAGCTCCCGGCGCTCGGCGCCCGCCGACCCGGCGGCGCTCTCGGCGTCGGGGCTCTCGTCGCTCGGGAGGGGCACGGTCGAGTCGCTCACCACCACACTCTAGCAATTCTCCAGTTGCAGAAATCTTTTAGTCACTGTATGTTCCTTCGCGGCGCTGGGCGACGGCCTTCGCCAGACCCGCCTTCCATCCCAGGAATCGCATGACCTCTCCTTCACCCGCCGTCGAGACCGACGGCCTCACCAAGCGCTTCGGCGACTTCACCGCCGTCGACACGCTCGACCTGCGCGTCGACGCCGGCAGCGTCGTCGCGCTGCTCGGACCCAACGGGGCCGGCAAGACGACGACCGTCCAGATGCTCGCGACGCTCGTCGCCCCGACCTCGGGGACCGCGACCGTCTGCGGTCACGACGTCGTCCGCGAGGGCGACGCGGTCCGCAGCCGGATCTCGCTGACCGGCCAGTTCGCGGCGCTCGAGGACAACCTCACCGCCTACCGCAACCTGCTCCTGATGGCGCAGCTGCGCGGCTACCCCACCCGCCACGCGGCCAAGATCGCCGACAGCCTGATCGACCGCTTCGACATCGGTGAGTTCCGCGACAAGCTGATCAAGGGCCTCTCCGGCGGCCAGCGCCGGCGGGTCGACCTCGCCGCCAGCCTCGTCGTCCAGCCCGAGCTGCTGGTGCTCGACGAGCCGACCACCGGCCTCGATCCCCGCAGCCGCCAGGTCGTCTGGGAGACGGTCCGCGACCTCGTCGCCGAGGGCGTCACCCTGCTCCTGACCACCCAGTACCTCGAGGAGGCCGACGCCCTCGCCGACCGGATCGTGCTGATCGACCACGGCCGCGAGGCCGCCGCCGGGACCCCGACCGAGTTGAAGGCCCGGATCGGGGAGCAGCGCGTCGACGTGGTCGCCGTCGACCGCGCCGGCCTCGACCAGATCGTCGTGGCCCTCGACGGGCGCTTCGACATCTCCGTCAACCGCGGCAAGCGGACCGTCTCGGTCCCGGCGCCGGGGGAGACGGTCGAGCTGTCGCTGATCTCGGAGGTGATCCGCGACGCGGCGGTGCCGATCGACGAGATCGCCCTCCGGCGCCCGACCCTCGACGACGCCTTCCTGAGCCTGACCGGCCACGCGCCGGCCGGCGACCCCAGTACCACCGACGACGACGTGGCCGAGGAGGTCGCCGCATGAGCACCATCGAGACCAGCGACCCCCGCAACCCGAGCGCCGGACGCCCGGCGATCCCGCTCCCGTCCCGGCCCTCCCCGGTCGTGCGGTACCTCCGTGAGACCCGGCTGCTCGTCGGCCGCGCGCTCCGCACGATCCCCGCCGTTCCCGAGCGGCTCAGCGACGTGACGATCCAGCCGATCGTCTTCACGCTGCTGTTCCTCTACGTCTTCGGCTCGGCGATCCACATCCCCGGCGTCCGCTACCAGGACTACCTGCTGCCTGGCCTGATCGGGCAGAGCCTCGCGTTCGGCGTGATCGGCGCCGGCGTCGCGACGGCCAACGACTTCAGCAGCGGGGTGATCGACCGCTTCCGGTCGCTGCCGGTGACCCGCCTGTCGGTGATCACCGCCCAGGTGCTCGGGCAGATGATCGAGCAGATCCTCGGGATGGCGATCGTGATCGGGCTCGGCCTGCTGCTCGGCTGGGAGCCGCACATGAACGCGCTCGAGGTGCTCGCGCTGATCGGCCTGGTCCTGCTCGGGCTGTTCGCCTTCACCTGGTTCGGGGTCCTGCTGGGGATGATCGTCCGCAGCTCCGACGCGATGCAGGGCGTCGGCTTCGCGGTCGTCTTCCCGCTCGCCTTCCTCGCCGGGACGTTCGTGCCGATCGAGGGCATGGCCGACGTGCCGCGGGCGATCGGCGAGTGGAATCCGATCTCGACCTTCGTCGCGGCGATCCGCTACGTCACCCAGGGCGTCGAGGCGCACGGCTCGTGGCCCCTGGAGCACCCGATCATCGGGATGGTCTTCTGGTGCGTGCTGATCATCGCCGTCTGCGTGCCGTTGGCCCTGCGGCGGTTCCGGACGACCAGCTCCGGCTAGCTCGCGGTTGGTCCTGGGCAAGTTCCTACCCGGCGTAGGTGACGTTTGGGTCGGCGTGGAAGCTGGGCGATGCAGGGGAGGAGACGCTGTACGCTTCTCCCCGAGCGGCCGCCGTGACCCGGCGGCCGGACGCCCTCCTGAGGAGCCCACGACATGACGTCGACGACCCCGTACGACCTGCGCCCGCTGCGTTCGACCTTCGAGGGGCCGATCGCCGCCCCCGGCGACGCCGACTGGGACGCGGCCCGGCAGGCCTGGAACCTGGCTGCCGACCAGCGACCGGAGGTCGTCGCCCAGGCGACCGGGGCGGCCGACGTCGTTGCCGCGATCGCCTTCGCCCGCGGCTGCGGCCTGCGCGTCGCCCCGCAGGGCACCGGCCACGGGGCGGGGCCACTCGGCGACCTGGCCGGGGCGCTGCTGCTGAAGACCGGCCTGATCGACGAGATCACGATCGATCCGTCGGCCCGCCGCGCGCGGGTTGGAGCCGGCGCCCTCTGGGGCGCGGTCGCGGAGCAGGCCGGAACCCACGGGCTGGTGGCCCTCCACGGCTCGTCCGCCGACGTCGGGGTCACGGGCTACACGCTCGGCGGCGGGATCAGCTGGCTCGCCCGCCAGCACGGCTTCGCGGCCAACAACGTGACCGCGATCGAGCTGGTCACGGCCGACGGCGAGCAGCGCCGGGTCGACGGCGACGACGATCTGTTCTGGGCGCTGCGGGGCGGTGGCGACGGCTTCGGGGTCGTGACCGCGCTCGAGTTCGAGCTCTTCCCGCTGGCCGAGGTCTACGCCGGCTCGCTGTTCTGGCCGGGGGCGGCCGCGGCCGAGGTCCTGCACGCCTACCGCGCGTGGGCCTCGACCGTGCCGGACGAGCTGACCTCGACGATCCGTCTGCTCTGCCTCCCACCGCTGCCGGAGGTGCCCGAACCGCTCCGCGGGGTGCCCGTGATCGACGTCGGCCTGGCCTTCGTCGGCGACGCGGCGGAGGGCGACGAGCTGGTGCGCCCGCTGCGGGAGGCGGCGACGCCGATGATCGACACGCTCGGCATGATCCCGGCGCCGCTGCTGACGAAGCTCCACGGCGACCCCGAGCACCCCGTCCCGGGGCTCGGGCACCACGCGGTCCTGCGCGAGCTGACCGCCGAGGGGGTGGAGACGCTGGTCGAGGTCGCGGGGGCGGCGTCGGGGAGCCCGCTGCTCGGGGTCGAGCTGCGGCACCTCGGCGGGGCGCTCGGTCGTCGTTCGCCCGGCCACGGAGCGCTCGCCGCGATCGACGGCGAGTACCTGCTCTACGGCGTCGGGATCCCGATGGGACCGGACAGCGCCCGCGCCGTGCAGGAGCGGCTCGACCTGGTCGTCGAAGCGGTGGCGCCGTGGTCGAGCGACACCACCTACCCCAACTTCGCGGAGCGGCCGAGCGACAGCGCCGCGGCGTTCGATCCGGAGACGTACGCGCGCCTGCGGGCGATCAAGGCCGCCGTCGATCCGGGCTGCCTGTTCCAGGCCAACCACCCGATCGCGGTCGGGGGGTAGCCGCCGGGCTGCTGGGGGCGCGCCCGCTCAGCCTCCGCGGGGGGCGCGTCCCTCAGCGGCGCGCGTCCCGCTCAGCGGCGCTTCTTGGCGCGCTCGCGCTCGGCGGCGACCCGATCGCGCCAGTCCGCGCCCCAGATCCGGTCGCGCCAGAGGTAGACGAAGCCGGCGCCGACGACGATCGCGATCAGCGTCCTGATGCCCTCCGAGTCGAGCAGGGCCGAGAGCGCGGTCCAGACCACGGCCATGATCAGCACCAGCGCGCAGATCCAGAACAGGCGACCCGGCCGGCGGGGCTCGTCGTCGGAGGGGCGATCGTCACGGGCCATAGACCGCGCAGGGTACGAGGTCTTCGGCCCCGTAGGCTTGCCGGCCGATGTCCGACGTGGTCTCACCGCTGGCGATCGAACTGGAAGCGCTCGTCCGCCGTCGGGGTGAGCGGCTCGTCCTCCGCGACCTCGACCTGGCGCTGCCGGTGGGGGGAACCCTGGCCCTGCTCGGCCCCAACGGGGCCGGCAAGTCGACGCTGCTGCGGGTCCTCGCCGGCCTGATGCGGCCCTCGCGCGGGACCTGCCGGGTGCTCGGCGTCGCGCTGCCCGGCGAGCGCCGCCAACTGCGCGGGCGGGTCGGCTACCTCGCCCACGAGCCGATGCTCTACCGCGACCTCAGCGTGCGCGAGAACCTCGTTCACCGCGCCCGGCTGCTGCGGGTGCCGCTCGCCCGGGTCGACGAGCTGCTCGACGCGACCGACCTCCGCAAGCGCGCCGCGTTCCCCGTCCGCGCGCTCTCCCGCGGGCTGACCCAGCGCGCGAGCGCGGCGTCGGTCCTGCTCGGCGATCCGGAGCTGCTGCTGCTCGACGAGGCGCTGGCCAACCTCGATCCGACGGCCTCGGTCCGCTTGCACGAGCTGTTCGGGCCGACGCGGCCGCCGGCCGATCCCGGCGCGGCTGTCGATCCGGCCGACCCGGCGCGCCGGCGGACCCGCGTGATCGCCGGGCACGACCCGGACGCGGCGCTGGCCGAGGCCGACCTCGTGCTCGGCCTGCGCGACGGCCGCCCGGTCCTGCTCGGGCCGCCGGACCGGATCACCGACGCCGAGATCGGGGAGCTGTACCGATGAGCGCCTGGATCGCCGACGTCCGCGCGCTGCTGGCGCTCGAGTGGCGCCGCGAGCGCCGCGCGCCCCAGGTGCTGCCGACGATGCTGCTGTTCAGCGTCGGGACCTTCGTGCTGTTCCGCTTCGGGCTCCAGGACGGCCAGGTCGAGGGGACGATGGCGGCGGGGATCCTGCTCGTCACGACCCTGCTCGCGGCGCTGCTGGGGATCGGTCGGCTGTGGGCGGCGGAGGAGGACGAGGGCGGCCTCGACGGCTTCCGGATGACGCCGGCCTCGGCCTCGGCGCTGGTCGCCGCCAAGGCCCTGGCGCTCTGGACCTTCCTGGTCGCGCTCCACCTGATCGCCGTTCCGGCCTTCGCGTTCCTGCTGCTCGGTGATGGCCTCTCGGGCTCGGCGCTGCCCCGGCTGGCGGCGACGCTGCTGCTCGCCGACCTCGGGATCGCGGTCGCCGGAGCCCTGGTCGGCGCGATCGCCGCGGCCGCCCGTTCGCGCGAGCTGCTGGTCCCGCTGTTGGCCGTCCCGCTGCTGATTCCGCTGATCGGGCTCGCCTCGCAGGCGCTCTCCCCGCTGCTCGAATCGCCGGTCGCCCAGGTGGAGGGCCGGTGGTGGCTGGCCCTCGCTCTGTACGATGGGGTGTTCCTGCTGGTCTGCTGGGCGGTCTCCGACGGAATCGTCGAGGACTGACCGGACTCCGACGATGCCCTACGCCCGTCGCCTTCTTCCCCTGACGCTCGTCACCGCCGTACTGGTCGTGGCCTGGGTCGTCGTGGCCGTTGCGGTCGCTCCGACCGATGCGACCGAGGGGGTCCGCCAGCGCCTGACCTACCTGCACCCGGCGTTCGCGATCCTGACCCTGGTCGCGTTCGTGGCCGGCGCGTTCTTCGGCTGGAAGCACCTCAAGCACGACCGTCCGCTGGACGATCTGCGCGCCTACGTGTCGATCCACCTCGGCCAGATCTTCTGCGTGATCTCGCTGATCACCGGCTCGATCTGGGGCAAGGTCGCCTGGGGCGTCTGGTGGGACTGGAACGAGCCCGTGCTCGTGACCTTCCTGATCATCTTCCTGCTGTTCGCGACCTACCAGCCGATGCGGTTCGCGATCGAGGATCCGGAGCGCCAGGCGCGTACCGCCTCGGTCTTCGCGGTCTCCGCCGGGATCTTCGCCCCGGTCTGCTTCGGGGTCGTGCGGATGACCACCAACCTGCTGCACCCCCAGCCGCTCAACGACCCGGGCGCGAACCTGCCCGGGAGCGCCGGCCTCGCCTTCCTGCTGTCGATCCTCGCGATCGGCGCGATCTTCGTGACGCTGTGGCACCTCGAGGTGCTGCACAAGACCACCCGCATCCGCCTTCGGCAGCTCCAGCGCGCCGTCGAGGGCGAGGACGCGGTGCCGGTCGTGACGCGCGCCTCGTCGCCCGTCGTCCTGTAGCCCCGCTGTCCCCGACGACCCGGTCCCGCACGTGCCCTCCACCGCTCTCCCGCTCCTCGCCCAGGTCGACACCGGCGGCCCCGGCTACGTCGTCGCCGCCGTGATCGTCTCGGCCGCGCTGCTGCTCGTCTACCTGCTGATCGTCGCGATCCGGGTGCGGGACGCGGCCCGCCGGCTCGAGGTCCTCGAGCAGCGACTGGACGCGGCGAAGGCGCCCGCGGGCGGCGAGGTCGCCGACCCGAACGGTGCCCGCCCCGGGCCGGTCGAGGTCCGCGGATGAACGAGCTGCTCGTCCTCGGGATCTCGCACAAGACGGCCCCGGTCGCCGTGCGCGAGCGGCTGTCGGTCGGCGACCGGCAGCTCGAGCGGATGCTCGCCGAGATGAGCGCGTCGGAGCAGGTCCACGAGGCGGCGATGCTCTCGACCTGCAACCGCACCGAGGTCTACGTCGTCGCGGGCGACCCGGTCCAGGCCGAGGCCGAGCTGCTCGGCCAGATCGCCCGCGCCTCGCGGATGCGCCCGACCGAGCTGGCCGGGCTGGTCTACGCCCCGCGCAACTGCGAGGCGGCCCGCCACCTGTACCGCGTGGCGAGCGGACTCGACTCGATGGTGCTCGGCGAGTACGAGGTCCAGGGTCAGGTCAAGCGGGCCTACGAGATCGCGCTCCGTGCCGGCACCACCGGGCCGCTGCTGAACCGGCTCTTCAAGGCCGCGCTGCGGACCGGCAAGCGGGTCCGGACCGAGACCGGCCTCTCCGAGCGCCGGACGAGCGTCGCCTCGGTCGCCGTCGACCTCGCGGCGCAGAAGGTCGGGCACCTCGAGGACCGCAACGTGATGGTGATCGGCGCGGGCGACATGGCCGAGCTGACCGCCCAGGCGTTCGCGGCCCAGGGCGTCCGGACGCTGTTCGTCTCCAACCGCCACGCCGACCGCGCGCGCTCGCTGGCCGAGCGCTTCGGCGGACGGGTCGGCAGCCTCAGCGAGCTTCCCGAGCAGCTGGAGGAGGCCGACGTCGTCGTCTCCTCGACCGGCTCCCCGCACCCCGTGCTCGGCGCTGAGGCGCTCGGCGCGGTGATGGACGCGCGCCGTGAGCGGGGCGATGAGCGGCCGCTGGTCCTGATCGACATCGCCGTGCCCCGCGACGTCGACCCCGAGTGCGCCGGCGTCGCGGGCGTGACGCTGTTCGACATCGACGACCTCCAGGCCGTCGTCGCCCGCAACCTCGCCGGCCGCGAGGGCGAGACCGAGGTCGCGGAGCAGATCGTCGAGCAGGAGATCCACCGCTTCGCTCGCTGGATGGGCCAGCTCGAGGTGACCCCGACGATCGTCGACCTGCGGACCCGGGCGGGCGAGATCGTCGACATGGTCCTGGCCGAGAACGACGGCCGTTGGGAGTCGGTCAGCCCCGACGATCTGGCGCGGATCGAGCGGGCGGCGCGGACGGTCGTCCAGCGGCTGCTGCACGAGCCGACGGTGCGGCTGAAGGCGGCCCGCGACCGCGACGACGCGCACGGCCAGATCGAGGTCCTGCGGGAGCTGTTCGGGCTTGACGACGCCGAGGTCGCGGCCGACGGCACCGCCGCCGTGCGTGCCCACGCAGCGCCCGCCGCCGCGGCAGCCGACGGCGTGCCGGACAACGTGCGGCCGCTCGCCGCTCGTCGCGCCCAGCACTCGTGATCCGGCTCGGCAGCCGCCGGAGTCCGTTGGCGCTGGCCCAGGCGCACGAGGTCGCCTCCGCGCTGGAACGGGCGGGCCACGAGGTCGAGATCGTCGAGGTCGTCACCACCGGCGACCGCAACCGGGCGCTGCCCGACAAGACGAAGTGGGTCAGTGAGCTGGAGCGGGGACTGGTCGCGGGCGAGATCGACCTCGCCGTCCACTCGGCGAAGGACGTTCCCGGCGAGCTGCCCGAGGGCCTGGCGCTGATCGCCGCCTCGGTTCGGGAGGACCCGCGGGACGTGCTGATCGGTGCCGCCTCGCTCGACGCGCTGCCCGAGGGGGCGCGGGTCGGCACCTCGAGCCTGCGTCGGGCCGCCCAGCTGCGGGCCGCGCGCGCCGACCTGCGGATCGTCGAGGTCCGCGGCAACGTCGACACCCGGCTGGCGCGGCTCGACCGCGGCCACGCCGATCCGATCGACGCGATCGTGCTCGCCGCGGCCGGCCTCCACCGGCTCGGCCGCGAGCCTGAGCTGCTCTCGCCGCTGGTCGGGCCGACGTTCGTCCCTGCCCCGGGCCAGGGCACGATCACGATCGAGGCCCGCGCCGACGACGCCGCGATCCGGGCCGCGATCGCCGACTTCCACGACCCGCGCAACGGCCGCTGCCTGCGGGCCGAGCGAGCGCTCGCGGTCACGCTGGACGCCGACTGCACCAGCGCCCTCGGCGCCTACTGCCGGGCGGACACGGCCGACGGCCCGCTGACGTTGCGCGGCTTCGTCGGGACGCCGGACGGCAGCGGCTGGGCGCTCGACGAGCGGACCGGCGACGACCCCGAGGCACTCGGCGCGCTCGTCGCCGAGCGACTCCGCCGGGCCGGCGCCGACGAGCTGCTGGCCGCCGCCCGCACGGCCGTGACCAGCGGCGAGCCGATCGAGCCCGCCGGTCCCGTGGACTCCGCGTCCGATTCCCGATCCCAGGAGCGCCCGTCGTGAGCACGACCCCGGCCCCCGCCGCGTCCGCCGCGTCCGATTCCGACGCCACGCCGCTCGCGGCCACGCCCGGCACGGTCTACCTCGTCGGCGCCGGCCCCGGCGATCCGGGCCTGATGACGGCGCGCTCGCTCGAGGTGATCGCCGCGGTCGACGTCGTCCTCTACGACAAGCTGATCCCCGACACCGCGCTCGACGGGGCCCGCCCGGACGCCGAGCTGGTCGACGTCGGCAAGCGCGGCGGCGGCGAGCAGGTCCCGCAGGAGACGACCGAGGCGCTGCTGCTCCGCCACGCGCTCGCCGGGCGCTCGGTCGCCCGGGTCAAGGGCGGCGATCCGTTCGTCTTCGGCCGCGGCGGGGAGGAGGCCCAGCGGCTGCGGGCCAACGGGATCCCGTTCGAGGTCGTCCCCGGCGTGACGGCGGGCATCGCCGGCCCCGCCTACGCCGGGATCCCCGTCACCCACCGCGACCACGCCCCGGGCGTGGCCTTCGTGACCGGGCACGAGGATCCGTCCAAGCCCGAGTCGACGATCAACTGGGACGCGCTCGCGGCCTTCCCCGGCACGCTGGTCTTCTACATGGGCGTGCGCCGGCTGCCGGCGATCACCGCCTCCCTGATCGCTGCCGGTCGGGCCGCCGACGAGCCGGTCGCCGTCGTCCAGTCGGGCACCGTCGGCGCCCAGCGCGCGGTCACCGGGACCCTCGAGACGATCGCCGCGATCGCCGCCGAGGCCGGGATCCAGGCGCCCGCGGTCACGATCGTCGGTGCCGTCGCCGGGCTGCGCGAGGAGCTGCGCTGGTTCGAGGACCGGCCGCTGTTCGGGCGGACCGTCGCGGTCACGCGCGCCCGGGCGCAGGCGTCGGGGCTCGCCCGGCGGCTGCGGGGGCTCGGCGCGGAGGTCGTCGAGACCCCGACGATCCGGACCCGCTCGCTCGAGGCGGAGCTGCCGTCGTTGGATGGGGTCGACGTGCTCGCGGTGACGTCGCCGAACGGGGTCCGGGAGCTGGTCGCGGCGCTGCTGCGGTCGGGCCGCGACCTCCGCGACCTCGACGGGATCCTGGTCGCCGCCGTCGGCCCGGGCACCGCCCGCGTCCTGCGCGAGCACGGCCTGCTCGCCGACGTGGTGCCGGAGACCTTCACCGGCGAGGCGCTGGCGGCCGCGATCGAGGCGGCCGCTGCGGCGCCCGACCGCGCGCGTCCGATCCGGCGGGTGCTGCTCGCCCGCGCGGCCACGGCCGGGTCGGCGCTGCCGGAGGGGTTGCGGGCGGCCGGGATCGAGGTCGACGACGTCGCCCTCTACGAGACCGTCGCCGAGCCGCTGCCCGACGAGGCGCTGGCGCGTCTGCGCGACGCGGACTACGTGACCTTCACCTCGGCGTCGACGGCGGGCTTCCTGGCCGCGGCCGGCGGCGTGACCGAGAGCGCCGCCCCCCACGGCCGTCTGCCGGTCGGCCCGACGACGCGCGCCGTCTCGATCGGCCCGGTCACCACCGCGGCGCTCGCCGAGCTGGGCGCGACCCCGGCGGTCGAGGCCGACGAGGCCACGATCGACGGCCTCGTCACCGCGCTGCTCGCGGACGCCGCCGGCCGCTGAGGTCGCCGGGCAGCTGAGGGAAGGGACGACGACTACGACGACGAGGTCGGCGGAGCCGTGCCCGTGCCGCGGTTCGTGTCGTACTCGCCCAGAAGCGTGCCAATCGCGTGACGGTCGTCCGGGAGGCGCTGAGAGGGGCTAGCGTCGCGGCGAATGACGGCTTCGGCGGGGGAGAACGCGACGGGGACCGGGCACGGTCGTCGTGGTTGACCCCCGGTTCCCGGCGCTCAAGGCGCGTGCGCTGCACCGGGTGCTCGTCCGGGACCTCGGATACGTGCGGGTACGCAAGGGGCGAGGCTCGCACCAGCGTCTGAAGGCCCCCGGACGGCCACCGATCACCTGGGCGTTCCACGATCGCCAGACGATCTCGCCGGGGGTGGTGCATGACGTGCTCTGCAAGCAGGTCGGCTTGGACATCGACGATGCCCTGCGGCTACTCTGACGGAAGAGCTCGATGCGTTCGATCCGGATCATCCACACGCACGATCCCGGCTACGGCTGGACGTTCACGAGTCCCGACCTGCCGGGGCTCGTCGGCGGTGACGTGAGCTACCCGGCCGCCCAGCGCCGGGCCGAGTCCGCCGGGCGGTTCGCGATCGAATGCGAGGCCGAGGAGCGGGGGACGTCGATCCCCGACCTGTCCGCTCTCGCCTTCGAGCACGTCGCGCATGATCGCCACCCGGCGTCTGCCTGACCGCCAGCCGCTCAACCGGTGAGCTCGACGGCGCTCGCCCGGTCCTCGGGCGCTCGCCCGATCCGCGACAGCAGCGCGCCGCCGAGCAGCACCGCGCCGGTCGCGAAGAAGACCGCGCGCATCCCGAACGCCCCGGCGACGATGCCGCCGAGCACCGGTCCCAGGACCTGGCCGACGTACTGGGCGGAGACCGAGAGCCCGAGCACCCGGCCGACGACCGCGTCGGGCACGACGTGGCGGATCGAGGCGGTGATCGCCGGCAGCAGCCCACCGAGGCAGAGGCCCATCGCAAACCGCAGCAGCGTCAGCTCCCAGACTCCCTGGGCCAGGCCCTGGAGCGCGAGCAGTGCCGCCGCCGCCAGCAGCGACCCGGTGATCACCCGCGCGTAGCCGACCCGGTCGGCCAGGCGACCGAGCCGCGGAGCGGAGAGGATCCCGCCCAGCGCACCGACGGCCATCACGATCCCCGAGAGCGTCGCGGGGTGGGCGGCGCCGGGTGCGAGCTCGCCGACGAAGACGGTCACGATCGGCTCGAGCGACATCGTCGCCAGCATCAGCAGGCTGGCGGTCGCCAGCAGGATCATCACCCGGGGGCCGCTGGGCAGGGTCCTCCAGGAGGACGCGGGCCGGTCTCCCGTGGGCCGTCCGGGGCCGGAGCGATCGCCGCTGGCGCGGGCGGCGGCCGGACGTTCCTCCCGCAGCCCGAAGCTCGTGGCCAGGAAGGCGACGAAGATCACCGCCCCGGAGACGAGGAACGAGGTCCGCACGCCGACCAGCTCGGGGGCGACGCCGCCGATCAGCGGGCCGACCACGCTCCCGGCCATCACGCCGGTCGAGAGCACGCCGAGCGCCCAGGCGCTGTGTTGCTTCGGGGTCTGCGCGGCGACCAGGATCACCGAGCCGGAGGCGTAGCCGCCCAGCAGACCGGTCAGCAGCCGCAGCGCGACGAGCTGCTCGACGTTCTGGGCCAGCCCGATCAACGACATCGAGATCGCCATCCCCAGGCTGGCCCGGATCAGCATCGACTTGCGGCCGTAGCGGTCGCCCAGCCGCCCCCAGAGCGGGGCGGTCAGCGCGGCGGTCAGGAAGGCCGCACCGTAGGCGACCCCGGACCACCGCACGATCGAGGCGTGGCCCTCGACTCCCAGCTGCTCGACGTAGAGCGGCAGGTAGGGCAGCAGCATCGTCATCGCGACGATCGTCGTGAACGACCCCGCGAGGCAGACGACGAGGTTCCGCCGCCAGTACCGGGATTCGATCGAGACGTCCACCGCACGAACGGTATCACGTACGTTCGTACGGAAAAACGAACAACGGATGCGACTGATGCGGATCTAGGGCCTATATGGCGGACAATCCGCATCAGTTCGGTCCCGCCGCCCGCCGCCCGCCGCCCGCCGCCCGCCGCTCGCTGCGATCCCGCCGCTCGCCGCGATCCCGACCCCGCGCGCCCGCCGCCCGCCCCACCCCTCGTCCCGCCACCAGCCGACCCCGCCGCCGGGCTGCCAACATCACCGGATGGCGACCTGGAACACGGCGATCCTCGATCCGGCCCCGTTGACCGCCGAGCGCTTCGCGGCGATCGAACGGTCGGTCGCCGCGGTGCTCGGCAGCGAGCGCGATCTGGTCGTCGTCCAGGCCGAGGCGATCCTGACCCTGGAGGCGGTCGCGCGGGGCGTGGCGCGGCCCGGCGTCACCTGCCTGAACGTGATCACCGGCCCCTACGGCGCGCACTTCGGCGCGTGGCTGGCGGCGGCCGGGGCGACGGTGGTCGACCTCGAGATCCCCTTCGAGCGGCCCGCGACCGCGGCCGAGATCGGCGACGTGCTCGCCGCCCGGCCGGAGATCTCGGTGCTCTCGATCGTCCACGCCGAGGTCGCGACGGGGACCGCGAACCCGCTGGCCGAGATCGCCGCGGTCGCCCGCGAGCACGACGTCCTGACGATCGTCGACGCCGTCGCCTCGGTCGGGGGTCACCCGCTGCCGATCGACGAGCTCGACCTCGACGTCTGCGTGATCGGGCCGCAGAAGGGCCTCGGCGGCCCGGCTGGCGTCTCCGCCGTCACGCTCAGCGAGCGGGCGTGGGCGACGATCGCCACGAACGCCGACGCCGACGAGGCCCACCTGCTGCGTGGCTCGGCCTTCTCGCTGCTGGACTGGAAGGAGCGCTGGGTCGACGCCGGGCGAACGGCGATCCCGGGGACGCCGTCGGTGCTCGAGATGCTCGGGCTCGAGGCGGCGTGCGCGCGGGTCCTGGCCGAGGGCGTGCCGGCCGCGATCGAGCGCCACCGCGGCGTGGCGATGGCGGTCCGGGCCGGGATCCGGGCGCTCGGCGTCGCGCTCTGGGTCGAGGACGACGGCGACGCCAGCACGCTGTCGACGACGGTCCGCGTGCCGGCGCCGATCGAGCCGCGGGAGCTGGTCGCGCACGCGGAGCGGGCCTACGGGGTGCGGCTGCTGGTCGGTGCCGCGGCGCTCGGGGGCCGCGTCGTCCGGGTCGACCACATGGGCCAGGGGGCGGCGCCGGCCGTGGCGGTCGCCGGGGTCGCCGCGCTCGGCGGGGCGATCCGCGACCTCGGCGGCACGGCCGACGTCGGGGCGGGGGTCGCCGCGACCGTCGAGGGGCTCGGCCGCCTGGTCGGGGTGGCCGTCTGACCGCCCGGTCGGGCGTCGTCGTCGGCGTGGCTGTCCGATCGCGCTGCCCGTCCGATCGGGGCGACCTGCGTCGTCTTGATTAGACTAATCGGATCAGCTTTAGGCTATATTGAAGACGAGTCCCGACGGCGGGCCGTGACCAGGCGCGGGACCCCCGAACGGCCCCCGCGACGCCCGCCACCGTGGACCTCGCTCGCCCGGCCCGCGATCCTCTGGGAAGCGGTCCGGCCCCGAACCGGTTCCCCCCGCCGTCCACGCCGACGCCCGCCCGGGCGACCCCGGAAGACCCCGGCGACCCAGTGGCCGGGTGGCCGGATCCCCATCCCCCCAACCGCTCCGCGCATGATCATCGACACCGAGACCCACGTCTTCTACTTCGCCCGCAGCGCGCGCGACAACCCCGAGCGGGAGACGCTCCGCAAGCACTACACCTGGCACGAGCACGACGGCGATCTGCTCGTCGCGGAGATGGACCACGCCGGCGTCGACAAGACCTTCCTGATCAGCTACGACGGCGAGGACACCCGCGTCGCGGCCGAGTCGGTCGGCTTCGGGATGGAGGACTTCGCCGGCGGCAAGAAGCACGCGCTGCGCCAGATCCGCAAGCACCCCGACCGCCTGCTCTGGTTCTCGGTCGTCAAGGGCCCGCCGCTCTACGACCCGCTCGCCCGCGTGCGGATGGAGATCGGCGAGGGCGCCGTCGGCTTCAAGATGTTCCCGCCGTTCCTCGGGGCCGATCTGCGGGCCGAGCCGTGGGCGAGCGTGCTGGCGGAGCTGGAGGCTCGCGGCTCGCGGCTGCTGCTCTCGTACGAGTACCTGCTGCCGGGGGAGCGGCGGACCGTCGTCGACTTCCTCGACGAGCTCGACGAGGCGCTGGTGCGGGTCCCGAACCTGCCGGTCGCGCTGCTGCACGCCGGCTGCATCGACCCGCTGGTGCCCGACGCCGACCGGGTCGTGCGGCTGCTGGAGCGCCACCCCAACGTCGTGCTCTCCAACGCGATGCCGGGGGCGATCTGGGACGACGGCTGCGAGTACCCGTTCGCGAACCTGCTCGCCCGCGTCCGCCGGCTCCACGAGCGGGTCGGCGCGGACCGCCTGATGTGGGCGACCGACTGGCCCTGGTTCGAGCACGAGATGACCTACAAGCAGAGCATCGACTGCTTCCGCAAGCACGCGCCGTTCCTCGCCGGACGCGAGCTCGAGGCGTTCCTCGGCGGGACCGCCAACCGCTTCCTCGGGGCGGCATGACCGCTGCGGCGAGCACCCGGCGGGCCGGCCCGGGCGAGCTGGTCCTGCGGCAGGTCCGGGCGCTCGACGAGCGCGGGGGCTTCAGCGACCCCGTCGACGTCGTCGTCGAGCACGGCGTGATCCGGTCGGTCGCGGCGAACGCCCGCGTCGGCCGCGACGCGCTCGAGGTCGACGCGGCCGGGCTCTGGCTGATGCCCGGGGTCTTCGACTGCCACACCCACGCCGGGATGTCCTCGGTCGACACGTTGGAGAACCTCCAGACGCCGTTCTCGTTGCGGACGCTCGAGACCGCCCGCAACCTGCGGCGGACGCTGGAGGCGGGCGTGACCTTCACCCGCGACGCGGGCGGGGTCGACGCCGGGGTCCGGACCGCGATCGAGCGGGGCGTGATCAGCGGGCCCGGACTCCAGGTCTCGATCGTGCTGCTGAGCGAGACCGGCGGCCACGCCGACGGCTACCTCTGCGGCCCCGGGCTGGAGCTGTCGACCGAGTACTTCATGCCCGACAGCCCCGACCGGCCGCCGTTCCTGGTCGACGGGGTCGACGGGATGCGGCGGACGGTCCGCCAGGTGCTGCGGGCGGGAGCGGACTGGATCAAGGTCTGCGTCAGCGGCGGGGTCTTCGGCGGGATCGAGGCGGCGCAGGCCCCCGAGCTGTCGGTCGCCGAGGTCGAGGTCGCCGTCGCCGAGGCGGCGCGTCGCGGCAAGCACGTGATGGCCCACGCGGTCGGCGCGGGCGGGATCGAGCTGGCGCTCGACGCCGGCGTCCGCTCGATCGAGCACGGGATCTTCCTCGACGAGCGGCAGGCCGCCCGGATGGCCGCGACCGGGACGTTCCTGGTCCCGACGCTGGTGATCTACGAGGACGTCGCCCGCCGCGTCCGCGAGGCGCCCGAGGCGTTCCCGTCGCACGTGGTCGCGAGCGCCGGCGCGCTCCAGCCGCGGCTCGGCGAGGCGGTCCGGCTGGCCCACGCGCACGGGGTCCCGATCGCGCTCGGGAGCGACTTCGCGACCGCGGCCGACCACGGCCGCAACCTCGAGGAGATCACGCTGCTCCACCGCGCCGGTCTCTCGGTCGAGGACGCGCTGCTGGCGGCGACCGTCCGTGGCGCCGAGCTCTGCGGGGTCGCCGACCACCACGGCCGGATCGCCCCCGGCCAGGCCTTCGACGCACTGCTGCTCGACCGCGACCCGGGCGACCTCTCGCTGTTCCTCGAACGGGGCGCCGTGACGGGCGTCTTCCGGGCCGGAACGCCGGTCGTCAGCCACCCGCGGGTCGCGGCAGCGGTTGGGGGACGAGCATGAGCGGCGGTCCCAACGGCGGCGCGGTTCGCCTCGACCACGTGACCAAGCGGTTCGGGGCGCTGGTCGCCGTCGACGACGTCACGCTGGAGGTCGAGGCCGGCGAGTTCCTGGCGATCCTCGGCCCGAGCGGGAGCGGCAAGACGACGACGATGCGGATGATCGGCGGCTTCGACCGGCCCGACGTCGGCACGGTCGCACTCGACGGGGTCGACGTGACCGCACAGCCGGCCCACCGCCGCGACGTCAACACCGTCTTCCAGAACTACGGCCTGTTCCCGCACCTCGACGTGCGCGACAACGTCGCCTACGGGCTGCGGATGAAGGGCGTCGGCAAGCAGGACCGGCGTCGCCAGGCCGCGGAGGCGCTGGCGCTGGTCCGGCTCGAGGGGGTCGCCCGCAGTCGTCCGGCGGCGCTCTCCGGCGGGATGCAGCAGCGGGTCGCGCTCGCCCGCGCGCTCGTCAACCGTCCGCGGGTGCTGCTGCTCGACGAGCCGCTCGGCGCCCTCGACCGCAAGCTCCGCGAGGAGATGCAGATCGAGCTGCGGCAGATCCAGGACGCCGTCGGCATCACCTTCGTCCACGTCACGCATGACCAGGAGGAGGCGCTCGCGATGGCCGACCGTTTGGTCGTCATGCGGGACGGGCGGATCGAGCAGGTCGGGGTCCCGGCCGACGTCTACGACGCCCCGGCCTCGCTGTGGGTGGCGGACTTCGTCGGATCGAGCAACCAGCTCCCGGGCGTGGTCGCGGTGGCCGGCGAGCGGGTCGCGATCGAGAGCGACGTGGCCCGCCTGCGGGTCGGCCAGGTGCACGGGCCGTTGGCCGCGGGCGAGCGTGCCGTCGCGGTCGTCCGTCCCGAGCGGGTGCGGGTCTCGCCCGCCGACGACGGCACGCCGGACGCCGCCAACCGGGTCCGGGCGCGGGTCGAGGAGCTGCTGACCGTCGGCGCGCAGCTGAAGCTCGTCGCGACGACGCCCGGCGGCCTGCGGCTGACCGCACGGCTGGCCCGCGACGACGGTGGCCTGCCGTCACTGACGACCGGCCAGGACGTCTGGCTCTCGTGGGACCCCGCCGCCACCCACGCCTACCCCGCGGCGCCCGGCCCGGGACGATCTTCCATAACGCAACAGGAGCACCAGCATGACGCGTGAGCGTTCACAGGACCCGGTCTTCGGTCGGACCGGTACCCGTCGCAGCTTCCTTGCCGCGACCGGCGTCGCCGGCGCCGCCGCCTTCCTCGCGGCCTGCGGCTCGGACACGAAGAGCGGCAGCACGGCGTCGACCACGGCGACCAGCGGCGGGACGGGCCTGGTCAAGGGCGGCGAGCTCAACGTCTACACCTGGCCGGACTACTTCTCCAAGCAGAACCTGGCCGCGTACCGCAAGGCGACCGGCACCGACCTGCGGATCTCGACCTACTCCGACAACGACACGCTGTTCGCGAAGCTCAACGCGGCCAACGGCTCGGGCTACGACATCGTGATCCCCAGCTCCGGCTACGTGCAGCAGCTTGCCGAGCGCGGCAAGCTGCAGGAGCTCGACCACGAGCGGATCCCGTTCGACACGCTCGATCCGTCGCTGCTCGACAAGGAGTACGACCCGGGCAACCGGTTCTCGATCCCCAAGGACTGGGGCGTGCTCGGCGTGGTCTACGACCCGGCCGCGGTCGGCGGGACGATCAAGACCTGGCAGGACGTGCTCGACGCCGGGGCGAAGCCGGGCGTCAGCGGCAAGGTCCGGCTCTCGGACTCCGGCTGGGAGAGCATCGGGATGGCGATCTGGGCCGCCGGCCAGAAGATCAACACCACCGACGAGAACGTGATCCGGCAGGGCGCGGACGTGCTCAAGGGCTTCGCCAAGCACGTCAAGACGTTCGAGGCCTACGACGCCGACGCGCTCGTCCAGGGCACGATCGTGCTCAGCCAGTGCAACCAGGCCCAGGCCCGCAACGCGATCCTCCAGAACGCGAAGCTGCAGTTCGTGATCCCGGGGCCGAGCAGCGAGCTGTGGGTCGACGCCTACGCGATCCCGGCCGGCGCGCCGAACGTCGACCAGGCCTACTCGTTCCTCAACTTCCTGCTGGAGCCGAAGCGTCAGGTGATCGACACCAAGTACATCGGCTACCCGGCGGCGCTCAAGGGCCTCGAGCAGCTGCTGCCGAAGGACACGAAGGAGCGCGAGCTGATCTTCGGGGGCAAGGACGCGAACCTCGACGTGCTCGAGACCTACGTCGTCAACCCGAAGACGGCGCAGCTCTACGCGGACCTCCAGAACGAGATCCAGGCCGCCGCCGCCTGAGCGATGCGGCGTGGGGGAAGCACGACCGGGCCGCGGTGGGGAGCGAACCTCACCGCGGCACTGCCGCTGGCCTGGCTGCTGGCGCTGTTCGTCGTGCCGCTCGGGTTCACCGTCATCTACGCCTTCGGGCACTCGGTCTTCGGGGCGGTCGAGGTCGGCTTCACGCTCGACAACTTCCGGTCCGCGCTCTCGGGCTTCTACCTCGACGTCTTCCTCCGCTCGCTGCGGTTCGCCGCGCTCGGGACCGCGCTCTGCCTGGTCGCCGCGGTCCCCGTGGCCTACTTCATCGCCCGCAAGGCCGGGCGCTTCCGGACCCCGCTGCTGCTGCTCGTGCTGGTGCCGTACCTGACCAGCTTCCTGCTCCGGATCCTCTCTTGGAAGATCCTGCTCTCGCCCGGAGGGCAGGTCGAGGCGGTGCTGAACGCCGTCGGCCTCCACCACGGCCAGCTCGACGTGCTCTACACCCAGACGGCGGTCTTCATCGGGATCGTCTACGCCTATCTGCCGCTGATGGTGGTGCCGCTCTACGTCGCCTTCCTGCGGATCCCGGCGACCACGCTGGAGGCGAGCAAGGACCTCGGGGCGGGCCGGCTCCGCACCTTCTGGAGCGTCAGCTTGCCCCTCGCCCGGCCCGGTCTGGCGACCGCGATCCTGCTGGTCTTCGTGCCGATGTCGGGCGAGGTGATCGTCCCCGACCTGCTCGGCGGCGGCAAGGGGATGCTGCTGGGCGGGCTGATCAGCCGCCAGTACCTCAACTCGCAGAACTACGCGCTCGGCTCGGCGATGGCGGTGCTGGTGCTGCTCGTGCTCGCGATCGCCGTGGCGATCCTCGCCCGGCTGACGCGCAGCTTCGACGAGGTGCCCCGTTGAGCCGGCTGCGCGGTCGCGGGCCCGACGTCGCGCTCGGGGCCTGGACCCTGATCGCGTTGGTCTTCCTGTTCGCGCCGGTCGTGATCGCCGTCGTCTACGCCTTCAACGAGGGGGTCGCCGACAAGCAGTCGGCCGACTTCACCGCCTTCACCACCCGGTGGTTCTCGGACGCCTGGGGCGACGAGACGCTGCGCAGCGCGGTGGCGGCCAGCGTGCGGGTCTCGCTCGGCGTGATGGTGGTGGCGACGATCCTCGGCACGGCGACGGGACTGGCGATGGCCCGCCACCACCGTCGCGGCGTGCGGGCGCTGCTGCAGGCGCTGGTCTACCTGCTGCTGATCGTGCCCGAGGTCGTGCTCGGCGTCTCGCTGCTGCTCTTCTACACCAAGCTCCACGGCACGCTCGGGACGGGCACGCTGATCGCGGCCCACACGCCGTCGACGATCGCGGTGGTCGCGCTGGTCGTCCGCTCGCGGGCGGTGGCCCTGGACCGGACCGTCGAGGAGTCGGCCACCGACCTCGGCGCCCGCGGCTGGCAGGTCGTCCGCGACGTGCTGCTGCCGCAGCTGCGACCGGCGATCGTGGCCAGCGCGGTGCTCGCCTTCACGTTCTCGTTCGACAACGTCGTGATCTCGCAGTTCCTGACCACGCCGACCGTCAACACGCTGCCGGTCTACCTCTTCGGGACGATCCACTACGGCACCGCGCCGACGGTCTACGCGGTCGCGGCGATGATGCTGGCCTTCACCTTCGCGGTGCTGGCGCTGGCGGCGGTGCTCTACTGGTGGCTGAGCCGACGGAGCGGCGCACGGGTGGTGCCGCGCTCCCCGGCCGGCTGAGCGGCGTCGGATCCCCTTCCGGCAGGATCCCCGTCTAGGATCTTCCGATCGAGCGCACGACCGTCACCTTCCTCTCGGACTACGGGCTCGACGACGAGTTCGTCGGGGTCTGCCATGCCGTCATCGCCCGGATCGCCCCCGGGGCACGGGTCATCGACCTGACCCACGGCGTCCCGTCGTACGACGTCCGGCTGGGCGCGATCACGCTCCAGCGGTCGTTGCCCTACACCGCTCCCGGCGTCCACCTCGCGGTCGTCGATCCGGAGGTCGGCGGTCGCCGCCGGCCGATCGCGATCCAGGTCGCCGAGGACGACCGGATCCTGGTCGGGCCGGACAACGGGCTGCTGTGGCTCGCGGCGCAGCGCTTCGGCGGGATCGTCCAGGCGGCCGACCTGACCCGCTCGCCGTACCGGCTCGAGCCGGTCTCCGCGACCTTCCACGGCCGCGACATCTTCGCGCCGATCGCCGCGCGCCTGGCCGCCGGCCTCGACCTCCACGACGTCGGCGAGCCGTTCGATCCCGACGCCGTCCAGCCGATGCCGATGCCGATGGCCGAGCTGGAGGGGGACGACCTCGTCGCCCACGTCGTCGCGTTCGACGGCTTCGGCAACGTGATGCTGGACCTCGAGCACGAGGAGCTGACGGCGGGCTTCGGGCTGCGGCTCGGCGAGCCGGTCGACATCAACGGCACCCCGGGCGTCTACGCGTCGACCTTCGCCGACGTCGAGGCGGGCACGCTGCTGCTCTACCAGGACGCGAACCGGGCGATGGCGGTCGCGGTCAACCGCTCGTCGGCCCGCGAGGTCCTCGAGCTGGCCCGCGACGACCGCGTCCGGATCCGCCGCGCATGATGGCGGCGGACGGCAGTCCCGGCCCGGCCCCCGGTCGGGGCCACGCGGACGACGTGCGGGGTGCGCGACCGCTCGGCGAGCCCCGCCACCACCTCGACGAGGTGGGCTCGACCAACGACGTCGCCCGCCGACTCGCCGGTGACGGCGCCCCGCACGGCACGACGGTGACCGCGGGCCGCCAGACGGCCGGTCGTGGTCGGCAGGGGCGGACGTGGGTCGCTCCGGAGGGTCAGGCGCTGACCGTCTCGGTCGTGCTGCGGGACCTGCCGCAGCTGTCGTTGCTGCCGCTCGCGGTCGCGGTCGCGGTCGCGGAGACGGCGGGAGCGACGGCCCGGATCAAGTGGCCGAACGACGTCGTCTTCGTCGACCAGCGCGACGGTCGTCTGCGCAAGGTCGCCGGGATCCTCTGCGAGGCGCGGCCGGGCGAGGGCTGGGCGGTCGCCGGCATCGGCCTCAACGTCGCGGTCGACGTCGACGCGCTGCCGGAGGAGATCGGCGCCCGCGCCGCGAGCATGGGCTGCCGACCCGACGAGCTGGAGAGCGTGCTCGAGGAGCTGCTGGAGCGGTTGGCCGCGGCGCTCGCGCGTCCGGCCTGGGAGCTGCTCGATCGCTGGCGTGCGCGGGACGTGCTGCGCGGCCGTACTATCGGCTGGACCACGCCGGGTGCTGCGTCGGAGACGCCGACGACCGGGGTCGTCGATGGCGTAGACGACAGCGGAAACCTGCGGGTGCGGGTGGCGGGCGAGATCGTCTCGCTGGCGGCCGGCGAAGTCCACCTGGTGCTCTGAGCGGCGCCGACCGTTCGGTCGTCGCCGCGCCGGGGGCCGGCCTTCAGCCGCGGGTGTCCGCGAGCACGCGGTGGAGGAGCGAGGAGATCTCCTCGGCCAGGACCTCGCGGCCGTCGGGCTCGGGCAGCTCGATCCCCTGGACGACCGTGGTGAACATGTACCGCTCGAGCAGCATCGCCAGCAGCACCACGCGGCTGACGGCGCGGGGGGCCGGCGGCAGTCCGGCCCGCTCCAGGACGGCGACCGCCAGCGACCGGATCGTGTCGTTGAGCGCCTGACTGACGCCGAAGTCGACGGCGTCGGCCTGGATCGCGACGCCGGCGTGGACCCGGTGGCGCTCCCAGACCGCGGCGATCCGGTGGATCTCGGGGAGCACGGTCGCGGTGTCGATCGGGTCGAGCGCCAGCAACGGGGCGTAGGCGTCGAGCAGGTCGGGGACGGCGAGCGCGCCGATCTGCTGGGCGATCTCGACCTTGCTCGTGAAGTGCAGGTAGAAGGTGGTCCGATTGGCGCCGGCGAGGCGCGCGATCTCCTCGATCGTGGCGTCGCCGAAGCCGCGTCGCTCGAAGACGCGGATCGCCGCCTCGATCAGACGGTCGCGGGTCAGGGAGCGTTGGGCGTCGCGCAGGGGCGTGGTCGTGCTGGGCTCGGTGGGGCGGGACACGTGTGGACCCTATTCGAGCCGCGGGATAATGTGTTTGTTCGTGTACCGGTGTCCGTGCCGGCGTGCGTACGGTGATCGGCTCGGGAGGGCGGGGGTGTTCCCGGGCGCGTTGCGTGCGGGCCCGGAGTCGATGGCCATTCCGACCAGACGGTACTGTCTCGCCATGCGCAGATTCCACAGCATCGCGGAGCTCCGGTCGTGCGTCGGGACCGAGGTCGGCGTCAGTCCCTGGCTGACCGTGACCCAGGAGCAGGTCGACGCGTTCGCCGACGTGACGGGGGATCACCAGTGGATCCACGTCGATCCGGCTCGGGCGGCGGGTACGGCGTTCGGCGGGACGATCGCCCACGGTCTCTTCACGCTCAGCCTCGGCCCGCAGCTGACCGGGCAGATCCTGGTGATCGAGGGGATCGGCTTCGGGGTCAACTACGGCTACGGCAAGGTCCGCTTCCCGGCGCCGCTGCCGGTCGGGTCACGGCTCCGGATGCGGGCGACGCTCTCCGCGCTCGAGGACGTCACGGGCGGGGTGCAGATGACGATGACCCAGACCTTCGAGGTCGAGGGGGCGGAGAAGCCGGTCTGCGTGGCGGAGTCGCTGGGGCGGCTCTACCCTCTCGCCTGAGCATCCGCCCGGGCCGTCGTGCGCGGGCGTCGCGGCCGTGGTGGACGGGCGATCCTGAGCGTCGGCGCCGTCGATCGGGGGAATCCGCTCCGTGTGTGCCTTGACGCCGGAGTGGCCCCGCGGATAGGGTTTCATACCGACTGGTCGGTGTTGTACCGAGGGAGAGCCGCAGTGCCCGTGAGCGAAGTCCATCATGTCGCCGTCACCGTTGCCGATCTGGAGCGCGCGACGGCGTTCTACGCCGAGGGTCTCGGCTACCGCAAGACGCTCTCAGCGGCGGTCGGCGGGCCGGAGATGTCCCGCTCGCTCGGCTTGCCGGAGGGCACCCACGGGCGGATCCAGTACCTCCAGGGCCCATCCCAGATCGGCCAGCTCGAGCTGATCGAGTGGGCCGGCGATCCCGGGGCGCAGGCGCGCTCCGGCCACCGCGAGCTCGGCACCTTCCTGCTCAGCTTCCAGGTCCCGGTCGACGAGCTCGACGAGCTGCACGACCGGCTCGCCCGGCTCGGCGGCGACTGCATCGGTCGACCGGAGCGGGTCCTGCTCGAGAACTACGGCCACATCCACGCGTTCGCCGCGCGCGACCCCGACGGCAACCTGCTGGAGTTCGTCTCGCTGCCCACGCGCGAGGAGATCCGGGCCTACCGCGAGCAGCTGGCGGCGGGGGCGGGCGACTGATGGCGACCGCGAACCTCAGCCGGCTGCTGCGTCGCAACGCCGTCCGGCGGGCGGCCAAGGAGGCGCTCGTCGACGGCGACCGCCGCTGGACGTACCGCGCGCTGGACGCCGCCGTCGACCATCACGCCCAGGCCCTGCTCGAGGCCGGCGTGCGCCCGGGGGAGATCGTCGGGATCCTCGGCCGCAACCACGCCACCTACCTGATCGAGGTCTACGCGATCGCCCGGGTCGGCGCGATCCTGCTGCCGCTCAACTGGCGGCTGCACGAGCGCGAGCTCGGCTACATCGTCGCGCACTCGGGACTCTCGACCCTGCTCGTCGACGACGAGTTCGCGGCCAAGGCCACCGCCGTCGCGGCCGCGGTCCCCGCCCTCCGGCGGACGATCGTCCACGGCCCGGTCGGCGACGAGAGCGGCCTGCCGGGCGCCGGCGGGGAGCCCGCGTCGACGGCCGACGCGCCCGCGCCCGACGAGCCGCTGCGGCTCGCGGAGCTGCTGGCGGGCACCGTCGGCCGTCCGCCGGTCCCCGACGCGGAGGTCGGCCTCGACGACGTCCAGCGGATCCTCTACACCTCGGGTACGACCTCGCGGCCGAAGGGGGTCGTGCAGACCCACGGCAACGTCGTCCACAACCTGCTCGGGCAGCTGCTGGAGCTGGAGCTGTCGGCCGCCGACCGGACGATGCTCTCGGCGCCGCTGTTCCACGTCAGCGGACTCGAGGCACCGGGCCTGACGGTGCTCGCCGCCGGCGGCACGATGGTGATCACGCGGACCTACGCCGGCCCGGAGATCGTGCGCCTGGCGGCCGCCGAGCGCGTTACCGGCGTCGTCCTCGCCGCCCAGATCCTGCACGACATCCTGGCGATGCCGGACCTCGCCGAGCACGACCTCTCGCCGCTGCGGTTCGCGATCTTCGGCGGCGTTCCGCCGGCGGTCCGGCGACGCTTCCAGGACGCCTTCCCCCGTGTCCGCTCGATCGACACCTTCGGGATGACCGAGCTGACCAACGGCGCCTGCTATCTCGACGAGGCGCATTCGCGCAGCAAGCTCGGGTCGCAGGGGACGGCGTTCCCGCTGGTGGACGTGCGGGTGGTCGGGCCCGAGGGCGAGCCGTTGCCCGCCGGCGAGGTCGGGGAGATCGTGGTTCGCGGTCCGAAGGTCTCGCCCGGCTACTGGCGTGATCCGGAGACGACCGCGAAGGCCTGGCGCGACGGCTGGTTCCGCAGCGGTGACGCCGGCTCGATCGATGAGGACGGCTTCCTCTGGTTCGTCGACCGCAAGGGCGACATGATCAAGACCGGCGGCGAGAACGTGGCCAGTGCCGAGATCGAGCGGGCGATCGCGGACCATCCGGCGGTCGCCGAGGTGGCGGTCGTGGCGGTCCCCGATCCCCGTTGGGACGAGGCGCCGAAGGCGTTCATCGTCCTCCGCGAAGGCGCCGTCTGCGACGAGCAGGAGATCGTCGCCCACTGCGAGGCGCAGCTCGCCCGCTTCAAGCGGCCCAAGCACGTGGCCTTCGTGCCCGGGCTGCCCCGCAATGACTCCGGGAAGGTCCTCAAGCGGATGCTGCGCGACGCGGAGTACGAAGGCACGACGCGCACGGAGGTGGTCGCATGAGCGGCACGCAGACCGACCGCGGCGAGCATCCGGACCCGGCCACCGCCGCGGTGATCCGCGACGTCGACGAGGTCCTGACCACGACCCGCGCCGTCCGCCGTCGGCTCGACCTCGAGCGGCCGGTCGAGCGTGCGACGCTCGAGCACTGCATCGAGTTGGCTCGCCAGGCCCCGATCGCCGAGAACCAGGAGGTCGCGCGGTTCGTCGTCGTCCAGCGCCCCGACCTGCGGGCGATCGTGGCTGGCGCCTACCGCCGCTCGATCGAGGAGTTCGTGATGGCCCCGCTGCGGGCGAGTGCGGCGAGGCGGGCTGCAGCCGGCAAGTCGTCGCGGACGCCCGACGCGCGGACCCAGCGCGTGATGTCGAGCGCGAAGCACCTCGTCGACCACCTCCACGAGGTCCCGGCGCTGGTCCTGGCGGGGACCGTCGATCGGATCCCGCCGGAGCCCGTGGGGGCCCACGCGAGCGCCTTCTACGGCTCGGTCTACCCGGCGGTCTGGTCGCTCCAGCTGGCGTTGCGCTCGCGCGGGCTCGGCTCGTCGATCACCTGCATCCACCTGCACCACGCCGACGAGGTCGCGGAAGCGCTGGAGCTGCCGGACGCGTTCGTCCAGGTCGCGCTGCTGCCGGTCGCCTACACGCTCGGGCTCGACTTCCGCCGGGCGCCGCGACGGCCCGCCGCGGAGGCCGTCTCGTGGGACACCTGGGGCGGAGCCTGAGATGCCGACCGCCAACCTGAGCCGGCTGCTCGACTGGGCCCGGCTCCGCCACGGCAACCGTGACGCGCTGGTCTTCGAGGGCCGCCGCTGGAGCTACAGCCAGCTCGACCACGACGTCAACGCACTGGCCGCGGGGCTGCTCGCGGCCGGGATCGGCCCCGGGGTGCGGGTCGGCACGCTGGCGATGAACCTGCCCGAGTCGCTGCTGCTGAACCTCGCGCTGGCCAAGGTCGGTGCGGTCCTGGTGCCGCTCAACTACCGGCTGCACGAGGAGGAGCTGCACTACCTGCTCGATCACGCCAAGGTCGAGGCGCTCGCCTCGGAGCCGGAGTACGGCGAGACCGCCCGCGCGCTGGCCGCACGGCTGCCGCGGGTGCGGGTGCGGCTGGCGCTCGAGGGCGACCTCGGCCCGGACTGGACGTCGATCCCCGGGTTGATCGTGGAGCACGCGGGGGCGCGGGTGCCCGATGCGGAGGTCGATGACGGCGACCTCCAGCGGGTCCTCTACACGTCGGGGACGACGAGTCGGCCGAAGGGCGCGCGCCTGACCCACGGCAACGTCAACGCCAACATCCACATGCACCTGGCGGAGCTGGGGCTCACGAAGGCCGATCGGATCCTCGTGTTCGCCCCGCTCTACCACGTCGGCGGGCTCGACATCCCGGGCTACGCCACCTGGTACGCCGGGGCGACGATGGTGCTGATGCGGCGGTTCGACGCCGCGTCGATCCTCGAGATCGTCGAGCGCGAGCGGATCACCGGGACGGTGATGGTCGCGACGATGCTGACGATGATCCGGCGCCTGCCCGAGCGCCAGCGGTGGGACACCTCGTCGGTCCGCTGGATGATCTTCAGCCAGGCGACGCCGACCCTCTTCCATCAGACGATCGAGGTCTTCCCCAACGCGCAGCTGATGGAGGGCTACGGGCTGACGGAGACCTGCAGCGGGGTGGCGTACCTCGACGACGACCACATGCTGAGCAAGCAGGGCTCGGTCGGTCGGCCGGTCCATGGGGTCGACGTGCGGGTCGTCGACGAGCAGGACGAGCCGGTCCCGGCGGGCGTGTCGGGCGAGATCGTCGTGCGTGGACCGAAGGTCTGCGACGGCTACCTCGACGACCCGGTCGCGACCGAGAAGGCCTGGCGTGGCGGCTGGTTCCACACCGGTGACGTCGGCCGCTACGACGAGGACGGCTACCTGTACATCCTCGATCGGCTGAAGGACATGATCCGCAGCGGCGGCGAGAACATCGCCACGTCGGAGATCGAGGCCGTCGTCGATGCCGACCCGGCCGTGCTCGAGGCCGCGGTGATCGGCGTTCCGCACCCCAAGTGGGTCGAGGTCCCGGTGGCGATCGTCGCCGCGACGGAGGCACTGCACCCGGAAGCGCTGATCGAGCACTGCCGGTCGCGGTTGGGGCGGTTCAAGGTTCCGACTGCTGTCTACGTCGTCGAGTCGCTCCCCCGGAACCCGTCGGGCAAGGTCCTCAAGCGCGAGCTGCGCGAGCAGGTCGACGGGCTGCAGCCGGTCTGGACGGCCGCAGCCGGAGATGTCCGGGGTGGCGCGCCCGTCGCCTGAGCGACGGGACGGGCGACGCGGTCAGCCGCCCGTCCGCTCCAGGTAGCGGACCCGGGCGGCGGCCTGCATCACCGCGAAGCGGCGGGCGGTGGTGCCCATCGTCGCCCACGGGCGGCCCCACTCCAGCCGCGGCGTCAGCTCCCAGGGGCTGGCGCCCGGGTGCTCCCGGCGGGCGACCGCGACGGCGTCGAGTCGCTCGCGCTGTTCCCGCCAGGCCCGTGCGGCGTGGGCGGGCAGGTCGGCGAAGCGGTACTGGTGGCCGGGCAGGACCTCGGCGGCATCGAGCCGGGCGACCCGCGCGAGCGAGCGCTGGAGGTCGGCGACCGGGTCCTCGTGCTCGTCGCAGACCAGGCCGAGCTGGACGTCGCCCTCGGGCAGCAGCAGGTCGCCGCCGACCAGCAGTCGCCGTCGACGGTCGTGGAGGCTGACGTGGCCGCGGGTGTGGCCGGGGGTCTCCAGCACGTGCAGCTCGAGCCCGTCGGCGACGATCGGCTCGTGCTCGTCCAGCAGCCGGTCGACGCGCAGGTCGTCGCTCTGGCGGGCCAGCCGCCGCGAGGCCTCGATCATCTCGGCGCGCTCGTGGTCGGGCACGCCGGCCAGGCGCAGGTCGTCGTCGAGCTGCTCGAGGAACGTGCCCCGCAGCGGCAGCTGGCGCTCCAGCTCGTCCCGCGGGTGGATCGCCACCCACGCACCGGACGCCGCCCGCAGCCGCTCGGTCAGGCCGACGTGGTCGGGGTGGTTGTGGGTCAGGACGATCCCGGTCACGTCGCCGGGGGCGTAGCCGATCGCGGTCAGGCCCCGTTCCATCGTCGCCCAGCAGTGGTCCTCGTCGTAGCCGCAGTCGACCACGATCAGCCCGTCGCGGTGGGCGAAGGCGTACGACATCACCGAGAGCACGGGGCTGCCGACGAGCGGCAGCGGGAGCGCCCAGACGCCGTCGGCGACCGGCTCGGGGGCGGGCACCTCGCGGCGGTGGAAGGCGTCGCGGTAGACGGAGGGCGAACGTGGCATGGCCGTGGCGGGCCGCGCCGAACCCGCCTTGACGGCGGGTCGGGAGGCGGCTACGTTGAGAACATACCGAATGGTCGGAACGTAGTGGGAACGACGGACAGCGACGGGATGGAGCGCAGGGTGAGCGAGCGGCGCGTGGGGTTTCGGTTGTGGGCGGAGGCGGAGCCGGAGCGGCGCGCCGTCGTCGACGCGGACGGGCGGACGTGGACCTACGGTGAGCTGCAGGCCGACGTCAATCGCCTGACCCACGGTCTGCGGGACGTCGCCGGTCTGCGGGCGGGGGACACGGTCGCCTGCCTGATGGCCAACGGCGTCCCGATGCTGCGGCTGTACCTGGCCGCGATGCAGAGCGGCCTCTACCTGGTGACGATCAACTACCACCTGACCGCGGCCGAGGTCCGGTACCTGCTGGAGGACTCCGGGGCCAAGGCGCTGGTCTGCTCCGCGCGCGTCGCCGACGTCGCGGGCGAGGCCGCGGACGTCGCCGGCCTGGCACGCTCCGCGGTCTTCGGCGACGGCCCCGCGGCGGGTCTGCGTCCGCTCGCCGAGCTCACCGAGGGCCAGCCGGAGACGCTGCCCGAGGACCGTCCCGCCGGCTCCCTGATGCAGTACACGTCGGGCACGACCGGGCGTCCCAAGGGCGTCAAGCGCCCGCTCTCCGGCCGCACGGCCGACGAGGGCGCGAAGGTCTACGAGTGGCTGTTCGACGAGTACGGGATGGGCGACGCCTTCGCCGCCTGGGCCGTGACCTCGCCGATGTACCACTCGGCCAACATCACGCCCGCCTCCGGCGCGCTGCACATGGGCGGCAGCCTGGTGCTGATGGACGGCTGGTCGCCGGAGCTGTTCCTGCGCACGGTCGAGGCCCACGGCGTCACCGGGACCCACATGGTCCCGACCCAGTTCCACCGCCTGCTCGGCCTGCCTGAGGAGACCCGGGCCGGGTTCGACCTGGCGACGTTGCGGTTCGTGCTCCACGGCGCGGCGCCCTGCCCGCTGTCGGTCAAGCAGCGGATGCTCGACTGGCTCGGCCCGGTGATCTACGAGTACTACGGCTCGACCGAGGTCGGGACGACGATCGCCCGCCCCGACGAGTGGCTCGCCCACCCCGGCACGGTCGGCCGTCCCTCGGCGATCTCGGAGCTGAAGATCCTCGACGCCGACGGCGAGGAGCTGCCGGTCGGGAGCGAGGGGATCGTCTACATGCGTCAGGGCGACGACGTGATGGAGTACCACAACGATCCCGAGAAGACCGCCGGCGTCCGCCGCGGGCGGCTGCTGACCGTCGGCGACCGCGGCTACGTCGATCCCGACGGGTTCCTGTACCTGACCGGTCGCGAGAGCGAGATGATCAACGTCGGCGGGGTCAACACCTACCCGGCGGAGATCGAGGCGGTCCTGCTCGGCCACCCGTGGGTCGCCGACGCAGGCGTCGTCGGGGTCGAGCACGAGGACCTGGGCGCGGTGCCCGAGGCCTACGTCCAGGCGACCGCCGACGCGCCGTCCGGGGACGAGCTCCGCAGCAGCATCGCCGCCCACTGCGAGCAGCGGCTCGCCCGCCACAAGCTGCCGCGTCGGGTGCACCTGCGCGAGCGGCTCCCGCGCGACCCCAACGGCAAGCTCTACAAGGCGAAGATGATCGCCGAGCCGCTTGTCGCATCCCTGTCCTCCCGATCCGAGGAAGCCACCGATGGACTTTCGTGACACCCCCGAAGAGGCGGCCTTCCGCGCCCGTGCCGCTGCCTGGCTCGACGAGCAGCTGGCCGACGTGCCCGAGCAGGAGGGCCTGCCCCAGGACGAGCGCGAGTCGTGGTCGCGGATCTGGCAGCAGCGGCTGTCCGACGGCGGCTGGACCGGACTGACCTGGCCGGCGGCCTTCGGTGGGCAGGAGCAGGACGTCGTCCTGCAGGCGATCTTCAACGAGGAGGGCGCGCGTCGCGGCGCCCCCTACGCCCTCAACGGGGTCGGGATCATGCTGGCGGGGCCGACGATCATGGCCCACGGCAACGAGGCTCAGCAGCAGCGCTACCTGGGGCCGATCCTGCGCAGCGAGGAGTACTGGTGCCAGGGCTTCAGCGAGCCCGGCGCCGGCTCCGACCTGGCGGGGCTCCAGACGCGGGCGCGCAAGGTCGAGGGCGGCTGGCGGATCAGCGGCGAGAAGGTCTGGACCTCGAACGCCCACAACGCGACCCGCTGCCTGCTGCTGGCGCGGACCGATCCGGAGGCGTCGAAGCACCGTGGGATCAGCTACTTCCTCGCCGACATGGCCGAGATCGAGGTCCGCCCGCTGGTGATGGTCAACGGCGACTCCGAGTTCAACCAGATGTTCCTCGACGACGTCTTCGTCGCCGACGAGGACGTGCTCGGCGAGGTCGGCAGCGGCTGGACCGCGACGCTGACCACGCTCGCCTACGAGCGCGGCGGGATGGCGCTGTCGCTCTGGGTCTGGGCGCGGCAGGCGGTCGACGCGGTGGTCGAGGTCGCCCGTGCGCGTGGCCTGGCCGACGACGACGCGGTCGCCGACGCGATCGGGGCGCTCGACGCCGACGCCGAGGCCGTCCGGATCGGCTCGCTGCGGACGATGGCCGAGACCGCCGGCGGCGGACGCCCTGGTCCGGAGACCTCGGCCGTGAAGCTGCTCTGGGCGGCGGTCGTCCAGGACAGCACCCGGCTCGGCCTGCGGCTGCAGGGCCCGGTCGCGCCGCTGGTCGACGAGCCCCAGGCGATCGCGCTGCTCCACCACTACCTGCGCGCCCGTGGTCACACGATCGAGGGTGGGACCGACGAGGTCCAGAAGTCGATCCTGTCCGAGCGCGTCCTCGCGCTGCCCCGGTCCCGCTGACCCCGACCCCGAAGGACCCATGCGAGCAACGTTCACTCCGGAGCAGCACGAGATCGAGCGCGCGGTCGCCGGTCTCTCGGCCGACGGCCTGCCCGCCGCCCGCGCCTGTCTCGAGGACGGCTACGCCGCGCCCGACTTCGACGCCGCACTGCTGGCCGACTACGGGGCGCTCGGCGTGCCCGAGGCGGCCGGCGGCTTCGGCAGCAGCTTGGTCGACCTGGCCGTCGCCGTCGAGACGCTCGGCCGGACCCTCGCCCCGAGCCGGCTGCCGGCCCACGCGGCGGCCGTCCAGCTGGCGGCAGCGGCGGGGATCGACGTGACGCCGGCCGTCGACGGCGGCCAGCGCTGGGCGATCGCCGCCGACGAGGCGGTCGGCGACGGCTGGGAGGGCGCGGCCCGGCTCGACGGCGCCGTGACCCGCGGCGGCAAGACGCTCGTCGCCCACGCCGAGGGTGCCGACGCGCTGGTCGCGGTGCTCGGCGGGACCGTCGCGCTGCTGCCGGCGGACGGCCTCCGGGCCCGCGCCTCGCTCGATCCGAGCCGGCCGGTCTGGGACGTCGACCTCGACGGACGCACCCCGCAGGCGAGCGGGCCCGTCGGGTCCGGGCTGCTGGCGGCGACGGTGGTCGCCGCCGCCGACCTCTGCGGGGCCGGCAACGGCGCGGTCCGGCTCGGCGCCGACTACGCCCGCGAGCGCGAGCAGTTCGGGACCCCGATCGGCGCCTTCCAGGGCGTGGCCTTCCAGCTCGCCGACGCCTTCGTCGGACTCAAGGCGGCCTGGGACCTGACCCTCTACGCCGCCTGGGCGGTCGAGGAGGGCGAGCCGGACGCCGCGGCCTGCGTGCACGCGGCGAAGGCCCGGGCCGGCGAGGCGGCGCTGTTCGCCGCCGAGCGCACGGTCCAGGTCCACGGTGGGATGGGGATCACGATGGAGGCGGACCCGCACCTGTACGTGCGTCGAGTGCTGGCGACCGACCCCTGGCTGGGCTCGTCGCGCTGGCACCGGCGGCGGCTCGGCCGGCTGCGGCTGGACGGCCCCGGACGCGGCTGACGCCGACGTCAGTCGCCGAGGAAGCGGCGGACGGCGTCGGCGAAGCCCGGGGCCTGGACGTGGGCGCTGAGCGCCTGCCACTCGCGCTCGAGGTCGGCGGCGAGCGTCAGCTCGAAGCCGCCGGCGGCCGCGACCCCGTTGACCGCGGCGACCACCGGCCGCGGGGCGGCGGCGATCGCGTCGACCAGGTCGCGGCCATGCCGGAGCTGGCGGAGCAGCGCCGCGCGGTCGTCGAGCAGCGGCGCGCCGGCGCGCATGTCGGCGCCGGCGCAGAACGAGCTCCCGGAGCCGGTCAGGACGAGCACGCGGACGGCCGGATCGGCGGCCCCGGCCGCGAGCCAGGCGTGCAGCCCGGCGATCGTCTCGGGGCCGCAGGCGTTGCCCTGCTCGGGGCGGGAGAGCCGGGCCCAGAGGGCCGGGCCGCGGTGTTCCAGGACGACGGCGGGAGACATATTCATACCGTTCGGTTTGACTTCTGTGGAGCCGGAACCTAACATACCGGCTAGTCGGAATCTTGTTCGGAGCACCGGAGGAAACTGTGAAGTTCGGAATCATGAATCTGTTCCCGGGGGGCGACGGCGCCTCGGATCAGCAGGTCTTGCACGAGACGCTGGAGGAGATCGCCCTGGCCGATGAGCTGGGCTTCGATTCCGTCTGGCTGGCCGAGCATCACTTCTCGCGCTATGGCGTCCTCGGCAGCCCGATCAACTTCGGGATGGCGATCGCCGAGCGGACGAAGCGGATCACGATCGGCACCGCCGTTCTGGTGCTGCCGTTCTACGACCCCGTACGGCTGGCCGAGGACATCGCGACCCTCGACGTGCTCTCCGGCGGCCGGCTCAAGATCGGCGTCGGTCGCGGGTACCAGCCGAAGGAGTTCCAGGGCTTCCGGGTCCCGCTCGACACGTCGCGCCAGCGCTACAAGGAGACGCTCGAGGTCCTGCGCCTGGCCCTCAGCGAGGAGAGCTGGTCGTACGACGGCGAGATCTTCCAGTACGAGGACATGACGACCTACCCGCGTCCGTTGACGCCGGGCGGGCCGACGATCCTCCAGGGGACCGTGTCGCCGGACAACTTCCGCGACCGCGGCCGGCTCGGCGAGCCGATCATCACCTCGCCGAACTTCACCCCGCTCGGGCTGATGAAGCGCAACTTCGACCTCTACCGTGAGTCGATGCACGAGAACGGGTTCGACCCGGACGCCCAGGAGCTGCCGTACATGCAGCAGGTCTGGTGCGGCGACACCGAGGCCGGGCTGCAGGGCGCGGCCCAGGCCGCCCTCGAGTACTACCAGTCGGTCGGCAAGGTGATCCCCGGCTCCGAGGAGGCGATCGGGGCCGAGCGCGAGTACTACGAGCGCGTCGCCGACAACATCCGGCTGCTGACGCTGGAGCAGACGCTGACCCACGGCGGCAACTTCGGCGATCCGTCGCGCGTCGCCGACACGATCCACCAGCTCCAGGAGCAGCTCGGGATCAACCACTACATCGGCTGGCTGCGGATCCCGTCGATGTCGCGCAAGGAGGCGCTGCGCTCGATGGAGCAGTTCGCCACCGAGGTGATCCCGCAGTTCCGCACGACCCCGGCGGCGAGCGAGAAGGCCGCGGTGGCGGCCCCGGCGACCTGATGCGCGTCGGCGTCTTCCTGAGCGCGCAGTTCGATCCCGCCGAGGATCCGCGGGTCGGCCTGGAGGCGATCGTCTCCCAGGCCCAGCTCGCGGATCGGCTCGGGTTCGACGCCGTGTTCCTCGGGCACCACTACCTCGCGCACTCGGCCTTCCTCCAGCCCCTGACCCTGGCGGCGCACCTGGCCCACGCGACCGAGCGGGTGCGGATCGGCTTCGGGATCCTGCTCGCGCCGCTCTTCAACCCGCTGGCGTTGGCGGAGGAGCTGGCCACGCTCGACGTGCTCAGCAACGGTCGGCTGATCGTCGGCCTCGGCGCGGGCTACCGCAAGCGCGAGTGCGAGGCGTTCGGGGTCGACTGGCCGGACCGGCTGGTCCGCCTGCGCGAGTACGTGCCGCTGCTGCGGGCGCTGTGGGCCGGCGAGACCGTCACCGCGTCCGGCAGCTGGGGCAGCGTGCGTGACGCGCGGCTGCCGCTGCGCTGCGTGCAGGAGGGCGGTCCGCCGATCTGGATCGGGGCGTTCGCCGATCCCGCGATCCGGCGGGCGGCGGCACTCGACTGCTCGTGGCTGATGAGCCCGGAGGGCGACGACCCGGCGATCGCGGAGCGGATGGCGCTCTACCGCGCGACCCTGACCGAGCGCGGACACACGCTCGACCGCGACTATCCGATGAGCCGCGAGGCATGCGTGTTCGACACGACCGAGCAGGCGCGAGCGCTGATCCGGCCCCACCTGGAGAAGCAGTACGCGGCCTACAAGTCGTGGGATGCCGCCCAGCAGGTCGAGGTCGACTCGTACCTCAGCGACGCCTGCGTGGTCGGGGACCCCGACACGGTCGTGGCGCGGATCCAGCACCTCGAGCGCGAGCACGGCGTGACCGACCTCTCGCTGCGGCTGCAGTTCATGGGAATGCCGCACGAGCAGGCGCTCGATCAGATCCGCCGCTTCGGCGAGGACGTGCTGCCGCGGCTGGCGCGCTGACCCGTACGGCGAGGGGCGGATTACATTCCGCCCGGTCTGTACGGCATGCTGCGTGCATGGTCGACCAGAAACGGCGTGCTCGCACCGCCACCACGCGTGGTGGCGCAAAGGGTCAGCGGGGGAGCTACGACCCGGAGCAGACGCGCCGGCTCCTGCTCGACAGCGCGCTGGAGCTGTTCGGGGAGCAGGGCTTCCACGGGACGTCGGTCCAGGAGATCGTCGAGCGGGCGGAGCTCACGAAGGGGGCGTTCTACCACCACTTCGAGAGCAAGGAGGACATCCTCGGGCTGATCCACGACGAGTTCCTCGACGATCAGCGCCAGTCGACCGAGCGGATCCTCGAGGAGTTCGAGTCGCCGGTCGATCAGCTCCGCGAGGTCATCCGCGAGTCGGTCCTGAGCGTCGCTCGCTACCGCCTCCAGGTGGCGGTCTTCTTCCAGGAGCGCCGCTACCTGACGGGAGAGCGGGCCGAGGAGGTCAAGCGCAAGCGCGACGACCTCGACCGGATGCTCGGCGCGATCGTCGAGGACGGCGTCGCGCGGGGCCTCTTCGACCCGGCGATCGTGCCGCGGATCGCGGTCTTCGGCGTGGTCGGGATGTCGGCCTGGGTCCACCAGTGGTTCCGCGACGAGGGCTCGATCACCGCCGACCAGGTCGCCGACCAGCTGGCCGCCCTCGCCCTCGGTGGCCTCGTCGTCCGCGTGCCGGCCTCCGCCTGACCGGCGGCGTGGCCGTTGGCGCGGCCGGGCGCGGCCCCGACCCGCCGCGCGTGGGGCCCGGCGGTGGCCGCCCGCTTGACGTGGCGGTGCCACCCGCGCTACTGTCCCGCTAGTTAGTACCGACCAGCCGGTATGAAGTTGCCGGCCTCCGACGGAGCCACCCTGTGAACCTCGCCACCGACCTCGAGCGCCGTGCCACCGAGCTGCCGGACCGTCCCGGCCTGTTCTTCGACGACGGCCGTCGCTGGACCTACGCCGAGCTCGACGGGCGCGCCTCCGCCGTCGGCCACGCCCTCCGCGCCGCGGGGATCGGCCACGGCGACCGGGTCGCGATGTACCTCGAGAACGGCCCGGAGCTGGTCTTCGCGCTCTTCGGCGCCTGGAAGCTGGGGGCCGTCCCGGTCACGATCAGCAGCCTCTACAACGGCGCCGAGCTGACCGAGTCGCTGGAGAAGACGAGCCCGACGCTGCTGCTGGCCGACGCCCACGACCCGACCGCGCTCGCGGCCGGGGTGGCCGCGACCGGCGTCGCGGCGCTGACCGTCGGCGCGGCCCCGGTCGCGGGCGTCCCGGCGCTCGCGGTGGCCGACGGTGAGCGGCTGGCCTCGGTCGCCTGCGACGCCGACGACGAGGCGGCGATCCTCTTCACCGGCGGCACCACCGGCCGGCCGAAGGCGGTCAGCGTCACCCACGGCGGCGTCTCGGCCTCGCTCGCGCGGCTGGCGCAGGTCTCGCTCGGGCGGCCCGGCCCCTACGGCGCGGTCGCCGACGGCGTCCCGCCGAACCTGATCGCGCTGCCGCTCTTCCACAGCGGCGGCCAGCACACGCTGCTGTTCGCCTTCCACGTCGGTCGGGCCGCGGCGCTCTGGGGGCGCTTCCGGGTCGCCACGCTCGAGGCGATGCTCGCCGAGCACCGCTTCGACAACCTCTTCCTGCTGCCGACGATGCTCTACGACGTCGTCCACGCGGAGGACGCGCCCGACCTCTCCTCGGTCCGCTCGGTGCTGATCGCCGGCCAGGCCCTCAGCATCCACCTGCGGCGCCAGTTCGAGGAGCGCTTCGGGGTCCCGATCGTCATGAACTACGGCTCGACCGAGACCGGCCACATCGCCGGCTGGACGGCGCGCGACATGCGCGAGGGACGCTGGAAGGCCGGCTCGGCCGGGAAGGTCTACGAGGGCGTCGAGCTGGAGATCCGCGACGACGACGGAGCGGCGCTCGCGCAGGGCGAGTCGGGCGAGGTCTGCGTCCGCTCGTCGATGCCGAAGGGCTACGTCGACGACCCCGATGCGACCGCCGAGCTGGTCCGCGACGGCTGGGTCCACTCCGGCGACATCGGCTACGTCGATCCCGACGGCGTGCTCTTCCTCGTCGGCCGCAAGCGCGACATGATCAAGTGCGGTGGCTTCCAGGTCTGGCCCGAGGAGATCGAGGAGGAGCTGCGCGCGCACCCGCTGGTCCGCGACGCGCGCGTCGTCGGCGTGCCCGACGACCGGCTCGGCGAGATCCCCAAGGCGGTCGTCGTCCGCGAGCCGGGAGACGAGACCGACGACGAGCTGGCGGCGGTGCTGATCGCCCACGTCCGTGGGCGGCTGGCGCACTTCAAGGCGCCGCGGCTGGTCGCCTTCCTCGACGAGCTGCCCCGCAGCGCCGCCGGCAAGGTCCGCCGCGACGCGCTGGCGGCAGCCGGGGCCCGGGACGCGGGGGCAGCGGCGTGAGGTTCGGGATCATCGCGTCGCACCAGTGGTCGTTCGGCGACGACCTGCGGCAGCGGATCGCCGAGCTGGCTGAGCTCGTCCAGCTCTGCGAGCAGCTGGGCTACGACTCGGCCTGGGTGATCAACCACTTCGCCTCGAACCTGGCCACCCCGCAGCCGATCTCGATGCTGGCGACGTTGATCGAACGGACCGAGCGGATCCAGCTCGGGACCGGGATCCTGCTGCTGCCGTTCTTCCACCCGGTCCACGTCGCCGAGGAGTTCGCGACCCTCGACCAGCTCTCGGGCGGACGGGTCGCGCTCGGCGTCGCCGCCGGCTACCGCGAGCACGAGTTCGACGCCTTCGGGATCGACATGGACACCCGCTTCCGTCGGCTCGACGAGGGGATCCGCCTGATCCGCGCGCTCTGGAGTGGTGAGCGCGTCGACTTCGAGGGCGAGTTCTACGGCCTCCAGGACCAGCGGATCGGGGTCCCGCCGCTGCAGCCCGGAGGGCCGCCGATCTACGTCGGGGCCGGAGGCCGCCACGCGGTCCGCCGCGCGGCCCGGCTCGGCGACGCGTGGTACGCCCCGGGCAACGCCCCCAGCCGCAGCTACCTCGAGCGGCACGTCGCGATCTACGACGAGGCGCTGGCCGAGTACGGGCGGACCGACGCGGTCGTCGATCGGCCGATCGGCGTCGAGCTGTACTGCGCGCCGACCACCGAGCAGGCCGTCGCCGACGGCCTGCCCTACGCGCGGCAGGAGTACCACACGTACGCCGAGTACCCGGCTCTGCGCTGGCAGCGCGATCGCTTCGACGAGCTGGTCAGCAACACGCTGCTGCTGGGCTCGCCGGAGGAGCTGATCGAGCGGATCCGGGGCTTCCGGGCCCACGGGTTCGACCACCTGATCTTCCGGCCGTCGTGGCTCGGGATGCCGCCGGAGATGGCGCGGGCGTCGGTGCGGCTGTTCGCGGAAGAGGTGATGCCCGTACTGCGGGCGGAGACGGAGGCGGGCGCATGACCACGACGATGGCCCCGGTCGACGGGGCCGGCCACCGGCGGCTGATGGCGGCGTGGACGACCGGGGTCAGCCTGGTCACCACGATCGCCGACGGCGCGCCCTACGGCTGCACCCTCAACGCGCTGACGTCGCTCTCGCTCGACCCGCCGTCGCTGGTCGTCTGCCTCGGCGAGGAGACGCGGACGCTGGCGGCGCTGCGGCAGACCCGGCGCTTCTGCGTCAACGTCCTGGCCGCCGACCAGCAGCACGTCTCGTCGCTGTTCGCGGACGCCTCGCTGTCGCCGGCCGACCGGTTCGCCCAGGTCCCCCACCGGATCAGCCATGGGATCCCCGTGATCG
Source organism: Patulibacter ginsengiterrae (assembly GCF_056269115.1). Lineage (NCBI taxonomy): Bacteria > Bacillati > Actinomycetota > Thermoleophilia > Solirubrobacterales > Patulibacteraceae > Patulibacter > Patulibacter ginsengiterrae. The sequence continues at coordinate 67,423 of NZ_JBWDOG010000018.1, forward strand.
AGGGCTGCGTCGCGACCGTCGTCTGCGACCTGATGGAGGAGCGAGCGCTCTGCGACCACGTGCTGGTCGTCGGGCGGGTGCTCCACGGCGGGGTCGCCGACGACCCGGAGCCGCTGGTCTTCTTCGGCGGCGGCTACCGCCGGGCGGTCTGAGGCTGCTTCCAGGCCTAGATCAGTACCACTGACTGAGCGGCAGCACGTCGATCGGCGTCAGGGGCGCGTCCCGTGAGAAGTGTGCGAGCTCGAGGTTGGAGGACGCCGCCCCGTTGGCCGCGGAGGGGCAGAGGATGCCCTGCAGGCCATCGCGCTCGGCGTTCCGGCCGACGGCCTGGCACGCTGCGTGGGGCACGGTCTCGCCCGCGCCATCCCGCGGATACTCGAGCGGAAGCCCGGCGTCCTGGCAGGCGGGCGGCGTGGTGAGGTCGAGGTAGTCCCCGCCGGGGACGTCGGTCGTGACCAGGCAGAAGACGCTGTCGTCGAGGTCCTCGGGGCCGTAGGGATGCCCGGCGAGCTGACGCCGGACGTTGAGACGGGCGGTCTCGACGTCGGCGTTGAGGTAGACGACGTCCCGCTCGTCCGGGGCGTTCCAGCGGCCGCCGCGGCGGCCTGCATGGGAGCCGTCGAGCGGGTTGATCCACTGCGGGGCGGCGACCCGGTAGTGCCGGCCGGAGCGGCGGACCGTTCGCCGCGTCGCGGCGGTCACGCGGTGGTGCTCGGGTCGAATGAGGCGCGAACGAGGCGGAGCAGTTCGGCTTCGTCGCCGTCGGCGATCATCTCGAGCATCGTCCGTCCGCCGTAGGCCCCGGCGGGCTTGCGCGCGACGCCGGAGAGGCGTCCCGGCTTGAGGTGGCGTTCGAGCAGGTCGATCAAGGCGTCCAAGGTCGCGAGCTTGGCCCGGTGTGCGGCTGGAACCTCGCCGTCGCGCCAACGCGAGACGGCCTGCCGGGTGACGCCGAACAGCCGGCCGAGATCGGTCGACGAGAGTGTCAGGGCCTCGGCCATCCGTTCGAGCGGGTCCTGGTCGTTGAGCAGCTCCCGTCGCACCCGGAAGAGGAACCGGCGGGCGGCACGCACCGCAGGCTCGTCCGGGGGGACCTCGATCCCGCTTCCGGAGACGGTGGGCCAGGGGCGGGCCATCCCGCCCCGGACCGCACTCGCGGCGGCGAGCACGAGGCCGGCACGGGGCCCGAGCTCCTCGAGCGTGACGGAGAACGGCGCGAACAGCGCGGCCTCCCTGAGCAGATCCGCGAAGAGCTGTTCGGCGCCTCCGCGACGCACCTCCGGATGGGAGGTGGGTGCCGTCGCCTGCGGGGGGTGGGGGGCCTGCTCCCAGACGCTCACGAAGTGCGCGGTCAGATGGCTCCACGCGTCCAGGTACTGCCGAGCCCCGCCGGCCCGTCCGGCGAGGGCATCCTCGAGCGCGCGCGCGACCTCCGTCCCGGCGTCGAGCGCCGCCGGAGCGCTCCGCAAGGCGCGCTTGGCCGCGGGTACGTCGCCGGCCTGGAGGACCGAGAGGAACTGCTCGTCTACCCCGGAGAGCATCCGCCGAGGCTAGCGCAACCAAATCGCAATCGCAACTAAAGCGCAACCGGCGGCGGGTCACGTGGGGGCCGTCGCCACCTTCGCCTCCGGCGAGGCCGCTCAGCCCAGCAGTGCCGCAACCGCCGCGTCGATCGTCGTCGCCTCGGCGTGCTCGTCGCTGTTGGCCCGCAGCTGCCGGTAGAGGCGCTTGGTCTCGCGGACGGTCTCGGGACCGTGGCCGGCGATCGTCGTCGCCAGCTCGTCGACGGTCGCGGTCAGTCGGTCGTCGGCGACGACCCGGCTGAGGAGCCCGGCCGCGAGTGCGTCCTCGGCGGTCTGCGTCGCGCCGCTCAGGAGCCAGTCGAGCGCGGTCTTGGCCGGCAGCGTCCGCAGTAGGTCGAGCATCACGATCCCGGGGACCACGCCGTGGACGATCTCGGGCAGCGCGAACGGGACCCCGCGGCCGGCGATCGCCAGGTCGCAGCGGGCGATCAGGCCGAGGCCGAAGCCCATCGCCGGCCCCTGGACGCAGGCGATCGTCGGCTGCGGCAGCGCCGCGAGGTCGGCCAGCAGCTCGCGGTTGGCGACGAAGCTCGCCCGGGTCGCGGTGGGGTCGGCCTGCTGGCGCATCCGGGCCAGCTCGTGCAGGTCCCAGCCGGCGCAGAAGACCGGGCCGCTGGCGGCGAGCACGATGACCCGGCAGCCGCCGTCGTCGCCCGCGCGGCGGAGCGCGGCGTGGAGCGCGGCGGCGGTCGGATCGTCGAACGCGTTGCGGCGCGCGGGCCGGTCGATGGTGATCCGCGCGACCCCGTCGCGCTGCTCGTAGCGGATGCTCTCGGACGGCTCGGGCTTGACAGTCATGGGTGCAGGCAAGTATACGTACCGACTAGCCGGTATGGAATGGCTTGACCGGATCGTTCGAGGGAGACACGCGTGAAGAAGTCCGAAGCAGACCTGCTCGTCGAGCAGTGGGACAGCGAGAACATGGAGCTCGACCCCGAGGTCCTGGCCCGCTACGTGCGCTACGACGTCGACGCCGAGCGTGCGGTCGCGACGATCACCTTCGACCGGGCCGATCGTCTGAACGCGATTCCGGTCGCCGCGTTCGAGCGGGTCGGGGACCTCGTTCGCGAGGCCGAGGCCGACGACCGCGTCAAGGTGATCCTCTTCAAGGGCGAGGGCGAGCACTTCGGGACCGGCGCCGACGCCGCCGAGCTGGGCCACTACATCGGCTACAAGAGCGGGACCGACAAGGCCTCGCGTCGCCGCCCCGCCCAGCGGCAGCGGATCCTGCCCGACCGCAACGTGCTCTCGTCCGGCTTCACCCGGCCGATCGTCGAGTCGCTGAAGGCGACGGTCTGCCAGGTGCAGGGCTACTGCTACGGCGGCCACTTCCAGATCGCGCTCTCGGCCGACATCGTGATCGCGACGCCCGACGCGCGCTTCACCCACCCGGCCTTCCGGTACCTCGGCCCGGCGCCGCAGGACATGTACCACTGGATCGAGAAGCTCGGTCTGACCAAGATGAAGGACCTGATGCTCACCATGCGCCCGCTCGGCGCAGCCGAGGGCGAGGAGGCCGGTCTGGTCACCAAGGTGGTCGAGCCGGAGGAGCTGGAGCAGTGGGTCGACGACTACGTCGACGCGATCGCCGTGATGCCGCTCGACTCGTTGATGATGGGCAAGTCGATGATGCAGATCGTGATGGAGGCGCGGGGCAAGGGCCTCGGCGCGATGACGAGTTGGGTCGGCCACGGCTGGGCGACCAACGTCAGCTTCGAGGAGGGCGACTGGAACTTCCTCCGCGAGCGGCGCGAGAAGGGGATCCGGCAGGCGCTGGAGGACCGCGACAACATGGTCGCGCCGTTCTTCCGGCTGAGCAACGAGCGCAGCCGCGGCGACGCGGCCGCCGCGGACTGAGCGGGTCGGCGTGCGCGACGCGACGACGAACGACGACCGGCTGCGGTTCGGGCTCCTGCTCGACCCGCAGTACGCGATGGACGACGACGTCCCGTCGCGGATCGCCGAGCTGATCGATCTGGTCCAGGCCGCTCGTGACCTGGGCTACGACTCGGTCTACGGGATCCACCACTACCTCTCGAACCTGCGGACGCTGCAGCCGCTGTCGCTGATGGCGCGGCTGATCGACCACACCGGCGACATGCAGATCGGCACCGGGATCCTGATCCTGCCGCTCGGCCACCCCGTCCACTGGGCGGAGGAGATCGCCACGATCGACCAGCTCTCGGGCGGTCGGTTCGTGCTCGGGGTCGGGTCCGGCTACCGCGAGAACGAGTTCCAGGCCTTCGGGCTCGACCTCAAGAAGCGGACGAGCCGGATGACCGAGTCGCTGGAGGTGATGCAGGCGCTGTGGACCGGCGAGTCGGTCAGCTACGAGGGCCAGCACTTCCGGATCGACGGCGAGACCTGCAGCGTGCTGCCGGTCCAGCAGCCGCATCCGCCGGTCTGGATCGGGGCGAACTCGCCGGGCGGCATCAAGCGGGCGGCCCGGATGGGGCACCCCTGGCTGGCGCCGGGCAACGTCAAGCGGAACTGGGCGATCGGCAACCTCGACCTGTACCGCGAGGAGCTGCGGGCGAACGGCATCGATCCCGCCGGGAGGACGTACCCGATCCACCGCGACCTCTGCATCGCCGACTCGCGTGAGGAGGCCTTCGCGATGGCCGAGCAGTACGCCAAGGCCTCCTACGGCGAGTACGTCCAGTACGGGATGGACTACTTCGAGACGATGTGGGACGAGATCAAGGAGAAGGCGTTCTTCTTCGGCACGCCGGACGAGGTCGCGGGGCGGATCGAGGACTTCGCCGCCGGTGGCTTCAACCACTTCGTCTTCCGGACCCAGTGGCTGGGGGCGCCGCCCGAGATCGCGCGGCAGACGATCGAGCGGTTCTCGCGCGAGGTCATGCCGCGGTTCGACGGGGTGCTGGCGTGAGCGCGCTGGGGCGGGTCGGGCACGTGCTGCTGCCGACCGACGACCTCGACGCGGCACTGCGCTTCTACGGCGAGGTCCTCGGCCTGCCGTTGCGCTTCCGCGACGGCGACCGCTACGCCGCGCTCGACGGCGGCGGGACGACGATCGCGCTGGCCGCTCCGGAGGAGCAGCCGGTGGTCGGCAAGACGGCGATCGGCCTCAAGGTCGATGACGTGCGCGCGACAGCGGAGCGGCTGCGGGGGGCAGGCGTGGCGCTGACGGGCGAGGTCGAGGAGACCGAGCACGAGCTGCGCGTCGGCTTCACCGATCCCGACGGGAACCTGTTCGTGGCCTACGCCTCGAAGCCGAAGGGCGAGCCCCAGCCGTAGAGCGGTCGGCGGGGCTCGGCGGGCGTTCGTCCGGCGGGCCCCCGCCGTTCGTCGTTCCCACCCGCGGGGGCGATGCCGCAAGAACGCCCGGTGGGGAGCCAAGCGTTGCGTCTGCGGGATCGCTCAGGCGGTCTGGGCAGCGAGCCAGCCGCCGACCTCGGCCTCGAAGGCCTCGGGCTCCTCGATGAACGGGTAGTGCCCGGAGTCGGCGAACTCGATGTAGTCGGCGCCGGCGATCCGGTCACGGATGCGGTGGGCGGCGACGGGCGGAGGGAAGGTCCAATCCTTGGTCGCCCCGATCACGAGCGTCGGCATCTTCAGCTCCGGCAGCCGCTCGAGCACGTCGATGTTCGGGAGGATCCGCAGCGAGGCGTTGAAGGCGGCCGCGTTGCCCTTCTCGTCCATGTGCGCGACGTCGTAGCGCTCGGGGTGGGCGAAGTAGACGGGAGCGACGTCGCTCCAGACCGCGTCGAACTCGGCGTCGTCGGCCATCGGGTGGAACAGCCGCTCGGTCACCGCTTTGAACTGGACGGGGTCGGCGTACTTCGCGGCGGCGGCGAACGACTCGTCGAGGTGATCCACGACGGGGCTGGAGCAGCAGACGATCAGCCCGTCGAAGTCCTCGGGGTGCGTCAGCGCGTAGGTCTGGACGACGAAGCCGCCGAACGAGTGGCCGAGCACGGTCCAGCGCTCGAAGCCGAGCGCCTTGCGCAGGCCGTGGAGGGCGGCGACGATCGGCCCGGCGTCGGTCCACTCGCCGTGGCCTTCGGGGGCTTCGCTCTGTCCGTCGCCGGGGATGTCGACGAAGATCAGCTGGCGGTAGGCGCCCAGTGGGTCCAACCACGGGCGCAGGTACCGGTGCCCGTGGCCCATGCCGCCGTGCACGATCAGCAGCGGATCGCCGCTGCCGATCGTCGTGTAGTGGATGCGATCGCCGTTGACTTCGATATCCATGATCGGACCATACATACCAACTAGTCGTTATGCAACGGCGCGAAAGCTGGCCGTCAGCTCGCCCTCTGGCAGGGCGATCGGGCCGGCGAATGGGGGTCAGGGAAAGAGATCTCCCTAAATACCGTCTGGTTGGTATGGTCGGCCTCTCCGGAGGATCAGGGACCCGGGGAAGCGCATGGATCGGGCCGCCTTTCGGCCCTCTGAGGGGAGAAGAGATGCAGCGTCACACAGCAACAAGGGGCCTCTCGTCCCGTAGGGCTCTGGCCGCCGCGGCCGGCATCGTCCTGGCCTTCGGGGTCACGGCCTGCGGCAGCAGCGACTCCGAGTCCGGTGCCAACGACGACAGCGGAACGTCGGCCGCCAGCGGTGGCCCGAGCGGCAACCTCCGTGTCGTCCTACCGGCGGCGCCGTCGGGGCTCGACCCGATCGTCACCGCCCGCGATGGGCAGTACGTCTGGGGCACCATGCTCGAGCCGCTGGTCAACGTCGACGAGCGCGAGCAGCCGACCAAGACCGGCCTCGTCACCGACTGGTCGCGGCCGTCGAAGACGACCTGGGAGCTGAAGGTCCGCGAGGGCCTCGAGTTCACCAACGGTGAGCCGCTCGACGCCGCCGCGGTCGCGTTCTCGATCGAGGAGAACGTCAAGAACCCCGGCGGCATCCTCAAGTCCTACTTCGCCAACGTCAAGAAGGTCACGGCCAAGGGGACCGACACCGTCGTCGTGACGACGGCCACCCCGCAGGTCAACTTCGTCAACCTGCTCACGACCGTCTTCGCGCTGCCGCCGAAGTACTACGAGCAGCAGGGCACCAAGGGCTTCACCAAGGCCCCGATCGGCAGCGGCCCGTTCGTCTGGAAGAAGGAGATCTCCGGACGCAGCATCGAGGTCGCGGCGAACCCCGACTACTGGGGCGACAAGCCGAAGCTCGCCGGGGTGACGTTCACCTGGGCCACCGACCCGCAGCAGCGCCTGTCGCTGGTCCAGAGCAAGGCCGCCGACGTGGCGTTCGACCTGCCGCCGATGCAGTCCGACGCGGCGAAGAGCGCGGGCCTGGCGGTCGACTCGACGCCGACCGCGGTCAAGACCCAGGTGTTCGTCCAGGCCGACAAGGCGCCGTTCACCGACGTCGACACGCGGATGGCGGTCGCGAAGGCGATCAACCGCGACCAGATCGTGGAGAGCGTCTTCCAGGGTCAGGCGACCGCGGACACCGGCCTCCTGAACCTGCTCCCGGGTGAGGAGCCGAAGGCGTCGATCACCCCGAACGCCGAGGAGGCAAAGCAGCTGCTGGCGGGGAAGACCCCGACGATCCAGCTGACCTACGCGGCCAGCCAGGTCAGCATCGCGGACGTCGCCGAGGCCACCGCCGGAATGCTCGAGGAGATCGGCTTCAAGGTCAAGCTGAAGTCCCTGGACTACGGCAGCTTCGTCACGCAGATCGTCAAGCGGAACATGTCGGGCATCTACCTGATGGAGGCCGTGCCGAACGTCGCGCACCCGGACTTCTTCGCCCGGGGCTTTCTGACCAAGGACTCGATCTCGGCCAACTGCCCGGATCCGAGGCTCGACGACCTCACCGCGAAGGCGCTGGCGCAGCCCGACGACGCGTCGGCGGCCAAGATCTACGACGAGCTGAACACGCTCGCCGTGGTCAAGCTCGCCTGCTTCGTCCCGGTCTACCGCCAGACCTACAACATCGCGGCCTCGAAGAAGGTCGCGGGCGTGAAGTACACGCCGCTGAACGTCGCGCTGTTCAACAAGGCGTCGATCGGCTGAGCATGCTCGTCGACGACGCTCTCAACCTCGACCCCAGCGGCGCCGCCGCCGTCTCCGCATGACGGAGCGGATCGTCGACGTCCGTGACCTGACCGTCGTGCACCAGATGCGCGGCGGCAAGCGCGGCGAGCGACTGACGGCCGTCGACGGGGTGTCGGTGCATCTCGATGCCGGCGAGATCGTGAGCGTCGTCGGCGAATCGGGCTCCGGCAAGACGACCCTGGCGATGGCGTTGACCGCGCTCGGGGCCCACACGTCGGGCCGCGTCTCGCTGCTCGGCACCGACCTCTCGACCCTCAGCGCGCGCCGGCTGCGCGCGTTGAGGCCGGAGGTCCAGGTCGTCTTCCAGGATCCGCACGGGTCGCTCGACCCGCGCCAGAGCGTGCGGGCGGGCTTCCGTGAGCTGCGCCGGCTGCAGCCGGAACGGACCTCCTGGACCGACGACGCCGGGCTGCTCCAGCAGGTGCGGCTCTCGCCCGACCTGCTGGATCGGTACCCGCACCAGCTCTCCGGCGGCCAGGCGCAGCGCGTCTGCATCGCGCGCGCGCTGCTCATGCGCCCGCGGCTGATCGTCGCCGACGAACCGACCTCGGGGCTCGACGTCTCCGTGCAGGCCGAGGTCCTGCGGCTCCTGTTGGAGCTGCGTGAGGAGACCGGCGTCGCGATCCTCTTCATCAGTCACGACCTCAGCGTCGTCCGCCGGATCTCCGACCGCGTCTACGTGATGCTGCACGGCAAGGTCGTCGAGGAAGGCGCCACCGCGGCCGTCCTCGACGCGCCGCAACACGACTACACCCGGCGGCTGATCGCGGCCGTTCCGGGTCGAACCCTCCGGACCGCAGAGGTGGCCGCATGACCACGTTCGTGAGCCGCAAGATCGGCGCCGCGCTGGTGACCCTGCTGCTGGCGCTGTCGGCCGCGTTCCTGCTCGGGCACGCGTCGGGCGACCCGGTGGCGAACATCCTCGGGCCGACCGCCCAGCGCGAGCAGATCGACGCGATGCGCGCCGACCTCGGGCTCGACCGGCCGTTGCCCACGCAGTACCTGTCGTACATGGGCGACACGCTCCGGGGCGACCTGGGCGACTCGCTGCAGTACTACAAGCCGAACGTCGAGCTGATCACGTCGCGGCTTCCGCGTTCGATCGAGCTGCTGGCGGCGGCGATGTTCCTCGCGCTGCTGATCGGGGTGCCGCTCGGCGTGCTCGCCGCGGTCCGCGAGGGCACCCTGTGGGACCGCGCGGCATCGACGGTGGCGCTGCTCGGCCAGTCCGTCCCCGTCTTCTGGCTGGGGATGATGCTGATCCTGATCTTCGCGGTCCAGCTCGGCCTGCTGCCGTCCGGCCAGGCCGGTGGGATCGACCACCTGATCCTTCCGGCGGTGACCCTGGCGCTGCTGCCGCTGGCGATCATCGCCCGCCTGACCCGGGCAGCGATGACCGAGGTGCTGCACGAGCCGTACATCGACGCCGCGCGTGCCCGTGGACTCGGGCGGGCGCGGGTGATCGGCGTCCACGCGCTGCGCAACGCGGCACTGCCGGTGATGACGGTCACGGCGCTCCAGACCGGCGCGCTGCTCTCGGGGGCGGTCGCGATCGAGTACGTGTACGCCTGGCCGGGCCTGGGCACGCTCGCCCTGGACGCCGTCCAGTTCCGCGACTTCACGCTCGCCCAGTCGGTCGTGGTCGTCGGTGCGGTCGCGTTCGTCGTGCTGAACCTGCTCGTCGACCTGTTGTACGTCGCCGTCGATCCGAGGTTGAGGTAGTCATGGGCTCGATCCCGCAGCCGGCCGGCGGCCCCGCCGTCGCTCCGGCCCCCGCGCGTACGGCGCGGCGGCTCTCGCTGCCGCCGCGCTCGATCCTGACCCTGGCGATCCCGCTGTTGCTGATCGCGCTGCTGGTCGTGGTTGCTCCCTGGCTCGGCCTGCCGGACCCGCAGAAGCAGCACCTCGACACCACGATGCGTCCGCCGGTCTTCCTCTCCGGCGGTGACTGGGCGCATCCGCTGGGCACCGACAAGCTCGGCCGCGACATGCTCTCGCGGCTGCTGCACGGCGGTCGCCTGACGTTGCTGATCGGGATCCTCGGGATGCTCGTGGCGATCATCCCCGGGACGTTGGTCGGGCTGCTCGCGGGCTACCGGCGCGGTGCGACCGACATGGTCATCTCGCGCCTGATCGACGCTCAGCTGGCGCTGCCGTTCGTCCTGATCGCGTTGGCGATCATCGCCAACCGCGGCACCTCGCTCGGCGTCCTGCTGGTGGTGCTGGCGCTGACCGGCTGGGCCCCCTGTGCCCGCGTGGTGCGGGCGGAGACGATGGCGCTGCGCGAGCGGCCCTTCGTGCTCGGGCTGCGAGCGGCCGGCGCCTCCGGACCACGGATCGTCCTGCGACACATCCTTCCGAATCTGACCAGCACGATCCTCGTGCTCGCCACCCTGGAGATCGGCACCGCGATCCTCGTCGAGAGCGGATTGAGCTTCCTCAACCTCGGCATCCAGCCGCCGAGCATCAGCTGGGGCGCGATCCTCGCCTCCGGCAAGGAGGTCCTGACCCAGGCCTGGTGGATCTCGGCCTTTGCGGGCATCGCGATCACCCTCGTCGTGCTGCTGGTCAACCTGCTCGGCGACGCGCTGCTCAGCCACTACGACCCCAAGAAGCGGCGGTACTCATGAGCGACGCGACGGCCCTCAGCATCCGCGACCTGCGGATCGAGGCGCGGCTCTCCGGTGACGACCTGGTGCTCGTCAACGGACTCGACGTCGAGCTCCGCCGGGGCGAGATCCTCGGCGTCGTCGGCGAGTCCGGGAGCGGCAAGACCACGCTCGTGAAGACGCTGATCGGCCTGCTCGATCGCAACGTCGAGATCGTCGGCGGCGAGGTCCGGATCGGCGACGAGCTGGTCGTCGCGCCCGGTCACGACACGACCGCCGCCGCCCGCGGCAGCCGGATCGGGACGGTCTTCCAGGACGCCTCGCGCTCGCTGAACCCGCTCTACCGGGTCCGCACCCAGCTCCGCGAGGTGCTCCGCACCCACCGCCCCGAGCTGTCGAAGGCGGAGGTCGAGGAGCAGATGGCGACCGTCCTCCGGCGGATGCGGATCGAGGATCCCGAGCGGGTCCTCCAGAGCTACCCGCACCAGCTCTCCGGCGGTCTCCGGCAGCGGGTGGCGATCGCGCTGGCGGTGGTCACCGAGCCCCAGATCGTGCTCGCCGACGAGTGCACGACCGCGCTCGACGTGACCACCCAGGCCGAGGTCGTCGCGCTCTTCCGCGAACTGGTCGGCGAGCTCGGCGTGGCCCTGATCTTCGTCACCCACGACCTGCTGCTGGCCGCCGACCTCTGCGACCGGATCGTCGTGATGTACGGCGGCCAGGCGGCCGAGATCGGGCCGACCCGCCGGGTCCTGCTCGAGCCGCGCCACCCCTACACCGCCGGCCTGCTGGCGGCGGTCCCGAGCTGGAGCGCGGACGGACCGATCCAGGGGATCGAGGGCTCGGCACCGCGGGTGACGGTCGACGTCGTCGGCTGCCGCTTCGCCGACCGCTGCGCGCGGGTCACGCCGGAGTGCCGGGAAGGCGACGTCGCCTTCGTCCCGCGCGACGCGGACGGCGGCCACCGCTGCCTGCACCCGCTCGAGACCCCGGCGGCCGCCGCGGCCACCGACCACGCATGACCGACCCGACGACTGGACCGTCCCGCGGGATGGCCGGGGGAGCCCCATCGATGCCCGAACAGCCCGCCACGATCGGCGCCTACGCCGCGTACCTGCCGTCCTACCGGCTCGGGACGACCAGCTTCGGCGCTGACGGTGCCGGAGCCCGTCGGAGCCGGGCGGTCGCCGCCCACGACGAGGACGCGGTCACGCTCGCGGTCGAGGCTGGTCGCCCGCTGCCGGTCGCCGGCGGTCCGCTGCTGCTGGCGACGAGCGAGCCGCCGTACCTCGACAAGGGCTCGGCGGCGACCGTGCACGCCGCGCTCGGGAGGGGCGCGGCGAGCGCGGCGGTCGACCTCGTCGGCCTGCGCTCGGGCGCGACGGGCCTGCTGCTGGCGCTCCGGACCGGCGGCACGATCGTCGCCGCCGACCTGCGGACTCCGGCTCCCGGCTCGGCCGACGAGCTGGCCCACGGCGACGCGGCGGTCGCGTTCTCGACCGGAGCCGGCGATGCGCCGCCCGCGGCGACCCTGCTTGGCGAGGCGTCGGCGACGACCGAGCTGCTCGACCGCTGGCGGGCCCCCGGCGCGCCCCACCCGACGGTCTGGGACGAGCGGTTCACCGCCGGGCCCCTGGCCGAGCTGATGCTGACCGCGGCGGGCGAGGCGCTGGCCGCGGCCGGGGTCGAGCGCCCCGACCACGTGGTCGTCAGCTGCGCCAACCCGCGGGCTGCGGCCCCGGTCCGCAAGCGGCTCGGCAGCAGCGGCGAGGACGCGACGCTGGAGGCGTTCGTCGGCCACACCGGCGCCGCCCACCTCGGCCTGCTGCTGGCCGACGCGCTCGACCGGGCCCAGGCCGGGCAGACGATCCTCGCGGTCTCCGGTGCCGACGGCGCCGACGCGCTGGTGCTGCGGGTCGAGGCCGGGATCGCCGACGCCAACCGCGGACGGCCGATCCGGACGCAGCTCGAACGACAGGCGTTCGTGCCCTACGACCGCTTCCTGCGCTGGCGCGGACTGCTGCGGATCAGCGGGGCCCACCGTCCCGATCCGGCCGCGCCCGCGGCGCCGCCGATGCTCCGGACCGGGGCCTGGAAGTTCGGGTTGGTGGCGGGGCGCTGCGGAGCCTGCGGCCAGGTCACCACACCGCCCGGCCGCGTCTGCGCTGCTTGCGGCGCGACCGACGGCCAGGAGCCGGTCTCGCTGCGCGAGCAGCCGTGCCGGGTCGTCAGCTTCACCGTCGACCACCTGACCCCGACCCCGGCCCCGCCGCTGATCGTGGCGATCGTCGACATCGAGGGCGGCGGGCGCCGGAGCGTCCAGGTCACCGACGCCCCGGCCGAGGGGATCGCCGTCGGCGACGTGCTGCGGCCGACGTTCCGGCGGCTGTCGTCGACCGACGGCATCCACAACTACTTCTGGAAGGTCCGCCCGGAGGCGGCTTGACATGGCGAGCAACGGACTCCGCGACCGCGTCGCGATCATCGGGATCGGCTGCACGCCGTTCCGCGACCACTGGGACAAGTCGGCCGACGACCTGCTCGTCGACGCCGTCGGCGAGTGCCTCGCCGGCGTGCCCGGTGTCGGCCTCGACGACATCGACGCCTACTGGGTCGGGACCCAGGGCTCGGGGATGTCGGGGATGACGCTCTCCAAGCCGCTGCGGCTCGAGGGCAAGCCCGTGACCCGGGTCGAGAACTTCTGCGCGACCGGATCGGAGGCGTTCCGCAACGCTTGCTACGCCGTCGCCTCGGGGGCCTACGACGTGGTGATGGCGACCGGCGTCGAGAAGCTGAAGGACTCGCCGTACTCCGGGTTGACCGCGACCTGGCCGCCGTCCGACGGGACCGACGTCGAGTGGACCGCCCCGGGCGCCTTCTCGCTGCTGGCCCCGGCCTACGCCGCCCGCTACGGCGTCTCCGAGCACGAGCTGCGCGAGACGATGACCCACATCGCCTGGAAGAACCACCGCAACGGGGCGCGCAACGAGCGGGCGCAGTTCCGCAAGGAGATCGCCAAGAAGGCGATCAGCGGCTCGATGCGGGTGGCCGGACCGCTCGGCGTGATGGACTGCTCGGGCGTCGCCGACGGGGCCGCCGCGGTCCTGATCGTGCGCGCCGAGGACGCCCACCGCTACAGTGACCAGCCGATCTTCCTCAAGGGCATGGGGATGGTCTCGGGCTCCGGGTCGGGGATCGCGACCGAGGGCTACGACTTCACCTCGTTCCCGGAGGTCGTCGCGGCCGCCGAGGAGGCCTACCGTCAGGCCGGCGTGACCGACCCGCGGCGGGAGATCGCCCTGGCCGAGGTCCACGACTGCTTCACGCCGACCGAGCTGGTGCTGATGGAGGATCTCGGGTTCTCCCCGCGCGGAGAGGCGTGGCGCGACGTGCTCGCGGGGACCTTCGACCTCGAGGGCGAGGTCGCGATCAACCCCGACGGCGGGCTCAAGTCGTTCGGCCACCCGGTCGGGGCGACCGGCCTGCGGATGCTGTTCGAGTGCGTCCAGCAGCTCCGGGGCGTCGCCGGCGAGCGGCAGGTGGAGGACCCGAAGCTGGCCGTGGCCCAGAACCTCGGCGGTCAGCCGGGCGCGTGCGTCGCGTTCGTCGCGGTGGTCGGCACCGAGTACGACGGACCGCGCCGAGCCGATGCCGGCGAGCCGCAGACGGGGCGGGCGGCATGAGCGGGGCCAAGCAGCCGGTCGACTTCCGCGACCGGGTGGCGCTCGTCACCGGCGCGGGCGGCGGGATCGGTCGCGCGCACGCGCTGCTGCTCGCGGCCCGCGGGGCGGCGGTGGTCGTGAACGACGTCGGTCAGCGGGTCGGCGACGACGGCACGTCCCGGAGCACGGCGGCCGAGGTCGTGTCCGAGATCGAGACGGCCGGGGGCCGGGCGATCGCCTCGACCGACTCGATCGTCACCGCCGCCGGCGGCCAGGCGATCATCGATGCGGCGCTCGCGGCCTACGGCCGGCTCGACGTCGTCGTCCACAACGCGGGGATCCTCCGCGACCGCTCGTTCGCCAGGCTCACGGCCGACGAGGTCGAGGACGTGATGGCGGTCCACCTCGACGGGGCGTTCCACGTCGTCGGCCCCGCGTACCGGGTGATGCAGCAGGCCGGCTACGGGCGGATCGTGTTGACGACCTCGGCCTCGGGGCTGTTCGGGACCTTCGGCCAGGCCAACTACGGTGCGGCGAAGGCCGGTCTCGTCGGCCTGATGAACGTGCTCGCGGTCGAGGGCGCGCGGCACGGGATCCGGGTCAACGCGGTCGCGCCGACCGCGTTGACGCAGATGACCGAGGGCTTGCTCGGCGACCTCGCCGACCACTTCGATCCGGCCCACGTCGCGGCGGTCGTCGCCTACCTGGCCGCCGAACGCTGCGAGTTGACCCACACGATCCTGTCGGCGGGCGGTGGCCGCGTCGCCCGGATCTTCGTCGGCGTGACTCCGGGGTGGTACTCGGGGCCGGCGGTCACGACCCCCGAGGCGATCGGCGAGCACCTCGACGAGATCGTCGATCGCGAGGGCTACGTGGTGCCCGAGGACGGGTTCGGGGAGGTCGCCCTGATCCGGCGCGCGCTCGGCTTCGGCGACGCCTGAGCGGGCGGGCGGCGACGCCGCGAGTCGGACGACCCGCGGGACCGGCCGGGAGCGGCCGCCTTGTGGTCCCCGCCGTCGGTCGGGCGCGCCGGTCGTGGCCGTTTGGTGGGGGTTCGGGGGCCTTGGTGGGGCACGAAAACGACCAATCCGAGCGGTACCGACCAGCCGGTATCTCTATCTCCGGGAGGCGTCGTTTCCAGTCTCCGTGGGGGATTTGGAGCCTTGTTCGGCGTCGATCGAACGTTCGTCTGAATCAGACTGGACGTATGAACATCCAATGCGTACGCCGTCAGTGACAGAATCACGGTATGCGTACCGTCCCGACACGTCGATCAGCCCGCGAGGTTCCCACCCGTGGCACCACCCGGGGGGCCTCAGGAGTCCGCGTGGCCGAGCGGCCAGCGGAGCGCGACGGCGCCCGTCCGCGCCGCCGTGACGCCGAGGTTCTGGCGGCGGCGACAAAGGTGTTTCACGAGCGGAGCTACGCCGACTCGTCGGTCCAGGACGTCGCCGACGAGCTCGGGATCCTGAAGGGCAGCCTCTACCACTACATCAAGACGAAGGAGGACCTCCTCGTCTGGCTGTTGGAGGACGTCCAGGAGGATCTCGACCAGATCCTCGACGACATCTGCGACGAGGGGCAGCTCGATCCGCTGGCCCCGCTCGACCAGCTCGCCCGCTACGTGCGTGAGCAGGCGCTCTACGTCGCGCGCAACGTCGCTCGGGTGACGGTCTACGACCGCGACGCGAACCAGCTGAGCCCGGGGCCGCGCAAGGCGTTGCGTCAGCGGCGGCGGGCACGCGAGCAGCGTGTCGTCGACATGATCGCCGAGGCTCAGCGGCGCGGCGAGGTGCCCGAGCACTTCGAGGCGCAGGTGCTGGCCGACACCGTCTCCGCGGTCCTGACCGGGATCGTCCGTTGGTACCGCCCGAACGGACCGGTCAAGCGCGAGCAGCTGGCCGACCTCTGCGTCGAGTTCGCCCTCTGCGGGACGATCGGCGCGGGAGCGGCGGCCTGAGGGCCGGGCCGAAGACCTCGGGAGTGGCGCGGAACCTGTCTCAGACCCGCACGAGCATCTTGCCCGTGTTCCTGCCGGCCATCAGGTCGAGGAACGCCTGCGGAGCGTTCTCGAGGCCGTCGACGACCGTCTCGCGGTAGCGGAGGCTGCCGTCGGCGATCCAGCCGCCGACGTCGCGGACGAACTGCTCGCGGAGGTCGGCGTGGTCGAGGACCAGCAGGCCGTGGATCGAGCCACGGGTCTGGATCAGCCGCACCAGGTTGCGCGGGCCGGCGGGCGGCTCGGTCGCGTCGTACTGCGAGATCATCCCGCAGATCACGATCCGGCCGTGGTTGCGCAGCGCGCCGATCGCGACCTCGAGGTGCTCGCCGCCGACGTTGTCGAAGTAGACGTCGATCCCGTCCGGCGCCAGCTGCTTGAGCTGCTTGCGGACCCGGCCGTCGCGGTAGTCGATCGCGGCGTCGAAGCCGAGGTCCTCGACGACGTGGCGGACCTTGTCGGGCCCCCCGGCGCTCCCGATCACGCGTGACGCGCCGAGCTGGCGGGCGATCTGGCCGACCGCGCTGCCGACGGCGCCGGCTGCGGCCGAGACGAAGACGACGTCGCCGGGCTTGACCTGCGCGAGCCGGACGAGGCCGGCGTAGGCGGTCAGGCCGGGCATCCCGAGGATCCCGAGGAACGCCTGCTCGGGGGCGATCCGGGGGTCGACGGGCGCGGCGCGCTTGGCCTCGAGCAGGGCCAGGTCGCGCCAGCCGAGACCGTGGAGGACCGTGTCGCCGACGGCGAAGCGGTCGTCGGCCGACGCAAGCACCTCGCCGACGGCGCCGCCGTCGAGCGGGGCACCGACCACGAACGGCGCGATGTAGGACTTGGCGTCGCTCATCCGGCCGCGCATCGCGGGGTCGACGCTCATCCAGTGGTTGCGGACGAGGATCTGCCCCGGCGCGGGGTCGGGCAGATCGGTCTCGATCAGCCGGAAGGTCTCGGTGGTCGCGGAGCCGACCGGGCGGTCGACGAGGTGGATCTCCCGGGCGCTGTGGCTCACGCGTCGTCCTTCTTGGTGGCGGCCCTCCGGACGGCGGGCTTCTTCGCGGCGGGTGCGGCGGCGGCCTTGGCCGTGGTCGACGCGCGCCGGGTCGCCGGCTTCTTGGCCGCGGCCGTCGTGGTCGCCTTCGCCGTCGTCGTGGTCGCCTTCGCCGTCGTGGTGGTCGCCTTGGCGGCGGGCTTGCGGGCGGGGGCCTTCGCCGCGGCGGTCTTGGTCGCGGTCGTCTTCTTGGCGGCGGTGGCCTTGGCGGCGGTGCCGGTCGCGGCGGCCTTCGCGGCGGCGGTCGTCTTGGCCGCCGCGGTCTTGGTCGCGGTCGTCTTCGCGGTCGCGGTCTTGGCCGCTGCGGTCTTCGGGGCGGCCTTGGCAGCGGCCGTCTTCGCGGTCGCGGCCTTGGGGGCTGCGGCCTTCGGGGCCGCCTTCGCCGTGGCGGTCTTGGTCGCGGCCGCTTTCGCCGCCGTGGTCTTCGCCGCCGTGGTCTTCGTCGCCGGGGCCTTGGTCGCGGCAGCGCGCTTCGGTGCGGTCTTGGTGGCCGCGGTCTTCGTCGCCGTCGTCTTGGTCGCCGCGGCGGACGTGCTCGCCGCGGTCTTGGCGGCGGCGGCCTTCTTCGCGGCGGCGGTGG
Source organism: Patulibacter ginsengiterrae (assembly GCF_056269115.1). NCBI lineage: Bacteria > Bacillati > Actinomycetota > Thermoleophilia > Solirubrobacterales > Patulibacteraceae > Patulibacter > Patulibacter ginsengiterrae. The sequence continues at coordinate 84,933 of NZ_JBWDOG010000018.1, forward strand.
TCGTCGCCTTCGCGGTCGTGGTCTTGGGGGTCGCCGTCTTGGGGACCGCCGTCTTGGGGGCGGCGGCCTTCTTGGCGGCAGGGGCCTTCGGGGCGGCTGTCTTGGTCGCGGCGGCCGCCTTCTTGGCGGCGGCGGTGCCGGTCTCGGTGGTCGCCGCGGTCTTGGTCGCCGCGGTCCGGGTGCGGGTGGGCGTCTTCGGTGCGGCCGTGGTCGCGTCGGCGGTGGCCGCCGCTCGCGCGGGAGCCCGGCGCTTGGCGGGCGCCTTCGCGGGGGCGTCGTCGGTGCCGGCCGGAGCCGCGGCGGCACGGCGGCGGGTCGCGGGGGCCTTGGCGGCGGCGGGCGTCGTCTCGGCGGCGGTCTCGGTGGCCTTGGTGGTGCGGCGTCGCGGAGCGGGCTTCGGCGCGGGCTCGGCCGGGGCGGTGGGCGCGCCGGCGGCGTTCGACAGGGCCGCATCGCCGGCCGTGTCGGCGGCGGCAGGGGTGCGCCGTCGCGGAGCTCGCTTCGGGGCCGCGTCGGCGGCGGGGACCGAGGCGGCCGGACCGGCGTCCGGTGCGGCGCCGGGCTCGGCCGGACGCTCGGCGGCCACGGGCCGGCTGCGGGCCGGACGTTGGGGGGCGACGGTCGGTCGGTCGGTGGGATCGGTGGTCGCGTCGGACGGCGCCGGGCGGGTCTCGCCCGACGAAGCGCCCGCGTCGACGTTCGCCGACGAACGACGACGCGTCCGCCGGCGGGCGGGGGCCGGAGCGTCGTCGCTGCCGGCATCGCCGGAGGGGACGTCGGCAGCCGGGCGCTCGTCGTTGCCGGAGGCGGACGCCTCGGCCGCGGCCTTGCCGCCGCGGATCCGCCGACGGCGGGGCGGGGTGCCGTCCTCGCTGCCGGTCCCGTCGGGGGAGGGCGTGACGGCAGCGCTGCCCGTCTCGGACTGCTCGGCGGTGGCCTGCGGGGCGTTGGGATCGGCCTGCTGGCCGCCGTTGCCCGAGCCGCGGCGACGGCCGCCACGCGAACGGCTGCGCCGGGACCGGCTCCGGCCGCCGTTGCCACCCTGGCCGTTGCCGTTCTGGCCGCTCTGGCCGTTGCCCTGGCCGTTGCCGCCCTCGTTCGGCTCGACGCCCTCGCCGCTGCCGCCGGTCGTCTCGGCGTTCTCGGGGCGGGCGTTGGCGTCGCCGCCGGCCTTCTTCTTGTTGCGCGTGCGCTTCTTGCGGCGCTTGCCGTTGGGGAAGTCCTTCAGCAGGTCGCGGCTGAGCGCCCCGGGCTTGCGGGCCAGGCGGGTGCGCGCCTCGCGCAGGACCTCCTCGGCCTCCGGCGAGTGGGCGACGGCGGCGGCCAGCAGCGCAGCCTGGAGCCGGCGGTCGTGCTGACGGGCGGCGTGGACGAGCCGCCGGGCGTTGCGGGCGTGGGCCGCGCCCGACGAGTTGACGAGCAGGCCGAGCAGGTGCTTCGTGGCCGGCCAGCGCTGGGCCGCGTACTCCTCGTGGACGTCGCGGGTGTAGCCGGCCAGGCGCCAGATCCAGGCGGTCGCCTGGTCGCGCCGACCCATCCGGCGGTCGGCCATCGCCTGCAGCATCACGCGCGAGGCCTCGCGGCGCTCGTCGCGCGGCCACTGGCCGATGAAGTCGATCGCGGTGTCGAACGGCTCGGCCTCGCGCAGCAGCGAGATCTCCTGGATCGCCCGCATCCGCAGCTGCGGGTTGCGGTTGCGCTCCAGGGCGGTGACCAGGAACTGCCGCCGGAGCTCGCCCGAACGGTCGAAGTTGAGCATCGCGCGACCGCGACGCCAGTTGGTGGGGGACGCCTTCGCGCCGGCCAGAGCGGCCCAGACGCGCTGCTCGCCCCAGTCCAGCTGCTCGACGGCGATCCGCCACAGCTCGCGCTCGAAGACCAGCCGGCGGCGCTCGATGTCCGGGGTGACCGGGAGCACCCGGCGCTCGACCTTGACCCGGCGACCGCGACCCCGGCGGACGGGGCCGACGACGATCGCGCCGCCGCGGTAGACGTCGCGATCGAGCAGCGAGTGGAGGGTGACGACCGGGTCGTCGTTGGTCGTCGCCGGGTGGACGAAGTCGATGACGACGCCCGCCTCCTTGCCCGGGTGGCGGCGCGTCACCCGCCCGACGCGCTGCTGGTAGATCCGCTTCGACGCCGTCGGCGCCAGGTGCATGCAGATCGTCGCGCGCGGGGAGTTCCAGCCCTCGGCCAGCAGCTGGGCGTTGACGAGCACGTCGATCTCGCCCGCCTCGTAGTCGGCGAGGATCTTCGCCAGCTCGCGCTTGGGCGTCTCGCCGCTGACGGCCTCGGCCTTCATGTCGAGCGCGCGGAAGCTCTCGGCGACGTTGTAGGCGTGCTTGACGCCGGCCGTGTAGACGACGCCCGGGGTGTTGCGGAAGCGGGTCTTGTAGAGGTCGGCGATCGCCAGGTTGAAGGGCGCCTGGTCGAGCAGCTTGGCCAGCTCGTCCTGGTCGAACTCCATGTCGACCTCGCCCTTGCGCAGCGGCACCTTGGCGATCGTGCGCACGCCCGGTCCCGGCGGGATCCGCAGCGAGCGGAGCGGAGCGATCACGCCACGGCGGGCGGCCTGCGCGAGGTCGAAGCGCGAGGTCTGGGTCGGGAAGAGGTCGGTGACGTGGCGGGCGATCAGCGCGCCGGTCGCCGTCATGCCGATGAAGATCGGGCCGGTCCAGGCGCGGATCGTCGCCGAGGTCTTCTCGCCGAGCGCGGTGTGGGCCTCGTCGCAGATGACGACGGTGTAGGCGCCCGAGATCTGGCCGGCGTTGCGGACGAACCACTGGTACGTCTCGATCGTGACCGGGCCGTTGGGGTCGTCGGCGTCCCCGAGCAGCGGCTTCGAGAGCCGCTCGCCGTAGCCGCGCGTCTCCAGCTCGGCGATGAACTGGTCGACGAGGTTGCGGCGGTGGGTGAGGATCAGGACGCCGCCGGTCCGGCAGGCCTCCACGAAGCCCATCGCGGCGACGGTCTTGCCCGCGCCGGTCGCGTGCTCGAACCAGAACCGCTTGTGGGCGTTCGGATCGTCGAGCGCGGCGACGTCGACGTCCTCGTCGACGTCCTCCTCGGCCTCGTCGTCGTAGAGCGATCCGAAGTCGACTCCGTCCGAATCGCTCCCGCCCGCCCCGGGCTCGGGCAGCTCCTCCAGCTCGACGGTGGTGTCGACCTGGTCGTCGTCGTCCTCGTCCTCCTCGGGCGAGGGCGGGGTGACGCCCTCGAGCTCGGGGTCGGCGTCGAACGACTCGGCCTCGGCCGGATCCTCCTCGTCGTCGAGCGGCTCCGGCTCGTCGTCGACGGGGTCGGGCGTGCTCGGGGCCGGCGGCGGCTCCTCGACCTCGGTCGGCTCGTCGTCCTCGAACGAGAGCAGCAGCGCGTCGCCGTCGCTCCCGCTGCCGCCGCGGGCGCGTCGCTGGGCGTCGGCCAACAGCGCGGCGTAGGTCCCGGAGAGCGCGTCGACCTGGTGCGGGTTGAGCGTCGTGCCGTCGGCGAGGACCGGGGTCTCGGCGTGGAGCGCGCGGTCGAGCCCGAGCAGCAGCGACCAGCGGCGACGCCACTTCTGGGACGGCGCGGTGGCTCCGGCGTCGAGCTCGGCGCAGGCGGCCTCGAAGGCGTGGCGCCGGACCGAGCCTGGGGCGAGGACCTCGGCGGCGTCCTCGTCCGCCCCGACGAACGGTTCGCGGGCAAAGGTCGCGACCCGAGCGATCGCGGAGGGCTCGGGGACAGAGGTGGCCTCTGCGGCCACGACAGACGGTCGTTGCGCCATACCAGGCAGGATGGTGGGAACGGCAGGGTCTCGTGTCGAGCCGGTCGCGTTGGGCGACCGTTCCACAGCGAGGAGAACCTGGGGACAAAGAAGGAGGAGACGACTGGTCTCGTCCGTGCAGGCTGGGCCTAGGTTACCGGACGTGTCGGCGATCCGATCGCCGCCCCTCGCGGCAGCTGTGCGACCCTAGTCCAGATGTCCATGCTCTGGCTCCACCGACGCCGCGTGGCGGCGATCGTCGTCGGCCTGGCGATCGTGGCCGCGCTGGCCATCGGGCTGCTCCAGAGCGGGAGCGGCGCGGAGGTGGAGCGGGCGAAGGTCCCGTCCGCCGAGCAGGCCCGTCGCGACGTGGCGGCCGCGCCGCCCGCCCTGCGGCGGCTCTACGCGATGGACAACCAGTTGCTGCAGCAGAGCGGCGACGAGTTCGTGGCCTCCGTCGAGCGCCTGCGTGGCTACCCGGTCGTGATCAACAAGTGGGCCTCGTGGTGCGGCCCCTGCCGGGCCGAGTTCCCGATCCTGCGCCAGGCCGCCGCCAAGTACGGCACGCGGGTGGCGTTCCTCGGCCTCAACGCGGGCGACAAGCAGGCCCCGGCGACCGCCTTCCTGCGGAAGCAGCCGACCGTCTATCCCCACGTGCGCGACCCGAACGAGCAGATCGCCCGCGCGATGCAGGCCGGCGTCTCGTTCCCGTCGACGATCTTCCTCGACCGCAAGGGCGACATCGTGAACGTGTTCGTCGGTGCCTATCCGAGTCGCGCCCGGCTCGAGCAGGACCTGCGCCGCTACGCCGGGGTCGCCGCCCGGCCGGTGCCCTCCGAGGGCACGAGACCCGACGTCGACCCGACCACCGAGCCCAGGTCCGCACGATGAGCACGCCAGCCGATCCCGACGTCCCCGCCGATCCCGAGGCGGTCAGCCTGCAGTGGGTCCGCGACGCCGCCGCCCTGCGCGCCGCGATCGCGCTCCGGATCCGCGTCTTCTGCGACGAGCAGGGCGTCCCCCGTGAGCTCGAGGTCGACGATCTCGACGACATCGCTCGCCACGCGGTCGCCGTGACCGCCGACGGGACCGTGATCGGGACGATGCGCTTGGTCACCCGGGACGACGTCGTCCGGGTCGGCCGGGTCGCGATCGACGCCGAGTGGCGCGGCCGCGGGATCGCCTCGCGGCTGCTCGAGCGCGCCCACGAGTACGCCCAGGACCAGCGCGCCGGCGAGCTGCGGCTCGCCGCCCAGCAGGCCGCCGTCGCGCTGTACGAGAAGGCCGGCTACCGCCAGGTCGGCGAGCCGTTCGAAGAGGCCGGGATCCCGCACGTGTGGATGGTCCGGGAGGTCGTGCCGCCGCTGCCTCCGCGCCGCCGGCGTCCGACCGCGTGAGCCTGCCGCTGCTCGTCGCCGTGATGGTCGCGGCGGCGGCCGCCGGGATCGCCGCCGAACGCCGCTGGCACGAGCGGGCCGAGCGGGCCTCGCGCTCGGCGATGCAGGCGATGTTGCTGTGGGTCCTGCCGCCGGTCTACCTGGTCCTCGTCTCGCGGCTGCACGTCGACGCGACGCTGCTCGGCGGGCTGCTCACCGGCTATCTCGCGCTGGCGATCGTCGGCACCCTCGCCTGGCTGGTCGCGACCCGCGTCCTGCGGCTGCCGCGGGCGACGGTCGGGGCGCTGATCCTCGCCGTGGTCCTGGCCAACACCGGCTACTTCGGGCTGCCCCTGACCCGCACGGTGCTCGGGCCGGAGGAGCTCGGTGGAGCGGTCGCCTGGGACAGCCTGATCTCCGGGCCGATGTTCTTCGTGGTCGCGTTCGCGATCGGGGCGGCGTTCGGCCCGGGAGGCGGTCCCGGCGCGGGCGAGCACGAGGGCGAGAGTCGGCTGATCGCGTTCCTGCGCAACCCGCTGCTGTGGGCGGCGGTGCTGGGGCTGGCGGTTCCGTGGGACGCCCCGGACTGGGCGGCGGCGATCGCGCAGGACGTGGTCGTCGCGCTGCTGCCGCTCGGGTTCCTGGTGGTCGGGGTCCAGCTCGCGGCGGAGAGCGAGCACGGGGAATCGGTCCTGCGCGGGCCCGACGGGCGGATCTTCGGCCCCGAGCTGCTGCTCGTGCTCGGGCTGCGGCTGATCGTCGCGCCGCTGATCGTGGTCGGCGTCTCGCTGGCCTTCCTCGGCCTGCCGTCGGGGATGCTGCTCCAGGCCGCCGCGCCGACGGGTCTCAACGGGATGCTGGTCGCGCATCGGTTCGGCCTCGACCTGCGCCCGATCGCCGCGTCGATCGTCTGGACGACGGGGCTGATGACGCTCGGGGTCGTGATCGTGACGGCGGTCGGCTGAGCGTGCGCGCGCTGGTGCAGCGGGTCACGCGGGCGGCGGTCGAGGTCGACGGCCAGGAGGTCGCGGCGATCGGCCCCGGACTGCTGATCCTGCTCGGGGTCGCCCGTGGCGACGACGAGGCGACCTGCGACTGGGTCGCCGACAAGGTCGCCGCGCTGCGGCTGTTCGCCGGCCCGGACGGGCGGATCGACGAGCCGGTCGGCGAGCGGGGGATCCTCTGCATCAGCCAGTTCACGCTCTACGGGGACACCCGCAAGGGCACGCGGCCGTCGTGGTCACGGGCGGCCCCGGGCGACCAGGCGGAGCCGCTCTACGACCGCTTCTGCGCCCGGCTCGGCGCGGCCAAGGGCGTCTTCGGCGCCGACATGGCCGTCGCCTCGGTCAACGACGGGCCGATCACGCTGCTCGTCGAGCGCGATCCGCGCTGAGCGGCAACACGCCAGCTTGATGGGCGGTCGGTGGGCGCGGATCGCGTCCCCCGGCGCCCTGTGGGCGGGGTCGATGCTCCCGTACGCAGCCGCTTGACGCCGTAGGCATCGCGGGGCGCCACCGCCAGAACGCTGGTGCGTCTGGTATCGGCGCGTACGTGTATCGCTCCCGACGAGCGGCAAGGCGCCCGTTTGGGAACGCCTGACCGGGTGTCAGGCGGACGATCGGTGTAAACCCGGGTTGGATACGGGGGTTTTACGCCGTCCTCGATGCTTCGGTGTCAAAGGACCAAAACGAATTGGGCCGCGCGATCCGCAGGCGCCTAAGGGATGTGTAAGGTCGGGGAACAGTCGCTTGCTGCACCTCCGACCCCATGGTAGTGTCCCCCCGCATGTCCCTGTTTATCTTCCACCGAGCGGTAACCGCTGCCATGACCCACGGCCGAGTTCGATGAGTACGTCGGTCACCGC
>NZ_JBWDOG010000019.1:0-88221 GCF_056269115.1 Patulibacter ginsengiterrae
CCGCTGACGCGCTGACGGACAAGTGCCCGAAGGCCTCGATCGTCGGCTCCGCGACCGCGGAGACGCCGATCCTGGACAAGGCGCTGAAGGGTCCGGTCTACTTCGTCAAGGGCGAGCGCAAGGACCCCAAGACCGGTCGGGTCATCAAGACCCTCCCGACCCTCTACGTCGCGCTGCGCGGCGAGACCGCGATCAACCTGCGCGCGACGACCTCGGTCGTTCGCAACCAGCTGGTCACGACGTTCCCCGCGATCCCCGACCAGCCGATCAGCAAGTTCACGCTGAACATCAACGGCGGCAAGCACGGCATCATCGCCACCACGACCCCGCTCTGCGGGGCCAAGCTGACCGGCAAGGTCACCTTCGCCGGCCAGAACGGCGCGGCGACGAAGGCCAGCAACAAGATCACCACGGCCTGCATCCCGGGCACGAAGGCCAAGAAGACCGCCACCAAGGCGAGCAAGAAGGCCAGCAGCAAGAAGTAGCCGCCCTCCGGATCCCGGGAACGGCCCACGGACTGGGCCGTCCCGGACCGCGCAGGCAGGACCCAGCAGGACCCGCAGGGCCCCGGCAGACGCCGGGGCCCTGTTGGGTTTCGGGGCGGCGTGGTGGAGGGGCGGCCGGAGGCGCGGCCGGGACGTTCTCTTTGAGGTTTGCCCCCGCCACGGGGACAAACCTCAAAGAGAACCGCTGGGGCCGGGCCGCCGCGCCGAGCGCCAGGCCACGACGCCGCGCCGTTCCGGAGCGCAACCCCCGCGGGGCCCGCGCCGCCACGGTCACCGCCTATTCATTGAATTCAGATCGACTATCGAGCTATCGTGCGGGCATGAGCACTACCGACGAGCTCCTCGCCAACGCCCGGGCCTACGAGGTCGCGTTCGACAAGGGCCACCTGCCGCTGCCTCCCGGCCGCAAGATCGCCGTCCTGGCCTGCATGGACGCGCGCCTCAACCCCTACGGTCTGCTCGGGTTGAACGAGGGCGACGCCCACGTGATCCGCAACGCCGGCGGGGTCGTCACCGACGACGAGATCCGCTCGCTGTCGATCTCGCAGCGGCTGCTGGGGACCGAGGAGATCATCCTCATCCACCACACCGACTGCGGGATGCTGACCTTCACCGACGACGCCTTCAAGCAGTCGGTGCTCGACGACACGGGAATCAAGCCCGAGTGGGCGGCCGAGGCCTTCTCCGACCTCGACGTCGACGTTCGCCAGTCGCTGGCCCGGATCCAGGCCAGCCCGTTCATCCCCCGCAAGGACAAGGTCCGCGGCTTCGTCTACGACGTTCACACCGGCGCTCTGCGCGAGGTCGATCCGACCTGAGGCCCCGGCCGCCGTGCGCACTCCCACGCGCGGCGGAGGGTCGGCGCCGTCGCCGGCGGGCGTACGCCGCAGAGGTCGCCCGGCCGATCTGGCCCGGCTACCCCCGCCGATCGGCGGACGCCGTCGATGCCCGGCCCCGGCGGCGGGCACCCGACCACTAGGATCCGCCGCGGTTCGCCACCAACCGGAGACACGTCCGCCCATGACCGATTCGCCGCTCTCCCCACAGATCCCCGACCTCATCCGCCACGCGGACGGGTTCCACGAGAAGTACGCCCCGTACGACACGCCCCGTCCCCGCCGCGGCGTCGCGATCGTCGCCTGCATGGACGCCCGCCTCGACCTCTTCGGGATGTTCGGCCTCGAGACCGGCGACGCCCACCTGATCCGCAACGCCGGTGGGGTCGTCACCGACGACGTGATCCGCTCGCTGGCGATCTCGCAGCGCAAGCTCGGGACCCGCGAGATCCTGCTCGTCCACCACACCGACTGCGGGCAGCTGACCTACACCGACGACGAGATGCGCAACGAGCTGCTCGCCGAGACCGGCTACAAGCCGCAGTGGACCCCGGAGTCGTTCAGCGACCTCGAGGCCGATCTGCGGCAGTCGTTGCGTCGCGTCCTGGCCAGCCCGTTCCTGCCCCACAAGGATCGTGTCCGCGGCTTCGTCTTCGCCGTCGAGACCGGCGTGCTGCGCGAGGTCGCGCTGTAGGGCCGCTTCGGGCGCGAGGAGACCCAGGGCCGCTTCTTCCCCAGGGAATCCACCGCTCGACTTCGCGATGCGTTCTCCACCGTGGAGGTGGACGATCGACCGCGCAGCGCCCGGGCCACACCTCCGCCGGCCACACCTCCGCCGGCCCTTCCGGCGGGGGCGCCGTTTCCCCGAGATGCCTGACTAGACGGCCAGACCGAGCGTGTCCCGCGCTCGGTCGGCGATCGTCGCCGCGATCGCCAGCGAGGAGGTCGCCGCCGGGGACGGGGCGTTGCGCACGTGGAGGCTGCGCTCCTGCTCGTTGAAGACGAAGTCGTCGACCATCGACCCGTCGCGAGCGACCGCCTGGGCGCGGACCCCAGCCCAGCCGGCGGTCACGTCGTCGGCCTCGAGCGCCGGCACGTACTGGGCGCAGGCCCGGATCAGGGCACGCCGGTCGACCGCGTTGAACAGCTCCCCGGCCCCCGTCCGCCAGAAGCGACGGATCAGCCGCCAGGTTCCCGGCCAGCGGACCGTCGACCCGACGTCGCGGCGGCGGACGGTGCGGAGGTCGTAGGCGTCGCGCGCCCCGACCAGCAGCGCCGTCGGCCCGAGCAGCACATCGCCGGACGCGTGGCGGGTCAGGTGGACGCCGAGGAACGGCAGATCGGGGTCCGGGACCGGGTAGATCAGGCCGTTGACGAGGTGCTCGGCGTGCGGCATCAGCCGCAGGTAGGCGCCGCGGAAGGGCACGATCCGCGGGTCGGCCGGCGCCCCGTCGGCGACCGCCAGGCGGTCCGACCAGCCGCCGGCGCAGCCGATCAACCGGCGGGTGACGATCCCCCCGAGCGCATGGTGCAGGACCTGCTCGCCGGCCCGCCGCTCGATCCGGGTGATCTCGCGGCCGAGCGCGATCGTGCCGCCCGCCGCGATCACGTCCTCGGCCAGCGCCTGCGAGACGAGCCCGAAGTCGACGATCCCGGTGTTCGGCGAGTGCAGCCCGGCGATGCCGGCGCAGTGCGGCTCGATCTCGCGGATCTCGCCGGCGGTCAGCCGCCGAACGCCGACGCCGTTCTGCTGCGAGCGGCGCTCGAGCTCGGCGAGCCGACCCAGCTCGGCGTCGTCGATCGCGACCACGAGCTTGCCGACCCGCGGCGCGGGGATCCCCCGCTGCTCGCAGTACTCGTACATCCGGCGGGCACCGTCGACGCACAGCTCGGCCTTCAGCGAGCCGGGCTTGTAGTAGATCCCGGCGTGGATCACGCCGCTGTTGTGGCTGCTCTGGTGGGCCCCGACGCGATCGGCCTTGTCGATGACGATCACGCTCAGGTCCGGATTGCGGGCGAGGATCTCGCGGGCCGTGGCGAGCCCGACGATCCCCGCGCCGACGATCGCCACGTCGTAGGTCATGCCAGGGGCGTCGGGATCTTCGCGGGACACGGCGCCGTGTGACATGTCACTGATGCTAGCGGTGGCCCGTGCTCACCGCGAGGCGGCGAACCGCCCGACCGGAGGGCGGGGCGGGGCGCCGGGCGCGGCCGCGAACGAGGCGCGGCAGGCGGGCCGGGGCCGGGCCGGGCAGCCGGGCACGGCCGCGAACGGGGTGCGGGAGGCGGGCAGGCACAGCCGCCGAACGGGGCGTGGGGGGGCCGGCACGGCGGACGGAACCACCGACGAGGGCCGGACTCGCCCTTCTCCATGAGGTTTGCCACCCCTACGGTGGTCAACCTCAATCAGAACACCGGGCTCGCCTCGGCCGCCCGCGCCGCCCGCGGCACCCGTGGCGCGCCACCCGCGCCACCTTAGGCCACCCGCACCGCCCCGCCACCCGCGGCGTCGCCACCCGCGCCACCCGCCCCACCCACGCCTCGCTAGGCCACCCGCGCCACCCCGCGCCACCCGGCGCCACCCGCGGCGTCGCCACCCGCGCCACCCGGCGCCGCCCTCGGCCCCGCCGGCCACCCCCGCCGGCTACTCCCGCCGGCCACTCCCGCCCACCGACCCCAGAACGCACTGCGCCCCGGACGAAGCCGGGGCGCAGGACGGGTCGCGCCCGAGGGCGCGGAACGCTCAGGCGTTCTCGAAGTACTTGATGTTGATGTCCACGAACGAGGTCCACTCGTCCGGGATCTGATCCTCGGCGAAGATCGCGTCGACCGGGCAGGCCTCAACGCAGGCGTCGCAGTCGATGCACTCTTCAGGATCGATGTAGAGCTGCGTGACCGTGTCGTAGTCCGGCTCGTCCGGCGTCGGATGAATGCAGTCGACCGGACAGACCTCGGTGCACGAGTTGTCCTTCGTGCCGATGCAGGGCTCGGCGATGACGTAGGCCATGGACCTGTCCTTCCAGGGTCGTACGGCGGTGACCGCCGGGGCGAAGGTCCCCGATGATAGCGGGGACAAACGTCGATTCGCCGCCGCCCACATGCCGATCGGGACTCACCAGATGCCCGGCAGGAATGACGGTGGCCCTAATCTTCACGCCGCGTCGTCCGTGCACGACGAGCGGGAGGCGGGGCACGGAACCAGCGTCACGACGCCGACCTCGCCGCGCGTCCCGGGCGCAGCGCATCGCCGGCGAAGACCGCGTTCGGGCCCAGCGCCTGCTCGATCCGCAGCAGCTGGTTGTACTTCGCCAGCCGCTCGGACTGCGTGACCGAGCCGACCTTGATCTGGCCGCCCCGGCTGCCGACGGCGAGATCGGCCAGCGCCGGATCCTCCGTCTCCCCCGACCGCGCCGAGATCACGGTCGCGAACCCGGCCGCCTTCGCCTGCGCGACGACGTCGAGCGTCTCGCTGATCGTGCCGATCTGGTTCATCTTGACCAGCACCGCGTTGGCGGCGCCCCGCTCGATGCCGCGGGCGACCCGCTCGCCGTTGGTGGTGAAGAGGTCGTCGCCGATCACCTGGATCCGGTGCCCGAGGCGCTCGGTCAGGCGGACCCAGCCGTCCCAGTCGTCCTCCGCCAACGGATCCTCGATCGACGCGATCGGATGGTCGTCGACCAGCGCCTCGAGGTACGCGGTCATGCCCTCGGCGTCGAGCCTCTCGCCCTCCGAGCGCAGGTGGTAGTCGCCCCGCTCGGGATCGAAGAAGTGGGTCGCGGCGACGTCGAGCGCGTAGACGACGTCGTCGCCCAGCCGCAGACCCGCCCGCTCGACCGCCTGGTCGAGCAGCTCGAGCGCGGCGCGATGCCCGCTCAGCGGCGGTCCGTACCCGCCCTCGTCGGCCTTCAGCGTGCTCAGGCCCCGCTCGCTCAGCAACGCTCCGGTCGCCTCGTGCAGGGCCACCACCATCTCGAGCGCCCGCGAGTAGCTGTCCGCACCGACCGGCACCGCGAGGAAGTCCTGGAAGTCGAGCTGCCGCCCGGCGTGGAGGCCGCCGCTGATGATGTTGACCATCGGCAGCGGCAGCGTGACGTCGTCGCCGCCGGCGAGCTGGCGCCAGAGCGGCACGCCGTTCGAGGCCGCGACCGCCCGGGCCGTGACCAGCGAGACGGCGAGGGTCGCGTTCGCCCCGAGCCGGGCCTTGTCGGGCGTGCCGTCGAGGGCGAGCAGCGCCTCGTCGATCTCTCGCTGGACCGGCGCTCGTCCGACCAGCGCGGCCGCGATCTCACCCTCGATCGCGGCGACCGCGCCGAGCACGCCGCGACCGCCGTAGCGCGTCGCGTCCCCGTCCCGGCGCTCGACGGCCTCGTGGCGGCCGGTCGACGCGCCGGAAGGCACGCTGGCCCGGCGGCGGGTGCCGTCCGAGAGCAGCATCTCCGCCTCGACCGTCGGGCGCCCCCGGGAATCGAGGATCTGGCGGGCGCCGAGAGCGGCGATCGTCGTGGTCGTCATCGGTGGTCCTTCTGGTGGGAGAGCCGGCGCGCTCGTCCGAGGGCGTCCTCGACGCCCTCGGAGTCGGCGTCCAGCAGGAGCGTGTGGGCCAGGCGGACGAGCGACGTCGTCTGGACCGGATCGGTGAGGTACTCGATCGGCGACTTGCCGTCGACCCGGGCAAGCAGCAGGCAGCCGAGCTCGCTGACCACGTCGCGCTCGTCGACCGCGACGGCCGGGCCGACCGCGTCCCGGTAGACCCGCCAGAAGCGCAGCGCCTCGTTGACGAACCGGTCGGCGGTCCGCTCGTCGCGCCAGGCCTTGAGCACGAGGTGGCTCAGGAGGAACGCGGGATCGAACGCCGGGTCGCCCCAGTGGGCGACCTCGAAGTCGAGCATCAGCATCCGGTCCGGGTACGCGATCAGGTTCTTCGGCGAGAAGTCCCCGTGGACGAGCACCGACCGCGTCCCCAGCGTCCTCCGGACCTCGTCGTCGATCCGCTCGGCGAGGTCGGGGTGCGCCAGCGCCGCGGTCCGGTGGTACGGATCGATCCGCCCCTGGAGCAGCGGCATCTGGTCGTCGAAGCGCTCCGCGATCGCCGCGTCCCCGCAGCTCGTCCGCTGGAGCGCGCCGAGCAGCGCGGCGGCCGCCTCGGTCCGCCCGGCCTGGACGTCGCCGGCCAGCAGGGCGTCCTTCCAGACCACGCCGCCGGACGGCGCGCAGGTCATGCCGAACGCGAACTGCGGATCGTCGGAGAAGACGACGGCCGGCGCGCTGCCCGGAAGGATCGAGGCGAGCGTCTGCATGCAGTCGCGCTCGACGAAGATCCGCCGCCGGTCGAACTCCCAGTCCGCCGCCACCCGCAGCCGCGGCAACGACTGCTTGACGACCACGCACCCGTCCGCCCACCGCGCCCGCAGAACGACGTTCGAGATCCCCCCGGAGAGCGCGTCGACCCGGACCCCGTCCGCGGAGGGCGTCACCCCGTGACGGTGCAGGTACCCGCTCAGGTTCTCGGCGTCCAGCGCGAGCATCGTCGGTGTCCTCTCGGTGCTCATCCGTGGATCACCCAGCCGTCGGCGGCCCGTGCCGCCTCCATCACGCCCTCCGACATCGTCGGGTGGCCGTGGACGATCCGGGCCACGTCCGGGTAGCCGCCCTCGAGCGCTCTCGCGGTCACCAGCTCCTGGATCAGCTCGGTCGCCTTGGCGCCGATCACGTGGCCGCCGAGCAGCTCGCCGTGACGGCGGTCGCCGACGACCTTGATCAGCCCGCCGCGGTCGCCGTGGACGGTCCCGGCACCGACGGCGCCGTACGGCACCTTGCCGACCACGACGTCGTGACCCAGCTCGCGGGCCTGCGGCTCGGTCAGCCCGAACGAGGCGACGTTGGGCGCGCAGAACGTCGCGCGCGGCAGGTCGCGGTGGACGAGCGGATGCGTCTCCCGACCCGTGATCTGCTCGGCGGCGACGATCCCCTCGTCCGACGCCTTGTGGGCCAGGGCGGGACCGGGAACCAGGTCGCCGATCGCCCAGACCCCCGCGACGCTGGTCCGCTGCGCGGGGTCGACCTCGATCAGCCCGGCCGGGGTCAGCGCGACCCCGGCGACGTCGAGGCCGAGGCCCTCCACGTCCGGCCCGCGGCCCGCGGCGATCACGAGCCACTCGGCCGTGCCCTCGCGGTCGCCGTAGGCGAAGCCCACGGCGTCGGGCCCCGACGCGACCTGCGTGACGTGCGTGCCGACGTGGACGTCGATGCCCTGCTTGCGGAAGCCCCGCTCGGCGAGCGCGGAGATGTCGGGGTCCTCGGACGGCAGCACCCGGTCGAGGCCTTCGAAGAGCTGGACCGCGACCCCCAGTCGCGCGTAGGCCGAGGCGATCTCGGCCCCCGAGGCGCCGGCGCCGACGACCGCCAGCGACCGCGGAAGCTCCGGTAGCGCCCACGCCTCCTCGGTCCCGATCACCCGACCGCCGAACGCGGTCCCGGGGATCGCGCGCTTGACCGAGCCGGTCGCGAGCACGATGCCCCTGGCGGCCGTGATCCGCTGCTCGCCGGCCCCGCCGGCGACCACGACCTCGCCCGCTCCGGCGAGCCGTCCGTGGCCCTCGATCAGGGCGATCTCGTGCTTGCGCAGGAGGCCGGAGACGCCCCCCGTCAGGGTGCCGATCACCTGCTGGCGGCGGCGCCCGACCGCGGCGTAGTCGACCGTCGGCTCCCCGACCCCGATCCCGAGCTCGGCGGCACCGCGGATCTCGGAGAGCGCGTCGGCGACGCGCAGCACGGCCTTGGCCGGGATGCACGCGTAGTTGAGGCAGCGTCCACCAACGGCGTCCCGCTCGACCACCGCCGTCCGCAGCCCCAGCTGCGCGGCCCGGATCGCGGTGACGTAGCCGCCGGGGCCCGATCCGAGGACCACGACGTCGTAGGCGCCGCTCATCCGACCCGCCACCCCTCGTCGGTGCCCGGGAACCGGCCGGGCGTGGGCTCACTCGGGCGCCGGGCGAGCAGGAACGTCCGCAGGAACTCGATCACGACCTCGCGTCGCTGGTTGACCCCGCGGGTCCGCATCGAGACGATCCCGGCTTCGGGCCGCGACGAGGAGCCCCGGGTGGAGAGGATCTCGCTCTCCGCCCACAGCGTGTCGCCGACGAAGACCGGGGCCGGCAGGCTGATGTCGGTCCAGGCCAGGTTCGCGATCGCGTTCTCGCTGGTGTCGGGGACGCTCAGCCCGCTGACCAGCGCCACGGTCAGCGTGCTGTTGACCAGCGGCCGCCCGAACTCGGTCTGCTCGGCGAACGCCGCGTTGAAGTGCGTCTGGTTGGTGTTCATCGTCAGGCACGTGAACCAGACGTTGTCGGTCTCGCTGATCGTCCGGCCGAGCCGGCTGGCGTAGACGTCGCCGACGGCGAGGTCCTCGAAGAAGCGGCCGTCCCAGCGCTTGGGCGCGACGGCCGAGGTGGGCGAGGCGGGCGGGGCCTCGTCGTGCGTATCGCTCATGCGCGGGCCAGCTGCTCGTGGACCTGCACGCCGACGTCGCCGAAGGCCCCGTCGTCGGCCAGCGCCGCGATCCGCTCGGCCGAGTAGCCGGCCCCGCGCAGCGTCTCGAGCGTGTGCTCGCCGCGGTACGGCGCCCGGACGGGCTCCATCCGCGGCTCCTGGTCGATCCGCAGCGGCGAGGCGACGTGGCGCACGCGGCCGAAGTCCGGGTGGTCGAGCTCGAGGATCCCGTCGCGGGCCACGACCTGCGGGTCCTCGAGCGCCTCGCCGACGCTGTTGATCGGCGCGCTCGGGACCCCGGCCTCGCGGAGCCGGTCGACCCAGTCGCCGGTCGGGGCGGCCCGGAACGTCTCGCGCAGGATCGTCAGCAGCTCGTCGCGGTGGGCGCTGCGGGCGGCGAAGTCCGCGAACCGCGGGTCGACCGCCAGCTCGGGCCGCTCGATCGCGTCGCACAGCAGGCGCCAGAACTTCTCCTTGGCGCAGGCGACGACGATCCAGCCGTCGGCGGTCGGGAGCGCCTGGAAGGGCACGATCGACGGGTGCGCCGACTCCGGCATCCGCTGGGGCACGTGGCCGGCGGTCGCCGACCAGGTCCCGATGTAGGACAGCAGGCCGAGCGCGGTCTCGAACAGGGAGATGTCGCAGTCGCAGCCGAGCCCGTCGCGGCCGGCGCGGGCGAGCCCGCCGAGCAGCGCGATCGCCGCGACGTAGCCGGCGGAGAGGTCGACCAGCGAGAGGCCGCTCTTGGTCGGCGGACCGTCCGGGTCCCCGGTCAGGCTCATCCACCCGGCGAGCCCCTGCATCATGTAGTCGTATCCGCCCTGGGCCTCGCGCGGGCCCGTCATCCCGAAGCCCGACAGCGAGCAGCAGACGATCCGCGGGTTGATCGCGCCGAGCGCGTCGTAGGTCAGCCCGAGCTTGCGGGGCTGGTCCCCGCGCAGGTTCGAGAAGACGGCGTCGGCACCGGCGACCAGCTGCTCGAAGACCTCACGGCCCGCCGCGGTGCGCAGGTCCAGCGAGACGCTCTTCTTGTTGCGGTTGAGCGACTCGAAGTAGAGCGAGCGCTCCGCCTCCTGGAACGGCGGGACGTAGCGGCCGACGTCACCGCCGACCGACGGGTCCTCGATCTTGATCACCTCGGCGCCGAGGTCCGCGAGCTGGAGCGTCGAGAACGGCCCGGCGCCGAACTGCTCGACGGCGAGCACGCGCACGCCCTGGAGCGGCCGCATGCCTAGCCCGCCCCGGGCAGGCCGGCGGTGCCGGTGCCGGAGATGTCCGGCGCCCCGATCGCGTTGGAGCCGAAGACCTTCGGCTTCTCGCGGCCGACCCGCGTGTAGTACTCCTCGGGCACGGCCGTCGGGTCCTTGAACATCTGGTACTGGCACCAGCGGGCCTTCTCCGGGTGCTCCGGGTCGTAGATCGGCGGATCGACGACCCGCACGGGGTAGCCGAAGCGGTCGATCGGCATCTCCTCCATCAGCACCACGCAGTGGGCGCAGTAGTGGCAGACACCCTTCTGGAAGTGGTTCCAGGAGTGCTCCTCCTGGCTGACCGACCAGTTGTAGGGCTCCTCCATCCGCGGCGGCGTGCCCTCGATCGCGTCGCCGATGACGGTGCGCCCGCCCGATCCGCAGGGGTCGAAGCGCAGGATGTAGCGGTCGTCGGTCTCCTCGAACTCGATGTCGCCCATCCGGCCCGGGCCGAAGAGGTGCCCGCGGGCGGCCTCGAGCGCGACCAGCACCAGCACCTGGAGCGCTTCGTCCCACTGGTGCTTGTCGATGTCGAACTTCTCGTAGCGCCAGACGAACAGCGGCATCAGGACCCGCTCGTACATGTCGCCGATCGAGCGCTCGCCGAGCCGCGCCACGATCTCGGACATCAGGCCGTAGCAGTGGTCGACGTCGCGGTCGTGGATCCGGCGCCAGGTCTCGCGGGCCTCGGCCAGCTTCTCCTTGGCCTCGGCGAGCTGCTCGCGGTGGGCGAGCCCGGCGAACTCCTCGATCCGGGTCAGGTACTCGTCCCACTGGCGGCGCGCGTGCCACGGCGTCCCGTCGGGGAGCGCGATCAGGGCGATGATCCCCTCCTCGGCCAGCTCGACCTCGACCGCGGGAACCCCGTTGTCGACGAGGAAGCCCTTGAGATCGGTGATCCACTGCCGGTAGAGGGTGAAGCAGACCGTCGCCTCGTCGATCAGGAAGTTGCCGAGCCGGGCGGCGTCGGCCCAGCGCCCGTCGTCGAGCGCCTCCTCGATCTTGCGGTGCGTCGCGATCGACTGATCCGCGAGGTCTCCCGTACGCGTGCGTCGCCCCAGCATGTCCGAGAACGCGACCTTGGTGTGATTCATGAGACCAGCCTTTTCGCCAGTGGGTACCGGTTGACATACGATTCCGGTATCGTTTCCGGCGTGAACATACCAGGCACTCGTTCTCGGATGCAAGCGTTGCCGCGGCGCGGGCGAGTCGGCCTCGTCGTGCCGTACACCGACCTCTGGGAGAACGCCGTGCCGTTCAGCGCCCGGCAGGCGCTGGAGGAGATCGCGGGCCGCGCTGCCGCCGCCCTCTCCGCGCTCGCGGAGGTCGGCCCCTGCCTCGTCGTCGGCTCGCGCGAGGACGGCGCGGCCGCCGGGCGGCAGCTCGCCGAGGCCGGCGTCGACGCGGTGATCGTCCTCCAGGCGATGGCGGTCATGCCCGCCTACACGCTGGCCGCGCTCGCCCCGGTCGCGGACCGGCCCCTGATCGTCTGGGCGGTCCACGACGGCGCCCCGGTCCCCGCCGACTTCGACCACGCCGGGATCACCACCCAGGGCGGCACCGTCGGCGTGCCGATGCTGACCAGCGTGCTGGTGCGCGGCGACCGCCCGTTCGACCTGGTCGTCGCCCCGGCCGACGGCCCCGAAGCCAGCCGACGGCTGGAGCCGGCCGTCCGCGCCGCGGTCGCGGCGCACCGCCTGCGGACCGCCCGGATCGGCCTCGTCGGCCCCCCGATCGACGGCTACGACTGCGTGACGGCCGACGCCGCGGCCCTCCGCGAGCAGGTCGGCCCGGAGCTCGTCGAGCTCGAGCCGGCCGAGCTGCTCGAGCTCTACCGCGCGCTGCCCGCCGACCGGGTCGAGGCCCTGCGCGCCGAGCTCGCGGCCGACTTCGTCCTCGATCCCGACATCGACCCCGACGGGCACGAGCGCTCGCTGCGCGCGGCCTGCGCGCTCGAGGACCTCGTACGGCGGCACCGGCTCGACGCCGGCGCGCTCAACTGCCACGTGCCCGAGATCCGCTTCGACGGGATCGGGATCGCCCCCTGCCTCGGGCTCGGCCGCCTGACCTCGCTGGGGATCCCGTGGAGCTGCGCGGGCGACCGCGTCACGCCGGTCGCGATGCTCGCGCTCAAGCTGCTGGGCGGGGCGGCCGTCTACCACGAGCTGGAGACCTTCGACCCCGCGACCGGCGAGTTCGTGGTCGCCAACACCGGCGAGCACGACCTCGCCTTCGCCGGCCCGGGCACGCCCCGCCTGCAGCGCAACCAGTGGTTCACGGGCGACGCGGTCTGCGGGACCTGCGCCTGCTTCGGCCCGCCCGCCGGGCCCGCGACGTTGCTCGGGTTCACCCAGCTCGACGTCCCCGACCGTCGCTTCCGGTTCGTCGTCGGCGAGGGCAGCTTCAGCGAACGCCAGTTTCCGGGCGTCGGCACCCCCAACGCCGCGTTCCGCTTCGACCGCAGCCCGGCGATCGACGCCTGGACCGCCTGGTGCCGGACCGGCGTCAGTCACCACTCGGCGGCGACCCCCGGGGCCTACGGCGACGCGCTGGAGCGGGTCGGGCGGCATCTCGGCGTCGAGGTCCAGCGGGTCTGAGCGGTCGGTTCGCGTGCCCCGGGAGGGGACCGGGGCACGCGAACCCGCGGCTCAGGGGATCAGCACGCTCCGGAGCACGGCCCCGGTCCGCAGGTCCTCGAGCGCCTCGTTGGCCTCCTCGAGCGGGCGCCGACCGTGCAGCAGGTGGTCGACGACGATCTCGCCGGCCAGGTACAGGTCGATCACGTCGCGGATGTCCTGGCGGGTGAAGCGGCACGAGCCCAGCAACGAGATCTCGCGCCAGATCAGATCGGCGGCAAGCACCTCGAACGGCCGCTTGGAGACGCCGACGTAGACCACGCGACCCCCCGCCCGCACCATCTCGACCGCCTGGGCGTCGAGCTGCGGGGCGCTCGCGCACTGGAGGACCACGTCCGCGCCACCGCCGGTCGCCGCCCGGACCCGGTCCACGACGTCGTCCTCG
The DNA here is from genome assembly GCF_056269115.1 of Patulibacter ginsengiterrae. Lineage (NCBI taxonomy): Bacteria > Bacillati > Actinomycetota > Thermoleophilia > Solirubrobacterales > Patulibacteraceae > Patulibacter > Patulibacter ginsengiterrae. The sequence continues at coordinate 13,102 of NZ_JBWDOG010000019.1, forward strand.
CTGCGGACCACCACGTCGGCCCCGAGCCGAGTCGCCAGCTCCAGCCGCGACGGCTGCCGCGAGACCGCGACGACCCGCCCGCCCAGCGAGCGAGCGATCTGGACGGCGTTCGAGCCGAGCCCGCCGATCCCGAGCACGACCACGGTCTCGCCCGGTTGCAGGCGGGCCCGGCGGACGAGCGCGTGGTAGGGCGTGGCGACCGCGTCGGTGAGGACCGCGAGCGCCGCCGGATCGATCCGCTGCGGCGGCACGATCAGCGTGTGCGCCGGTCGCACCACGTACTCGGCGAACGCTCCGTCGATCTCGACCCCCATCCGGGTGACAGCGGGATCGACGTTCTCCCGGCCCTGGGCGGCGTAGGCCCCTTCGGGGTCGGGATCGACGTAGTAGACCGCCACCTGCTGCCCGAGCTCGAGCCCGCTGACGCCCGGCCCGAGCGCGTCGACCGTCCCCGCCGCCTCGTGCCCGGGCACCACCGGGAAGCCCGAGCCGTGGTCACCGTCGCGACACTGGAGCGCGAAGCCGCCGTCCTGGAGGAATACGTCCGATCCGCAGACGCCACAGGCGTCGACCCGGACCCGGACCTCGCCCGGCCCGGGCTCCGGGACCGGGCGCTCGACGACGCGCAGCCGCTTCCCGACCCCGGGAAGCTCGACCGCGCGCATCGTGGTCGCGGCCACCCTCAGGCCCCCGCGAAGACGTGCTCGTGGACCGACTCCGCGCTCGGGAACGGCCCCTGCTCCGCCTCGGCGCGGGCGGCCGCGGCCTCGCTCTCGGCCTCCGTCACGATCGCGTCGAGCGTGGCGTCGTCGGCCACGCCCCACTCGGTCAGGGCGTTGCGGAACCGCGGGATCGGGTCGACGCGCTGCCAGGCCACCCGCTGCGCCTCGGGGTCGCTGCCGCCGGCCGAGAAGGCCGAGTGGCGCTCCCAGCGGACGGTCTTGGCCTCGATGAACGTCGGGCCGTCTCCCGCCCGCGCCCGCACGGCGGCGTCCTGGACCGCGGCCCGCATCGCCAGCGGGTCGTTGCCGTCGATGATGTGGGTCGGCATGCCGAACCCGGCCGCGCGGTCGGCGATGTCGGGGGTCGCCTGGCTGAGGCTGGTCGGCACGCTGATCGCCCAGCCGTTGTTCTCGCAGATGAAGACCAGCGGCAGCTTCCAGATCATCGCCATGTTCAGCGTCTCGAACATCTCGCCCTCGCACGACGCGCCGTCGCCGAAGTAGCAGAGGACGATCGCGTTGCCCGGCTTGAACCGCTGGGCCAGGGCGACCCCACCCGCCATCGGGATGTGGCCGCCGACGATGCCGTTGGTCGCGACCAGCCCGAGCTCTGGGGCCGACAGGTGCAGGGTTCCGCCCTTGCCGCCGCAGAGGCCAGTGGTGCGGGTCATCAGCTCGGCCATGATCGACGTCGCGTCGACCCCCTTGGCGAGGGCCTCGCCGTGGCCGCGGTAGGTGGCGAGGACCTGGTCGCCGGGCTCGATCGCCCCGATCGAGCCGGCCTTCGCGGCCTCCTGGCCGATGCACGGGTGGGTCGAGCCGGGGATCAGGCCGGCGGCGAACGCGCGCACCACCTCCTCCTCGAGCGCACGGATCCGGACCATCATCCGGTAGGTGCCGAGCAGCGTGGCGTCGTCGATCTCGGGGCGGGGACCGGCGACGGCTTCGTCGACGGGAACGGGCAGAGTGGTCATGGCTTCCTTAGACATGGGTGGGCAGCTCGGCGAGTCGCTCCTGGAGGGCCGCGAGGAACCGTCCTCCGGCCTCGCCGTCGGCACCGCGGTGGTCGATCGCGACGTTGACGGTCATCCGCTGGCCGATGCCGATCAGGCCGCCGACGGCGACCGGCTTGGCGGCGACCCGGCCGACCGCGACCATCGCGATCTGGGGACCGGAGACGACCGGAGCGAAGTGGTCGACGGGGTAGAGGCCGAGGTTCGAGAGGGTGCAGGTCCCGCCGCCGAGATCGCGGGGCGCCAGCGCCCCGGACCGGGCGGCGGAGACCAGCTCGGCGCGGCGCTTCGAGATCCCCGTCAGCGAGAGGTCGGAGCAGCCCGCGAGGACCGGGGCGACGACGCCCTGGTCGGTGGCCACGGCGATGCTCAGGTTGGTCGCCGCCGCGCGCCGGGGCTCCCCGCCCTCGACGGTCCCGTTGAGCGCGGGCACGTCGACCAGCGCGCGGGAGATCGCCAGCAGCAGCAGGTCGGTGACCGTGGCCCGGGCCGCGCGGCCCGCCTGCCGTCGCCGGGCCTCGACCAGCCCTTCGACGTCGAGCTCGCCGCTGATGTGGATGTGGGGGATCGCCTGCCAGCTGGCGACGATGTTGGAGACGACGGCGCGACGGAGGTCGACCGGCGCGGGCCGGGGGGCCGCCGGCGCAGGGGCGGCGGGCGCAGCCGTCGGCGCGGCCACGGCCGGGGCGGGGATGGCCGCCGCGGCCTCGACGTCGGCGATCGTGATCCGCCCGCGGGGGCCGCTGCCGGTCACGCTGGCGAGGTCGACCCCGAGCCGGCGCGCCGCCTGCTTGGCGGCGGGGGAGGCGACGCCGGCCCGGACGGCGGGGGCCCCGTTCGCGGCCCCGGGGGCGGCTGCGGGGACAGCCGCGGGGGCCGCGGCGGGCACCTCAGGAGCGGGGCTCCCGGCCCCGGCGGGAGCGTCGTCCGCGAGCTCCTCGCCCGGGGCGAGGATCCGGCCCAGCAGGCCGTCGACGAGCACCTGGGTGCCCTCGGCGGCCGCGATCCGGAGGATGCCGGCGGCCGGTGCCGGCAGCTCGGACTGGGCCTTGTCGGTCTCGACCTCGACGACGACCTGGCCCTCCTCGACCGTGGCACCGTCGGCCACCAGCCACGAGCTGACGGTGGCCTCCTCCATCGTCATCGACAGCCGGGCGAGCGTCAGCGGGATCATGCCGGGCCCTCCCCGCACATCCGGCGAACGGCGGCGGCGATCGAGTCCGCGTTCGGGTAGACCGCCGACCACTCGGGCCCGCACGGGATCGGCACGTCGAGCGCGGCGACGCGCTCGATCGGCGCGTCGAGGTACTCGAAGCCGTGCTCGACGCAGAGCGCCGCGACCTCGGCCCCGAAGCCCGCCGTCTTGTGTGCCTCGTGGGTCACCGCCAGCCGCATCGTCTTGGCGAGCGAGGCGATGATCCCGTCGACGTCGAGCGGGCTGATCGTGCGCGGGTCGATGACCTCGACCGAGATCCCCTCGGCCTGCAGCGTCTCCGCCGCGGCGAGTGCGTCGTCGACCATCCCGCCGAGCGCCACCACGGTCGCGTCGGTCCCCTCGCGGGCGACCCGGACCTTGCCGAACGGGATCGGATCGGCGGCGAGGTCGACCTCGCCGCGGCGACCGTAGAGCCGCCCGTTCTCGATGAACAGGACGGGGTTCTGGTCGGCGAGCGCGGTCCGCATCAGCCCGTAGGCGTCGTCGGCGTTGGACGGCATCACGACCTTGAGGCCCGGCACGTGCATGAACCACGACTCGAGGCTCTGCGAGTGCTGCGAGCCCATCCCCATCCGCGACACGACGGGCGCGCGGATCACCAGCGGGACGTTCAGCTTGCCGTTGGTCGTCGAGTGCATCTTCGCCGCCTGGTTGACGATCTGGTCCATCGCCACCCCCAGGAAGTCCATGAACTCGACCTCGACGATCGTGCGCACCCCGGCGACGGCCAGCCCGACGCCGACGCCGACGGTCGCGGACTCGCACAGCGGCCCGTCGCGCACCACCTCCGGTCCGAAGCGCTCGTAGAGCCCTCGGTAGACGCCGAAGGTGCCGCCGTAGGCCCCGATGTCCTGGCCCAGCAGGACCATCGCCTCCTCGGACTCGAGGGCGTCGGTGATCGCCCGGTTGATCGCTTGGCTCATCGTGAGCGTCGCGGTTTTCTGCTGTTCGGTGACGGCCATGGAGTCCTCTGGGGTCAGTCGATGAGGAAGCCGCCGTTGATGTCGACGACCTCCCCGGTGATGAAGGCGGCGTGGGAAGAGGCCAGGAAGGCGACGAGGTCGGCGACCTCCTGCGGGGCGCCGAGGCGCCCGATCGGCACCTTGTCGTGCATGTCGGGCATCGCCCCGAGCATCTCGGTGTCGATCAGCGCCGGAGCGAGCGCGTTGGCGGTGACGCCGTGTCGCGCGTACTCGCCCGCGATCGACTTCGCGAGCGTCATGACGCCCGCCTTCGAGGCCGCGTAGGCAGCGGCGTTGCTCGAGCCGCCGGTCGTGCCCGCGCTCGAGCCGATCGCGACGACCCGGCCGTAGCCGGCCTCCCGCATCTGCGGCAGGACCCGCCGGGCGCACAGGAACGCACCCGTCAGGTTGACGTCGATCGTCCGCTGCCACGAGGCCAGCGTCGTGGTCTCGAACGGCTCGATCACGAGGATCCCGGCGTTCAGGACCAGGACCTCCGCCGGGCCGAGCCGGGCCTCGATCTCGGCGAAGGCGGCGTCGACCTGGTCCTCCGAGCGGACGTCGGCGGCGACGCCGAGGATGCCGGGGTGCTCCGGGGCCTGGAGGTCGATCGCGGCCACGCGGGCGCCCTGCTCCTGGAGCGTCTGGGCGATCCGCTGGCCGATGCCCTGGCGGGCCCCGGTGACGACCGCGACGCGGCCTTCGAGGCCGCCGAGGCGGAGGGCGGATGCGGGGGGAGTTGCGTCGTTCACGTCATCTTCCGATCAGTACATGAGGAAGCCGCCGCTGACGTTCAGCGTGGCTCCGGAGACGTAGGAGGCGTGCTGCGAGGCGAGGAAGACGGCCGCGCCGGCCATCTCCTCGGTGTCGGCCACGCGGCCGAGCGGGGTCGCGGCGAGCAGGCCCTCGAGCACCTCGGGCTCGAGGTCGTCCATCAGCATCGGCGTGTCGACCAGGCCCGGGGAGATCGCATTGACCGTGATCCCGAGCGGCCCGTAGGTCCGCGCCAGGCCGCGGGTCAGCGAGACGACCCCGCCCTTGCTCGCGGCGTAGACGACCGAGCCGCCGTAGCCGCCCGTCCAGAACGCCTGCGAGGCGAAGGTCACGATCCGCCCGCCGAGCCCGCGCTCGCGCATCCGGTCGGCGGCGGCGCGGCAGAGGAAGAACGTCGCCTTGAGGTTGACGTCGTGCTGGCGGTCCCAGTCGGCCTCGGTCACGTCGGCGATGTCCGCGCGACGGACGGCGAGCGCCGCCACGTGCACCAGCGCGTAGAGCTCGGGAGCCGCGTCGAGCAGCGCAGCGTGCCCGCCGAGGTCGGCCAGATCCGCGGTCACGGCACGGTGGTGGTCGGGCTCGGGCAGCCCGGCCGTCAGCTCCCGCAGCCGCTGCTCGTTGGTGTCGACGGCGATCACGTGCGCCCCCGCGGAGGCGAACGCGGCGCAGATCTCACGACCGATGCCCCCGGCCGCGCCCGTGATCAGGACCTGCTTGCCGTCGAGCCCGGCTCCGAGGTCCCAGCTCATGCCGGGACCGCCGACGGGATCCGGTGGCGGGCGATGAACTCCTCGTCGAGCTCCCAGCCGAGGCCGGGACGATCGCTCAGCTCGATGTGGCCGTCGCGGATCTCCGGGCGGTTGACGACCAGGTTCCACCAGATCGGATCGCGATCGGGCTGGAAGCACTCGACGAACGCGCCGTGGGGGATCGAGCAGAGCAGGTGCGACGCGACCTGCGGCTCCTCGTGGTGGCCCATCCGGACGTCGAACGAGAGCGCCATCCCGGCGACCCGTCGCCACTCCGTCGGCCCGCCGGACCACGAGGCGTCGAAGTTGCAGACGTCGATCGCGCCCTCGACCATCAGGTCGCGGCAGCCTCCGGCGGTGAACTCGCTCTGGCCCGCGCAGACGCTGACGCCGCCGCCGAGCCGCACGTCGCGCATCGCGCGGCGGTCGTTGTGCCAGGCGCACGGCTCCTCGAACCAGTGCAGGTCCTCGTCGGCGACCAGCCGCACGAACTCGAGGGCCTCGCGCGGGGTCCACGCCTGGTTCGCGTCGGCGAGCAGCACGAACTCGGGGCCGACCGCCTCGCGGACGCGCCGGAACCGCTCGGCGTCCGCCTCGGGCGTCAGCCCGCCGACCTTGAACTTCATCCCCGCGTAGCCCTGCGCGCGGACCGCAGCCGCCTCCGCACCGACGTCCGCGTCGCTGCTGTAGTAGCCGCCGACGGTGATGATCGGCACCCGCCGGCGGTAGCCGCCCCAGAGCCGCCAGAGCGGCTGGCCGACCGCGCGGCCGATCGCGTCCCAGATCGCCAGGTCGACCGACGCGCAGGCGACGAGCCCGATCCGGCGGTCGCGGAGGATGTCGAAGGTCGCGGGTCGGGCCAGCTCCCAGCAGCGCTCGACGGCGAACGCGTCCTGGCCGATCAGGGCCGGGGCGATCTCACCCTGGATCACGGCCTCGATGTCGAGCAGCTCGGCGTCTTCGTCGCCGGCGTAGGCCTCGCCGATCACGCCCTCGGCCGTGTGGATCCTCGTGACGATCGTGGACCGGTGGGTCATCTTGTACTTGCTGCCACGGAAGACCGTGGGCAACGGGACCCGGATCGGGATCGTCTCGATCCGTTCGATGGTCAGGGAGGTGGGGACGGACGGGGCGGCGCTCATGGGCTCAGATCGTTTCGACGGAGTTCGCAATCGTTTCCGGTATCGATACCATAGCGGCATGGGAGAGCAGAGGACAAGGTTTTTCGAGGGCGCCGTCGCGGCCCGTCGCTCGTCGCTGGTGGTTCCGGCCAGCGCGCCGCGGATGCTGGCCGGCGCGACGACGATCGCGGCCGACGAGATCGTCATCGACCTCGAGGACTCGGTGGTGCCCGAGAGCAAGGACACGGCCCGCCGGGCCTGCCGCGAGGCGCTGCGACGCGGCGGCTTCGCGGCCCCCAGCGTCGCCGTCCGGATCAACCCCCTGGCGTCGTCCTACGGCTTCCGCGACGTGACCGAGATCCTGGCCGACGCCGACTCCTGCCTCGACGCGGTGATGGTCCCGAAGGCCGAGGAGCCGGAGATGCTCCACTTCCTCGACGGCCTGCTCACCTGCCTCGAGCGCGACTCCGGTCGCCCACGGCCGGTCGGGCTGGTGCTCCAGATCGAGTCCGCGGTCGGCGTGCTCGCCCTCCCCGAGCTGCTGGCCGCGAGCGGCCGGACCGTCGCCGTCGCGTTCGGCCCCGGCGACTACGCCGCCGACCTCGGCCTCCCGCAGCACCCGATCGGCGTCGCCGATCCCGGCTTCCCCGGCTACCAGTGGCAGTGGGTGATGAGCCAGATCGCCCACCACGCCCGCGCGGCCGGGGTCCAGGCGCTGGCCGGGCCGCTCGCGGACTACCGCGACGAGGCCGCGTTCGTCCGCGACTGCGAGATCGGCCGGATGCTCGGCTTCCAGGGGCGTCACTGCATCCACCCGGCCCAGGTCCCGTGGGCGTCCACGGCGTTCAGTCCCTCGGCGGACGAGGTCCGGCGCGCCCGCAAGCTGGTCGCCGCGGTCGAGGCGGCCGCCGCCCGCGGCGGCGGCGCGGCGGCGCTCGACGGCGCGATGATCGACGAGGCCTCCCGCCGACACGCGCTGCGGGTCCTCGCCATGGCGGACTAGGAGCGGGCCTGCACGTCCTCGGGCAGCCCGCTCGCCGCACTGCGGTACGCGGCCTCGAGGATCTCGACCGTCCGCGCGCCCAGCTCGCCGGGCGAGCAGTTCTCGACGTCACGCCCGAGCGCCAGGTCGATCAGCGCGTTCGGCGGACCGGTCGCCCCGTAGAGGCCGTCTCCCGGCGCCACGTCGGGGCGGTGGTCGTTCCCGGCCGCGTCGTAGAGCCAGACCAGCTCGCGCTCGAGGTCGACGTGCAGCTGCCCCTCGCTCCCGATCAGGCGCACCTCGAGCTGGTGCTTGTCGCCCCCGGATCCGAGGTGGCAGGAGCCCCCCGCCACCGATCCGACGGCCCCGTTCGCGAACCGCAGCGCCAGCGCGTCGTGCAGCTCGACGGGCGCGTCGCCCGGGGCGCCCATGAAGGCGAAGGCCCGCTCCCCGTCGAGGTCCGACAGCCACAGGGCAAGGCCGAGCGCGTGACTGAGCTGGGCCTGGGCGTAGCCGCCGCCGGACAGCCGCGGGTCGGTCCAGGTCGCCTGCTCGGGGATGGTCGCCTCAGACGCTCCCGGGTACGAGCCGGAGTTGGTCAGCAGCTCGCGGGTGGCCGACGCCATGTGGATCGAGCAGTGCTCGACCTCGCCGATCCCGACCTCGCGGACCAGCTGCTTCGCCTCGCGCACGATCCGCTCGTAGTTCCAGCCGAAGCTCAGGACCAGGTGGCGGTCGTGGGCCTCGGCGGTGGCGACCAGGTCCCACGCCTCCGCGGGCGCCATCGTCATCGGCTTCTCGCAGAGCACGTGGGCGCCGGCCTCGAGGGCCGCCTTGGCGTGCTCGTGGTGCATCGCCGTCGGCGAGGCGACGACGCAGACGTCGACGCCCGCGTCCAGCACGTCGCGATAGTCCTCGCTCGCGACCGCGAACCCGAACTCCCGCTGGATCTGGTCGAGCAGGGGACGGCCCTTGCGGCAGACCCCGACCATCTCGACCTCGTCCCCGCGGGCGACGAGGTTCGGCAGGTGATGGGCGACCGCCATCGAGCCCGCGCCGATCATGCCGACGCGGACGCGGCCGTTGGTGTTGCTGGTGCTGGTGCTGGTGCTGGTCATCTGCTTACCGCTCCGTGAATCGAACGCGCAGCCGATCGAACCCGACGGCGAGGATCAGCAGGGTGCCGCGAGCGACCTCCTGCCAGAACGACGACACGTTGAGCAGGATCAGCCCGTTGTTGAGGACGCCGATGATCAGCAGGCCGATCATCGTCCCGACGATCGTCCCGCGGCCTCCGGCGAGGCTCGCGCCGCCGAGGATCACCGCGGTCACGACCGAGAGCTCGAGGCCCTGGGCGGCGGTCGGGGACGCCGCTCCCAACTGCGAGACGAGGATCAGCCCGGCCAGCCCGATGCAGAGGCCGGAGAGCGCGAAGCCGAGGAAGATCGCCCGCTTCGAGCGGATCCCCGCGAGTCGCGCGGCGACCGGGTTGCTGCCGATCGTGTACATCCGGCGGCCGTAGGTCGTGTACCGCATCACGACCCAGAAGACCGCGGCGATGACCAGCAGGATGATCACCGGCAGCGGGATGTCGAACGCCGGCCGGGCGGTGCCGAGGCCGCTGAAGCCGTCGATCGGCAGCGACTGCCCGTCGACGACGATCTGGGTCAGCCCGCGGAAGATCGCCAGCGTGCCGAGGGTCGCGATCAGGGCGTTGATCCCGACCACCGTGACCAGGAACCCGTTCATCAGGCCGACGACCAGCCCGGCGCCGATCGCGACCGGGATCGCCACGGCCAGACCGCTCTGGGCCGCGACGTAGGCCGCGACCGCGCCCACGAAGGCCGCGCCGGAACCGACCGAGAGGTCGAACTGCCCCGCGATCAGCAGCAGCGTGGCGGGCGCGGCGATGATGCCGGCGACCGCGAGCGCGGAGAGGATGTTGAGGAAGTTGCCCCAGGCCAGGAAGTACGGCGACTTGATGGCGAAGAAGGCGCAGAGCAGGACGAGGAAGACGAGCAGCGCCGCCGTCTCCGGAACTCGCTCCCGCCACGGTCGTGCCGCCGTCGCCCCCGCTGGGGTCGTGCTGGTTGAGATCAACGCGTCGTTCGCCATCGTCATCGGTCTTTCACGCGGCCGCCGAGACGAGCCGCTGGGTGGAGATCTCGTTGCTGGTCATCGCCGCCGTCGCCGCACCGCGGCTCAGGACCACGGCGCGGTCGGCGAGCTGGACGACCTCTTCGTTGTCGGAGGTGCACACGAGCACCGCCACGCCCTCAGCCGAGAGCGAGCGGATCGCCGCGTAGATCTCCGCGCGGGCGCCGACGTCGACGCCGCGCGTGGGCTCGATCAGGACCAGGATCCGGGAGCCCCGCTCGAGCCAGCGGGCGAGCAGGACCTTCTGCTGGTTGCCGCCCGAGAGCGTGCCGATCGGCTGCTGCGGATCGTTGCGCGAGCGGACGGCGAGCCGGTCGTGCCACCGGCGGTAGGTCTCGGCCTCGCGCTCGCGGGTGATCCAGCCGCGGCGGGCGAGCCGGCTCCAGGAGCTCACGGCGACGTTCTCCGCGACCGAGCGGCCGAGGAACGCGCCCTCGCGCTTGCGGTCGGCGGGCAGCAGGCCGATCCCGCAGGCGATCGCCTCCGCCGGGCCGCGCAGGCGCACCGCGCTTCCGTCGACCTCGATCTGGCCGGCGTCCAGCCGCCGGAGACCGAAGACCGCCTCGCCGACGTCGAACGCTCCGGATCCGAGCTTGCCGTAGAGCGCGACGATCTCGCCGGCCGCCACGTCGAGGTCGAGGTTCGCGAACGAGCCCGCGACGGTCGCGTCGACCAGCCGCAGGGCCGAGGCCCCCGGCGGGCCGGCGTCCGCCGGCCGGCGGACCTCGCCCAGCTCGCGGCCGACCATCGCGGCGACCAGCGCCGGGCGGTCGACCGTCGCCGTCGCGGCGGCGAGCGCGACCTCGCCGTCGCGCAGCACCCGCACCTCGTCCGCCAGCTCGAAGACCTCGTCGAGCCGGTGGGTGATGTAGATGATCGCCACGCCACGCTCCCGCAGCGTGCGGACGAAGCCGAAGAGCGCTTCGACCTCGTGGTCGGAGAGCGCCGCCGTCGGCTCGTCGAGGATCAGGCAGCGGGCCTCGCCGGAGAGCGCGCGGGCGATCTCGACGATCTGCCGCTCGCCGATCCGCAACGACGAGACCGGGCGGTCGACGTCGATGTCGATCCCCAGCTCGTCGAGCATCCGCCGGGCGTGCCGGCGCATCGCCGACCACGAGACGAACCCCCGCCGGCCCGGCCAGCGGCCGAGCGCGACGTTCTCCGCCACGCTGAGAGGCGGCGCGTCGTTGAGCTCCTGGTAGATCATCCGGATCCCGGCGTCGATCGCCGAGACCGGATCGAGCGCGGCGACCACCTCGTCGCCGATCCGGATCTCCCCGGCGTCGGGCGCGTGGTCCCCGGCCAGCATCCGCACCAGGGTCGACTTGCCGGCGCCGTTCTCGCCCAGCAGCGCGACGACCGAGCCCCCGTGGACGTCGAGGTCGACCCCGTGGAGGACCTCGACGCCCGCGAACGACTTCCGCAGGCCCCGGGCGCGCAGGGCGAAGCTGCTCATCTGCTCTCCGCCGTCCCGGAGCACCGGCTCAGCACTTGCTCGTGTCGTAGAACTCGTCGACGTTGCTGGCGTCGACGAACTTGTGCGGAACGAACAGGTTCGGCGGGACGTCCTTGCCCTGGACCAGCTTGATCAGGTTCGGCACGATCGAGCTGCCCCACTTCTCGGGGAAGTAGGCGGTGTCCCCGACCCACTGCGGGTTGTTCTTCAGCTCGCAGATCGCGCTGGTGTCCGCGCCCTGCCCGGCGATGAAGACCTGGTCGGCCCGGCCCTGGGCCTTGGCCGCCGCCTTGGCGCCGAGCGCGAGGTCGTCGTTGAGCGTGAACAGGACGATCCGCTTGGCGCCCGGCAGCCCGGTCAGGACGTCGGTGAAGACCTTCCGCCCGCCGTCGATCGTCGAGTCCGTGTCGAACGTCTTCGCCTGCTTCAGCGGTCCGCAGACCTGCTCGAAGCCGTGGCGCCAGCCGTTCGCCCGCAGGGTGTTGACCTCACCGACCGTCGGCGACTCGAGCGAGACGACGGCGTCGTACTCGCAGTCGAGCTCGCGCTTGATGAACTCGCCCATCCCGGTCCCGGCGATCTCGCCCGAGATCCGGTCGTTGCCGCCCATGAAGGTCTTGCCGCACGGGTCCTGGCGGATCGCCACCGACATCACCGGCGCGTCGGGACCGGCGGCGCAGATCCGCTCCGCGGCCTTCGCGTCGGAGTTGCTGCTCGCGTAGCCGGCGACGCCCTGGGTCTTGAAGTTCTTGGCGCAGTCGAGCGCCTTGGCCGCGTCGAACGCCGCGTCGCAGAAGACCAGCTTCGCTCCCGCGGTCTCGGCGGCCTGCTTGATCCCGTCGCTCAGCAGCTTGGCGAACGGCAGCGATTCCCCGATCGAGATGTAGCCCAGCGTCACGCCCTTGCCGCTTCCGGGCTCGACCGGCCCGAAGCTCGTCGCCTCGGGGTCCTTCGGGACCGTCACGGCGGCCGCCTGCTTGGCGGGCTTGGCCGCGGTGGTCGTCGCCGCGCTCGATCCCTCGTCGGCGTCTCCGCCCCCGCACCCGGTCACGGCCAAGCCGCAGACCAGCACGGGCACCAGACCCCACCTCATCACCTTCGACACGACGTTCTCCTCACGGTCCGACTGATCCGAAACCATTCCTGCAAACCATTCCGGAATCGATTCCTACCACGGCCCGAGAAGCACTGTCAAGCGCACTCGCCGAGCGTCCGGCGGCGAACGGGAACCCGCTCGCAGCTTGCAGCCGAGGCGATCATGCACTACGTTCCCGGAAACGCTTCCAGTCGGAAGCGCCACCACCCAAAGGAGCTCCTCGATGAAGCTTGCCAGCGGCGACTTCTCATGGCCCCTGCTCAGCAACGAGCAGGCCCTCGACCTCGTCAGCATGCTCGGGTTCGACGGGCTCGACGTGTGCCTGGCCGGCAACCGGTCCCAGATCCGCCCGGAGGACGTCCGCGGCGACCTCCCCTACTGGGCCGGCGTGATCGGCGAGCGGCTGCGCGCCCGCAACCTCGAGCTCGCCGACTTCTTCTTCCTGCCCTGGACCGACTTCGAGACGCTCGCCCCCAACCACCCCGACGCCGCCGTCCGCGCCGAGTCGCGGACCTACTTCGCCGAGATGCTGGAGCTGGCGAAGCGGCTGGGCGCCTCGGGCATGACGATCCTGCCCGGCACCGTCTTCGCGGACGAGTCGCCGGAGGCCGCGATCGCCCGCTCGGCCGAGGAGCTCTCGGCGCGGGTCGAGCTCGCCGCCCAGTCCGGGATGCGGCTGTCGATCGAGGCCCACCTCGGCAGCAACGTCGACACCCCCGCCAAGGTCGGCCGGCTGCTCGAGCTAACCCCCGGCCTCGAGCTCGCGCTCGACTACGGGCACTTCACCTACCAGGGGATCAGCGACGACGAGATCGAGCCGCTGCTCGCCCACGCCCGCCACTTCCACTGCCGCGGCGGTGCCCCCGGGAAGCTCCAGACCGTGTTCGAGGAGAACACGATCGACTACCCGCGGATCATCAAGCGGATGCAGGAGATCGGCTACGACGGCTGGTTCGCGATCGAGTACGTCTGGACCGACTGGGGCGACTGCAACCGGACCGAGAACACCTGCGAGACGATCCGGATGCGCGACATGGCGCGGGCGACGCTCGCCGGCGACGCGTACGTCGAAGCCGAGAAGGCGATCTGAGGACGTTGGGCGTGCGCCGGAGAGCCAGCCGTGGTTGACCGCCGCGCCAGCATGCGCCAGGTCGCGGAGCACGCCAAGGTGGCGATGTCCTCGGTCTCGCGCGTGCTCTCCGGCCACCCCGACGTCAGCGAGCGGATGAAGGCGCGGGTCTGGGCCTCGGTCGCCGAGCTCGGCTACACCCCCGACCTGCTGGCGCAGAGCCTCCGCAGCGGGCAGACGCTGACCGTCGGGCTGGTCGCGGCCAACATCGCCAACCCGCTGCTGGCCGAGATCGCCAAGGGCGCCGAGTCGGTCCTGCGCGGTGCCGGCTACTCGTTGCTGCTGTCGGACTCCGAGTCCGACCCGCAGCTCGACGAGACCTACCTGCACCTGTTCGAGCGCCGACGGGTCGACGGGCTCGTGCTGCTGCTGGCCAGCGAGCAGCACGCGCCGACGGCGGACTTCCTGCGGGCGACGACCACCCCGTTCGTGCTCGTCGACCGCGAGATCGAGGGCCTGGAGGCGGCCCGCGCCGCGCTCTCCGACCACCGCAGCGGCATGCGCGAGGCCGTCACCCACCTGATCGCCCTCGGCCACCGCCGGATCGCCCTGATCACCGGGCTGATGGAGCTCCGGGCCTCACGCGAGCGCGCCGAGGGCCTGCGGCAGGCGTTCCGCGAGCACGACGTCCCCGACGACTCGACCGTCGTCGCCGGGCCCTACAGCTCGGACCACGGTGCCGAGTCGACACGGATGCTGCTGGCCGGCGCCGATGCCCCGACGGCGATCGTCGTCGGCGGCAACCAGATCCTGATCGGCGTGCTCGGGATGCTCCGCGACCTCGGGCGGCGCCCCGGTCGCGACATCTCGCTCGTCACCTGCGACGACACGCCGTTGACGCGACTGCTCGACCCGCCGATCGCCTCGATCTCGCGCGACAACGCCCTGCTCGGACGCAGCGCCGCCGAGATCCTGCTCGCGGCGATGGGCGGCACCATCGCCGCCCCCTCCCGCGTGCTGCTGCCGACGTCCTACCGGCCGACCGCCAGTTGCGCGACCGCCGCCCCCCAACCGACCAACGAGAAGGAGCAACGATGACGGGAAGCGTCTTCGTCACCGACATGGTGTTCCCGGATTTCGCCACCGAGCGCGCGATCCTCGAGCCCCTCGGCTACGAGCTGGACTACGCCGGCGAGCTGCGCGATCCGGACGAGATCGCGCGCCGCGCGGCGGCCGCCGTCGGCATCCTGACCTGCTTCGCGCCGGTCTCCCGCGCGGCGATCGAGGGCGCCGCCGACCTGCGCGCGGTCGGCCGCTACGGGGTCGGCGTCGACAACATCGACGTCGCGGCGGCCAGCGACCGCGGGCTGCCCGTCACCAACGTCCGCGAGTACTGCGTGGACGAGGTCTCCGAGCACGCGCTCGCGCTCCTGTTCACCGTCGCCCGCAAGACCGCCGAGGCGGACCGGGCCGTGCGCGCCGGCGGCTGGCCGAACGCCGAGCTGAAGCCGATCCGGCGCCTGGCCGGGCGCACGCTCGGAGTGGTCGGCTTCGGCCGGATCGCGCGGGCGGTGGCGGCCAAGGCGACCGCGCTGGGGATGCACGTCGTCGCCCACGACCCCTACCTCAGCGACCAGCAGATCTCCGACGGCGGGGCCACGCCGCGCACCCTCAACGCCCTGCTCGCCGGGGCCGACGTGGTCTCGCTGCACGTGCCCCTGACCGACGACACCCACCACCTGATCGACGCCGCGCGCCTGGCCCGGATGCGCTCCGACGCGATCCTGATCAACACCGCCCGCGGCCCGCTGATCGACGAGCACGCGCTCGCCGACGCGCTCGCCGAACGGCAGATCGCCGGCGCCGGGCTCGACGTGCTGGAAGCCGAGCCGCCTGCCGCCGACCACCCGCTGCTGCGGCAGCCGAACGTGGTCGTGACCCCACACATCGCGTTCTACAGCGAGGAGTCGCTGATCGAGCTCAAGCGCCGGGCGACCGAGAACCTGGTGGCGGTGCTCGAGGGGCAGGCGACCGACGCGGTGGTCAACGCCGCGGCCCTGAGCGGGGACTGACCCGGCGCGACCCGCGGCCGCGCTTCGGTACACGAGGGGTACCCCGAAACCCGCGACGGGCGGCACGACCCGGCCCCTCGCGGGTTCGTGCCGGCGACGTGCCGCCTCGCGAATGCCTAGGATCGGCCAGGCCTATGTCTGACGCCGAGCAGCCCAACCACCGCGTGATCGGTCGGGCCAGCATGCGCGAGGTCGCCGACCGAGCCGGGGTCGCGATCTCGTCCGTCTCCCGCGTGCTCTCCCAGCATCCGGACGTCAGCGAGCCGATGCGCCAGCGCGTCAACAAGGCGGTCGAGGAGCTCGGGTACGTTCCCGACTTCGTAGCCCAGAGCCTGCGTCGTCAGTCGACGCGGTCGATCGGGTTCGTCATGGGAGACATCTCCAACCCGCTGTTCGGCGAGATCGCCCAGGGCGCCGAGTCGACGCTCCGCCAGCGCGGCTACTCGATGATGATCACCAACTCGGAGGGCGATCCGGCGATGGATGTCGAGCACGTCAAGCTGTTCTCGCAGCGACGGGTCGACGGCATGCTGCTCTCGCTCGCCTCGGAGACCGACCCGCAGCTGCTGGCGCTGCTCCGCGGTCTGGAGACCCCGGTGGTCGTGATCGACCGCGAGCTGCCCGCCGACCTCGGCGTCAGCACGGTGCTGTCCGACCACCGCCAGGGCATGACCGCCGCGGTCGAGCACCTCCTCGACCTCGGACACCGGCGGATCGGCCTGATCAACGGCGAGGACATCCGCCCCACGCGCGAGCGGCTCGCCGGGCTCGAGGACGCCTACGCGGCGCGGCGCCTGGAGCCGACGTTCCGGGTGATCGCCGGCCCCCTGACGCCGGAGCAGGGCCAGGAGGCCACGCGCGAGATGCTCGACGCCCCGGAGCCGCCGACCGCCGTCATCACCGGCGCCAACCGCTTCCTGATCGGCGCGCTGCGCGAGTTCCGCGCGCGTGGCCTGCGCGTCGGCCGCGACATCTCGCTCGTGAGCTGCGACGCGATCGACGTGACCGAGATCTACGACCCCCCGATCGCCGTGATCGCCCGCGACAACCGCGAGATCGGGCGGCAGGCGGGGAAGCTGGTCCTCGCCACGTTGCAGGAGCCCGGCAGCGCCGAGCGGGTGCTGCTGCCTACGACGTTCGTCCCGCGTGCCAGCTGCGTCGCCGTCCCGACGCCGTAGGCTCCAGCCATGATCCTGCTGACCGGAGCAACGGGCGCGACCGGCCGGCGCGTGCTCGACCGCCTGTTGCAACGGGGCCACCCGGTCCGCTGCCTGCTGCGCAACCCGGCTCGGCTCGGGACCCGCCGTGTCGACGTGCAGCTGGCGCTGTGGAACCTGACCGACATCCGCCTGCCCGGCGGCGCCCTGCGGGGGGTTGACACGGTCATCCACCTCGCCGGGCCGCTCCACGACCAGGCGATCGGCACGCTCGAGGAGCTCAACGCGACCGCCAGCTGGCGACTCGCCGACGCCGCGGCCCAGGCGGGCGTCGGACACTTCGTCTTCGCCTCGGCGCTCGGTGCGGGCGAGGCGGCCGGCTGCCGCTTCCTGCGCGCCAAGCAGGTCGCCGAGCGGGTCGTGACCGGGGCCGGCGACGTCGGCGCGATGCCCGTCTCGATCGTCTCCCCGTCGCTGGTCCTCGCCCGCGGCCAGCGCTGGGCCGCCTGGGCGCAGGCGCTCTCGCTGCTGCCGGTGGCGCCCGTCCCGGCGGGCTCCGCGGGACGCTCGCGACCGGTCGCGGTCAGCGACCTGGCCGACGCGATCGTGGCGGTCGTCGAGCGCGGCGCCCCGACCGACGGCCCCGCCCGGCACGAGATCGGCGGCCCCGAGGAGCTGGCCGTCCACGACCTGCTGCCCGCGCTCCAGGCCGCCGTCGCCCGCCGCCGGCCGGTGCTGCCGCTGCCCGCATCGCTGCTGAACGCGGCCACCGCCGTCTTCGAGCGCCCCGGTGCCGCCGACCGCGAGGAGCTGGCGGTGCTGACCTGCAACACCGCCGGCCGCCACGGCACCGCCGACCTCGAGGCGCTCGGCGTCCGCCCGCGCGGGATCCTCGAGGCCCTGACCGGCTGATCGAGGCGCGACGCGGTCGGGGGCGGCTCGCCCTCGACCCTCGCTGGCGGTGACGACTCGCTCGACCGGGACCGCGGCGGCTCCCCGTGCCGAGGCCGACCTCGGTCAGGCCGACGCGGCGAACAGATCGACGGTGTTGCCGTCCGGGTCGTGGACGATCGCGTAGCGCTGGCCCCAGAAGGCGTCCCAGGGCGGCAGGTGGCCGGCCCCGTGCTCGGCCAGCCGACGGTAGGCGTCGTCGACGTCGGCCGGGCTGTCGAAGGCGAACGCGAGGGCGACCGGTGCGCGCCCCTCGCCGATCCGGAAGCCGGGATCGAACGACTGGATCGTGGCGAGCGTGTCCCAGGCCAGCCGCAGGCCGTTGGGCAGGGTCAGCTCCACGTGCGGCTGGTCCACGGCGTCGGCCGGGATCTCGAGGCCCAGCACCCGGTAGAAGTCGAGCGAGCGTCCGAGGTCGGCGGTGATGATGCCGATGAGGTCGAGGCGTACGGTCATGAGCGGCGTGCTCCTTCGTGCGGCTTCGGCGCCGCGATCGGGGGTGTCGGGGTGGTCTCCTACGAGCGCGGGGCACGCCCAGCCGCTCGCAGGGCCACGTCACGACCACACGCTACGCCGCGTTGGGGTGCCGGTCTTGAACGAAACGGACGACCGCCCCGACCGGCCGGGCAGGCGCCGCCGACCCAACGCGGCCCGGCCGCCGCGCTCAGCCCGCGTCCCCCTCCGTCGCCAACGGCGCGACGCGGTCGGCCCACGGCAGCGCCGCCTCCAGCTGCGCTGAGACGGCGAGCAGCTCCTCCTCGCCCGCCGGACGGCCGATCAGCTGGACGCCGAGCGGCATCCCCGCCGCCGGGTCGCCGGCCGGGCGCTCGAACAGCGGCAGCGCGATCGCCGGGCAGCCGGTCACGTTGCTGATCGCGGTGTAGGGGGTGAAGTCGCCGCCGCGGGCGAACCCGTCGAGCGGATCGGCGCCGTCGGGATCGAGCGCCCCGATCGCGACCGGGGCCGAGCCGAGCGCCGGCGTGACCAGCAGGTCGTAGCCGTCGGCCCAGGCCAGCACCTCGCGGGCGAGGCGCTGGAGCTCCCCGTCGGCGACCAGGTAGTCGATCGCCCGGACCGCGGTCCCCTGCTCCCACAGCGCCCACGAGAGCGACTCGACGTCGTCCGGCGTGCAGGCCCGCCCGGTCGACCGCTCGACCTCGCGGATCCCCGAGACGGTCGCCGGCCCAAACGATGCCCCGAGCAGGTCGAACGGGATCCGCCACGGGGCGTGGACCTCCTCGACCTCGTGGCCGAGCTCGGCGAGCAGCGACGCGGCGCGACGCGCGGCGTCCGCGTCGACCGCGGACGGCGGCTCCCCGATCGGCGGGTCGAGGACCAGTCCGACCCGCAGCGCGCGGAGGTCGCCGCGGGCCCCGTGGGCCGCCGCCGAGGCGAACGGCAGCGCGGGCGGCGGCGGCGACGCGAAGTCCCCCACCACCGGTCCGGCGAGCACGTCGAGGGTCGCCGCGGCGTCGCCGACCGTCCGGGTCAGCATCCCGTCGCTGACCAGCAGGTGGAAGCCGAGCCCCGGGGCCAGCGAGATCCGGCCGCGCTGGGGCTTGAGGCCGACCAGGCCGCAACAGGCGGCGGGGATCCGGATCGAGCCGCCACCGTCGTTGCCGTGGGCGACCGGCAGCATGCCGGCGGCGACCGCCGCCCCCGCCCCGCCCGAGGAGCCGCCCGGGGTCCGCTCCAGATCCCACGGGTTGCGGGTCGGACCGAACCGGCGCGGCTCGGTGACCGGCGTGATCCCCCACTCCGGCAGGTTGGTCGCCCCGAGCAGCACGAAGCCGGCGTCGCGCAGGCGCCGAGTCACGTGCGCGTCCTCCTGCGCCGTCGCCTCGCCGGCGAAGCCCGACGCGTAGCTCAACCGCTTGCCGGCGACCCCGCGGTTGTTCTTGATCGCGGTCGGCACGCCGGCGAACGGCCGCCGGTCGCCGGGGCCGATCCGGGCGGCCGTCTCCAGCGCCTCCTCGGCCCAGAGGTCGACGAACGCGTTGACCCGTCCGTCGAGCGCCCCGATCCGGTCCAGCGCAGCCTCGACCAGGTCGACGGCGGCCAGCTCGCCGCGGTGGATCAGGGCGGCGAGCTCGGTGGCGGGGCGCCGGAGGAGCGCGGGGTCGGTGGGGGGCATTCGACGACGGTAGCGCCTGATCGCTTGCACCCCACCACCATGCGGCTCGGCTCTCGTATGGTGGTGACGTTCAAGACCGATGCGAACGAGGACGAGCAGATGACCGACGAGGTACGTTCCGGACTTGAGGGCGTCGTAGCCTTCGCGACCACGATCGCGGAGCCCGACAAGGAAGGTGGCGCGCTGCGCTACCGGGGCGTCGACATCGAGGATCTGGTCGGCCACGTCCCCTACGAGAAGGTCTGGGGCCTGCTCGTCGACGGATCGTTCGATCCCGGCCTGCCGTTCGCCGAGCCGCACCCGCTGGCGGTCCGCTCCGGCGACCCCCGCGTCGACGTGCAGGCGGCGCTGGCGATGCTCGCCCCCGAGTGGGGCTTCAAGCCGATCATCGACACCACCGACGACGAGGCGCGCGAGCAGCTCGCCCGTGCCTCGGTGATGGCGCTCTCGTTCGTCGCCCAGTCGGCCCGCGGTGGCGGCCAGCCGCCCGTGCCCCAGGCCGAGGTCGCCCAAGGCAGGACGGTCGCCGAGCGGTTCCTGATCCGCTGGCGCGGCGAGCTGAACCCGCTCGACGCGAAGGCGATCGACGCCTACTGGATCTCGGCGGCCGAGCACGGGATGAACGCCTCCACGTTCACGGCTCGCGTCGTCACCTCGACCGGTGCTGACGTCGCCGCCGCGCTGTCGAGCGCGGTCGGTGCGCTCTCCGGCCCGCTCCACGGCGGTGCGCCCTCGCGCGTGCTGGCGATGCTCGACGGCGTCGAGCAGTCCGGCAACGCCGAGAAGTGGGTCAAGGACGCGCTCGACAAGGGCGAGCGCCTGATGGGCTTCGGCCACCGCGTGTACCGCGCCGAGGACCCGCGGGCCCGCGTCCTGCGGCGGACCGCGAAGGAGATCGGCGCGTCCCGCTACGAGGCCGCCGAGGCCCTCGAGAAGGCCGCGCTGGCCGAGCTGCACGCGCGCAAGCCGGACCGCGTGCTGGCCACCAACGTCGAGTTCTGGTCGGCGGTGATCCTCGACAGCGCCAACGTCCCGGCCCAGCTGTTCACGCCGATGTTCACCGCCGCCCGGGTCGCCGGCTGGTCGGCGCACATCCTCGAGCAGAAGCGCGAGGCCCGCCTGATCCGCCCGTCGGCGAAGTACGTCGGCGAGGCCCCGCGGCCGGTCTCGGCCGTCCAGTAGTCGCGGGCCTGGAGGTCGCGGGCCTCGAGGTCGCGCGCCTCGAGGTCGCGCGCCTCGAGGTCGCGCGCCTCGAGGTCGCGGTCTTGGGTTGAGGAGGGCCTGGGGTCGTGGTCCGAGGTCGAGGGCCCGGGGTCGCAGGTCTGGGGGGGGGATCGCGGGCCGAGGTCTTGGGTTGAGGAGGGCCTGGGTCATTTCACCCCGGCCCTCAGCCTCTGGGGTCATTCCGCCCCGCTATGCGACGCGGATCGACCCCAGCCCGCCGGCCCGACGCGAATTCACCCCAGAACCGCAGCGGTTGCGTCTGACCAAGCAGGTCGGGTCGGGTGGTGCGAGAGCTGGCCGCCAGGCCTGCCGAGCGCCAACGGGCCCGAGATGCGCCGCGTCCACGGCCGCCGCAGACCAACCGCAGCGGTTGCGTCTGAGGTGGTCGTAGGCCAAGCAGGTCGGCTCGCGTGGATCGAGAGCTGGCCGCCAGGCCTGCCGAGGTCCACGCGGGCCGAGATGCGACGGCATACGGCCGCCGCAGACCAACCGCCTAGTCCAGCGAGACCATCACGTGCTTCACGTACGTGTAGTCCTCCAGCGAGTACGCGGAGAGGTCCTTGCCGTGGCCGGAGTCCTTGATCCCGCCGTGCGGCATCTCGTTGGCAAGGCCGCCGTGGGTGTTGACCCAGACGCAGCCGAACCGGAGCGCGTTGGCGACGCGGTGGGCGCGGCCGACGTCACGGGTCCAGACGCTGGAGGAGAGGCCGTACGGGGTGCCGTTGGCCCACTTGATCGCCTCCGCCTCGTCCGTGAACCGCTGGACGGTGATCGCGGGACCGAAGATCTCGCTCTGGATCACCTCGTCGTCCTGCTTGACGTTGGCGATCACGGTCGGCTCGACGTAGAACCCGGGGCGATCGGCCTTGCGGCCACCCGTGACGGTCTCGGCGTGCGACGGCAGCCGGTCGAAGAAGCCGGTCACGCGCTCGAGCTGGTTCGGGTTGTTGACCGGGCCGAGGGTCGTGTTCGGGTCGGTGGTGTCGCCGATCACGAGGCTCTTGGCCTGGTCGGCGAGGCCCGCGACGAGGTCGTCGTAGACCTTCGGGGAGGCGAGCACGCGGGTCGCCGCGGTGCAGTCCTGGCCGGCGTTGAAGTAGCCGAACCCGGCGATGTTCTCGATCGCGTCCTGGAGATCGACGTCGTCGAAGACCACGACCGGCGCCTTGCCACCCAGCTCGAGATGGGTCCGCTTGAGGCGCTGGCCGGCGTGCTCGGCGATCCAGCGGCCGGTGCCGACCGAGCCGGTCAGCGAGACGAGCGCGATGTCGTCGTGCTCGACGATCGCCTGGCCGGCCTCGTTGCCGCCGACGATGATGTTGACGACGCCCTTGGGCACGACCTCGGCGGCCAGCTCGAGGAAGCGGACGACCGAGACCGGGGTCGACGGGGCCGGCTTGAGGACGGTGGTGCAGCCGGCGGCGAGCGCCGGGCCGAGCTTCCACGCGGCCATCATCAGCGGGTAGTTCCAGGGCGCGATCTGGCCGACGACGCCGATCGGCTCGCGGCGGATGATCGAGGTCATGCCGGGCAGGTACTCGGCCGACGCCTTGCCCTCGAGGTTGCGGGCGGCGCCGGCGAAGAACCGGAAGGCGTCGATGATCGGCGGCAGCTCGTCGTCCTTGACCGACTGCAGCGGCTTGCCGGCGTTGCGCGACTCGAGCTCGGCGATCTCGTCACCGTGCTCCTCGAGCACGGCGGCCATCCCCAGCAGGACCTCGGCGCGCTCGGCCGGGGTCGTCTTGGACCAGGTCTCGAAGGCCCGGGTCGCGGCGGCGACGGCGCGGTCGACGTCCTCCTTCCCGGAGACCGCAGCGCGACCGATCTCCTGGCCGGTCGAGGGATCGACGACCGACGAGGTCTCCCCGCTGGCGGCGTCGACGAGCTCGCCGTCGATGAAGTTCTGGACAGGCTTGATCGTGCTCATGGGTCCTCTTGGTCGCAGGGGGTACAGCCGACGTGCTGCCGACTAGATCACATAAGTGCTGGGGCCATCAACTGTGCCCCGCACCACACTACGCCTCTGCTCTCGGTGTTCCCACCAGGACTTCGCGAAACGGCCGAATCACCTGTGTCCTAGGCGCGATCCGGATCCCCGCCGGGGTCTCGCGAGCCGCCCCGAGCCGCCCCGAGCCGCGTCCTAGGCGTCCGGCACGTACTCCCGGACCGCCGCCGCGGTGCGGGCATCGGCGGGGAAGAACGACTCGATCGCCAGCTCGGCGACGGTCACGTCGATCGCCGTGTCGAAGGTCGTGACCGTGCTGATGAAGCGCAGCTCGTCGTCCCCGACCCGCAGCCGCAGCGGGACGGCGATCGTGCCGAAGCGGTCCTCGCGCGCCGCCGCCGGCTCCGCCCCCGGGTACGCGGCCAGCTCGGCGTGGAGCGCGGCAAGCGCAGGGTCGCCGCTGGTGACCGCCTGGCGGCCGAGCCGCTCCAGCAGGTGCGCGCGCCACTCGCCGAGGTTGAGGATCCGTGGGGCCATCCCGTCGGGGTGGAGGCTCAGCCGCAGGACGTTGACCGGCGGCTCCAGCAGCTCGGCGGCCACGCCCGCGGTCAGCAGGCCGATCGCGCGGTTGCCGGCGACCAGCCCCCAGTGCCGGTCGACGACCGCCGCCGGGTACGGCTCGTGGCCACGCAGGACCTGGTCGAGCGCCTCGCGGACGGGGCCCATCTCCGGCTCGTCGAGCCCGCGCTGGCCGTAGACCGGCGCGTGCCCCGCGGCCAGCAGCAGCACGTTGCGGTCGCGCAGCGGGACGTCGAGATGCTCGGACAAGTGGATCACCATCTCGGCGCTCGGACGGCTGCGGCCGGTCTCGACGAAGCTCAGGTGGCGGGTCGAGACCTCCGCCTCCAGCGCCAGGTCCATCTGGCTCATCCGCCGGCGCTGACGCCAGTCGCGGAGCAGGGCACCGACGGTGGGGGCTGCGGCGACCTCGCTCATCGCGTCCGACCCTAGCGCCCCCGGGAACGAGCTCCATGACCTCGGAGGTCATGGCCGCCGTGCCGTTCCCGAGCCCCGACGGAGGCCGGCGCCGCGGCGCCGCCTTGACCTCCGAGGTCATCGATCTGCCCCCGAACGTGGAGCAGGCTCCGGGAACCGGATCGGGAGACGGCGGCCACCACGGCCCACCGCCCCCGCACCGAGCCATCCGAACGAGGAGCACCGCATGAGCACCATCGACACCACCGTCAACGACTACCTGGCCGCCTGGAACGCGACCGACGCCGGCGAGCGCCGGACGCTGGTGGCGCGAACCTGGACCGAGGACGGCGACTACGTCGACCCGCTCGCCAGCGCCGCCGGCCACGAGGGCATCAGCGGCCTGATCGGCGCCGTCCAGGCGCAGTTCCCCGGGCACCGGTTCGTGCTCGCCAGCGGCCCGGACAGCCACAACGACCGGGTCCGGTTCTCCTGGAACCTGGTCGGCGAGAGCGGCCCGGTCGCGGTCGGGATCGACTTCGCGACCGTCGCCGAGGACGGTCGCCTGCGGGCGGTGACCGGCTTCCTCGAGCAGCCCTAGGACACGAGGCGCTGGACTGCCGGCCGATTGGGACGGCCGGAGGTCGCCGGACGCCAGGGACCGGTTGAGGTGGAGTGCGTTGAGCGCGCTCAACCTCAACCGACCGGACCCGCCCGTCAGCCGTCCGTGAAGGGCAGCACGGCGACGGGGTGCTCCTCGCTCGCCGGCACGCCCTGCTCGAGCACGCCGCCGACCGGCGACTCGAGCACCAGCGGGCTGCCGGACCGTGGCCGCCAGGTCAGCCGGACCGCCGCCCGCGAGCAGTTCAGCGCGTGGTGCAGCGGCCCTCCGTCGGGCTGGGCGTAGGGCCAGGCGACCATCGACGCCGTCGGTGCGTCGAGCTCGACGGTCAGGTGGCCGTCGCGGGCGGGCAGCTCGGCGACCAGGCGCCCGGGCACGTCGACCCGGATCCGTCCCGGACCGCGGCGGGCCGAGAGCCCGAGCGGGATCCGGCGGCCGTCGAGCTGCAGCGCGCCGATCCCGACCCACGGCAGGACCGCCGGGCCGACCGCGATCCGGGCCATCGCGACGTCGAACCAGCTGTCGGGGCGGCCGGCGAAGCCGAGCCCGTTGAGCCACAGCCAACGGTGCGCGTGCTCCGCGCCCCAGTTGTGACCGAGCACCGCGGGCGCGTCGTCGAGCACCAGCTCCGTGTCGCCGACGCGGACCGTCCCGGTGACCCGCAGCCCGGTCAGCGGCGACGTCACCTTGGTCTTCGGCAACGGTGCCGTGTAGAGCCGCTCGAACGGCAGGTGCCGGAGACCGTCCCGGTCGCCGCCGGCGAACCGCAGGTCCCAGGCCGCCGCGACCGGGGTCGCGATCACCCCGCGTGAGCCGATCGGCCCGAGCCGCGAGCCGGCGTCCCCGGCTCCCCCGTCCCCGACCCCGATCCAGGCACCGTCCGGGCCTCCCGGCTGCGGGTCGTTCCAGGTCTGCTTGGCCGCGTGCGGGCGTCCGTCGGCATCCCAGACCACGCACCAGGCGGCCCCGTGGTCGTCGGCCGGCCGCTCGTCGGCACGGTGCTGGACGGTGTGCCGCAGCCAGACCGCGCCGCCGCCGTCCGGGTCGACCGCGCGCAGGAACAGCGACTCGTAGCGGGCGCGACCGACCGGCCCCTCCGGCCAGCGGACGCGCAGGATCTCGGCGGTCACCCGCTCACCGCCGGCCGTGGCGGAGGCCGAGCCAGATCCAGAGCGGATAGGTCGCGAAGGCGATCCCCGCCAGGCCGTGACCGACCCGCCCGACCGCGGTCTCGTCGACCCGCAGGACCCCGGAGTTGATCATCCAGTCGCGGCCGCTGCGGGCCCGGCAGAGCCGCCAGATCGGCCGCGTCCACGGGCGGTTCAGGTAGAGCGGGATGCTGATGGCGAGGAAGCCCGCGGCCGTCACGGTCGCCAGGCCCTCCGCGAGATCGGCGTCGTCGGTCGCCTGCGTGAGGCGGCGACCGGCGAGGTACAGGGCGGGACCGTCGATCAGGAAGGACACGGTGTGCTCCTCAGGAGGTGGTGGTGGTCGTGGGAGCCGGAACCCGCGGCGCCGGCTGGTCGAGCAGGTGGCGCGCCAGCCGCAGGGCGAGCGCGGTGATCGTGAGCTGCGGGTTGACCCCGAGCGTCGCGGGGAGCGCGCTCGCGTCGGAGACGTAGATCCCGTCGGTCCCGCGGATCCGCAGGTCGGGGTCGAGCACGCCGTCGGCGGGCGACGCCGAGGGCCGCGCGCTGCCGTGCGGGTGGAAGGCCATCAGCCGCAGGTCGGCCGCCGTCAGCGGGTGCCGGCGGAACGGCTCCAGGTCCCCGTCCCGCAGCGGCGCCAGCCCGGCGACGGGCAGCACGACCTCGCGGGCACCGGCGGCGAACCACAGCTCGGCGAGCCGTTCGATCCCGAACCGAACCGCCTCGACGTCGGCGGGGTGGAGGTCGTAGCGGACGAGCGTGCGGCGCAGCGGACCGGCACCGACGTCGAGCACGCGGCCGACCGGGCGGTCGCTGATCATCAGCCCGAACTGCGCCCAGTGGCGGTGGTCGCGCATCGCCGCGTGGTGGGCCTCGCCCCGCAGCGGCAGGGTGAAGGCCAGGTACTCGGGCGGCCCCGCGATCCCCTCCAGGACCACTCCGCGATCGGCGAAGCGCTCGATCCCGTAGGACTGCGGGACGCCGTCGTGGACGTCGACCAGCTCGTCGTCGAAGCGGGCCGCGACGGCCGTTGCCGGGTGGATCGCCAGGTGCCGCCCGAGGTGCGGGTTCCCGGCGGCGAGGCCACTCCGCCGCAGCAGGCCCGGCGTCAGCAGCGCACCGGCGCCGACGACCACCCGGCTGGCCCGGATCCGCAGCCGCTCGCCGTCGGCCCCGCGGGCGTGGACGACGGCCGGGCCCGCGGCCCCACGTCCGCCGCGCGGGGCGCCTGGCCGGGCGCGACCGTGCGTCCGGCGGGTTCCCGGTCCAGCGGCCTCGATCCGGACGACCCGGGTGCGGTCGAGCAGCCGTGCTCCCGCCTCCAGCGCGTCGTCGATCCAGGCCAGGCCGGCGTGGCGCTTGGCTCCGGTCGGGCAGCCGAAGACGCAGCGTCCGCTCCCCTGGCAACCGGGCGCGTTGCGCGGCAGCCACTGCCCTTCCCAGCCGAGTCGGTCGGCGCCGCGCTTGGCCAGGTGCGCGTTACGTCCGGCGATCTCCGGAGGCACCCGCCCGACGCCGAGCACGGCGGCGGCCTCGTCGAGGTAGGGCGCCAGCTCCCGCGGGCGCAGCTGCTCGAGGCCGAGCCGGTCGGCCCAACCGTCGAGCACCGCGTCGGCCGGGCGCAGGCAGGTCCCGGAGTTGATCGCGCTGGTGCCGCCGACGACCCGGCCGAGCGGGACCGGGATCGCCGGCGTGCCGACCGCCAGCGTCTGCCCGCCGTCACGGTAGAGGTCGGTGAAGGCGTCGATCGGTCGCGGGGCAGCGGTCGCCAGGTCGACCCGTGCGCCCTCCTCGAGGATCACCACGTCGAGGCCGGCCTGCGCGAGCCGGCAGGCCACCGGCGCGCCCCCGGGTCCGGTCCCGATCACGCAGACGTCGGCGTCGATCGTGCTCGTCATCGTTCGCTCCCCGGCCGGGCCGCGTCGTCGGCGTCGATCCGGGCGAGGGCCGAGCGGACCCCGGCGTCGCTCCAGTACGCGAGCACGGCGATCCGGCCGAGCGCGTCGACCGCGGCCTCGAGCGGCGGAGCGACCCGGGCCAGCCGTTCCAGCAGCGCGAGCCGCGCCGAGCGCGAGCGCGCCGCGAAGCCGATCCGCGGGCGCGCGACCCGGGCGACGAGATCGAGGCCGGCGAGCGCCGCGCGGATCGCGAGCCGCTGCCCGACCGGGGTCGCCCCCAGCCAGCGTCCGGCGTCTCGCCGCATCCCCGTGACGACCGGCGCCGGCAGCGGTGCGGCCGGGGCCGCGAAGGCGTCGGCCAGCGCCTCGAGCACCGCGCCGCTGTGGCGACCGAGCGCAGCGGGATGGCCGCCCGCCAGCGGGTGGATCGGAGCCCCGGGACGGCCGAAGCGACTCATCGCCAGAGCCCCTGCTCCTGCGCGACCGCCAGCGCACGGGCCGCGGCGGCGGCCGCGTCGCCGTCGCCCTGCTCCAGGGCCGCGGCGACCGCGGCGTAGCCCTCCGCCTGCTCCTCCCGGACGGCGACGATCCCGGTGAAGAGCTCGCCGCGGGCCAGGTAGAGCTGGCGGATCGTGTTGAGGATCAGGACCAGGACCAGGTTGCCGCTGGCCTCGACCACCGCCGACCAGAAGGCGAAGTCGAGCCGTTGCGCCTCGCGGTCGTCCTGCTCCCGCGGGACCCGTGCGGCCAGGTCGACGACGCGCGCGATCGCCACCGCGGTGCCGCGTTCGGCGGCCAGCCGGGCGGCGTCGGTCAGGAGCAGGCGGCGGGCCTCGAGCAGGCCGAGCAGCAGCTCGGGGTCCGGGCCCTCCGGTCGGACGACCGCGTGGACCAGGATCTCGACGCCCGCCTCGCGCCAGTCGCGTACGACCGTGCCCTCGCCGTGACGGACCGTGACCAGGCCCAGCGACTCCAGGCGGGTGATCGCGGTCCGCAGCGAGGCGAGATTGACGCCGAACGACTCGGCCAGCGCCCGCTGACCGGGCAGCGCCTCGCCCGGGGCGTAGCGGCCGCCGAGGATCGACTCCACCAGCTCGCGGAAGACCTGATCGGGCAGGGGGTCGGGGCGGGCCACGCCGCCAGTGTTCCAGAGTTCCGAACTCTTGTCCAGGAGGTCGCCCGCCCCGCCGCGGTCGATCGCGGCGTCATCCTGCGATTGCTCGTCGACGAAGCGCTCCGCGACCGACCCGGAACCCGCAGTCTCGTGATGTCGCGTCGCGCGATCGAGCATGGTGGGTCACAGATTCCGGCGACGCAACATCTCTCTTATATGGACCGACGAGACCCGAACGCGTTTCGCGCCCTCTACCACGAGCATCGCCCGACGATCAGGCGCTACTTCGCCACCCGCGCACCCCCGAGTCAGATCGACGACTTGACCTCGGAGACGTTCCTGGTGGCGTGGCGGAGAGCCGGCGAAGGCAGGGCGCACACGCTTCCCTGGCTCCTGAACGTCGCCGCCAAGGTGCTCGCCAACGACCGGCGGAAGACCGAGAGCACCGGCGAGCTCGTCCGGCGCCTGACGCAGGTGAGCCAGTTCGAGACGACTTCCGCGGCGCTCGAGGCCGAGCGGCGCGCCGAGCATCTCGCCGTGCTCCACGCCCTCGCCGAGCTGCGTCCGGGCGACCGCGAGCTGATGCTGCTCTCGGTCTGGGACGGCCTGAGGACCGGCGAGGTCGCCGTCGTCCTGGGCATCACCCCGGTCGCTGCTCGCGCCCGTCTCTCGCGCGCCCGCCGACGCCTCGAATCCGCGCTGCGCACCGAGCTCGACATCCCGTCCCACCCCACCAGCCCCACGCTCTCCGAAAGGACCTCCTCATGAAGGCCACCGATCTCCTGACCGAGCTGCGCCCGCCGCTCGACACCACCCCCGACGACGGACTGACGCTCGAGCGGATCCTCCTCGCCCGCCCCGTGCCGGCCCCCTCCCGCGCCTACCGCTACCGCCGGCCGCTGGTCGCCGTCGGGGTCACCGCGATGGTCGCCACCGGCGCGATCGCGCTCGCGCCGTCGTCCGATAGCGGCCCCGTCGGTCTCGCTCGCGCGGCCGCCGAGCTCGCCCAGCCCGGCGTGCTGCTGCACTTCACCGCGAGCACCACCTACGAGGGTGGAGCCACGTCGAGCACCGAGACGTGGCAGACGCCCGACGGCCGTCTCACCCGCGTGATCGACCGCGAAGGCATCGGTGCCGGGGCCGAGAGCGCCTACGACCAGGCCGGCGGAACGTTCGAGAACTACGCGAAGGAGCGCAACGAGATCCTGGTCCAGACCAAGGAGAACTACCCGGAGACCTTCGCGGACCGGCGCGACCCGTTCGGCACGGTCGCCAACGGCAGCAAGTCCCAGGTCGGCAACCTGGCCACGTTGCTGCGACTGGCCCTCGACGGCAGCGACCCCGACGTCCGGCACCTGGGTCGTACGACGGTCCGCGGCATCGACGTGGAGCACATCCAGGTGAAGGACCGAGACCAGGTCACCGACCTCTCGGGGTCCGGCACCCGACCCACGCTGAAGGAGTGGCGCGACGCCCCCACCAAGACGATCACGATCGTTCGCGACGTCTACGTCCGCCACGACAACGCCCTCCCGGTCCGCCTCGTCCAGCAGCCGGGCTACGACCCGGGCTTCACGACCGACTACGACGACGTGCAGAAGCTCACGCTCGACGCCTCGACGCGGCCGCTGCTGAAGCTCGGCGACCACCCGGGCGCCACCCGGACGATCGAGCCGCCGTTCGACGATTCGGCCGCCAACGCCGCTGCTCCCGGCAACTGACCCACGGCCCGACCCGGACGCGGCCCAGACGGGTCGCGTCCGGGCCTCGTCGGGTCTTCAACGTCCTCGCGATCGTCGCCGAGGTCGAGCCCGACCTCATCAGTGCCCGCACCCGGGAGGGCATGAAGGTCGCCAAGGCCAAGGGCCGCACCGCCAAACCGTGGTGGTCCCGCAGGGCGCCGACCACGCCAGCTGTGTCACGCTCGACGGTCCGTGTCCACGATCGTCGTCAACGACCTCGCCTACGCCCACCCCGGCGGTGACCTGCTCTTCTCGCAGGTCGGCTTCCGCGTTCCCGCCGGCCGTCACGCCGCGCTCGTCGGCGCCAACGGAGTCGGCAAGAGCACGTTGCTCAAGGTCCTCGCCGGGTTGCTCGAGGCCGACCAGGGCGACGCCCGCACCGACGCCGAGATCGCCTACATGGCCCAGGACGTCGGCCTCGGCGACGACGAGCAGACCGTCCGCGAGCTGCTGCTGTCGGTCGCCCCGCCCGCGCTGGCCGCGGTCGGCCGGCGGATGGCGGTCGCCGAGCTCGACACCACCGATCCCGACCCGGAGCGCGCCGCCGCGGCCGGGATGGCGTTCGCGAACGAGATCGAGGCCTGGTCGTCGGGCGGGGGCTACCAGCTGGAGGGGACCTGGGACGCGGCCTGCCGCCGGGTCCTCGGACTCGGCCTCGGCGAGGTCGGCGACCGTGCGGCGGCCTCGCTCTCCGGCGGCGAGCGCAAGGGCCTGGTGCTCGACCTGCTGCTGGCCGGCGACGCCCCGGTGGTGCTGCTCGACGAGCCGGACAACTTCCTCGACCTGCCGGCCAAGCACCGGCTGGAGGACGCGATCCGCGCCAGCCGCAAGACGATCCTGTTCGTCAGCCACGACCGCGAGCTGCTGGCCCGTGCCTCGGACACCGTCGTCACCCTCGAGGGCTCCGGGGCCTGGGTCCACGGACGCTCCTACGCCGACTACCCGCAGGCCCGCGACGACCGCAACGCTCGCCTCGGCGACGCGCTCAAGCGCTGGCAGGAGGAGGAGCGGCGGCTGTTCCGCTACTTCAAGGACCTCAAGGTCAAGGCCCGCGTCAGCGAGGTGATGGCCCGCAAGGCGGACGTCGCCGAGGCCCGCTGGGAGCGGTTCGTCGCCGCCGGCCCGCCGCCCCCACCGGTCCTCGACCACGCGATCACCGTGCGCCTCAGCGGGGGCGACTCCGCCCGCCGGGTGCTCGACCTGCGGGCGCTGCGGATCCCCGACCTGACCGAGGCGATCAGCGACGAGATCCACGCCGGCGAGCGGCTCGGTCTGGTCGGCCCCAACGGCTCGGGCAAGACCCACCTGCTGCGGCTGTTGGCCTCGGCCAGCGACGAGGACGGGCGCCGCGGCGACGAGCTGGTCGGAGCGGCCGCGGCGAACGGCGAGACGAGCAGCCACGCGGCCACGCTCGGCGGCCCACCGGTGCCCTACGAGGGCCAGCTGGTCGTCGGCCCGCGGGTCGTGACCGGCGTCTTCACCCAGACCAACGCCCGCCCCGAGCTGGCCGACGGCACGCTGCTCGACGTCGTCATGCGGCGACTGCCCGATCGCGCCAAGGCGATGGGCGCGCTCGCCCGCTACGGCCTGGTCGCCGCCTGCGACCGCACCCACGCGACGCTCTCCGGCGGCCAGAAGGCGCGGCTGGAGATCCTCTGCCTGGAGCTCGAGGGCTGCAACCTGCTGCTGCTCGACGAGCCGACCGACAACCTCGACATCGACTCGTGCGAGGCGCTGGAGATGGCGCTCGACGGCTTCGAGGGCACGATCGTCGCGGTCTCGCACGACCGCGCGTTCCTGCGCCGGCTCGACCGCTTCCTGCTGCTCGCCCACGACGGCTCGGTTCGACGCTACCCCGATCCCGAGCGGGCGATCGAGGCGCTGGCCGCCGGCGTCGGGGCCCGGTAGGGCCGGGCGTCAGCGGCTGCCGGCGGCGTCGCAGGCCGTCGCCGGCAACGGGACGGGGACGACCGCCAGCGCTCGCGCGCTCGGAAGGCGGAAGACCAGCAGGGCCCCGAGCGCCAGCAGCCAGACCGTCACGGTGCCGTAGGCCAGGGCCAGGTCGATGCCGCTGGAGAGCGCGTCGCGGACCGTCGTCCCCTCCCGCAGCGCGACGGCTTCGGGCGAGCCGCCCGCCCGGAACGCGGTGTCGCCGGCCGCCAGGCGCTCGGCCAGGCGGTGCAGCTCCGCGTCGCTCGACGAGGCCGGCAGCGCGCCCTTCAGCGACGACGTCACGCCCGCGACGAAGACCGCGCCGACCAGCGCGATGTTGACCGCCAGGCTGATCATGCGGGCGCTCATGTCGATGCCCGAGGCCATCCCGGCCCGCGCGGCCGGCAGCGCGCCGGTGGTGGCGTTCGAGACCGGGGTGTTGGTCAGCCCCAGCCCGGTCCCGGCGATCACGCAGCCGGGGAGCAGCGTCAGCCAGCCCGCGCCGTCGACCTGGGTGCCGATCGCCATCAGCACGAATCCGAGCCCGATCGTGAAGAGGCCGAGCGGGATCACGACGCCGGGCCGGTAGCGGTTCGTCAGCCGCTCCGCCAGCGGCGGCACCAGCAGCGTCGGCAGGGTGTACGACAGCAGCGCGGCCCCGGCCGCGAGCCCGCTGTAGCCCAGGCCCTGCTCGAAGAACAGCGGCAGGTAGATCATCAGCGGCCAGAAGCTGAAGTTCATGCCGACGGCGCCGAGCAGGGCGCCGGAGAACGCCGGCACGCGGAAGACCGAGAAGTCGACCATCGGGTCCGCGCTGCGGCGCTCGACGACGACGAAGGCGGGCAGGCAGAGCAGCGCGGCGAGCGCCCCGACCAGCGCCTGGGGGTCGTCGACGCCGGCCGCCGGCGCGCGGGTGATGAAGAACGCCGCGCCGAGCACGCCGAGCGACAGCAGCGCCATGCCGGGCAGGTCGAGCCGCATGCGCCCCGGGTCGCGGGACTCCTCGACGCCCCCGCGGACCAGGAGCACGGTCAGGATCGCGATCGGCAGGTGGACGAGGAAGACCCAGCGCCAGTCGAGCAGCGCGATGATCCCCGCCCCGACGATCGGGCCGAAGCCGAGGCCGACGCCGAAGACGACGCCCCAGGCGGCGAACGCCGTCCGCCGCGGCCGGCCGTCGGGGAACCGCTGCGAGAGGTTGGCGAGCAGGCCGATCAGCATCACCCCGCCACTCGCGCCCTGCAGCGCCCGGGCGCCGATCAGCACGGCCATGTCGGACGCCAGCCCGCAGAGCAGCGACGCGGCGCCGAACGCCACCACGGCGACGACGAGCGTACGACGGCGGCCGTAGCGGTCGGCGATCGTGCCGGCAGCCATCAGGACCGAGACCACCGCGATGGTGTACGCGTTCATCACCCACTGCAGGGAGGAGAACCCGCTGCCGAGGTCGTCCTCGATCGCCGACAGCGACACCGGCACGCTCGAGATCTCCAGCCCGAACATGAGCGACGCGAGGCAGATTCCGAGGAGAGCCACGACGTCGCGGCGGGAGAGCTCACTCATCGAACGGATTGTGCCGCCCGGCCATCCAAGACGGAAATGATTCAATTGGCGAACATCCATCGATCGGCCTCATGAATCAACGAGACTTCGACCCGGCGCTCCTGCGGACGTTCGCCGCCGTCGTGGAGCACGGCGGCTTCACCCGCGCCGCCGAACGGCTGCACCTGAGTCAGTCGGCGGTCAGCCACCAGATCCGCCGGCTGGAGGAGCAGGCGGGGCGGCCGCTGCTGGCGCGGACGACGCGCACGCTCTCGTTGACCGAGGACGGCGAGGAGTTCCTCTGCCACGCCGAGCACGTGCTGGCCGCCCACGAGGCGCTCCTCGGCCGCTTCAATCCCTCGCTCGTCTCCGGCGTCGTGCGGTTCGGCGTGCCGGACAACTACCTCGGCGACCGGCTGCCCGGGCTGCTGGCCCGGTTCGCCCGCACCCATCCGGCGGTGCGGCTGGAGGCGACCGTGGCCGGCTACTTCGACCTGCGGACGATGGTCCACGCCGGCGAGCTGGACCTCGCGGTCACGCTCTCGACGGTGATCGCGGCGGGCGAGGTCGCCTTGCGCCGGACCCAGTTCGTGTGGGCGGCGACCGCGGGCTTCCGGCGTCCCGACGAGGGGCCGCTGTCGCTGGCCTTCCAGCCGGCGCCGTGCGTCCATCGCACCGTCGCCCTCGACGCCCTGGTCGACGCGGGCATCCAGTGGCGGATCGCCTTCACCTCGCTCAACGCGGAGGGCGTGCGGGCGGCGACGGAGGCCGGCCTCGGCGTGACCGCGATCCCGCACGACGAGCTGCGGCCGGGGATCGTCGACGTCGGCGAGCGCCTGAGCCTGCCGCCGCTGCCCGAGGCGACCTTCGTGTTGCTCTGGGCGGACCGGGAGCGGACCGCCGCGGCCGCCGAGCTCGGCCAGCTCCTGACCGACGCGCCCGCGCCGTCGACTTCCCCGGTCGGCGGCGTCCCGGCCTAGGAGGCCCGTCGAAGAAGACGGGCGGGCCGCCGAGCTCTCGACCGGCCCCGCGGAGCCACCACCACCAACGACGGCGGCCGTCCCGAGGGACGGCCGCCGTTCGAACTGCTCCGGTCGATCGCGCGCGGCGACCGACCGGGTCCAACCACGGTCCCGGAGCGGGACCGAGGGCTGGCTACATCATGCCGCCCATGCCGCCCATGTCGGGCATGCCACCACCGGCACCGGCCGGCTCGGGCAGGTCCGCGACGACGGCCTCGGTGGTCAGGATGTTCTTGGCGATCGAGGCCGCGTTCTGCAGCGCCGAGCGGGTGACCTTGGCCGGATCGACGACGCCGGCCTTGACCAGGTCCTCGAGCTCACCGGTGGAGGCGTTGAGGCCGACACCCGGCTTCGCGTTGCGGACCTCGTTGATCACGACGGAGCCCTCGAGCCCGGCGTTGAACGAGATCTGGCGGAGCGGCTCCTCGAGCGAGCGCAGCACGATCTTCGCGCCGGTCTTCTCGTCGTCCTCGAGGTCGGAGACGTCGACCTTCAGGCCGGCCTGCAGCAGCGCCACGCCGCCGCCGGGGACGATGCCCTCTTCGAGCGCTGCGCGGGTCGCCTGGAGGGCGTCCTCGACACGGTGCTTCTTCTCCTTGAGCTCCGTCTCGGTGGCCGCGCCGACCTTGACGACGGCGACGCCGCCGGAGAGCTTGGCGAGGCGCTCCTGGAGCTTCTCGCGATCGAAGTCGGAGTCGGTGTTCTCGACCTCGGACTTGATCTGGCTGATGCGGCCCTTGATGGCCTCCGCGTCACCGTTGCCGTCGACGATCGTCGTGTTGTCCTTGGCGACGACGACGCGGCGAGCGCGACCCAGCTGGTTGATCTGGGTGTTCTCGAGCTTCAGCCCGAGATCCTCGGTGATGACCTCGGCGCCCGTGAGGATCGCGATGTCCTCGAGGATCCGCTTGCGGCGGTCGCCGAAGCCCGGGGCCTTGACCGCGACGCCGGTGAAGGTGCCACGGAGCTTGTTGACGACCAGGGTCGCCAGGGCCTCGCCCTCGACGTCCTCGGCGATGATCAGGATCGGCTTGCCGGCCTGGATGACCTGCTCCAGGACGGGCAGCACGTCGCGGACGGCGCCGATCTTGGAGTTCGCGATGAGGATGTAGGGATCCTCCAGCACGGCCTCCATGCGGTCCTGATCCGTGACCATGTAGGGCGAGACGTAGCCCTTGTCGAACTGCATGCCCTCGGTGAACTCGAGGTCGATGCCGAACGTCTGGCCCTCTTCGACGTTGACGACGCCGTCCTTGCCGACCTTGTCGATGGCGTCGGCGATGACGTCACCGATCTCCGAGTCGCGCGAGGAGATGGTCGCCACGCGGGCGATCTCGTCCTTGCCGGCGATCTCGGTCGACTGCTCGGCGATCGCGGTGACGATCTGCTCGACGGCCTTCTCGATGCCGCGCTTGAGGGCGAGCGGGTTGGCGCCGGCCGTGACGTTCTTCAGGCCCTGCTTGACGATCGCCTGGGCGAGCACCGTGGCCGTCGTCGTGCCGTCGCCGGCGACGTCGTTGGTCGCCGTGGCGACCTCGCGGACGAGCTGCGCGCCCTGGTTCTCGAAGACGTCCTCGACCTCGATCTCACGAGCGATCGTGACACCGTCGTTCGTGATCGTCGGAGCGCCGAACTTCTTGTCGAGGACGACGTAGCGGCCCTTCGGCCCCAGGGTCACCTTGACGGCGTTGGCGACGGCGTCGACGCCGGCCTCGAGGGCCTGACGCGCTTCCGTACCGAACTTGAGCTGCTTAGCCATGTGAGTGTTCCTTCTTCTCAGTCTCGGAGGTATCGGCGTTAGCCGATGACCTTGGCCAGGACGTCGCTCTCGCGGAGAACGAGGAGCTCCTCGCCGTCCACCTTGATCTCGGTGCCGCCGTACTTGCTGTAGAGGACCTTGTCCCCGACCGCGACGTCGAGCGGAATCCGCTTCTCGCCGTCCTCGTCCCAACGGCCGTTGCCGGCGGCGAGGACCTCGCCCTTCTGGGGCTTCTCCTTGGCGGTGTCGGGGAGCACCAGGCCGCTGGCCGTGGTCTGCTCCTCGTCGATGGCGCGAACGATCAGGCGATCGCCGAGCGGCTGAAGCGAGATGGACATATGGGTCCCTCCGTCGGGCGGTGTTGCGAACAAGAACTCGTCGGCACTCTCACCGCGAGAGTGCCAACCCGCAGCGGAGTCTAACGGTTCGAGTGCACTCGTCAACCCTCGTTGGCACTCTTGCACTGTGAGTGCCAACACGGCTCCGGGAACTGCCTGCTCGCGGCCGGTTCCCGCCGGCCGCGGCGATCGCCACGGCGGCGACGAGCGACCGGCGGCGCCCCCGTGAGCGAGCGTCGCAGCGCTCCGCGAGGGGCGCAGCGCGGTCCCCCGGGCCCTTCACGGGCATCTCCCGCACGCCGAGGACAAGCCTTGACAGAGCAAGTGTCCAAAATGCGTCCAGCCGAACGGGCGTTTGGCCGAGGTCAGCGACCGGCGCTCGGTACGGTGTCCGCGAGTCCCCCAAACCGACCGGCCGCGGTTCCCGGTCGCCCGTCAGAAGAGGCCCTATGCCCACGCCCCACTCGCCCGTGCGGAGCCGCCCAGCCACCCAGCTGCGTCGGCGTGCCGCCCGCGTCGCCGCGACGCTGCTCGTCGCCACCGCGACCACCGCCATCGCCACCAGCAGCGCCAGCGCGGCACCCGCCCCGCTGCCGAGCACCGACCTGGGCGTCGTCGCCCGGCCCTCGCTCGCTCCCTGGTCGAACCTCGACCTCTACTGGTTCCAGGACAGCGCCGTCGACCCGGCCACCGGCGACCTGCTGCTGACCGTCGATGGCGCCGTACGCGGTGGCAACCTGATGCGCGTCCCCCGCGGCGCGAGCGAACCCAGCGGAGCGATCGCGCTCGAGCTGCGGTACCCCGGCGCGATCGGCATCGCGCCCGACGGAACGACCTACGTCACGCACAACGCCGGTTCGAGCAGCGCCGTCTCGGTGATCGAGCCCGGCGAGACCTACAGCGACGCGCACCGCCCCCGCACGATCCCGGTCGACGCCGGCCCGATCGCGATCGCCGTCGCGGCCAACGGCACCGCCTACGTCGCCAACCACGGCAGCAACACCGTCTCGGTCATCAGCCCCGGGGTGTCGTACACGGCCAGCGAACCGCCGACGATCGCGGTCGGCTCCCGCCCGAGCGGCATCGCGATCGCCCCCGACGGCCGGATCCTGGTCACCAACGAGGGCGAGGGCACCGTCTCGGTGATCGAGCCGAACGCGCCGCTGAACGCGACCCCGTCGCGGATCACCGTCGGCGCGGGGCCCTCGAGCATCGCCGTCGACCGCCCGCGCAAGGTCGCCTACGTGACCAACGACGGCGACCACACGCTGTCGCGGATCGACCTCACCCCGAGCGTCGGGCGGGCATCGAACGCCGCCCGGACGGCTCGCGTCGCGCTCCGCGCGCAGACCCCGGTGCCCAGCGTCCCGGTGCAGTCGCAGCCGACCGACAGCGACCCGCGGACCAAGAACGACCACCTGAGCGACGTCTCGGTCGCCGCCGACGGGACGGTCTACGTCAGCTTCGAGCGTGGCGACGCGCCCGGCTCGCTGCTCGTCGTCGACCCGGCCGTCGCCTACGACCGCAGCGACCTGCCGCGGGAGATCGCGGTCGGGGACCTCCCGTTCTCGCTCGCCATCGACGCCCGCGAGAACACCGGCACGATCTACGTGCCGAACGCGGGCAACGGCACCGTCTCGGTGATCGACCAGGCCACGATCGCGTTCGACACCAACGGCGATCTCGACGCCCACGTGACGCGTCGCGACGGCCTGCCCACCGGCGGTGACGTCGTCTTCACGACCGCCACCTCCGCCCCCGACAAGCCCCTGGCCGTCGTCCCGGTCGACGCCACCGGCCACGCGGTCGCCCCCGCCGGGTCGCTGGCCGCCGGCACGGAGGTCACCGCGACCTACCGCCCCCGCGGCGACAAGGGCGCGAGTCTGCTCGCCGCCACCGGCGCCTACGTTCCGACGCCCGGTCCGGTCGCGGTCCCGCCGATCCTGGTCCCGCAGCCGAACCCCGATCCGCCGCGGAAGCCCGTTCCGGCCCCGGCCCCGGCCCCGAGCCCGGTCGAGCGCGCCAACCTCGGCTCGAGCCAGGTCCGCCGAATCGAGACCGTGCTCGCCGGTCGCGCCGCGATTCGCGTGCGCTGCCCCGAGCGCTGCCAGCTGCGCGGCAACCTGATGGTGAGCCGCGCGACCGCCAAGCGGCTCGGCCTGCGCTCGCGGATCATCGGCACGGTCCGCGGCGACGGCCAGGGCTGGGTCGAGGCTCGCGTCCGCCTGCGGCCCTCCGCGGTGCGCTCGCTGCGGCGCTCCCCGCGCAGCCTGAAGGCCACGATCCGCGTCGGCGGCGCCGGCAAGGGCCAGACGGTCGGGTTCCGGATCAAGGCCGATCCGAAGCCGCCCCGCCGCTCCTGAACCAGCGACGGTTGCCGTCAGGCCGCGTCGCGAGAGCGGCGCGGCCTGACGGACGGCCG
This sequence comes from Patulibacter ginsengiterrae, assembly GCF_056269115.1. NCBI lineage: Bacteria > Bacillati > Actinomycetota > Thermoleophilia > Solirubrobacterales > Patulibacteraceae > Patulibacter > Patulibacter ginsengiterrae. Next base: position 52,416 of record NZ_JBWDOG010000019.1, read on the forward strand.
CAGGCGGCCCGCGGATGACCCGCGGGACGGCCGGGGCGAGCGACGATCTGTCGCGCGCCCGGCCGGCCTGCGGCTAGCGAACCGGCAACACCGTGCTCGAGGCGCCGCGGACCGTTCGGTCCCCCCGGACCGCCCCGCGGTACCACGCCTGGACGCCCCGCTCACCGCGGGCCAGCTTGACCGAGACCCGGAAGCTGCCGTCGGCGTTGGGGGTCACAACCCGCTTGAGCCTGGTCGTCTGCGCGGCGCCGGAGCCCCGGGTCGCGACGATCGCGACGGGCTCGTCGGCGATCGCCTTGCGCAGCACCCCGACCACCGTCAGCGTCCGGGTCCCGGCGCGCCGCTTGACGCGCCCGGCGGCCCGCAGCTGGAGCGACGGTGCCGGCCCGGTCAGCAGCCGCGGCGAGCGGAAGACCGCCCCCAGATCAGGATCCTGGAGGGCGGCGCCGCCGCCGAACAGGGCGGCGACCGCCGGGGTCGTGGCCCCCGGGGTCGGCAGCACGGCGACCGTCCGGCCACCGTCGCGGGTGACGAAGCCACCCGAGCGGGTCAGCAGCACGCCGGCCTGGGCGTTGCTGAACTCGATTCCCTCGCCGGACGCGTCCGAGACGCCGGGACCGCCGTCGCCGAGCGCCGGGACCGTCACCCGCCGCTGGAACCGCTTGCCCCCGTCGGTGGTCCGGTAGAGCGTCGAGCCGACCAGCGCGAAGCCGGCCTTGGCCGTGACCAGCTGCAGGTCGTCGGTGCCCCGCGGCAGCGTCGCCCGTCCCCAGTGCTGGCCGCCGTCGGTCGAGCGGACCGCGAGCTTGCCGCTCGACGCGATCACGGTCCGGCCCTGGGCGACGACCTCGGAGAAGCCGCGGCCCTGGAGCACGCCGGCGCTGACCGGTTCGGTCTTCGCCGGGTCGGCAAGCCGGACGACGCCGCGCTGGCCGACGACGATCGGGACGTTGCCGGAGACGGCGATCGCCGAAGGCCGGATCGCCGAGAGGTCCGCCCAGACGGTCCAGGCGCCGTCGGCGAAGCGTCGCAGCGTGCCGTCGTCGGCCAGCGCGACCAGCGCCCCGTCGACGGAGACGACCCGGCGGAAGGCCGGCGCCTCGGGCAGCGGGACGTCCCGCCAGCTCGCACCGTGGTCGGACGAGACGTGCAGGCGACCGACGCTGGGGATCGCCAGCAGCCCGTGGGCGCCGAGCGAACCGGGACGGTCGCCCCCGGAGGCGATCGGCTGGTAGCGCGTCGCCCCGAGGTCGGCCGTCCGGACCGCGTCGCTCCTGCCGTCGCCGGTGGGTTCCATCCCGACGATCGTGGCGGCGGCCGGCGCCTGGGCCTCGGTCCGCGGCAACGCGGCGACGCGCGCCCCGAAGGCCGCACCGTCGAACCGCAGCGCGCTGCGGCGGTTGGCGTCCTTGGCCGCGTGCACGCCGACGACGCAGCTCCCGGCCGGGTCGCAGACGATCGCGTCGATCGCGACCGCGCCCGCCCCCGGCAGATCGTCGGGCACGGGCACGGCGTGGCGGACGAACGTCTCGCCGCGGTCTGTCGAGACCAGCAGCGCGTCGCCCGCCCCGACGAGCAGGGCACCGTCGGCCCGCCGCGCGAGGCCGGCCAGCAGCGGCAGGCTGTCGAGCAGCGGGTTGGCCGTCGGCGCCGGGACGGTCGGGGTGGTCGGCGGGGCCGGAACGGTCTCACCGGGGGTCGCCGGCGGGGCTGGCGCGGTCTCCGCGGGCGGCACGGCCGGTGCGGCAGGGTCCGCCGGCGGGGTCGGGCCGGGCAGCTTCAGGCCCTGCCACGAGACTCCGCCGTCGGTCGTCCGCTGGAGCGCTGCCGCTGCGGGACCAGCGGCCACGATCCGGAAGCCGGTGTTGACGTCGAGGGCCGCCTGCGGCCCCGTTTCGCCCGCGTTGACGACCGTCCAGGTCGTGCCACCGTCGAGCGAACGCCAGGTCCGGGTCGGGATCGAGGCGAAGACGACCCGATCGTCGAGCACGGTCAGCTGCGGCGTGTTGCCGGAGCACCCGGCGAGCGGCTCGCCGGCCCAGGTCAGGCCACGGTCGGTCGAGCGCCGGATCCGGCAGTCGTCGGCCAGCAGCAGCTGGTCGGGCCCGGCGAGGGCGAGGCGCGTCCACCCGGCGTCGTCCTTGTTGACGGTGACGAGCCCGACCCGCGACCCTGCCGCGCTGGTGACGGCGATCGGGATCCCCTCGCCCCGGTCGCCGCGACCGAGCACCGCGGTGGTCGATCCGGCGGCGGCGACGTGGGCCGGCTTCCCGACCCCGATCGGCCCGGGGGCCTCCCACCCGGACCAGGTCGTGGCGGCGGACGGGACCGCTCCGGCCACGGCTGGGAACAACACGAGACTGCCGCACAGGACTGCGGCAGCCGAGAACACGCTTCTCGACCTCATAGGTCATCTCCTGGCTCACGGTCGCGGGACACGACCGATGCCTTGGAGAACCCACGGCCCGGGCCGAAGTTGCGGCACGGGCGGCGGGCGACCGGTTCGAGAGGGGGAGCGAGCGTCCGGCCGGCCGCGTCCCGAGCGGCCTCGACCGGCGTGCCCGAAGCGGCTAGGTGGCGACCGGCTGGCGCTCGCCCGGGCGAGCTTCGTCGCCGGTGGCGACCCGCTCGCGCTCCTGCTCCTCGAGCGCCAGCTCGACGCCGCTCTTGGTCCCCAGCGCGTGCTCCTGGAGGAACCAGACTGCGGCGAAGGCGACCAGCCCGAGCGGGGCCGCGACCAGGAAGATCTCGGCCACGCCGGTGCCGTAGGCGTGCTCGACGACCGCGCGGACGGGCTCGGGGAGGGTCGCGAGGTCGGGGATGTTGCTGCCGCCGCCCGCCGCCGCGCCGTCGATGCCACGGGCCGCCAGGCCCTCGCTGACCGAGGAGCCGACCTTGCTGCCGAGGATCGCCCCGAGCGCGGAGACGCCGATCGCGCCGCCGAGGCTGCGGAAGAAGGCGATCAGGGCCGAGCCGGCGCCGATCTCGCTGGCCGGGATCACGTTCTGGACGGCGAGGATCAGGTTCTGCATGACCATCCCGATCCCGGCGCCGAGCACGAGCATGAAGAGACCGACCTCGACCAGGCTGGTGCGCTCGTCGATCGTGCCCATCAGGACCAGGCCGACGGTCAAGGCGACCGTGCCGGCGAGCATGAAGCGCTTGTAGTGGCCGTGGACCGAGATCCGCCGACCCGAGATCGTCGAGGAGGCGAACAGGCCGATCACCATCGGGATCGTCAGCAGACCGGACTCGGTCGGGCTGTAGCCGCGGGCAAGCTGCATGTACTGGGTGAGGAAGACCGTGGTGCCGAACATCGCCACGCCGATCGCGACCGAGGCGATCACGGCCATCACGACCGTGCGGTTCTGGAACAGGTCGAGCGGGATCAGCGGCTCGGGCGCCCGGCGCTCGACGAGGACCGCACCGATCAGGAACACGATCCCGCCGATCACCATCGCGGCGCTCTGGCCGCTGACCCAGTCGAAGTTCTTGCCGGCGAGCGAGACCCAGATCAGGATCGAGGAGACACCCGCGGCGAGCAGGACGCCGCCGGCGACGTCGATGTGGACGTCGTCGCGCTTCTTGGTCGGGAGCTTCAGCGTCCGCTGGAGCAGGATCAGCGCGAACAGCGCGAACGGGACCCCGACGAAGAAGCAGTAGCGCCAGCCGAGGCTGTCGGTGAGGAGCCCGCCGATCACCGGACCGGCGACCGTGCCGAGCCCGAAGACCGCCCCGAGGTAGCCCATGTAGCGGCCACGCTCACGGGGTGAGACGAGGTCGGAGAGGATCACCTGGACGAGCGCGGTCAGCGCGCCGACCCCGATCCCCTGGATCGCACGACAGGCGATCAGCCAGCTGGTCGAGGTCGCGAAGCCGGCCAGGATCGAGCCGGCAAGGTAGATCACGAGGCCGAGCTGGATCAGCTGCTTGCGGTTGAAGAGGTCCGACAGCTTGCCCCAGATCGGGGTGCTGATCGTCATCGTCAGGAGCGTCGCGGTGACGACCCAGGTGTAGGCGGACTGGCCGCCCTCGAGGTCGGCGATGATCTCCGGCAGCGCGGCCGAGACGACCGTGCTCGAGAGGATCGCGACGAACATCGCGAGCAGTAGCCCGGACAGCGCCTCGAGGATCTGACGGTGGGACATCTGCCCTCCGGCAGGCCCCGTGGGAGTGGTGGTGGTACTCATCAGGCGTGCTCCTCGTTCCCGGGCGCGAACGTCGCGCCGGGCTCTTCGTGGGTGCCGCCGACGGGCGACGGCACGGCAGGGTGGTGGCCGGACGCCCCGGCCGCGGTGGGGGCGGCGGGCGGGGTCAGGCCGGCCCGCAGGCGGACCAGGCCGCCGGCGAGGGCGTCGACCTCGCCGGCGTCCCAGCCGTCGACCGCGCGCTGGACGGTGGCGACCAGCCGCTCGTGTGCGTGCTCGAGCCTGGCCTTGCCGGCGGCGGACAGCGCCACCAGGCTCGACCGCCGGTCGTGCGGGTCGCTGACCCGGTCGACGAGCCCGTCGTCCTCCAGCGCCTGGATCTGACGGCTGGCGACCGACAGGTTGACCTGGAGGTCGGCGGCGATGTCGCTGATCCGGGCCGGCCCGAGCCGGTGGACCGCGCCGAGCGTGATCAGCCCGACGACGGCGTGCTCGATCCCCGCGCAACGCTGGAGATCGCGACGGATCGCGGAGAGGGAGTAGAGGGCCTGCGCGAGACCCTCGATGTCGGCGGAAGGCTGCGGCATGCTCGAGGTCCGTTCGCACTTTTACGTGCTTACGGCAAGCAACAATAGCAAGACCATTGCATTCTGCAACCTATTTTCTGTGCCATGGCGCACGCACGAGCGCCCGCGAGCGGGCCGGGCACCGATGACGGGCCGGCGCGACCGGGCGGCATCGCCGCGGTCACGCCACCCTCGAGAGCACTACCGCCCGGCCGTCACGGCCGGGCCCGCCTCACCGCTACGGCGTCGCGAGAACGCCGCTGCAGGCCGAGGTGACGGCGGCGACGAACCGGTCGACCTCGTCCTCGGTGGTGTCGAAGGAGCACATCCAGCGAACCTCGCCGGTGCCCTCGTCCCAGGTGTAGAAGCGCCAGTCCGCCCGCAGGGCGTCGGCCACGCCGGGCGGCAGCAGCGCGAAGACCGCGTTCGCCTCGACCGCCTGGGTGATCGTGACCCCGGCCACCGAGCGGATCCCGTCGGCCAGCCGGGTGGCCATCGCGTTCGCGTGGCCGGCACTGCGCCGCCAGAGGTCGTCCTCGAGCAGGGCGACGAACTGCGCCCCGAGGAACCGCCCCTTCGAGGCGAGTTGCAACGTCTGCTTCCGCAGGTAGGCCATCCCGTCGCCGAGCGCGTCGTTCAGCACGACGACCGCCTCGCCCCCGAGCAGGCCGTTCTTGGTCCCGCCGAAGGAGACGACGTCGGCCCCGACGTCGGTGCTGATCGCGCGCAGGGGCACGTCCAGACCGGCGGCGGCGTTGGCCAGCCGCGAGCCGTCGAGGTGCAGCACGAGCCCGTGCCCGTGGGCGTGCTCCGCCAGGGCGGTCAGCTCGTCCGGCGTGTAGCGCGTGCCGAGCTCCGTGCTCTGCGCGACCGACACGACCCGCGGCTGGACCGCGTGCTCGTCGCCGACCCGTGCCAGCTGCCCGTCGACCAGGCTCGGGGTGAGCTTGCCGTCGGGCGTCGCGATCGTCAGCAGCTTGACCCCGGCGATCGCCTCGGGCGCGCCGCCCTCGTCGACGTTGACGTGGGCGGTCTCGGCGCAGATCACCGCCTGCCACGGCCGACAGAGCGCCCGGAAGGCCAGCACGTTCGCGCCGGTCCCGTTGAAGACCAGCCACGAGCGGGCCGCGGGGCCGAACTGCCCGCGCAACAGCTCCTCGGCGCGGGTGGTCCAGGCGTCTTCGCCGTAGGCGACGTCGTGGTCGACGTTGGCCTCGGCGATCGCCGCCAGGACCTCCGGATGGACCCCCGCGTAGTTGTCGGAGGCGAACCCCTTCACGCGGCCACCGGCTCCCGCGGGCTCGCGCTCGGGAGCGTCCGCGCCGGACGCTGCAGGGCGTCCTCCAGGCCCCGCTGCAGCGAGACGTAGAAGATCGAGAGCGGGAACTCGTCGTCGCGGACCTGGTCGATGTAGGAGCGCGGGTCGGCGACCTCCTCGAACGACGCTCCGGCCCAGACCGAGCCGGAGGCCGGTGCCACGTACGTGGCGACGAGCGCGTGGGCCGCGCTCCAGTGCTGGAGCTTGGTGCGGTCGATCCCGGTCCGGTAGAGGTCCTCGACCAGCGCGCGCAGCTCGAGCACGCCCTCGCCGACGTGCTCCCAGTCGATCGTCAGGCGGTTGTCGGTCCAGTGCAGGCGGTGGGTGCGGTGCAGGTAGGCGAACAGCAGCTGCCCGCCGAGCCCGTCGTAGTTGCGGATCCGGGTGCCGGTGACCGGGAACCGGAACAGCCGGTCGAAGAGGATCGCGTACTGCGCGTCACGGCCGACGGCCATGCCCTCGGCCTCGAGCCGGACGGCCTCGCCGAAGGCGGTCAGGTCGCAGCGGAGCTCCTCCAGCGAGTACATCCAGTACGGCATCCGCTGACGGATCATGAACGGGTCGAACGGGAGGTCGCCGTGGCTGTGGGCGCGGTCGTGGACCAGGTCCCAGAGCTTGAAGGCGTCCTCGGCCATCCGCTGCGAGCTCAGCAGCGCCGCCGCGTCGGGCGGGAGGTTCAGCCGCAGCGTCGAGGCCGCGGCCTTCCCGATCCGCCGGAAGCGCTCGGCCTCGCGGTCGCAGAAGATCCCGCCGAAGTGGTTGGCCGGCTTGCCCTTGACCGAGACCGTCTCGGGGAAGAGCACCGCGCACTCGCTGTCGTAGCCCGAGGTGTAGTCGACGAACTGGACGGGGAGGTACTTCTCGTTGTCGTAGGGGCCGCGCTCGAGCTGGGCCAGCCACTCCGGCCACGGGATCCGGATCAGCAGCGCCTCGAAGGCGGTGTCGCGCGACCCGTTCTGCTTGTACATCGGGAAGACGACCAGGTGCTCGATCCCGTCGCGACGCTCCTGGTCGGGACGGAACACGTCGAGCGAGCGCGTGAAGTCGGGCACGCCGAAGCCCTCGGCGGCCCACTGCTCGATGTCCGCGACGACCGCGTCGAGGTACTCGGCCTGGTGCGGCAGGTGCGGCGCCAGCCGGCCGATCGCGGAGGTGATCGCCGGGACCCGCTCGGCCGCGCCGCTCTCCGCCACCTGATCGGGAGCGATCGAGCCGTCGGGCTGCTGCCAGGTGCGCAGGGCCTCGACCTCGGCCAGCAGCACCGGCCAGGCCGGATCCTCGTACGCGGCCGACGCCGGCGCCTGCTCCTCGGTGCGGAAGGCCCCGCCCGCCGCCCAGAAGACGAGGTTCTGCCAGAGCGCGTCGTGGTCCTCGTGGTCGAGGCAGTCGTCGCCGAATAGGTCGGAGTCCCCGAGCACGACGACGCGCCCGGCCCCCGCCTCGACGACGGCGGCCAGCGGCTCACCGGGATGGGAGGACGCCCGCCCGGCACGGGCGATCGCGCGTGCCTCGCCGGACAGCTCGAGCGTCGCGGCCCGGTAGAAGCAGGCCGACTCGACCCGCGCCAGCAGGTCGACGCCGCCGACCGCCGTGGGGACGACATCGGCGAGCACCCAGTGCGGGGCCTCGCGGTGCTGCTCGTAGTCGGAGACGACGTCGCTGCGGACCTGGATGCCGAAGCGCTCCAGCAGGCCGTTGACGTTGTTGCCGTACTTGTCCTGCTCCTCCTCACCGAGGACGACGAGGCCGCCCCCGGCGCGGACGAACGCCTCGATCGCCTCGATCTCGTTCCCGGCGAGGACGGGAGAACCGCCGGGCACCGTCCGCTCCCAGCGCGGATCGGAAGGATGGGCGATCACGAGCACGTCGGCGTCGGCCAGCGCCTCGGCGTCGAGCGGACCGTCGGTGTGAGCGACGGGCTCGATGTCCCACGAGCGAAGGCGCTCGGCGGCGTGGGCGTAGGACGAGTCCTGGGGGTGCGCGGGCTGGATCGCGTGCGCGACCTCGGGACGAATCGTCCACGCCTCATTGTGCGCCTCGTCGAACAGGACGCGGGCTATCGGGCGACGAGAATGCATGGGGGAAACCTCCGGGCGCATGACGATGGGACAACGGTATTCCCCCCTGGATCCGCTGTCTATGCCATTTCGCATCGACTTCGTGCAAGAATCGAACCTATCGACGACACAGATCGACAGATTCTTGCGCTCCTACTCGAGGACGGCCGCCGCACCTACGACGACGTCGCCGCGCGGGTCTCGCTCAGCGCCCCGTCGGCCAAGCGACGGATCGACCGACTGCGCGCCAACGGGACCGTCCGCGGCTTCACCGCGGTCATCGACCACAGCGCGCTCGGGTTCGAGACCGAGGCGCTGATCGAGCTGTTCTACGGGCCCGCGGTCCAGCTCGACGAGGTCGCGACCTCGCTCCGCACCCGGCCGGAGGTCGTCGAGGCCTGGAGCGTGACCGGCGACGCCGACGCGATCGCCCGCGTCCGGACCCGCGACAACGCCGACCTCGAGCGGCTGATCCGCGACCTCCAGCGCGACGGCTCGGTCGTCCGGACCCGCTCCCAGGTCGTGCTCTCCCGCCTCGTCGGCGGCGGCGACCACCCGCTCACCTGACGCGGCAGGCCATCGGCCCGACGCGGAGACCTCCCGAGCCGGGCTGACCCTTCCAGCCACACCCGAGGGGATGCGCAGGTCGCCGTCACCTGAGCGGGTCGGCCAGCTCCCCATCCCCCACCCCACCCAGGTCGTCCCGCGAGGGTGCCGGATCGCGGATGCAGGGGGAGGATGCAGGTCGAAGAGGCCCGCGGGTGGATGTGCGGTGGCCGTAGGCCGAGCAGGTCGGCCAGCTCCCCACCCCACCCAGGTCGTCCCGCGAGGGTGCCGGATCGTGGATGCAGGGGGAGGATGCAGGTCGAGCCACGGACGGAGTCCATGGCTCGACCGAAGACGATGCCCTGCGCCGCGAGGCGGCGGCCTCGCGGGACGACCTAGTTCTGGGCGCCGCCGATACCCAGCCGCGCGTCGGCGTAGCCGGGCGGGCCGGAGACGATCTGGCTGAAGCGCACGACCGTGACGACGTCGTCCTCGGTCACCGTCCGGCCGTAGATCTGCTCGAGGAAGTGGATCAGCTCGTCGTGCCGACGGAACTCGGGGTTGTCGTGCTCGATGTCGCGGGGCGACAGATCACGGACCCGCTTGACCTCGACGGCATCGATCACGGCCTCGAAGATCTTCTCCCGCGGCGAGAACTGGTACCCGATGGTCACGAGCACCGCCTGGTTCTTGCGGTACTTGTGGGACTTGTCGCCCAACCGGATCGTGGCCGTCTTTCGGCCCCGCTTCAGCTGGTCGGCAAAGATTCGCGAATAGAAGTTCAGGACCTGCATCGGCTCATGAACCCTAACGACCGTTGGCGTTCCGGGCCAAGGCCGCAGCGGCCATCTCACGATCGCCCGGGAAGCTGAGCTCGCGAACCGCCCGTTCCAACGGCATCCAGGAGACGTCGGAGACCTCGAATCCGTCGGGCATCGGGTCGCCCTCGACGTAGGCGCAGAGGTACATCCGGACGGTCTTGCGGATCCGCTTGCCGTCGCGCTGGTACCAGTAGACGACCTCGCCGAGCCGCTCGCGAACCCGCGCGGTGATGCTCGTCTCCTCGTAGATCTCGCGGAGGGCGGCGGTCGGCGGGTCCTCCCCTTCCTCGGGGTGGCCCTTCGGCAGAGTCACGACCGTCCGACCGTCCGGGCGGACCGGCTGGATCACCAGGCAGGTGTCGTCGCGGACGACGACGCCCCCGCACGAGAACTCGCGCTCGGTCGGGCCTCCGCCGCCGTTGGCCCCGCCCCGTCCCCCACGACGGCGGCGACGCGACGGGCGCGACCCGGAACCGCCGCCCTTGCCCTTCCCGCGCGGGCGGCCGGCCATCAGTACACGTAGCGGCCGAGAGCCGCCGGATCGTGCACGAGGATCCGGCCCCGACCCTGCTTGAGCACGCCGGCCCGCTCCAGCACGGCCAGGAACCGGCTGGCGGACTCCCGCGAGCTGCCGGCGAGCTGGGCGATGTCGGCCTGGGTGATCCGGATCTCGACCTCGGGATCCTCGTTGCCCTCCGCCCGCGCCTGCTCGACGAGCCGCGCCATCACGCCGGCCACCCGCGACTGGACGGTCTGGAACGACTGCCGCGATAGGCGCTCGTTGGCCTCGCGCAGGCGACGGCCGAGGGCGACCACGAGCTTGGCGGAGATCTCCGGGTGCTCGCGCATCAGCCGACGCATGTCGCCGGCGAGGATCGCCAGCGCCTGGACCCGGTCGAGCGCCTCGACCGTCGCCGAGCGGCGGTCGGTGTCGAACATCGCCAGCTCACCGAAGATGTCGCCGGTCCCGAAGTGGGCGAGGGTGATCGCGCGACCGTCGGGGTGGTGCCGCACGGCGCGGCAGTGCCCCTCCTTGACGATGTAGCAGGTGTCCGACTTGTCGCCTTCGCGGAAGATCACCTGCTGCGGCGAGAAGCGCCGCGGGACCGCGACCTCGGCGACGCGGGCCAGGTCCTCGGGCCCCAACGTCTCGAACACCGGCACCCGGCCAAGAAGCTCGAGCGTCGGGTCGTTTTCTGTCACCTGCTCGGCATGGCCCACCAGTGGGAAATACCACACTCCTCGGACGGTCGGGCGTTATTTGCGCCGCGCAACCGTCGCGATCTACGCCGTCCGGACGCGGGAATCGCCGTCCACCAGACGGTTCGCGCCACAACCAGGGCATCACGAGAGCGGACGGCACGATCTCGACCAGGTCGCTCGCCGCGGGTCCTCCGGCCGAGCCGTTTCCGACCCAACGGGCGTTCGGTGCGGGTCCCCGACCGGCGGCGGGCCGTCGCTGCTCGTGCGTGCGCCGCCGCCACCGGCGTCGGCGGGCGCAGCGGCGACGCGCTCCGGGGGCCGCTACCAGCGCAGCAGCCGGGGGTCGTTCGAGGTCACCCCGGTCACGCCGCTGGCCGCCAGCGCGCTCGCGCGGGCGCTGTCGTCGACCGTCCACGCGTAGAGCTCGCCGTGGGCGGTGATCTGGCGCGCGAAGGTCGGGGTGACCAGCGACCAGTGGGCCATCACCGCGTCGATCCGGCCGGCCCGGAGCGCGGCGATCAGCACCCGCGGCAGGACCCGGCGGGCGACGACCAGGGCCCCGAGCGCGAGCGGCCGGGTCGCCGGCAAGGCGAGGTAGTCGCGGCGTACGCGCGGCACCGACCAGCCCAGCCGCAGCGACGGCTCCAGCTCGCGGATGCGGGCCAGCGTCGGACGCTCCATCGTCGAGATCAGCGTCCGGTCGACCAACTCGCGCTCACGCAGGGCGTTCACGATCTGGAGCTCGTCCCCGACCGCCTTGACGTCGAGGTTGATGCCGATGTGGGCCAGGTCCGGCTCGGCCAGCCGGTCGAGCGCCGCGGCCAGCGTCGGCGCGTCGGGACGGGCGATCAGGGCCTCCGGGTCGTGGGCCAGCCGGAGCCCACCGTGGCCGTCGGGCAGCGCGTCGAACTCGACCGCGTCGACGCCCAGCTCGGCCGCCCGCTCGATGCTCTCCAGCGTGTTGCCGGGCACGACCGCGTCACAGCCCTTGTGGCCGATCCGGAGGGTCCGGCCCGCGGCCCGTGCCGCCGTCCCCGGCCACGGTGTACGGCACTCCACACGGTCCTCCACGGCGGTCTCCTCGTCGGTCCTGGTCTCGTCGTTCACGGCAGTCTCGTCGTTCTCGGTGCTCTCGTGGCGCAGGGCCGACGCGCGCCCGGACGACCCGGCGCCGCCGGCGTCCCGCGGCGTGCGCCGGGCGCGCGGCTCAGCGCTGGCATCCCGGGCACCAGTAGGTCGTGCGGTTGGCGTCGCCGAGCCCTCGCTGGGCGATCGGGGTGCCGCAGCGCGGGCACGGCTGGCCGCTGCGTCCGTAGACCTCTCTCGGCCGCAGACGGGTGCCCTCGCGGGCACAGCGCTGGATCCCGGGAGCGATCGCCGCCAGGACCGCGCGCAGCTCGTCGTCGCTCGTCCGCCCGAGCGGCCGCGCCGGGTCGATCCCCGCCGCGTGGCAGCCCTCGCTCTTCCAGACGTTCCCGATCCCCGCGACGTTGCGCTGCTGGAGCAGGGCCTCGGCGACCGGCTCGCCCGGATCGGCCCGGCGGATCCGCTGGACGACCTCGTCCTCGTCGAAGCCCTGCTCGACGCAGATGTCGGGGCCGAGCGCCCGCAGCCGCGGGTCGCGTGCGACCGCAGTCGCCGTCCGCAGCTCCAGCAGCGGCCCGTCGAACTCGATCGCGTCGTAGGCCCCACGCCCGAGCACCAGCCAGGCCCGCCGCAGCGAGCGGCCGCCGGCCGGTGCCGGTCCGGCCAGCTCGCGGACCGCCCACTGGCCGGTCATCCGCAGGTGGCTGTGGATCACGCTGTCGTCGTCGAAGCGGATCAGGAGGTGCTTGCCGCGAGCCTCGACCGCCGTCACCGTGCGCCCGGCCAGCCGTGCCTCCCAGCCGCGCGGGCGGGTCCGCGGGTGCGGCGTACGGACCCGGTCGAGCGGGCCGCCGAGCAGCACGCCGCGCAGGCGCAGGGCCGCGTGGTGGATGGTGTCGCCCTCGGGCATCGCTGCTGCGGAGGCTACGGACCTCGGCCGCAGCGTCCGCCACCACGCCGTTACCGGAGCGCTGCCACCACGGCGGCGACCGCCGCCTCGACGTCGGCCACGGTCGCGATCCCCGGGCCGGCCGGAAGCGACGGACGGGCCACCAGCAGGACCGGGATCCCCCGTTCGCGGGCCGCGTCGAGCTTGGCGCGGGTCGCGTCCCCGCCGCTGTCCTTGGTCACCACCACGTCGATCCGCTCGCGTTCGAGCAGCGCCCGCTCGTCGGCGAGCGCGAACGGCCCGCGCGCGAGCAGCAGCTCGTGATCGGGTGGCAGCGGGCCGACCGGCGGGTCGATGCTGCGGATCAGGAACCGGACCCCGGCGACCGCGGCGAAGGCGGCGACCTCCTGGCGGCCGATCGTCAGCAACGCCCGCCGGCCGAGCGCCGCGACCTGCGTGGCCGCGTCGTCGAGGTCGGTGGCGAGACGCCAGTCGTCGCCCGTCTGCGGCGTCCAGCCCGGGCGGCGCAGCGCGATCAGCGGCGCGCCGCTGGCGGCGCAGGCGGTCGCCGCGTTGCCGGAGATCCGGGCCGCGAACGGATGGGTCGCGTCGACCACCGCCCGCACGCCGTGGTCGGCGATCCAGCGCGCCAGCTCGTCGGCGCCGCCGAAGCCGCCGCTGCGGACCTCGCCCGCGACCGCCCCGGGCTCGTCGACCCGACCGGCCAGCGAGCTGATCACGCGCAGGCCCGGCCGCCCCGCCAAGGCCGCGGCCACGGCGCGGCCCTCGCTGGTGCCGCCGAGCAGCAGGATCGTCGCGGCGGGCGCGGGTGCCGGTCGCCCGTCTCCGGCCGGCTCGGTGCCGCTCATGCCCGCGCCAGGTACTTGGTCGGCGCCGAGCGGAAGCCGGCGGGGGTCAACAGCGGCTCGAGCGGATGGCCGATCACGTCGAGCCCGTCGATCCGCTCCAGCTGCAGGCCCTTGCGCGGGAGCGACCCCGCCCGGCCGGAGACGACCGCGTCGACCAGCGCCGCGAGGGCCAACGGCAGGCGCGCGTCGTCGTAGCTCACCAGCACCTGCACACCCTTGCCGGAGCGGTCGCAGAAGAGCACCGGGTCGGGACCGACGAGGACCACTCGCGCGCCCTGCGTCCGCTGCGGGTGCGGCGCCGTGGCGGTCGCCGGACGCCGCGGGTGGGCGTGCTCCTCCTCCGCGACGTCGAGGCTCGGCCACGGCAGCAGCGTCCCGTACGGCTGGGCGGGATCGGTCGCGTCGAGGGTCGTGGCCGGCAGCGGCCGTCCGCCTTCGTCGGTCGCCGACGCCCGGCCCGCGTCGACGCGATCGACGGCCTGGGCTCGCAGCCGCTCGACCGCCCCCGGCAGCGCGAACTGCGCCCCGCCGAGCCCCTCGACGAAGTACCCGCGACGGCAGACGCCCAGCGTCTCCAGCGCCCCGAAGCTGTCGTAGAGGGTCGAGAACCCGCCCGAGATGCCCTCGGCGCGCACGTGCTCGCGGGTCACGATCCCGTGCCGCTCGAGCAGCAGCTCGGCCAGCGTCCGCCGCCGCAGGCCGGGGTCGACCGGCGGGGTGGGCGGGTCCCCCATCCCCGGGACGAACAGCGGCGCGGTCAGCGAGAAGCGGCCCTGGGTCGCGCTCGGCCCGGATCCCGCCGCCCGCGGCCCGAAGCGCCGACGGCCGGCGACGCCGCGGCCGCGGGGCGAGGCGACCGCGCGGGCCGCCGGGGGCTTCATCCCCGCTCGGCCCGCCCGCAGGGGCGCGAACACGTCGCAGGTCACCTCGCCGGCCCAGATCAGGTCCCAGAGCGCGTCGCGAAGGCCGTCGGGCTCGTGCGGGAGCGCGGCGAGCATCTCGCTGAAGAAGGCCGGGCGCGCGGCCAGCAGCCCGCGCAGCGCGTCGTGGAGCGGGCCCGACGGGCCGGCGTCGTCGGGGCGGGCCGGCGGACGACCCGGGATCCCCGGAGCCCCCGGTGCCGGCAGCGAGACCGTCGGGTCGCGGACGGCCCGGCCCATCGGCGGACCGATCGCGGCGACATCGTCGCGGAAGTACAGCGCGACCCGTCCGCGCGACGTGCGCGCGCCGCCGCCGAGCGATCCCGCACCGACCCAGACGACCTCGCCCGAGGCGCAGAGCCCGTCGAGCCAGGCCGGCGAGTACGCCCCGAGCCGCCGCGGCAGCACCTCGCGCTCCCACAGCTCGACCGGCAGCGCCAGCCCCTGGAGCGGGACCAGGATCTCGCGCAGGCGATCGGGGCCGGCCCCGGACGCGCGGTGGCGGTCGATCCCCTGCCAGCCGATCGCGAACGGCACCAGCGCCCGCGGGTCGACCGGCTCGATCTCCTGCCGCAGGACCGCCAGCGACATCCGCCGCAGCCGCCGCAGGACCTCCGGATCGCACCACTCCGTCTCCGTGCCGCCGGGGCGGATCTCGCCGCGGACCAGCTCGTCCTCGCGCAGCAGCTCGCGCAGGACGGCGGTCGCGTCGACCCCGTAGCGCTCGCGCAGCTGCTGGTCGACGAACGGCCCGTTGGTCGCGGCGTAGCGGACGACCAGCCGCCGCAGCGCGTCGGGCACGTCGTGCAGGAAGGCCTCCGGCAGGCCGCCGGGCGGGACCGCGCCGAGCGCGTCGCGGAAGAGCCCGGCGTCATCGGCGGCGATCCAGCGCTCCTCGGGCGGGTGAGCACCGATCCGCATCCGGATCGCGCGCCGTTCGCGGTCGAGCAGCTCGAGCCACTCCGTCGCCCGCGCCCGCAGCGCCGCACGAGCCGGGTCCACGCCCGGGTCACCCGCCATCGTCCCAACCGCCACGCCCCCGCCGACGGCGTCGGGCGGCGCGATCCGCTCGACGACCTCGTCGAAGCGCAGGTCGCCGACCCGCCGCAGGATCTCGGCCAACCCGTCGGGCGAGGTCGCCCGGGTCCGCTCCGAACGGTGCTGGAGGCTGGCCTCCAGCTCGGCCAGCGCGCTCTCGTCGAGCAGGTCCCGCAGCTCGTCCTGTCCGAGCAGCTCGCGCAGCAGGTCGCGGTCGAGCGAGAGCGCCGCCGCCCGCCGTTCGGCGTTCGGCGCGTCGCCCTCGTACATGTACGTGGCGACGTAGTCGAACAGCAGCGACGACGCCATCGGCGACGCGGTCTGGGTCTCTACCTCGACCAGCGAGATCTCGCGCCGCTGGACCCGCCGCAGCAGCTCGGTCAGGCCGGGCACGTCGAGCACGTCCCGCAGGCACTCGCGGTAGGTCTCGAGGATGATCGGGAAGTCGGGGTACTGCTCGGCGACCTGGAGCAGCGACTGGGCCTTCAGGCGCTGCTGCCAGAGCGGTGTCCGCTGGCCGGGGCGGGCCCGCGGGATCAGCAGCGCGCGGCCGGCGTTCTCGCGGAAGCGAGCGCCGAAGAGGGCGCTGGTGCCGAGCTCGGCGACGATCAGGTCCTCGACCTCATCCGGGTCCGGGACCAGCAGCTCGACGACCGCAGCCCACCCCTCCTGGTCGTCGTCGGCCGCGTCGGGCAGGTGGATGATGATCCCGTCGTCGGACCAGATCGCGTCGGCCTCGAGCCCCAGCTCGTCGCGGATCCGGCGCGAGACGGCGAGCCCCCAGGCGGCGTGGACGCGGCCTCCGAACGGCGACAGCAGGCAGATCCGCCAGTCGCCGATCTCGTCCCGGAACCGCTCGAGCACGATCGCCTGGTCGGACGGGATCACCCGCGTCGCGTCCTGTTGCTCGCGCAGGAAGTCGAGCAGGTTGCGAGCGGCGAGCTGGTCGAGGTCGTAGTCGCGGACGAGCGTCGCCTCGTCCTGGTCGACCGCCCAGCGGCTGAAGGCCCCGATCGCCTCGCCCAGCGGCATCGGGCGTCCGCGCTGGTCGCCACGCCAGAACGGGACCGCACCGGGAGCGCCCGGGGCCGGGGTCACGATCACCCGGTCGCGGCCGATCTCCTCGATCCGCCAGGTCGACGCGCCGAGCAGGAAGGTCTGGCCGGCACGGGCCTCGTAGACCATCTCCTCGTCGAGCTCGCCGACCCGGCGGCCGTCGGGCAGGGTCACGCGGTAGAGGCCGCGGTCGGGGATCGTGCCGGCGTTGGCGATCGCCAGCCGTCCGGCGCCCTTGCGCGGCCGGACCGTGCCGCCGACCCGGTCCCAGACGATCCGCGGCCGCAGCTCGGCGAAGTCCTGCGACGGGTAGCGGCCGTCGAGCATGTCGAGGACCCGCTCGAACAGCTCCCGCGGCAGCTCGGCGTAGGAGTGGGTGCGGGTGACGAGCGCGAACAGCTCGTCGACGGAGATCCCGGGGTCGTCGCCGTCGTCGGCCGCCGCCGTGCCCGCGACGTCGCTGCTGGCCGCCTTCGCGCCGCGGGAGCCCTTCGCGCGCGAGCCGCCAGGCGGGCCGTCGGGGCCGTCGACCGAGGCGGCGATCGCCACCACCTGCTGGGCGAGCACGTCGAGCGCGTTCTTCGGCACGACGGTCGGCTCGATCGCGCCGTCGCGCATCCGGCGGGCGACGACCGCGCACTCGAGGAGGTCGGCGCGGAACTTGGGGAAGATCCGGCCCTTGGCCGTCTCGCCGACGCCGTGGCCGGCGCGGCCGATCCGCTGGAGCCCGGCGGCGACCGACTTCGGCGACTCGATCTGGAGGACCAGGTCGACCGCCCCCATGTCGATCCCCAGCTCGAGCGAGCTGGTCGCCACCAGGCACGGCAGCCGCCCGCCCTTCAGCAGCTCCTCGACGACCTCGCGCTCCTCGCGGGAGAGCGAGCCGTGGTGGGCGCGGGCGACCTCGATCGCGTGCGGGCCGGTGGGGTGGTGGGCGGAAGGCTGTCCGTGGTGGGCGGAAGGCGGTCCCTGCACGCCGACGATCTGGGTCTGGCTGCCGGCGGTCCCGCCGCCGGCGCCGGCGTCACCCGGCGTGGGGATCCGACGCGGCAGCGGCGGCTCGATCCGGGCGTGGCGGTCGGGGCCGGTCAGCGTGAGCTGCTCGTCCGGGTGGTGGCGAGCGGGGCGGGCCGGCGCCAGGGCCGACACGCCGAACGGGTCGCGGCCGGCGGCCGTTCCCGCCTCTGCGTCGCCGCCATCACCCTGCGCGCCGCCGCCCTCCTCGCTCTCGCCCTCGTCGTCGCCGGCGTCCGGGTCGTCGTCCTCGGGCAGGGTGCCGTCGCGCTGGGCGATCAGCCGCCGCAGCTCGCCGTCGCGGCGCTCGCGGGCGGCCGCCGGGTCCTCGTCCCAGCGGGCGTCGGGGTCGTCCACCGGGTCGCCGGTGCCGTTCTCCCGCGCGACGTCCTCGGCCCGCCGCTCGGCCAGCTCGTTGAGCCGCAGCGCCAGCCGCTCGGCGGAGCGGCGGCTGTTGACGAAGACGATCGTCGAGCGGTGCTGCTCGACCAGGTCGAGGATCTCCGGGTACATCGCCGGCCAGATCGAGTTGCGGGTCGACTCGCCGCCGACGACGGGCTCGAGCGGATCGAGGTCGGCGCCGCCGACGACCAGCTCGGCCGACGCGGTGCCGTCCGCCCCCTCCTCGCCGGATCCGGGTGACGTGGTCGCACCGTCGGCAACCGGCGCGCCGTTCGGGGCCCCGAGGTCCGCGCCGCTCTCCTCGCCGCCTGCCCCTCCGGGGCGACCCGCGTCCCTCGCGGGCCGCGAGCGCCCGGCCCCCGGCTCGGTCATCGACTCGACCGGGACCTGGATCCGCAGGTCCATCTTCTTGCGCTCGCCGGTCTCGACGATCCGACAGCGGCGGCGGGGGCCGACCAGGAAGCGGCCGACCTCCTCCAGCGGGTTCTGCGTCGCCGAGAGCCCGATCCGCTGGACCTCGTCGCCCGCCCACGCACCCGGCAGGTCGCCGGCCTCGCCCGCGGCACGCAGCGCCGACAGCCGTTCGAGGGTCAGCGCGAGGTGGCTGCCGCGCTTGGTCCCGGCGACGGCATGGATCTCGTCGATGATCACCGTCTCGACCCCGGACAGGATCTCCCGCGCGCCCGAGGTCAGCATCAGGAACAGCGACTCGGGGGTGGTGATCAGGACGTCCGGCGGCTTCCGCCGCATCGCGGCGCGATCGCGCTGCGGGGTGTCGCCGGTCCGCAGCCCGACCCGGATCGGGCCGGCGGCGTCGTCCGGGGTGGCGTCCTCGCCCGCGCGGGCCGCCTCGGCGGCACCGGCGGCGGCGATCCCCGCCAGCGGCGCCCGCAGGTTGCGGTCGACGTCGTGGCTGAGCGCCTTCAGCGGCGAGACGTAGAGCAGCCGGACCCGGCGCTGGTCGTCGGGGAGCGGCGCGGCGGCGAGCCGGTCGAGGCCCCAGAGGAACGCGGCGAGCGTCTTGCCCGAGCCGGTCGGGGCCGAGATCAGGACGTGCTCACCGGCCGAGATCAGCGGCCAGGCCTGCTCCTGGACGGCCGTCGGCCGGTCGAACGCGCGGGTGAACCAGTCGGCGACCCGGGGGGTGAAGGTCTCGAGGGCCACGAGTCTCCGAGACTACGCGCCCGTCCGGGGGACCGGACGGCCCGTGCGGTCCGTCGGTCCCCCTGCCCGGTGGCCACGTGGCGGCTCCGGGGCTTCCGTGGGTCCAGCCTCAGGCGGCGACCGGCGTGCCGACCGCGTCGGCCAGCTGGCGGACGACGGCGGCGACCTTCTCGGCGACCTCGGCGTCGTCGCTCGGGTGCAGCTCGGCGAAGCGGACGACCGACTCGGGGATCGAGAGCGTGATGTCGTCGAGCGTCTTGCCGCCGGCGATGCCGAGCGCCTTGCGGGTCTCGTCCTGGGCCCAGACGCCGCCGTACTGCCCGAAGGCGGTGCCGACCACGGCGACCGGCTTGTCCTGGACGGCGCCGGCACCGAACGGCCGCGAGAACCAGTCGATCGCGTTCTTGAGCACGCCCGGCGTCGAACCGTTGTACTCGGGGGAGAAGAAGAGGAACGCGTCGGCGGCCTTGCCGGCCTCGCGCAGGGCGGTCGCGGCGGCGGGGACGTCGGTCTCGTTGTCGATGTCCTCGTTGTAGAACGGGATCTCGCCGAGGCCCTCGTAGAGCGTGATCTCGACGTTCTCGGGGGCCTGCTTGATCGCGGTCTCGGCGAGCTGGCGGTTGTGCGAGCCGGCGCGGAGGCTGCCGACGAGGGCGAGGATGCGGACAGTGGACATTGGAGGATCTCCTGAAGGGCGGTACGGGGTACGGGCGAGCGGATTCGGGTTAAATGGACCGTGGTCCGCTCTCTAGAGTTGTAGCAGACAACCGGACCGTGGTCCACTTCACCAGGAACGGCTATGCTTCTGGGGTGGCCTCCCCGCCGACCACCCCGCTGACGTCGCTGCCGACCCAGTCGCTGCCGATGGCCGACGGGGTCCCGCACGAGCGCGCCGACGCCGCCCGCAACCGGCGCAGGCTGCTCGACGCCGCGCAGCGCCTGGTCGCCGAGCAGGGTGCCGACCGGGTCACGATGGAGGCCGTCGCAGCCGCGGCCGAGGTCGGCAAGGGCACCGTCTTCCGGCGCTTCGGCGATCGCTCGGGGCTGATGCGCGCGCTGCTCGACCACAGCAGCACCGAGATGCAGGACGCCTTCCTGCGCGGCCCCGCCCCGCTCGGCCCCGACGCGCCGCCGACCGAGCGGCTGGTCGCCTTCGGCCGCGCGATGCTCGACATGCTCGCGATCCACGGCGAGATCCTGCGGGCCGCCGACAGCTGTCCCAGCCAGCGCTTCAGCCACCCGACCCGCGGGGTCCACGCCGCCCACGTCGCCGCCCTGCTGCGCGACGCCGGCGTCGACGGCGACATCCCGCTGCTGGTCGACACGCTGCTCGGCGCGCTCGACCCCAGCCTCGTCCTGCACCAGGTCCAGACGCTCGGGATGTCCTACGAGCGGCTCGGCGACGGCTGGGCCGACCTCGTCGTCCGGATCACCGGCGGCGACTGAGCTGATCCAGCGGCCGGGGCACCCGCCACCGCCGGGCGCCTGACCGCCGACGCCGCCCGCGACCCGCCGGACCGCCGGTGGGCCTCAGCCGCGTACCGGCGCCCCGTCGGCCAGCTCCCGCGCCCGCGACAGCACGTCGTCGATCATCGGCGGGGTCAGCCGGCCGGTGAAGGTGTTCTGCTGGCTCGGGTGGAAGCAGCCGAGCAGGACCATCTCTCCCACCACCGCCTCGGCGCCGTGGGTGAACCGGGGTCGCGGCCGCGGGGTCGGCGTCCCGCGGGCGGCGAGCAGCCGCAGGGCCCCATCCCAGCCGAACTGGCCGAGGCAGACCAGCACCCGGATGTTCGGGACCAGGTCCAGCTCGGCGACCGTCCACGGCAGGCAGGCGTCACGCTCGGCCGGCGTCGGCTTGTTCGCCGGCGGGGCGCAGCGGACGATCGCGGTGATCCAGCAGTCGCGCAGCTCGAGGCCGTCGGCGATGCTGACCGACGTCGGCTGGTTGGCGAAGCCGGTCCGGTAGAGCGCCGCGACGAGGAAGTCGCCCGAGCGGTCGCCGGTGAAGATCCGGCCCGTCCGGTTCGCGCCGTGGGCGGCGGGAGCCAGACCGACGAGCAGGACCCGCCCCGCCGGATCGCCGAAGCTCGGGACCGGCCGCCCCCAGTAGACGTCGTCGCGGAAGGACGCGCGCTTGACCTGCGCGACCTCTTCCCGCCAGGCGACGAGCCGCGGGCACGCCCGGCACGCGACGACCCGTCTCTGGTGCTCGGCAAGGGCCGCAGTCACCGGCCCTACGCTACCGTTCGAGCCTGTGATCGTCCGTCGCCACCGCCTGGCCCTGCTCGCCGCCACCTCCACGCTGATCGCCGTCGGCGCGACCGGCTGCGCCGGGCCGAGCACCGCCAAGGACAAGGAGTTCACCGGGGAGCAGGGCCGCGTGGCCAACACGGTCCGCGCCCTCAACGACGCCTACACCGACGAGATGCGGGACGACAACGGTGCCCGCACCGTCTGCCGCACGCTGCTGTCGAAGCAGCTCGTCACCGAGCTCAGCCGCAACGGCGGCTGCGAGAAGAACGCCCGGCTCGCGCTCAAGGACAGCGACCCCCGACGGCTGGACGTCCGCAAGGTCGACATCGCCGGCGACACGGCGACGGTCCAGGTCCGGATCAAGGCGACCAACCGGACCAACGACAAGCAGGAGCGGTTCGACACGCTGACCCTCGTGCGCGAGGGCAACACCTGGAAGTTCGCCGGCACCAAGGCCGGCCAGCCCCGCGAAGAGCAGGGCTAGAGCCGCTCACGCGGCGAGCCGGGAACCCCGGCTCGCCCACCCGCGACCTCAGCTGGCGAAGTCCGGGTCGCGGTCGTAGATCCGCCGGTAGTAGGTCTTGTACTCGGCGGTCTCGACGAGCGGCTTCCACCAGTGCGGGTGATCCCGGTACCAGTGGACCGTCGACTCCAGGCCGCCCTCGTCGAAGTCGACCCGCGGCGCCCAGCCGGCCAGCTGCTCGAGCTTGGCCGAGTCGAGCGCGTAGCGGAAGTCGTGGCCGAGGCGATCCTCGACGTGCTTGATCTGCTCGGCCGAGGCGCCGGTCAGGGCGATGATCCGCTGGACGACGTCGAGGTTGACCTTCTCCTTCGCCCCGCCGACGTTGTAGGCCTCGCCGGAGACGCCGTGCGCGAGCGCGGCGTGGATGCCGGAGGCGAAGTCGTCGACGTGGAGCCAGGTCCGGACCTGCTGGCCATCGCCGTAGATCGGCAGCGGGCCAGCGTGGATCGCGTTGAGGACCATCACCGGGATCAGCTTCTCCGGGAACTGGCGCGGCCCGTAGCAGTTGGATCCACGGGCGATCACGACATCCTGCCCGTAGGTGTGATGGGCGGCGAGCACCATCAGGTCGGCCCCGGCCTTCGAGGCCGAGTACGGCGACGACGGCTCGAGCGGATGGGTCTCCGTGAACGCGCCCTCGTCGATCGAGCCGTAGACCTCGTCGGTCGAGACCTGGACGTAGCGAACGTCGCGCCGGCGCGCCTCCTCGATCAGCGTGTAGGTCCCCAGCGCGTTGGTCCGCACGAACGCCTGCGCGTCGAGGATCGAGCGGTCGACGTGGGTCTCGGCCGCGAAGTTGACGATCGCGTCGACCCCCGCCGCGGCCTGCTCGACGGAGCCGGGGTCCTCGATCCGGCCGACCAGCAGCTCGACGTCGAGGCCGTCGACGTTCTCGCGCCGCCCGGCGTAGGTCAGGGCGTCGAGCACGCGAACGTCGTCACCGGCGGCGACGCGCTGGTGCACGAACGCCGAGCCGATGAATCCGGCACCACCACAGACGAGAAGCTTCACGCCGCCAAGGCTACGCGATGACGGTACGTGCGCGTCCCCGCCAGCCCGGCGGCCCGGGGGCAGGCCCCGGGCTCAGGCCCGGGCCACGTTCGCCTCGCCGAGGTGCAGGCGGACGCCCTCGCGCCAGTCCGGCAGCGAGGGGACGTCGTCGCGGGTGTTGGCCAGGACGCTCCAGGCCGGCCGCTGCGCCGGACGCGGGAACGCGTCGCTGGTGACCGGCACCGCCCGGGTCCCCGATCCGGTCAGGCGGAAGACCTCCTCCGCCAGGCCGCACCAGCTGACCTGGCCGGCCCCGGCCGTGTGGGCGATCCCGCGGGCGTCGGAGCCGGCGGCCCGGACCAGTGCCGGCGCGAGGTGGCCGGTCCAGGTCGGCGAGCCGACCTGGTCGTCGACGACGTTGACCTCGTCGCGGTCGGCGGAGAGCTTGACCATCGTGTCGACGAAGTTGCCGCCGCCCTCGCCGAACAGCCAGGCCGTCCGGCAGATCAGATGGTCCGGGTTGTGCTCGGCGACCAGCTGCTCGCCGACGAGCTTGGTCCGCCCGTACGCCCCCTGGGGCGCGGTCGGTGCGTCCTCGGTGTAGGGCTCGGTCGCGTCCCCGGCGAAGACGTAGTCGGTCGAGACGTGGACGATCCGGACGCCGAGCGCCGCGGTCGCCTTGGCGAGGTTGCCGGCCCCCTCGCCGTTCACGCGCAGCGCCTCGTCCTCGTGCTCCTCGGCGCCGTCGACGTCGGTCCAGGCCGCGCAGTTGATCACCACCGCGGGCGAGACCCGCTCGAGGTAGACCGTCGTGCTCTCGAGGTCGGTCAGGTCGAACGCGGCCCGAGGCGCCGCGACGACGTCCCAGCCGTGGACGCGGGCGACGTCCGCGACGCGGTGGCCGAGCATCCCGCTGGCGCCGACCACGACCAGCCGCCGCTGCTCCTTGCCGGCCGTCGGCCCGGCGGTGTCGTCACGGTCGAGGGCGTTCTTGTTCGGCCGGAGCACCATGTTCGGCCCGAGCCGCTGAACGCTGCGCTGCTGCGAGAAGCCCATTGCCAAGACAGTAGCCACCTGCCAGGTCCGGCAGGTGGCGCCTCGGCGGTCGGGCTAGAGGATCTCGATCTCGGAGTTGTCGCCGACCATGAAGCGGTAGGCCCGCGGCGTCCGCTGGCCCCGCCGGACGATCACGTCGCGACCGAGCAGCGACGACTCGATCCGGCCCTCGAGCCCGATCAGCTGCGCGCGCTCCAGCAGGATCGAGTGCTCGACCTCGGACCGCTCGACCACGGCGTCGGCGGCGATCGCGCTGTAGGGCCCGACGTAGGAGTCGCTGATCACCGCACCGGCCCCGATCACGACCGGACCGCGCACGACCGACCGCTCGATCCGTGCGCCGGCCTCGATGATCACCCGTCCCTCGACCTGGCTCTCGTCGTCGACGTCGCCGTCGACCCGCCGCTCGATCGTCTCGAGGATCAGCCGGTTCGCCTCGAGCATGTCGGCCAGCTTGCCGGTGTCCTTCCACCAGCCGTGGACGACGTGCGGCTCGACCCGATCCCCGCGGTCGACCAGCCACTGGATCGCGTCGGTGATCTCCAGCTCGCCGCGGGGCGACGGCTTGATCGCCTTGGCCGCGTCGAGGATCTTGCGGGTGAAGAGGTAGACCCCGACCAGCGCCAGGTTGCTCTTCGGCTCGGCGGGCTTCTCGACCAGCCGCGTGACTCGCCCGTTCTCCAACTCGGCGACGCCGTACTGGCGTGCGTCCTCGACCGGCTGGAGCAGGATCATCGTGTCGGGCTGGTGCTGGTTGAACTGCTCGACGAGATCGGCGATCCCGCCCTGGAGCAGGTTGTCGCCCAGGTACATCACGAACGAGCTGTCGCCGAGGAACGGCTCGGCGGTCAGGACCGCGTGGGCGAGCCCGTCCGGCGACAGCTGGTCGATGTAGGTGATCTGAGCACCGAACTGCGAGCCGTCGCCGGCCACCTCACGGATCTCCCCGCCCGTCTCCGGGTTGAGGATGATCCCGATCTCCGTGATCCCCGCGGCGACCATCGATCGGATCCCGTAGAAGAGGACCGGCTGGTTGGCGACCGGCACCAGCTGCTTGGCCGACGTGTGCGTGATCGGGCGCAACCGCGTCCCCCGGCCACCCGACAGGATCAAACCTTTGAGGTGTGACATCGCGACGGGAGGCTACCGGCGCGGCCGCCGATCAGCCGTGGCCCCGGTCCTCGGCTCGATCCGCCCGAGCACCAACCGCAGCGCGGCGGTCTGGATCCTGTTCGTCGCGCTGGCCTCCCGCAGCTCGCCCCACGTCGCTCGCCGGCCCAGGACGTCGTCTCCTCGGGGGCCGCGACCCCGCGCCGGTGACGGCTCGCCCCACGGCCCCAGACGCCCGGCCTAGTAGACGCCCGCCGCGAGCTTGCGGTGGTCCCAGGTCGAGCGCCGCCGCTCGACGAACTCGAAGCCGACCCGCTTCGCCGCCTGGGCCTCGATCATCGCCGTCGCCCCCGCCGGCAGCGGCGCCGCGGGATCGTCCGGCAGGCCCGGGGTGTAGCGACGGAGGATCTGCTCGCCCAAGGCGGAGACGGTCTCGAGGTCGCGGTGGAGGACGACGTCGCACTCGAGCATCACCCCGCGCAGCTGGTCGTAGGTCTCGCCCGCCTCGACCTGGAGCGTTGCCCGCGGGTCGCGCTCGAGGTTGACCGTCTTCTGCGACTTGGCGAAGGTCCAGGCCCAGATCCGGCCGTCGCGGACGACGAACCAGAGCGGCATCAGGTGCGGCCAGCCGCGTGGTCCGAGGGTCGCGCAGACGACGGTCCGCTCCTCGTCGAGGAAGGCCAGCAGCTCGTCCTCGCTCATCGTGATCTGGTCGCGCCGGCTCATGTCGCGGACGCTACCGTCGCGCCCGGCGGGCGGGCGACGCAGTCGACGCACGCCTCCCGCGACGGGCACGGGCTGCGCCCGCCGCGAGTCGCCCCCGCCTCAGGCCGCAGCCGCGAACGCGGCGATCGCGTCGGCCACCGCCCGGGGCTGCTCGAGGCCGGCGAACGCCCCCGAACCGGCGATCTCGAGCAGCCGCGCGTCGGGCAGGATCGCCTGCAGTCGACGGGCGTCCTCGATCGGGAACCAGGCCTGCTCCGGCGCCCAGGCCAGCAGCACCGGCCGGTCGAACCCGCCCAACCGCTGCTCCGCGGCGGTCAGGCGGGCGGACGAGATCCCCCGCAGGAAGGCCACGGTGTCGCGGCGGATGCCGGCGTCGGCCATCGCCGGAGCCAGCCACGAGCGCAGCAGCGCGTCGTCGATCGCCCGGTGGGTGAGCCCGCCGTAGACGGTCGGCAACTGCCGGACGACCCGCAGCCGGGTGGTCTGGAGGATCGCCGGCATCGCCCCGGGTACGTGGGCCAGCCACTGGTAGACGGAGAACCCCGGGGGCAGGAAGTGCTCGAAGCAGTCGCACGGCGTCAGCACCACGCGGGCGACCCCGGGCGCGCCCTGGTCCATCCACAGCTGGGTGATCGCGCCGCCCGAGTCGTTGGCGACCACGGTCACGTCCGCGAGCCCGAGCGCGTCCACCAGCCCACTCAGCAGACGGGCGATCCCCTCCGGTGAGCGGTCGCTGGAGGGCGCCATCGGCGTCCGGTGCGAGCCGAGCGGGAGGTCGGGCATGACGCAGTGGAAGCGGTCGGCGAGCTGCGCGGCGACCCCGTTCCAGACCCGCCCGTCGACGAGCAGGCCGTGCACGAAGAGCAGGGTCGGGCCGGAGCCGACCTCGCGCACCCGGATCGTCCCCTGGGGGAGGGCGACGTCGCGGTCGCTGGTCTCGAGGGCGGGGACCGTCAACGGCGTGGGCGCCGCGCGCTGTGCCCGGCGCCGCGCCGTGCGACGCGTCCTCCAGGTCGATGCCGGCGCCGACGCGGCCTCCGTATGGGTGGGGGCGTGGGGCATGATGGGTCTCCGTCCGTTCGATACGTACAGGCGGTACGGAGAATTACATACAGGCAGTATGCATGTCTAGCGATTCGCGCCACACCCAACGCTCGGCGGCCACCCGCCGGCGCCTGCTCGACGCCGCCCGCACGCTCTTCGCGGAGCGCGGCTACGCCGACGTCGGGACCGAGGAGATCGTCCGCGTGGCCGGCGTCACCCGCGGCGCGCTCTACCACCAGTTCGCGGACAAGGCCGAGCTGCTGGCGGGCGTGGTCGAGGAGCTCGACGCCGAGGTCAGCCAGCGGATCGCCGCCGGTGCGCTGGCCAACGTCGGCAGCGATCCCGTCGCCGCGCTCGAGGCCGGTGCCGAGGCGTTCCTGCAGGCGGTCGCCGACCCCGCCGTCCACCAGATCCTGCTCGTCGACGCGCTCCCGGTGCTCGGCTGGTCGCGCTGGCGCGAGATCGGCCTGCGCCACGGACTCGGCCTGGTCGAGGCGGCGATCACCGCCGGGATCGAAGCCGGCGCCCTCCGCCCGGCCCCGCCGCGGGCACTCGCGCACCTGCTGCTCGGGGCACTCGACGAGGCCGCCCTCTACGTCGTCGACGCCGACGACCGCGACGCCGCCCGAGCGGAGATGCTCACGACCCTCCGGGCCCTGATCGACGGCCTCCGGATCCCGGGCTGAGCCGCAGGTCCCGACTCAGCGGCCGAGCAGGCCCGCGGCGGTCGCCCGGACCGCGTCGCGCGCGTCCTCGGGCTCGAGCACGACCAGGTCGCCGATCTCGGTCAGGACCTCGCGGACCAGCCAGTCGACGCCGGCGAAGGCGATCTCGGCGACGAGCGCGCCGTCCTCCAACTCCTCGGCGATGACCCGCCGCTCGCGCTCCCAGCGGGCGCGCTCGGGGCTGACCCAGACCCGCGCGCTGCGGCTGGCGGGCAGCTCGCCCGTGCGGGGCCACCCGGCGACCTCGGCGGCGGGATCGACCTCGGGCCGGCGCTCGAAGGTCTCCTCCAGCACGGTCGCCTCACGGATCCGGTCGAGCCGGAAGTGCCGGACGTCGTTGCGGTTGGGGTCGAAGGCCGCGACGTACCAGCCCTCGCGGCCGTTGATCAGCGCGTACGGCTCGACCGTCCGCCGCGTGAACTCGTCCTCGTTGGGCTTGTAGTAGTCCAGCTCGATCAGCTGACGGTCGTGCGCCGCCCGCGAGATCAGCCGTGAGAGATCGCCGTCGTCGCTGCCGCCGTGGGCGACCTGGAGCCCGTGCTCGAGCGGATCCTCGCCGAGCGCGGCGACGACCTTCGCCCGGACCGCGCCGAGCGTCCCGTCGGGGAAGTGGTCGCCGATCAGGTCGATCGCCGCGACCAGCGCCTTGGCTTCGACCGGCAGCAGCCGGGCGGGCCGCGCGAAGTGGTCGCTGTAGGGCTCGGGATCGACGTCGACGTAGCCGTCGGGCGCGATCTCGGCGTAGAGCACGTACGAGCCGCCGCCGAAGTTGACGACGTTGAGGACGTTGATGTCGTCCCGCAGCTCGGCCTCGCTGACGTTCAGTCGCCCGATCAGCTCCTGCAGCTCCAGCCGATCCTTCTCGCGGCCGGCGTGGATCAGGATCGAGGCGAGCGTGACCAGCCGGGCGAACCGCTCGGGCCGGATGATCCCGTCACGGGTCGGCGCGACACCCGCCTCCGGCTCCTCCTCGGGCACGTACGGCCGTCCGGCGGAGACGGCGAACGGGCCGCTGTGGCGCTCGTGGACCAGCTCGATCCGGCGGCGGTACTCGTCGCGCAGCTCGGCCGGCTCGAGGATCTCGGCGTGCTCGCCGATCCGCATCACCCAGCCGAGCAGGGCGCGGGTGACCCCGTACTCGGTGACGAAGACCGCGTCCCCGGAGGCATCGCCCTCGACCGCCGGCTCGAACGTCCCCTGACGCCCGTGCGACCGCCGCACCTGCCAGACGATCCGCTCCGAGATCCGGATCCGGGCGGTCCCGACCGGCTCGGCCATCTGCCAGTCGGCGCGGTCCCCGTACGGCCGCGGATCGAAGTCCTCGGGGCGACGGAAGTCGTGCTCGGCCTTGGTCGCGTAGGCGACCTTGTCGCGGATCCGCGAGAGCCGGAAGACCCGCAGGCTGTCGCGATCGTGGTCCCGCCCGAGCAGGTAGAACTGGCCGCCGCGGAAGAGCAGGTGGTACGGATCGACCTTGCGCGGCTCGGTCACGTCGCGGTGGAGCGAGTGGTACTCGAAGGTGATCGTCTTGTTGCGGAAGATCGCCGACTCGACCTTGGCCAGCCGCTGCGACGGATCGCGGCCGTTGACCTGGGCGGTGATCCCGAGGCCGACCATCCGCGCGGCCGGCTCCTCGAGCGGGCTCGGACGCCCCCACGAGAGCTGCTGGAGCGCCAGCCGCAGCGGCTCGGCGTAGGCGAACTCGCCGTCGAGCAGGCTCAAGGCCAACTGGAGGCTGGCCAGCTCGTCGTCGGAGAAGGCGATCGGCGGCAGGTGGAAGTTCTCGCTCCGCAGCGAGTAGTGCTCCTGCTCCGCGCTGCCGTCGCCCGGCCGCTCGATCGTCAGCTGGATTCCGAGCGCGTCGAGCTCCGCCCGATCGGCGTAGAAGCGACGCGCGAAGGCGTCCTCGTTCATCCCGCTGTAACCCTCGACGTCACGCCGGATCTCGAGGGCCGTGACCGGCCGCCGCTCCGCCATGAGGTACGAGATGAGCGAGAGCTGCCTGATCAGCTTCTCGGTGTCCTTCGCCATCTAGCGAGGACCATACGGGCCGAACGGGCTCCGCGCCCGTCGGGGTCGGCCTCCGCGCGCTCAGGCCGCGTGCTGGCCGGCCGCGGACGACGGCGTGTCCAGCAGCGTCCGGGGGCCGGTCCGGGCGGCACTCGGCCCTGCCCCGGGAAGCGTGACCGCGGCCGCCCCGCGCCCGTGCAGGTCGGCGCCCGCGGGCCGTGCCTCGGCGTGCGCGTCACCGCCGCGGGTCGGGCCGAAGTAGGCCGGCCCCCCGATGGCGCGGTCGAAGCCGCTCCACTGCTCCCCGACCGGAAGGCCGCGCTCGAGGCGGTCGAAGCTGCCCATCCGGGCCGCGAGGTCGTCGATCTGGTGCACCAGCACCGCCTCGCGCGTCTGCGGGACGACCGGGCTGCCGTACTCCTGCTTGCCGTGGTGGCTGAGCACGATGTGCCGGAGCGCCCGGGCTGTCTCGTCCGGGAAGCCGTCGATCCGGGCGAGCACCCGCTGGACGATCTCGTAGCCGATCACGATGTGGCCCTCGAGCCGGCCGATGTCGGTCAGGTCGGGCGCGACCGGGTCGGTCGTGTAGGTCTGGGCCTTGCCGATGTCGTGCAGCAGCGCCCCGGTCACCGCGACGTCGCGGTCGACCCCACCGAACAGCGGCGCCAGCGCCTCGACGCCCTCGGCGACGCGGACGGTGTGGTCGAGCAGGCCGTGCGGATAGGCCTCGTGGAAGTGCTTGGCCGCCGGGGCGAGCCGGAAGCGACCCCAGAAGACGCCGTCGCGGGCGAAGATCTGGTCGAGCAGCTCCCGCGCCCAAACGTCCTCGATCCGGTCGACGAGCGCGGCGAAGCGCTGCTCGAGGTCGGCGACCGGCACCGACGGTCCCTCGACCAGCGCGGTCAGGTCGACCTGGTCGAGCGGCACCGGCTCGATCGCCTTGATCGCGATCTGGCGGCCGAAGCGGTCGTGGACCTCGAACCGTCCGCTGATCCGGACCGCCGCGCCGCGGACGGCGAAGCCCGCGACCGTCTCGGCGTCGTCCCAGACCATCGCGGTCACGCTCTGGCTGCGGTCGGCGAGCTCGAGCCGCAGGAAGTCGCTGCTCCCACGACGTGAACGACGCTCGACGCCGCGGACCAGGAGCACCAGGTCCACGGGCGCGCCGTGGTCGAGCTCGCGCAGTTCCATACCGGCAAGGTACGGCGCCCGGCGGACGGCAAGCCCCGAACCGGAGGCCCGCCGAACGTCCAGGGGTTCTCCCTGCACACGAGGCATTTCTCTGCCCCGCCGGAGACGGTGGTAGCGTCCTTGAATGGGAGCACACCCGCCTCACCCCCGACCCCCGTTGCGCTCCGCTCCCGCTGCCACGCCGCAGCCGCCGATCGCCGAGCGCACGATCGAGCTCGCCGGGTTCCGTACCCGCCTGCTGGAGACCAACGCCGACGCTCCGCGCGGCGCCGGCGGACTGCCACTGCTGCTGCTTCACGGGTACTCCGACTCGGCCGACACCTGGCGTCCGATGCTCGAGCTGCTGGAGCGCCGCGGACACCGCGCGGCCGCGATCGACCTGCCCGGATTCGGAGCCGCCGACCGGCTGCTCCCGGACGAGGCCATGTACGCCCAGTACCTGCGCGTGGTCGCCGCGGCCCGTGAGCTGCTGTGGGGCGACGAGCCGCCGATCGTCGTCGGCAACTCGATGGGCGGGGCGCTCGCCCTGCTGGTCGCCGAGCTGCGCCCGTCGCCGGCCGCGGTGGTCCCGATCGACCCCGCGGGCTTCGACCACCCCGGCTGGTTCCAGCTGATCAACCAGCAGCCGCTGGTCCGCTACGCGATCAACGACCGCGTCCCGATCCCCCGCGCGCTGCTGCGGGGGCTGATCGCACAGGCCTACCGCCAGCTCGCCTACGGCAACCCGTCGCTGGCCACTCGCGAGGTCCTGGCCCGGTACACCCAGCACTACGCGAGCCCGCGCGACGCCCGCCGGCTGCTCAACACCGGCCGACGGCTGCTGCCCGAGCTGACCGAGCCGTTCCACCACGACCAGGTCGACTGCCCGGTCCTGCTGATCTGGGGCGACAAGGACCGGATGGTCGGCCCGCGCGGGTCCCGCCGCCTGCTCGAGGCCCTCCCGGAGACCCGCTACGAGCTGCTCCGCGGGATCGGCCACTGCCCCCAGCTCGAGGCCCCGGAGCTGACCACCGACCTCGTGACCGGCTTCGCCAGCGCGGTCCGCGACGGCCTCGGGACCCGCCCGCGCCACCACCACCGAGTCACGTCGCTGGCCGCCTGATCGGCCCCGAACGACGGCCCGGCCGCGCGGTCTCCGCCACAGCCAGCGCCGTCCTGAAACGGATTCTGCGCCACGCACGACGCCGTGCAAGTGGCTCGGCGCGGGCGATTCCGGCCTACATTGTGGGAATGCCGTCGTCCCCCCGTCGCCGCGCCCTGTCGCTGCGCGCCACGCTCCTCTGCGCCGTCGCGGCGCTCACCGTCGCCCCGGCCGCCTCCGCCCAGACGCCGCCGGCCGCGCCCGCTCCGACCCCGCCGGCCGCCCCGGTGATCGCCGCCGGCGTCAAGGTCGGCGACATCGACCTCTCCGGCCAGACCCGCGAGTCGGCCACCACGATCCTGACCGGCGCGCTCTCCGGCCACCGGCCGAACGACGGCGACGTCGTCGTGCGGATCGCCGGCCGCCGCCACAAGCTGGCGATGGCCAAGATCGACTACCGACTCGACGTCGAGAAGCTCGTGATCCGGGCGACCAAGGCCCCCGCCAACACCGCGGTCCCGCTCGCGATCAGCTGGGACGAGAAGCAGCTCGGCTCGTGGCTCGACTCGATCGCCAAGATGCAGAAGAAGGCCCGCGACGCCTCGGTCAAGCTCGGCATCAGCAAGCAGCGGATCCGCGGCTCGCGCGAGGGCTGGAAGGTCGACCGCGGCTCGCTCCAGAAGCTCGTCACCACCGCGCTCGACGACCCGACCGCCCCGCGCAGCAACCTCGCCCAGCCGGTGGTGCGGGTCAAGCCGTCGGTGACGATCAACGGCCTGCGCAGCCGCTACGGAACGCTGATCACCGTTGACCGGCCGAGCTTCCGCCTGCGCCTGTTCAAGCGGCTGAAGCTGTCGAAGACCTACAAGATCGCGGTCGGCTCCGAGGGCCACAGCACCCCCGCCGGCATGTACTCGGTGACCTCGAAGCAGGTCAACCCCGCCTGGCACGTGCCGAACTCGGCCTGGGCCGGATCGCTCCAGGGCCAGGTCATCCCCGGTGGCGCCCCGAACAACCCGCTGAAGGCCCGCTGGCTCGGCCTGCGGGACGGGATCGGCATCCACGGCACGTCCGAGGCCTGGTCGATCGGCACCCGCGCCTCGCACGGCTGCCTGCGGATGCACCCCAAGGACGTCATCGACCTCTACGACCGCGTCCCGATGGGCACCGCGGTCCGGATCCGGTAGCTCCGCGCTCGGCGGGTCGGGCGGCCGCTGTGGCCGCCCCACCCGCTAGCCGGTGACCGACGGCGTGCGCTTGCCGTGGCGCAGCCGGTGGCGCTCGGTCGCCTCGACCGAGCGGAAGACCGCCGTGTTCGGCCCGCGTGCGACCCGCCCGGGGGCCAGCGGCCGGCCGCTCCGCAGGGCCCGCGCGGTCCCGCGGAACAGCAGCTCCTGCGGGGGCGTCCAGCGGAGCCCGTAGAGCCGCCGGACCTCCGGCGGAAGGCTGCCGAGGATCAGCATGTCGTGGACCTCCATCGCCGGCCAGGCGAGCGTCCGGGACGGGATCGAGAAGGCCGAGAAGCGCCCGACGTGGTGCGCCTCGGGGGTCAGGAAGACGTCGTCGGCGACGAGCTCGGCCACGTAGTAGGCGCGGAACGCGGCGTAGTCGGCCGGCAGGCTGGCCTCGGGCGTGCCGAACAGCAGCGCGAAGCGCCGGTAGTCCTGCCAGAGCGCCTCCCGCTCGTCGTCGCTCAACCGCCGCACGAGCAGGTCGTGCAGGGTCTCGGCCGAGTCCATCATCACGGCGACGGTCCACAGCATCAGCCGCCCGTCGTAGGCCGAGTAGGGCGTGCCCGCCGGCATCGGGCCGGCGTCCTCGGGCAACGCCCCGTGGACGCGGTCGTGCATCCGCCGGACGTAGCCGAGGATCTCATCGGCCTCCGCCCGGGTCCCGAAGAAGATCGTCTCGAACGCCAGCGCCGTCCGCACCAGCCGCCGGAAGGGCGCCTGCTTGCCGGCGGTGTGCTCGGAGGTGCCGACGTAGTTGAGCGGCTTGATCGCCCCGATCAGCAGCGACCGCTGGCCGTAGAGCAGACCGACCGCCCGCTCGCCCTGGACCCGCCGCAGCATCGAGCGTCCGCGCGGGAAGTAGCCCTCGTCGCCGGTCGTGGCCTCCGCCCCGGTCGCCTCTGTCGTGCCGTGCACCGTGCTCACCCGTCGTTCGCCGTCGTCGGGCACAGGCTAGCAATCAGGAAATGCCCGTTGTCACTCTTCGTCGGCAGGCGGCTGGCGGGCGCGCGCGGCGCGCCCGCCGACCGTGGCCCTACGAGCCCAGCGTCGACTTCAGCCAGAAGCCGGAGCCGACGGCCAGCAGAATGGCCAGCAGCGGCCATCCGAAGAAGCCCGTCACGCCGACGACGGCCAGCACGAGGCCGATCGCCCCGATCAGCGAGAAGCCTCCGGTGGCGAGGACGAGACGGTAGGCACGGGCCTCGCGCTGCTTGCGGGGCGTGCGGGAACGGCGGCGCTCAAGATCACTCATCGTCGTCCTATCGTGCCACGGCGTAGCCTCCGAGACCGGATGGACGACGGTCTGCGCATCAACGGACGCACGCTGCTCCCGCTCGGCGACGTCGTCGTACGGGCCAGCCGGTCCTCGGGACCGGGCGGTCAGCACGCCAACATGACCTCGTCGCGGATCGAGGTCAGCGTCGACGTACGGACCTGCGGCGGGCTCTCGGCAGACCAGCGCGCACGCGTGATCGAGCGCTGCGGCCCGGTCGTCCGCGCCGTCGCCCAGGACGCCCGCAGCCAGTCGCGCAACCGCCAGCTCGCGCTCGACCGGCTCGCCGAGCGGTTGCGCCAGGCGCTCCACGTCCAGGCCTCGCGGCGACCGACCAAGCCGACGATGGGCGCCAAGAAGCGCCGCCTCGAGTCGAAGGGCAAGCGCGGTCAGGTCAAGCGCGATCGTCGCCGGCCGGGCGACGACGGCTGAGCGCGCCGCCCGGCGGGCGGGTCGCTACCGCTCGACCACGTTCAGCAGCGGCTCGTCGGCGGCGAACCGCCGCAGCTGCTCGACCAGCAGCCGCCGCGCCCGGGGAGGGAAGCTCGCCGAGCCGCCGCCGACGTGGGGCGTGATCAGGACACCGGGCGCCGACCACAGCGGATGCCCCTCGGGCAGCGGCTCCGGATCGACCACGTCGAGGCCCGCCCGCAGCCGCCCGCTGGTGGTCTCGGCGACCAGCGCGTCGGTGACGATCGCGCTCCCGCGCCCGACGTTGACGACCAGCGCGCCCTCGGGCAGCAGCGCCAGCCGCTTGGCGTCGAGGATCCCCCGCGTGCTCGTGCTGTCGGGCAGGACCAGGACCACGATCTCGGCCGCCGGCAGCAGCGCCTCGAGCTCGTCGATGCCGTGGACCTGCTCGTCGGGCCGGGCGCGGCTGGCGACGCGGGTGACCTCGGCCTCGCAGGCCAGCAGCCGCCGCTCGATCGCCTTCCCGATCGAGCCGTAGCCGACAAGCAGGACCCGGCGGTCGGCGAGCGAGCCGACGAAGTCCTGGGCCCAGCGTCCCTCGTCCTGCAGGCGGACCCAACGCGGCAGCTCGCGCTGGGCGGCGAGCATCAGCAGCAGCGCCTGCTCGGCGGTCGAGGCGTCGTGGAGGCCGCGGCCGTTGGCCAACGCCAGCTCGGGGCCGACCAGCGGCAGCAGCTCGTCGACGCCGGCCCGCAGGCTCTGCACGACCTCGAGCGCCGGCAGTCGGTCGAGCAGCCCGTAGGCCTGCTGGTTGCCGTACGGGAGCGTGAAGAAGCGGACGTCGTCGAGGTCGGCCGGCGGCGCGCCGGTCCCGTCCCAGACGTCGACCCGCAGGCCGAACGGCCACTCCGGCCCCGCCGTCGCGGCAAGGTCGGCGTAGGGCACGAGGACGTGGGCACCGGCGGGCATGGGCTCGATTCTGCCGGACATCGAGCCGGGCGGGCCGTGGGCGGGGCGTGGGCGGGGCGTGGGCGGGGCGTGGGCGGGGCGTGGGCGGGGCGTGGCGTGGCGTGGGCGGGGCGTG